>CAZEZP010000091.1:0-72143 GCA_964516435.1 uncultured Kofleriaceae bacterium | reverse complement strand
CTCGTGTAGCCCCCTTCCTGCCGGGTACTCCCCCCCTCCGTCTCCGCCTTTCCCTTCGACCGCGTCCGTGGCGCGGTCGACGGCGTCGCAGGCAACTGGTTGAGCATGTCGTCGACGAGCATAAACATCACCGGCGTCAGGTCGGTGGTGGTGGCGGTCAACTTGTTGAACATGAAGGATCCCACCGCCGACAGGTGCGTCACGGCGCCACCGGCCAGAGTGAATTCCTGTGGTTCGTTCGTCAGTGTGATGGACTGCACGCCGCTTTCCAGTTCCATGGGCATTTCCACGGAGGTCAGGCGCCAGTAGCCCTTCACGACATCGGCCGGCCCATTCTGGGTATTGTTGGTATTATTGGTGTTGTTCGTGTTGTTCGTGTTGTTCGTATTGTTCGTATTGTTCGTATTGTTGGCGTTGTTCTGGGAATAGGAACTGCCCACCGTGCAGGAAGACAGGGCGAACAGCAGTGCGAGAATCCACGAATGACGGCGCATGATTCATCCTCCTTGGATTCCGAGTGGTACCCGATTCTCCGGGGACTGACAAGCTGGTGCGCCGTTGTTTTTCGCCGTTTTTTTCCGGAAACGGTCCTTGAAATCGGCGCGGGACCCTCCTATAGTAGGAGAGCTGCCGAATTTCGGGCGAACCGAGGTGCACCCAGATGAAAATACCGGAAAAACCCGTCGTTCTCCTGTCTGCCGCCCGCGGCGCGGTCGTCGACCTGCAGGATGTGAAGGACTCTGGTCCCACGCAGAAGAAAGAGCGGAATGCACGGGTGGAAAGCGAGATTTCACTCCAGTCCGCCGAACTGGCGGCGCGCCTGCGCGAAGGGGACCTCACCGCAGCGCAGGCCATGCAGATGATCGTGGATTCCATCGTGAGCCGCTACGTTCCGGCAGAAGGGGCGGGAGACCTGAAGCAGGCGCTGCTGGGACACCTGCAGTCGGATCCCGGTCTGCGCCGTCTCGCGGCCGCGCTGGGACTGGATGGGCAGGCGCTGGCGCAACTCGTGGAAAACGCTGGCAAGGAAGCATGAAATGAGCAGGGTTCGCATGATGATCAAGACGGACACCATGAAAATCGTCGGGCTGGCGCTTCTGTGGCTGGCGGGCGCCTGTGATTCTTCGATCCGTGTAACCGGCTCGCGCAACTACGTGGTGGGGCAGCCGGTGACCGTCCATGTGGCGCGCGGTTCGGACTTCATCGAGGGACAGTTCAAGATTGTGGATTCCGGGGGAACGGTGCACACCCCCATCTCCTCCCTGATGAACTACGTGTTCATCGACTCCAAGCGTTTCTCGTTCCGCATTCCGCCGCTGGTGGCCAGCGGCCCGGCCATCATGGAAATCGGCTCCACGAGCGGCCCCTACAAGGTGGACATCCACATCTTCCGAGGATTCGTGCATGGCGACGGGCAGGGCAACCTCTACATGCGCAGCATGGACGAGCCCTCCCGCATCCTGCGGCGCGGGACCATCGGCACGGGGTCGTACCAGTTGCGTCTGCTGGACGAGAAAAGCCGCTTCGTGGCGTTTTCCTCCACTGACGGGCGCATCGACTGGCTTTCCGTGGATTCCTCCGACACGTCCCGGTTCGGGGTGGTCGCCCCGTCCCTGACGATCGCGACCAGCACCCCGGGCGTCAATGCCAAGCCGTCCGATGTGCTGGTGCTCGCCCGCGGGCTGGTGGTGGCCACGGACCGTGGGATCGGAACTCTCGAACTGCGTACCAGCGGCACCGGAACGGAAATCACGTTCGGCTCCTGGGTCAGCCAGGACGGCGCCTTCTCGGCGCTGGACATCAGCGCGGATCCCGGCGTCATCGTGGCCGCCGGCGCCCGGGGCGTCGCGGAGAGCTTCCTGCTGGTGTTTGCGGCCGATCCGTTTCCTACGGCCAGTTCCAGCCAGTCCTCCATCACGCTGAGCACGGAGACCACCAGCGTCAGCGATGTGGCGGTTTCCCGGTCGGGAGCCTACGCCGCCGCCGTCGCTCCCGCGCTCAACCGCCTGTTTCTGGTGGAAATCGCCTCCCGGAACGTGGTGCCCACGAACATCACCGGGTGCCAGAATCCAAAAAACGTCCAGTTCGTGGCCGGGGATCAGCGGCTGGCCGTGCTGTGCATGGATTCCAAGAGCGTGGAACTGTTTTCCGTTTCCGGCACGACGGCGACCCCGTACCGGACGCTGGCGGTGGGGACGCAGGACAAGAAACCCATCTCCATGTTCTACGATTCCTCTGGAATTTTGTATATCGCTCTTGAAAATGGCGGACTGCAACTGCTGGATGCCGGTTCCTCCAATCCTTCCGTATCCCAGGTGGAAGGCTTCGATTCCATCGTGGCGGGCAGTTTCTTCGTCCAGCCCTGATTGCGAGGCGCGTCATGAGCAATTCCACCGTTTCCGGCACCGATGCACGCCAGCATCCCCGGCTGGCCGCGGAATTGAAGGTCACCCTGAACCACGAGCGCTGGGTCAACCCCGTGGAGGTCGTGTCCAAGGACATCAGCCTGGGGGGAATCTTCGTCTACACCCGCTACACGCGGGATCTCCCCATCTCCATGACCCTGACCATCACGCTGCCCACGGGCGACGAACGCTACGTCACGTTCGACGGCGAGGTCATGCACTGCATTCCCAACGTGGGGGTGGGCATCCGCTTCCTCACCCGCAGCCGCCACCTGGATTCGCTGCTGGCCCGCATCCAGCGGGGATCTCCGGAATCCATCTTCCATCTGTGATGCATTCTTCCGCTCTCGGGGAGCACGGGCATCCACGCCAACTCGCATGCGAGGAACGGCGCGGGCGACTCTGCCGCACCGGGGGCTCGGCCGTTCGCGGCCGCCGTGGCTGGGAAGGGTTCAGGGATGATCGGCCGTGAACAACTGGTTGACGAATGCGAATCCGAGCGCCGGAAAGGCGAAGGGGGTTTCCAGCCGGTACGCGAGCCGGACGCTCGGGGAAATGCCCAGGTAGGGCAAAAAGGCGCTGCCCACGAACATGAAGGGGCGCATGCGGATGTTCACGAAGCCGGCTTCGCGGGCCAACTGCGCAAAGACGCGCGCATCGAACTCCTGGACGTGGTGCTCCTGCTCCTTGTGCAGTCCCGTCCGGGCGGCGATGCGGTCCCAGAAGGGATTGGGAGCCGATGCCACGAGGCGTCCGCCGCTTCGCAGCACGGAAAACGCCTGCCGCAGGCATTCTCCGGGCTGCTCGAGATGCTCGAGGACGGCCAGCGCGCAGACCACGTCGAACTTCTGCCCGCGCAGGAACTCCGGAAGGCTTTCCGCGTTTCCCTCTACGACGGGATGCCCCAGTTCCGCCGCCCGCCGCACGAGGTCCGGCGAAAGTTCCACGCCCCAGGCGCCGCGAGGCCGTCCCAGCCGGATCATTTCGGCCAGCGTGCGGCCTTCCGCTGCTCCCAGGTCCAGCAGGAGGCCGTCTTCCATTCCTGGAGCCGCCGCCACGGCGGCCATCGCCCGGAACCGGTAGCGGTAAATCAGTTCGGCCCGCTCTTCCCGCCCCCGGGCATATTCCTCGCGCATCACTCCCTGGGACATTGGATTCAGACTTCGATCAGGAGGTGGGCTCCCTGCTCGCGCAGGGTGCGGAAGATGGCGTCGTTGACGGTGTCGCCCCGCTCCAGGATGTCCGCGTAGAGCCTTTCCAGATTCCGGAACTCTTCATATTTGGCGACGAATTCGTCGAAGTTCATTTTTTTTACCATGAATCCATTCCAGGAGCCGTATTCCCCGAAGTCCCGGTTTCCGACGAGGTTCTGGTAACGCTGGAGGTACTGCTTGAACTCGTCGATGAGAATGGCTTGCTCTGTCATGGTTTTTTTCACCTGCGGCAGCTGCGGCTTGCGCGCGCGGCCATGCTATCCGCTCCATTTTCCAGCGTCAAGCTGGCTCTTCGCGTTTCGCCGGAATCTGTCCGCGGCCGGTCCGGAGGCATCTGCTGGAATGCGGGTCCGCAGAAAAAAGGAGCCATCATGCCTTCCGGGAGAAGCGCGCCACGGGGAAATGGCAGGCCGGCGGCTTTCCGATCCGGTCGTAGTATCGCTGATGGTAGTCTTCCGCCGGCCAGAACGTATCCGCCGGCCGCAGTTCGGTGGCCACGTCGTAGCCATTGTCCCGCAGTTCGCGGATCAGGGATTCGGCAACGCCCTTCTGCTCCCCGTCCGCGTAGAAGACCACGCTTTTGTACTGTTCGCCAACGTCCGGCCCCTGACGATCTTCCTGCGTGGGGTCGTGGATTTCGAAGAACCGCCGGGCGATGGCTTCGAACGAAATCGCATCCGGGTCGAAGATCACCTCCACCGTCTCGATGTGGCCCGTGGTGCCGGAGCACACCATCTGGTAGGAGGGATGATCCACGTGCCCTCCCATGAAGCCCGAAATCACGTCCAGGACTCCCGTCAGCCGGCGCAGATGATATTCCACGCCCCAGAAGCAACCGCCAGCCAGGTATGCCTTTGCCGTCTTCTTTTCCTCCATGATGCACCTCCTGGCCGAGGAAAACCCGAAACATCGGCCGTTGACAAGCGAATTTGACGCGAGTATGAAGGAACGCCATGAAGAATCCACAGGCTCTCCAGATGAACTGCCCTTCCTGCGGTGCTTCCATGCCCAACACGCCAGGAGCCGATGCCGTCACGTGTCCCTACTGCGGCAATACCGTGTTTTTCGACAAGGATGGCGACGGCGTTCCGGATCGCTTCCAGAAAAAAGCCGATTCGCCGGCGGTTCCTGGAACTGCGCCTGCGCCTGCGAGGCCCATGACCGAAGTGGACCGGGCCCGCCAGGAATACGTGCGGCAGGAACTGGAGCGGCGCCGGAAGAACGCCCTGCGCATTCCGCTTTTCGCCGTGTTCTTTTCCCTCGCCCTGGGAGGTTTCATCGCTTTCATTTCCGTGAAGGAGCAGCAGAAACAGCAGCGCCGGGCCCAGGAAATCACCCGTCAGGCGCAGGAGCAGGTCCGGCGGAACATCGAGGATGCCACGAAGCAGATCAATCCGAACCGCGAACTGTGGTCGCGGCTTGTCGACGCGCATGCTTCCCGGCTTCCCGTGGGGTTCGACGATGCCCTGTCCAAGGCCATGCCGGAGGGCTGGCCCATGCTGACGCTGGGCGCATCGAACGGGCCGGTGAAAGTGACCTGGTATGTCACCTATGCGGGCCTCTATGAAAAGATGGTGCTGGGCGGCATCCGCAACGCTCTGCGCAAATACAAGGACAGGGTGCGTGTGAACGTGATTCCCCTGCCCACCCAGGATGTGCGCAACGCGGACCTGCTGGAAGCTCTCGTGGAGATCGTTCAGCAGAAGGGCGATGCCGTCTTCGCGGATCTGCACGAGCGGCTGGTGACCCAGGGCGTGCCACGCCGGCCCGTGGATTTGTGCGAGATGATGGACTGTGACAAGGCGGCCTTCAACAAGGCCATGAAGCAGCACGCCCACGCGGCGTCGGTCCGGGGCCTGCAGCCCGTTGCGAAGAAACTCGGGCTGGATAGGCAGACGGTCGTGCGCATCCAGGATTCCCTGTTCGTGGATGCCACGTCCGTTTATGCCCAGATGGAACTGGCCATCCAGGGATATCTCGATTTTCCGGAGGAAAAGCCGTGAGCCGGCGCCGGCCTGCCGTATCTTCCGCCCACCCCTTCTTGCGCCGCCTGGTGGCGGGGGTTGTCTGGGGCGGTTTTTCCCTCCTGATGCTGTGGATTTTCCTGTCCGTCACGCTGGGAGTGATGGGCGCCGGCTAGGGTCCGGCTTTACGGCTCCGTTTTCCCGAAGCGCTTGCGCAACACCGACCGGCCGAAATACCGCGCCGAGGTGCCCAGTTCTTCCTCGATGCGCAGCAACTGGTTGTATTTGGCCACCCTGTCCGAGCGGGAAGGCGCCCCGGTCTTGATGAGTCCGGTGCCCAGCGCCACCACCAGGTCGGCGATGAAGGGATCTTCCGTTTCCCCGGAACGGTGGGAGACGATGCAGTCGTAGCCCCGGTCCCGCGCCAGAGACACCGTGTCGATGGTTTCCGTGAGCGTGCCGATCTGGTTGGGCTTGACGAGGATGGCGTTGGCGATGCGGGAAGCGATGCCCTTTTCCAGCAGGCGGGCGTTGGTGGCGAACACGTCGTCCCCCACGAGTTGGACCCGGTCGCCCAGTTCGCGCGTGATGGCCTGCCATCCCTCGATGTCGTCCTCGGCCATGGGGTCTTCGAGTGAAAAAATCATGGGGTACTGCTGCACGAGGTCGCACCAGAACCGCACCATTTCGTCCGTGGAGAGCATGGGACCCCGCGAGCGCCAGAAGCGGTAGCCGGCCTGACCCTCCTGGCGGGCCTGCTGGCGCATTTCCGATGCGGCCGCGTCGATGGCCAGGAGCACCTGCGGCTCTTCGGCCGCGGGCCCCGTGGTGAAGCCGGCCCGGGCGATGGCTTCGAGGATGAGGTCCAGCGCCTCGTGGTGCGAGCCCACGAAAGGACAGAATCCGCCTTCGTCTCCCACGCCCGTATGATGGCCACGGGCCAGCAGCAGGCCGCGCAGGGCGTGAAAGATTTCCGCCACCATCCGGGTGGCTTCCCGGAAGGAGGGGGCGCCCACGGGCAGGACCATGAATTCCTGGAAATCCACGGTGCCGCCTTCCGGGAGGCCGCCATTGATGAGGGTGCTCATGGGCACGGGCAGGGTGCGGGCATCGATGCCGCCGAGATAGCGGTACAGGGGAATGTGCAGGGATGCCGCCGCCGCGCGCGCGCAGGCCATGGACACCGCGACGATGGCGTTGGCGCCCAGGCGGCTCTTCCTTTCGGTTCCATCGACTTCGCACATGGCCATGTCGAGCGTGGTCTGGTCGAGGACGTCGAGATCCTGGATGGCCTCGAACAGTTGGCGATGGACATGGTCCACGGCATTGAGGACACCCATCCCCGAAAACCGGGAGGGATCGCCGTCCCGCAGCTCCATGGCCTCGTTGATGCCGCAGGACGTGCCGGTGGGCACTGCGGCCCGCCCGAACGAGCCGTCCTGCAGGATGACATCCACTTCCAGCGTGGGATTTCCCCGGGCATCCAGGATTTCACGGGCCCTGACTTCGGTGATGATCGTGCGGATCGATGAATAACTCATGTCATTTCACCTGCGGTTCCGGGAGCGGGAAGAGACCATGCATTGCCGGATCCAATGCGCATGCCAGTGTAGGACTTTTGGGAGTCCCTGTAAACGGAAGATTTGAAAAACCTTGATGCTGTTGGGTTTTTTGCGTTGCATGGGGACAGAAAAAAATTGATTTCCCCTTTGGCATCGATATTGACACGTCAACAGGCGTGCGCGTATAGTGGCCCGGGCTTAAATGCCCGGAAGGAATCTCTCATGAAAGGCACCGACATGAAGCACTGGATACTTCCAATCGTCTCGCTCTCGTTCATTTGGATGGCCGCCTGCGCCCAGGACGACACGGATCCGAAGCCGTGGGTGAAAAAACTCAACGACAGCGCGGAGGTCCGGAAGGAAGCGCTGGAGAAGTTGGAATTCATCTACGAGGTGGATACGACGCTCCAGGAGACGTGCCACAAGTTCACGGACGAAAACTGGAAGAAGACGCACCGCGATGAGGTCAATGCGCTCAAGGAGTCGGGCAAGTGGGACCAGTACACGTCGTTCTGCGGCAAGTACATGGTCAAGCTCGACAAGAAGATCCCGTATTTCCGCAAGGTGACGATTCCGGCGCTGATCGATGCCTACAAGCAGCACAAGGACTGGCAGCAGGATGACATCCTGAAGCTCCTGATCAAGTTCCAGGATCCCAAGGCGCCGCTGGAGGCGGATGCCGCGGAAGCGCTGTTCCTGGAAATCATCGATTCCTTCGGCGGGCCGGAGTATCTGGTGGACCGCGAGAAGATCGACGCCCGCGTGGTGGTGGCCATCAAGGGCCTGACGGAACTGAACAAGGTCAAGCCACACCCGCAGACCTTCGAGAAACTCAAGGGCCTTCTCAAAAAAATTTATGCGAATCCGGAGCAGAACGACAGCATCTCCCAGATCCGCATGGCCATCGTGGACAACATCCTGGATCTGCGCGGCGTGGGCGACAAGTTGAACAAGGCGTTCGACAACGACGCCGCCGAGATCCTGGTGGAAATGATCCGCCGCGGCAAGCACGACACGGCCGACGAGAGCCTGTTCTGCCAGGGGCGCCACTGCAAGCAGAACTTCCTGGTGAACAAGAAGGCGGCCGTCCAGTTGGGCATGCTGGGCGTGGCCAACCAGCGCGTCAACAACACCCTGGTGGGTTGCCTCTACAGCGTGGAGATCGGCCTGGGCCGCCTGGGCAAGAGTTTCCGCGAATGCAAGGTGGCTCTTTCCAAACTGTACAAGCCCGAAATGCGCGGCCAGCCCATCGACCCGGTGGGCATCCTGGCGCTCCTGGCGGAAGGCGATCCCGCCCGCTACCCGCTGTCCTATGACGAGAAGAAGGATCGCTGGTACGCCTCCATGAACGGCGACCAGTACGTCCTCTACGGTTCCGATCCCAACCAGAGCGCGGCCCGTTCCAAGTTGAAGGAGTGCATGGGCAACTACGAGAAGTATCGCAATTCCGACTACTTCCGCTTCGTGACCCGCCGCCTGTATGAGGCCGAGTTGAAGTTCCGCGGCGAGAAATTCGATGCCGCCAAGTTCGAGGAATATCTGACGCAGAAGCGGGCCGAGCACAAGAAGCGCACCGACCAGTGGGGGCAGGGCGCCTGCGAGGTGTTCGACCTGAACGAAAAGGGCAAGTGGGACACCAAGGACTCCGCCGTCGTGGAACGCACGGCGCTCGAAGCCCTGCGCGGCATGGGCGCTGCCCAGGAAATCCAGCAGATCTTCCTGGGCACGTATTCCTCCGTGGCCATGACGGCTTTCTGGGATTTCACCGCCGAGCAGTCGGCCAAGGCCGCCGTGGTGCGCTGCCGCAAGGAGGGCATGCAGGAAGCCTTCATCAAGACCGAGTGCGTGCCCGAGTTCACCAACGAGATTTCCGGCACCAAGTCCCAGTGGAACAAGTTGCGCGACTACAACTGGCTCGTGGACTCCTCCAAGGAAGCCATGTACGGCGCCGGCTGGCTGATGTCCGCCGAGAAGAACGAGCTCAATGCCCGCACTCGCGCCGAGATGGAAGTCCGCCTGCGCTGGCTGCAGGATCCGCGCTCCACCACGTTCGCCGCCAAGGCCCTGGCCATGATGCCCTATGACAAGGGCTCCTTCGAGAAGCTCATGGACGTGGCCTCCTTCCGGGAAGGCGAAGGCAAAAAGAACATTATGGAGCCCTGGTACATCGCCACGGAACTGCTGTGGGAACAGTTCCGCCAGCAGACCATCCAGTTGGTGCAGCAGGGCCGCAACCGCGCGCTGTGCGCCAAGATCGAGAACCAGGCGGAAGCCAAGGAATGCGAGAAACTGTTCGATTCCCAGTTCGACGAAGTCATGAAGATCTTCCAGCAGTGGTCCTACAACAAGGATCGCTGGCTGCGTTCCCGCTACCTGTGGATTTCCACGCTGCAGAACTATTTCGGCTACTGGCCGGTGGACGCGCAGACCAAGAAGCCCAAGGCGCCCGAGCCCAAGGAATTCTTCGCGGAATACAAGAAGCACGTCGAAGCCTGCCAGGCCAAGATCAAGGAATTCGAGAACAGCAAGGACAAGAACGATCCCAAGAAGGAGCCCATCTGTGACGGGTACGACACGACCCGCGAATACAAGTGGAACGTCATGGAGAGCCAGGCCGCCAAGGACATGAAGAAGGCGGGCCTGTCCGCGAAGGAGGCCGAGAAGCGCCTGGTGCTCTCCGGCTATGAGCGCATCCGCCTGGAGATGCTCGAGAGCGCCTTCGACTATGCTTCCGTGGCCGATTTCGACCGGCTGCTGAACATCAAGCCCGAGGACATCATGGCGGATCCGGGCGTGCATCCGCTGGAAAGCCTGGATCGCGACAAGGCCACGGCCCTGCAGAAGCAGAACATGGAACTGACGGTCCAGCGTCCCTGGGACGACAAGATGGAGCAGGATCGCCGCGCGCGGGCCAAGGAGATCATCGAGGAAGAATTGAACGCCCTCAAGAAGCCCATCCTGGAACTGCGCAACTTCCTGTGCATCTACAAGGAGAACGAGCCCAAGAAGTACATCCCCGAGTTGACCAAGGAGTGCGAGAACCACACGGATGACCTGCAGAACATCTCCAACCTGCGCACCATCGTGTCCCGCGTGGTCATCTCCAAGGCGTGCCCGGAAACCATCGACGGCAAGGTGCCGCCCTGCGCCGTGTTCGAGGACGTGGTGGACGAGAAGGCCGGCAAGGTGACGAAGAAGCGTCTGCCGTCCTACGATGAAAAAAATAATAAAATATTGGTTTCCATGGAAATCATCACCCCGTGGAAGGTGCGCCGCAAGGCCCTCCTGCTCATCAACGCCTGGGACAAGGAACTCAACGAGGCGGATCGCAAGGAACTGGTGAAGGTGCTGGCCGAAGCGTACGAAAAATCCGAACTGAACGTGCGCGAGGCCATCATGATGGCGCTGGACCGCTGGGGACGCTCGGAAGACTACCCGGTCGTATCCGCCATCATCCAGAAGGTCATCGACTCCGAGACCGCCAGCATGAAGCGCGGCGGCTACTTCTGGATGAACCAGGACGCCCAGTGCCTGCTGGGCCGCTTGATGAACAAGAAATAATCCCCTTTCCTGGCACGATGCCTCGCGTCGTCCGCGGTTTCCGGGAGTGGACATGATCGAACTGGAGGTTCTGGAAGGAGAAACCCGGGGACGCATTCACAGGCTCGAGGATTCCGTCATCACCATCGGGCGGCACGAGGACAACCTCGTGGTGCTGCCGGACTACCACATCAGCGGAGAGCACGCGCAGATCTTCTGGGAGGACAACCAGTACATCCTGCGGGATCTGCGCTCGACGTCGGGGTCCGTGCTGGTCCGCCGGGGCCAGAGCATTCCGCTGGACGGCTCGGAGCGCTGGGAGATCCCCCTCAAGGTGGGGGACCAACTGCGTCTCGGGTCGCCGTATTCGCCCGTGGTGCTGCTGGTGCGGGCGATCGATTCGGTGGAAGTGGAGATGCCGGCCAACACCACGGTGATGGCCGCGCGCACGCTGGAAGAAATCGACACCCTGCGCAGCCAGGCGGGCGCGGACCGGGAACTGGCAGCCATCATGTACCGGCTGGTCCAGACCATCGGCCGCGGCGGACTGGAACTGCAGACGGTTCTGGATTCCGTGTGCGAGGCGGTGTTCGAACTGCTGGAGCGCGCCTCCAACGTGAGCATCTACCTGCGGGATCCCGTCTCCCTGCGGTTTAGGATGGCGTTTGCGCGCAGCCGGGAAGGCGCGGTGGACACGTCCGGCGGCTCCCGCTCGCTCGTGGAGATGGTGCTCAAGCGCAAGGCGGCCGTCCTGGTGGCCGATGCGCCCGGCGAGATGGCCCAGAGCGCCTCCATCGTGGCGGCGAGCATCCGCTCCATCATGGCGGTGCCCATGTGGAACGGCAACCAGATCGTCGGGGTGCTGCAGTGCGACAACCGCACGCAGCGCGGCATGTTCCAGGAAAAGGATCTCGAGTACCTCACCCTCTTGTCCTACCAGTCCGTGCTGGCCATCGAGAATGCCCGCATGTACCGGATGCTCGAGGAAAAGAAGGAACGGGTGCAATCCGAGAACAATTATTACCGCCAGCGTACGTCGGTGCGCTGCTTCTCGGACATCGTGGGCAATTCGGCGGCCATGCGCCGCATCTTCGAGCAACTCGAGAAGGTCATCGACACGCGCGTGGCCATTTCCATCCATGGCGAGACGGGCACCGGCAAGGAGTTGATCGCGTCGGCCATCCACTACCAGAGCCGGCGGCGGGAGAAGATGTTCGTGGCGCAGAACTGCGCGGCACTGCCGGAGACCCTCCTGGAAAGCGAGCTCTTCGGGCACGTCAAGGGCGCCTTCACGGGGGCCGAACGCGACAAGAAGGGGCTTTTCGAGATCGCCGACGGCGGCACCCTGTTCCTCGACGAGATTGCGGACATGCCGCTGTCGCTGCAGGTCAAGTTGCTGCGCGTGCTGCAGGAGGGGGAAATCCGCCCGCTGGGTTCGACCCAGGTGAAGTACGTGGATGTGCGCATCATCTCGGCTTCCCACAAGAACCTGGAGGAGGAGGTCGCCGCCGGCCGCTTCCGCGAAGATCTCTTCTACCGCCTGCACGTGTTTCCGATCCATCTGCCGCCCCTGCGGGAGCGCAAGGAAGACATTCCCCTGCTGGTGGAGCATTTCGTGCAGAAATACGCCTCGGCCATGCAGAAGAGCGTGACGGTGGATCCGCAGACCCTCAAGGAGATGCAGGAAGTTCCGTGGAAAGGCAATGTGCGGGAACTGGAGAACGAGGTGCAGCGGCTGGTGATCCTCGCCGATGACGGAGGCGTGATCCGTCCTTCCGACCTGCGGCCGCAACTGCGCCAGGAGACTTCCATGATCGCCGAAAAGGCGCTGGCGATGGAAGGAACCCTCAAGGACATGATGGAAGAGGTGGAGCGGCAGATTCTCGTGCGCGTGCTGGAGGAATGCGACCAGAACAAGACGCGCGCGGCCGCCCGCCTGGGCATCACGCGCGAAGGACTGCACAAGAAGCTCGCCAAATACGGGATGTAGATTCCTCCCGGCCATTTTTCACCGTGGTTTGCGAACGGTTTCCTGAAGCGGGATATGGGCTAGTCCACCGGGGTTGGCCGGGCTTCCGGTTCGACAAAGCGCCCGCCGCTGCCGGCATGCACGGCCATTGACAACCAAGGAAAAAGCGAACATTCTCCCCGCATGCGCCTACCGCGGTTCCTGTTCGTCGTGATTCTCGCCTTCTGCTGTTTCCTGCCGGCTTGCCAGGACCTGGCGGAATACCGGGGAGCCTGGCAGGGCTCTGTGGAGCAGAGCCGCCTGATCCGCCGCGGGATCGACATCTGCGCCCAGGCCGTGCTGGATGTCCGGGAGTTGGGAAACACGCGCCTGGATGCCACCCTGACCCTGCAGACCCGCCCGGACGCCGAACGCTGCTCTTCGCAGGTGCCCGGGGAGGGAGCCGTGTGGAGCCCTGCGGGGGAGAGCGCCCAGTTGTCCATCGTTCCGGAAATTCTCAACGATGCGCTGGCCGACATGACCATCGAGGGGGATCCGCTGTTCACCCACGTGGCCTGGGCATCCTTTCCCGGCCGCACCCTCCTGGTGTTTCTGTCGGTCTTCCGCGGACAGCGCATGGAAATGCGCATCGTGAGCCCGGAACTGTATGCGTACTTCCCCCTGAAGAAGCGGAACGATTGAGTCATGCCGATTCCGTGGCCGAAGCAGGACCGCTCGCAGTTGATTCTCGTGGGAATCGTCCTGTGCGTGCTGGTCCTCATGGTGTTTCCGGTGCCCACGTGGGTCATGGATTTGTGCCTGTCGGCCAGCATCGCGCTTTCGGTCACCCTCCTGCTCATGGCGCTGCACATCTCCGAACCGCTGCAGTTCGCGACGTTTCCAACTTTTTTGCTTCTAGCCACTCTGTTCCGCCTGGGACTCAACATCGCCACCACCCGGCTGATCCTGCTGCAGGCCGACGCCGGCGCCGTCATCGACGCTTTCGGGCGCTTCGTGGCCGGCGGGAACCTTCTCGTGGGGGGCGTGGTGTTTCTGGTCATCACGGTGGTGCAGTTCGTGGTCATCGCCAAGGGATCGGAGCGGGTGGCCGAAGTCGCTGCGCGGTTCACCCTGGACGCCATGCCCGGCCGGCAGATGTCCATCGACGCGGAGTTGCGCGCCGGGCACATCACCCACGAGACAGCCCGGCTGCAGCGGCAGGCGCTCACGCGGGAGAGCCAGTTGTACGGGGCCATGGACGGCGCCATGAAATTCGTCAAGGGCGATGCCGTGGCGGGTCTGGCGATCACGTTCATCAATCTCGTGGGCGGGCTCGCGGTGGGTACCTTTCAGATGGGGATGTCCGCATCCAGCGCGGTGGAGACCTATTCGGTACTCACCATCGGGGATGGCTTGGTCTCCCAGATTCCGGCCCTGCTGGTCAGCGTGTCCGCGGGCTTCGTCATCACGCGCGTGTCTTCCGAGGAAGGCCGGGGTCTGGCCCAGGAAATGGGAGGACAGATCCTCAAAAATCCGCGGGTGTTGTCGTTGTCCGGCCTGCTGCTGCTGGTTTTCGCCCTGCTTCCGGGACTTCCCTTTCTGCCGTTCTTTCTGCTGGGGGGCACGTTTCTGGCCTGGGGAATCTTTTTGCGCCGGCGTCTCGGTGCGGCCGCGGCTGTTTCGCGTTTTCCGCCTGGCGGGGGCGAAAGCCCGGCTGACGCAGCGCGTTCTCTGGCCGGGTGGAGCGAGCGTCCGCTGGTGCTGGCCGTGGGATCCGGCTTGGGTTTTCTCCAGGAGGGAGCGCCCGGACGGGCTTTTTCCGAAGGCATGGGGCGATTGCGCATGAAGGTCTGGTGGAACACCGGCCTGCTGCTGCCCGAACCCGCGCTCGTCGTGCAGGAGGGGCTGCCTCCGGACGGCTACCAGTGGCGGATCTGGGAAATGCCCGTGGGAGAGGGACGGGTGCGCCGGGGCATGATTTTGCGGGAAGGGGCGCCCGGTGAAGGGGAAGGCGCTTTGGCTGCATGGAGCCTGCCGGGTGACTGGGTGTGGACGGATTCGGTTGGCGCCGGTGAAAATGGCCTGCAGGACTGGGAAATGCCCCTGCACCACCTGGAGCGCGTTATGCATCGCCATGCCCACGAACTGATGACCCTGGATGCGGCGCAGGTGCTGGTGCACGCCTTGCGGCGCACGCAGCCGGCTCTGGTGGAGGAGTGCATGCCGCATCCCGTATCCCTGTCCCTGCTGGCCGAGGTGCTCCAGCGCCTGCTGGAGGAGCAGGTGACCATCCGCCCGCTGGGACGGATTCTGCGGAGCCTGTTCCGGCATGCCCCGCAGGAGGCGGATCCGGCCGTGCTGGCCGAGAACGTGCGCCTGGACATCCGCCGCGAGATGCTGGCGGCATGGGGCGCCGAGGGTGTTTTGCCGGTGTTTCTGGTCTCTCCCGCCGTGGAGGACGACGTGCGCCTGGCCGTGAAGCGCAATGAGACCGGCACGTGGCTGAGCCTCCATCCCGAAACGGTGGATGAATGGCACCGGCGCGCGCGCGAGTTGGCCGGCCCGCTTTCGGGCCGCCTGGTGCTGGTGTCGTCCGTGGATGTGCGGCGCTTTCTGCGCAGGATTCTGGAACCGGCGGTTCCGGCCGTCCGGGTGCTCAGTTATCCGGAACTCGAGGGGCACGCCGGCATCCAGCCGGTGGGAGAATTCTAGGCGGTCCTCGTTCGCCGCTTCTGGAGGAATGCCATGTCGAGCGGTCTGCAAACCCTGGTCTGTCCGCACTGTCGCCAGAACACCGAGGTCATTCCGGGAACCATGATTGCCGAATGCGATGCCTGTCACCGGCTCTTCCGGCCGTCGGAGGCCGTCGCTCCTGCATCTTCCTCTTCCTCCTCTCTTTCGTCCCCGGCTTTGCCCCCGCCGGAATCCGGCCTTCCCGCGTTTCCGGAATCGCCGCTGCTGCCGCCACGCGGGGAAGCATCCTGGAATGCGCCATTCGATGCGAGGGCGCCATCGGAGAATGGCGCCGAGGACTTTCGAATCGGGCAAAGCCCGGTTTCGGCCGCATCCTCCCGAAAGTCTGCGCTCGCGGTGGAGCGCATGCGTTTTTTGCGCCTGCTGCACCAGCGCATGGAGGAGTTGCGATGGGAGGTTCCGGGAACGGGCAAGGACGATTTCCAGGTCCGGAATCTGGAAATCGCGCGGCGGGACGGGAATCCGCCAAGGCCGCCGTCCGGTTTGGTCCCCGGTGCGCCGAGGACTTCTTCTTCCTCCCTTTCGATCGTCATTTTCTTCGTGCTGCTGGGACTTTCCATAGTGGGCTACATCCTCGCCCGGCAAAGCGACCAGGAAAAGCGGGTCCAGACCAGGGCGCCCGTGTCCGCTCCCGCCCGCCCGGCTCCGCCGTCTTCCACGCCGCCGGACGCGCCGGCCCGCGGGCGTACCCTGACATCCAGTCAGACGCTGGGAAAACGGTACATGGAGCAGGGAAAGCGCCTGACGCAGGAGGAATTGCAGCGGGTGCGGGCCCTGGTGGAACTGGCGCGCGAAAAGAATTTCTTCCACTGGGGCTTTGCCGATGCCCGCGTGCAGGTCGTGCTGTTCGCTCCGCTGACCCACATGGGGATCGCCCGCCTGAAGCAACTGGACAAGATTCTGCAGACCATGGCCGCCTTCCGCAATGATGCCCAACTGTGGGTGATCTTCCACTGGGGCGGAACGGACCCCGGATCCCAGGTGGGAGCCGACTGGGTCTATCTGGTGAGTCAGACCCGGGATGCCGGAAAACTGCATGCATTCCTGGCTTCCCTGGCCAAGGACACGAAATGGCGCGTTTCTTCCATGCAGACGGAGGCCATCCGGAACTATCTGGCCGAGTTGCAACTGTCCATGGAGGAACTCGACGCCCAGCGCACGGAACGGGGACTGGAGCCGGCCAGGCAGCAGATCATGGATGTCGTCAAGGCCCTCGAGTTGAATGAGAATGATTTTTCTTTTGTAATAAACGATTTAAAATTCAATGAAGGAATTACACTTTATCGACTAAATAAAATTATAGATTATCTTCTTGCGGAAGAAGCCCAAGGTGGAAAGGAGCAATGAAATGAAGCGATGGTTCTGGTTCATGCTGGCGCTGGGCATGCTGGGGGCATGCACCGGCAACGACGTCACACCCCGTCCGCCGGTGAACACGCCGCCGGCGGAGCCGGTGAAGAAGGAAACGGTCACGCTGGAGGAACCGGTCGACCCGCCAGAGCCGAAGCTCCTGAACGAGCCGGTCATCCCCCGCACGGATGCGGAACTGAAGGCACAATGCGCGCGCGGCATCCAGGAAGTCCGGAAGATCCGGGAAGAGATCGTCAAGGCGGCCGGGGAGCGCACCGTGGAGAATACGCTCGAGCCCTACAACCGGATGCGGATGCTGGCGGAGCGCATCCAGGCTCCCTCGGAACTGTTGCAGGAAGTGCATCCGGATGCGAACCTTCGCCAGGCGGCGGAGCAGTGCGCCGCCGAAATCAAGAAGGTGCTGCAGGAAATCAGGCTGGACCGGCAGTTGTACCAGGCAATCCTGGCCGTGGCCGGCATTTCGGAGAACGATGCCCCGACGAAGCGTTTCCGCGAGAACCTGCTGCGCGAATACCGCCTGGCCGGCGTGGACAAGGATGACATGGCCCGTCTCAGGCTCATGCAACTGCAGGAGGACATCAACCGCCTGGGTCAGGAGTACATGCGCAACATCCGGGAAGACCGCGTCGAGGTGGAGTTCGCGCAGGAAGATCTGGAGGGGCTGCCGGAGGATTACCGCAATTCGCATCCGCCCGATGCGTCCGGAAAGGTGAAGATCAGCACGGATGCGCCGGATTTTTTCCCGCTGGTGACATATGCCCGGAAGGAGGAGACCCGCAGGAAGATGTACATCGCGTATCTTTCGAGGGCGAAAGGCAAGAATGAGGAGGTGCTGCGCAAACTGCTGATCGCACGGCACCAGGTCGCCCGGCTGCTGGGGTACGAGGATTTCGTCTCCTACACCGCGGTGGACAAGATGGTGCGCGACCGCAAGACGATCGCGGATTTCATCGAGAAGGTCGTCACGCTGGCCCGGCCCCGCATGCAGGAGGACCTGCGCGACATCCTCGCGGCCAAGAAGAAGGACGTGCGCAATGCGCGCACGGTGGAGGTCTGGGACCGCTTCTACTACGTCAGGAAGATCCAGCAGGAGCGCTTCGGCGTGGATGCCGCCGAGGTGCGTTCCTATTTCAACGTGAACAAGGTCAAGCGCGGGATCCTGAAACTGGCCGAGGATCTCTTCGACATCCAGTTCAAGCGCATCTTCGGGGCGGCGACCTGGCATGAAACCGTCGAGGTCTACGACGTGCTGGAGAAGGGGACGCCGTTCGCCCGCATCTACCTGGATCTCTATCCCCGCCAGAACAAGTATGGGCATGCCGCCGCGTTCCCCATCCAGTCGGGGGTTTCGGGCGTGCAGCATCCAGCGGTGGCGCTGATCACGAACTTTCCTCTCGGAGACGATGCCAACATCGATTACCCCGACGTGGTGACCCTCTTTCACGAGTTCGGCCACCTGATGCACCACATTTCGGCCTGGAACCATCGCTGGGTCACGCAGTCCGGCTTCAACTGCGAGTGGGATTTCGTGGAGGTTCCTTCCCAGATGTTCGAGGAATGGGCCCGGGATGCCGGTGTGCTGGCCCGTTTCGCCACCCATCCCAAGACCGACGCGCCCATCCCCGAGGAAATGGTGCGCAAGCTCGTGGCGGCCGAAGAGTTCGGCAAGGGTGTGCACGTGATGCGGCAGATGTTCTATGCGGCGCTGGCGTTTTCCCTGCATGCCACGCCCCCCGACAAGACCGACCCGGTGAAGGTGATGATGGAAGTGCAGAAGAAGTACAATCCGTATCCCCCGGTCAAGGATACCAGTGAAATCGCGAACTTCGGCCACCTGGTAGAATACAGTTCGATGTATTACACCTACATGTGGTCGCTGGTCATTGTCAAGGATCTGGTAAACCGCTTCCGGGAAAAGGGCATGATGGACATGGACACCGCCGCCGCCTACCGGCAGGCCATCCTGGCGCCGGGCGGCAGCCTGGACGCGGCCGACATGGTCAGGAATTTCCTGGGCCGCCCCTACTCGTTCGATTCCTACCAGAAGTGGCTCACGTCCCGCTGAGGGCATTGCACCCGCTTGCGCGGCCGGTCAAAAGAATTGCTTCTTGTTTTCCCACTGCGTCTTGTGCGGGCATGCGCTCCATGCTAGAGAAGCTGTCGCGCGCGGGGCGGCGAATCTTTTGCCGCCGGCTGCCTGGAGTAGCGCATGACGACAGCCGAACCGAATCCACCTGCCCTGGAAGGAACGTTCATCGGCAACTATCAGGTGGTGCGCCTGGTGGGAGCCGGCGCTTTTGGCGATGTGTATTTCGGGAAGAATCCGGCCATCGACAAGGCGGTGGCTATCAAGGTGCTCGCTCCCGAGATGGCCAACAACGCCGAGGCCGTGGCGCGTTTCAACACCGAGGCCCGGGCGGTGGACCGCATCCAGCATCCCAACATCGTGCAGGTGTTCGACTACGGCCGCCTGCCGGATGGCCGCTACTACATCGTCATGGAATTCCTCAACGGCCGGAGCCTGACGGAACTCATCGATGAAAAGGCGCCGTTTTCCCTGCGGGAGGCGCTGGCCATCCTGCACCAGATCGCGTCCGGTCTGGAGGCGGCCCACCGCAACAACGTGGTGCACCGGGATCTCAAGCCCGACAACGTCATCGTGCTGGAGGGCGAAAACGGGGAGCCGCGTGTGAAGATCCTGGATTTCGGAATCGCCAAGATGCTCGACGGCGCTCTTGGCGACGCTGCCCGGACCTCGGCCGGCGTGATCATGGGCACGCCGCTGTACATGGCGCCGGAGCAGGCGGCCGGCAGTTCGGCGGAAATCGGGCCCGCCACGGACGTCTACGCGCTGGGCGTCATCGCCTACCGCATGATTTCCGGCCAATTTCCCATCGATGGCGAAAATCCGCGCGAGGTGCTCTACAAACAGGTGACCGAGCCGCCCCGGCCGCTGGCCAAGGTCGCCCGCGGGCTGTCGCCGAAAATCTGCGAGGTGGTGCACAGGGCGCTCGAGAAGAGCCCGCGCAAGCGCTACCAGTCGCCGGCCGTCTTCATCCGGGACCTGGAGGAGGCCGTCCGGCTGCTGGACCCGGATCTGGTGGCCACGCTGGTCAGGACCGCCGAGGGAATGCCGCCTGCCGAGTCGGCGGCGGACGTCCTCCCCGAGCCGCGACCGGCTCCCTACCAGCCTCCGCAGTCATCTGGCATCGGTTTCTGGGTGGTGCTCGTGCTCCTGGTGGCGGCCGCATCCGGCGCTCTCTTCCTGATCTGGCAGCGCGCCCGGGAACTGCTTTCCGCTCGGCCAGCCCAGGAAGCGCCGGCCGCCCCCGCGCCGATCTCCGTGCCTGCGCCGCCAGAGCCTCCCATGCCGGAAGTCGAGCCTCCCATGCCGCAGGCCAGGGAATACCAGGTCACGATCCGCTCCCGGGACGGTGAGGCGAATGTGGACGTCTTCGTGGACGGGCAGCGCCGGCTCGAGGGCGTCGCGACGCCGCAGTCCCTGAAAGTGCCCCATGGCGCGCGGGTACGGGTGGTGGCGCGCCGCAGCGGCTTTGCGGAACAGACCGACGAGTGGACAGCCGATGCCAATCTCGAAATCGAACTGTCCTGGCGCAGGAAATGATCCGCGTTTTTTTCATCCCGCAGAACCGTTTTTTGTGATACAAAGCACTCGCCGGCCTCGCCGTGATCTTCTCCGTTTTCGTCCGCTCTTGGCCGGTTCGACAGGAAGCACGCCATGCGCACGAGTTTTCGCTTGTTGGTTTTCACGCTGTCCCTTCTGGCCTTGCCCGCGAAGGTGCGGGGCAACGAGGTGACGCACGTCGCCGGAAGCCCGTATTACTGGGAAGAGAACAAGGAATACCCTTTCGGGGTGAAACTGCTCTTCGGATTCGGATATGAGAGTTATTCCGCCGCCATCAACAAGGAGTACCAGGGAAATGGCGACCTGCAGGTGGTGCGTGACCTGCGCCTGAGCCGCAACACCACCACGCTCAACCTGGGCGCCGAGTTCGGCGTGCGCGGGGTGGCATTCTTCCTGGGGCTGCCGGTGACCCTGTCCGAGCAGAGCATTTTCCGGTTCCAGGACGGTTCGCGCTATCCCAATTACCCCGGCTACGCGGAATGCGTGGCGTCGCATACCGGCCCTGGCACCGATGGCAAGGTCTGGCTGTGCAACCCCGACGGCGTCAACGCGCTCAATTCCCGCACCGTGCTGGAGGAGATTTCGGCCGGCCTCGCCTTTTCCGACAATCCTGCCGCCGGCGATCCCGGCAAGCGCACGCTGTACACGGGACCCAGCCGCAGCGGCCTGGACCAGTTGCATCTGGGTCTGCGCTGGAACGTTCCCGTGTTCAACAACTTCGAGGATTACACCAAGCCTTTCTGGGTGCTCAGCGTGGACGTGGGGCTTCCCGTGGGCGACGTGCGGGACTTCCGCCGTTCCCCCGACGGCATTCCCCTGTGCGCCGGCGGCGCGCGCTGCACCGATCCGCAGGCGCAGCGTCCGCAACTCAATTCCGCGGTGGGCCGCGGCATCTATGACGTGACGTTCGCGTCCACGATGAGCAAGCGCTCTTCCATCTTCGACAGTTACTTCAAGATCTGGGCGCGCCTGCCATTCGCCTATTCGTCGGATTCGCTGTATGCCGCCAAGTACGATTTCAGCGGCGACTGGGGAGCGACGACCCCCAGGGCGCCCATCCGGGGCGGCATCGAATTCGGCAGCGATTTCAACCTCTACCATAACGAGGAGAAGAAGATCCGCATCAACGCGTTCGCCACGGGAGCCCTGACCGGCGTCTTCGAGGGGCGCGATTATTCCGAGGCCTATGAACTGCTGGCGGGAAGTCCCACGCTCAACTTCGGATGCGGAGCGAATCCGGCGTACCCGCAGTACTGCGCGGACAACCGGCTGGCCGCCATCCAGTATTATCCCGGCCTCACCACGGTAGAAAACCATGCCATCCTGGGTGCGCGCCTGGGCGTGAACATGCGCTTCTCGCGGCATTTCTTCATGGAATTCTCCTACGGCCTGGCCCACAACACCGAGCATTTCATCACCTACACCGATGCCGGCAAGGACAACGGCCTGCAGGATGCCCAGCACACGCCCGGCGTGGTGGACTTGGACACCCGCGAGGCCAATCCGTACTACCGCCCGGTCATCGACCAGGTGGGGCATCGGTATCGTGTGCAGGAAAGCATGCAGCACACGTTTCTGGTGCAGTTGCAGGTCATTTATTGATTTGTTGATTGATTGAAATCTCATTGCAATCATCGATGAATTATCGGGATTCGAACTCGGAACCGCAGTTGACGCCCATCCCGGGGGTGGAGGAGAAACCGAGGTTTCCGGCTTCCCTGCGCATTCTGAGGAAGATCGCCGACGGCGGCATGTCCAAACTCTATCAGGCCATCCAGGAGCCGCTGGAGCGCAAGGTGGCGCTCAAGATCCTTACGGCCGCCGCGCCGGATTCCGTGGCGCGCTTCGAACGGGAAGCCCGCCTGCTGGCGCGCCTGGACCACGAGAACCTGGTGCACGTGCATGATTTCATGAGCACTCCGGGACAGCACCACATCATCATGGAATACGTGGAGGGGCCGGATCTGGCGCGCCTGGCGCCTCCGGGCCAGCGGCTGCCCCCGCGCATCGCGGCATGGATCGGCGCCTATCTGGCCCGTGCGCTGGCGTATCTGCATGGGCATGGCATCATCCATCGGGACATCAAGCCGGGCAATGTGATTCTGAGCACCCAGGGACGTGTGAAACTGGTGGATTTCGGCATCGCCAAGCACATCCACGATCCGCAGTTGTCCGCCGACGATACGGGAGTGGGGACGCCCGCCTACATGAGCCCGGAGCGTCTGCGGGGCCAGATGGCCGATGCCCGAAGCGACCTGTACAGCCTGGGGGTGCTGCTGTACCGGCTGCTGGCGGGGCGCCTGCCGTTCGAGGATCGGGAAGGCGCCCCGCTGTTCGATCAGATCCAGCATGCGCGGCCGGCTTCCATACCGGGGATTCCCGCCGTCCTGCAGCATATCGTGATGCGCTGCCTGGAAAAGGATCCGGACGACCGCTATCTGGACGCGAACCGCCTGCGGGCGGCGCTGGAGCGTTTCCTGAACGTCTCCGGCGACCCCCTGGAAGGGGAACTGGAACTGCTCTCCTACCTGGAATCCCGCGCGCTCGTGCCCGCTGGAACCACGCAGCAGAAAATCATGCTGCTGCAACTGGCCGGGCGCGACGTTCCCTCTTCCCGCCGGCGCGCGGTCTGGAACCGGCTGCCCTTCTGGCTGGCGGTCCTCGTTCTGGTCCAGGTCGTGCTGCTGGTCTTCTGGTACCGTGCCTTCGCGGGCTGACGGCGGCGCAAGCCCGCGTCCTGGCCGGCGGCTCGGGGAATCCGCTTTCGAATGTGATCCGGGTTGCGCGACCGTGAATTTTACTGCCTGAAAAGCTGGGTTTTTCGGCCATCCGGGGTATTGTGGGGCAGTCGCCGCGGGCCCCTGCCCGCGGTGCGAGCGAGGTCGCCATGATCGTGTTGCTGAGCGTGCTGATGCTTGCCGCCGTCCCCGTGGAGTTTTCCGTGCGGGAACCCTTCAGCCTGGCCGTGGAGAAGGCCATCCGTGAAAACACCGTATCCCTGGAAGAAGGATTGCGTCTGCGCGAACTGGCCGTGCGCCATCCGGACCGCCTGCCCGAGCCCTGGCGCTCCATGGCGAAGCGCGCGCCCGTTCCCGGGTGGGCGGGCACCGGGATCCTGGTGGAGAACTTCCAGATCCGCAAGCGCGCCGGGTTGCGCGTGGAGGACGGTTTTCCGCAGCCGTTGCCGCTGCATCTGGATTCGCAGACGTTCCCCATCCGCGTGGAGTATCCTTCCGATGACCACCTGCGCCTGGCGCAGGCCGTGCTGGAAGGTGCCGAAACCGCATGGCAGAAAGAGATCGTGGAATGGGGCTTTCTGGTGCCGCCCCACGTGACGGCGGAAAATCCCTACCGCATCCTCGTGGGAGATACCGGCATGCAGGCGGCCGGCTACATGTCGCCCGTGGACTACTGGCCATCCACCCCCTGGGACGACTGCACGTCCTGGATCATGATCGACTGGCAGAACGATCCGGAGTGGGTGCGCGACACCGTGGCCCACGAACTCTCCCATGCCACCCAGGGCGCCATGGATTGCCTGGAATACATCGGTTTCTGGGAAAACACCTCCACGTTCATCGAGGGGCAGGTGGAACCGGGGCTGGGCATATATTTCCAGGACGCCGTGCTGGACTATTACCAGGCCGAGCCCCATCGTTCCGTCTCGGCAGGCGAGTACATGGATTACTACTGGTATGGCGGCTTCTTCTGGCCGCATTTTCTGGCTTCCTACTATCGCCTGCCAGATGAGGAGCCGGCCGTGTTCGTGCGGAAACTGTGGGAAGGCGCCATGCAGGAATCGGGCGGGTATTACAACAGCCCGAACTACATGCAATCCATCGATGCGCTGCTGCGGCAGCGGGGGGCGAATCTCGGGGAAGCCTACCGGACCTTCGCCTGGCAGCGCTTTCTGGTGGGGGATTCCAGCAATTCTTCCCTGGCGAGGATCCAGTGGGCGGAGCGCTATCACGCGACGCCTCCGTACACGGGAGAGATCCTGCCCGCCCAGGCCGGTGTCCTGAACGTGAAGCAGGGCAACCTTCCCCAGGCGTATGGCGCCAATTACTGGCAGTTGGGGATTCCCGCGGGCTATGCGCGGGATCTGCGTGTGAAACTGACTTCTTCCACCCCGGGCCCGTGGTCCCTGGTGCTGTTCCACCCGTTCTGGAACGAGGTGTTCGTGTCTCCCATCCAGGAAGGGGAGGCCGAGTTGATCTTCCATCCCGAGTCTCCCGTGCGGCCCATTCTGGCCGTGGTGCGTGGCGGCACGGAGGATTTCGATCCCGAAGCCATCGGCCCCGGCGCCGGCTACCAACTGGAATACGGCCCGGTCGTTCCCGACCCCGTGGTCGAAAGCGTGACGCCCTTCGAGCACGAGCAGGGTGCCTGCGTCCAACTCGTTGTGGCCGGCCGCCATTTCCAGGAAGGCATCCAGGCCCGCTTCCTGCCGGCGGATGTCCGAATCGAGTCCATCGACTTCGTGGGGCCGGAGGAACTGGTGCTGCACGTGTGCGTGGACGCGAAGGCGCTGCTGGGCGTCTACCAACTGGAGGTCACCAATCCGGACGGCGGGAAGGGCACGTTCGATCGGGCCATCTACGTGCATGCCGCAAGCGTGCGGCCCTCCCTGGACGGGGATTGCTCCTGCCGGGCCGGCAAGGGCGGCGCATCCGTTCCCCCGTTGTTTCTCCTGTGGGTCGTGGGCGTGGCCTGGATCCTTCGCCGCCGGTGGCATTCGGTTTCGAATTGATGTTCAATATCGCCCCGTTTCTGCAGGTTCGGGGCACGCTTTCCATCCTGGTTCGCGGGTGCCTTCCGCGGCCGTTTTTTGCCGCTTCCTGGCACCGCAAGGCGTGCAGCAGAAACGCCGTTGACCGGACGCGGAAAAAAAGTATGCTCGGGGCACCGCACGATTCGGCTGCGTTGTGCAATGCCAAGGCGCGGTTTCATGCGGGCGTTTTCTGTGTTCCTGCCGGAAGGAGGAAGAATCAATGACCGTGAAGAATCTCATGGAAAGCCTGTTTTCCCAGCCGGCTGGCGCCCGGTTGCGCCAGGACATCGCGCAGTGCGCCATGGCCGTGCTCCGGAATCCTCAGGAAGCCCTGATTCCCGATGCCGCCTTTCTGGCCGTGGGGATGGACCCGCAGGCCCAGGGAGCGTTGGACCGCTACGTGATGGAGAAGGAACTCTACTACTTCGAGAAGTGCATCCAGGCCGTGCACGCATTCCGTGATGGCGATATGGCCCGTGCCATCGATTTCCTCATGAAGGCCAAGTGGGACTTCGATCATTGGGCGCTGGCCCATTACCTTCTGGGGCTGGTGTACTTCGAGCAGCGGGATTTCAAGGCGGCGCTGGATCAGTTCAATACGGCCTGCATGAACGAGCCCTACAATGGGCGGCCGATGGAAATCATGCGGGAATTGACATACGCCATCCTCATGGGTTGACCAGAAAAGCCGCCGATGCCGGAAGCCTACGCCGATTTTCACCTCCATCTCCTGCCGGGAGTGGACGACGGTTCCGCCACGCTGCAGGAGACCCTCTCCATGGTGGATGGCCTGATGCACCTGGGGTTCGACACGTTCGTGTGCACGCCGCACCAGAAGGAGGGGTCGATCAATCCTTCGCTTTCCTCCCTGCGGGAGGTGCATGACGTAGTGGTGGAGGAGGTACAGGAGCGGTATCCTTCCGTGCGGCTGATCCTGGGAGCCGAGAATTTCTATGATGCCCAGTTGTTCCGCCGGCTCGATGCGCACGAGGTGCCGGGCATTGCCGGTTCCGACGTTTTTCTGCTGGAATTTCCGCCGGCCATCGATGAGAGGACCTTCCGCACCGCGCTGTTCCGCATCCAGACGGAAGGGTACGTGCCCATCCTGGCGCACGTGGAACGCTATCTGCGGCTCGATGACAGGATCCTGTCCAGTCTCGCCGACGAACTGGTGATGCAGGTCAACCTGACCTCCTTCGTCAAGGACGCGCAGAATGCGGATCAGTATGCCCGCGCGGTGCGCTATGTCGAAAAAGGCCTGATTCGCCTGTTCGCCACCGACATGCACTCGGTGCACATGCTGCCCCGGGTGACCGAGGCCATGGCGTGGATCCGCGGGCATTTCGGGGATGCCGTCCTGGACCAGGCGCTGGGCTCGACTCCCCGGCAACTGCTGCGGGATTGGGTCCGGCTTTCCTGAAAACCTCCGCGGCGAGAGGATTTCCATTCATGATGTGGCTGTTTTCGGCGCTGGGGCTGGTTCTGGGCTGGCTGGCTCTGCGAGACGTCCGATGGGATGCCTTCCTGGATGCATTTTTTCTGGTGAAACCCTTCTGGATGGGCGTTTTCGTTGCCTGCATGGGCGCGATGATCCATTTGCGGACCCGCCGCTGGGAGGGCATGATCCGGCCGCTGGTGCCCGGAGATTTCGATTCGCTTTCCATTCGGCTCACTACCTGGGTGGGGTTCGCCGCGGTCATGGTGTTTCCCTTTCGGGCTGGTGAACTGTACCGCTGCGCCGTGTTCCGCTCCCGCGATGGGCGGCCTGGAAGCGCCGGCGCGGTGCTGGGCGCGCTGGTCCTGGAACGGGCGCTCGATGGCCTGGTGGTGGCCTGCCTGATTGCACTTGGACTGGGTGGGGTGCTCTGGCGCCGCGGCGCCGGGGCCGTTTCCTCGTGGACGTGGATCCTGTGGGCGGTTTCCTCGCTGGCATTCCTGGCGCTTTTGGCCGTCTCCGTCTGGATGGCGCACGATCCCCGCGCCTGCCTGGATTTCGTCTTCCGCTGGACGGGACTTTCCAGGCTGAGGCGGTTTCCCCGCATCGGGCGCCTCATGGAAAACCTCCAGGGGCTGGGCGGCAGGCTTTCCCTGGGAATCCGGCAGGGGCTCTCTTCCCACGTTTTGGGCGTGACCCTCGCGCGGACGGCGACGTATTGGGGATGCAACGTGGCGGGCGTCTGGACGCTGCTTTACGCTTTCGGACTGCCTGCGGAACCGGAATCTGCCGCGCTGGTCGTGGGCTTTTCGGCCGTTGGAGTGTTCATCCCCGGCGCACCCGGACACGTGGGGAATTTTCACGAGTTCGCTCGCCTTGGGTTGTCCGCCCGGCTTTCGCGCGCTTTGGTGGCGGG
Source organism: uncultured Kofleriaceae bacterium (assembly GCA_964516435.1). Taxonomy (GTDB): domain Bacteria; phylum Myxococcota_A; class Polyangia; order HGW-17; family HGW-17; genus HGW-17. The sequence goes on along the minus strand of CAZEZP010000091.1, from coordinate 44,617 downwards.
GCCGGGCATGGCGTTCGTCGTCACGCTGCATGCCGTGCAGACCCTGATGTACCTGGGGCTGGGACTGGCCGCGTTTCTGGCGCTGACGATCCGTTCCCGCATGGCGGGAAGGAAATGACGGAAAACGTTCGTGCGTGAAAAAAAAAGGGCCGGTGCTTCTCCACCCGGTGTCGTCAGGGGGGCAACGAACACAGGAGTGACTGAAGCACCGGCCTCACTTCAAGGAAACCCAACAGAAAGGAGACGAAACGGTGCCGCCGTTCAGACGGCGGCGATCAAATACCTGAAAGAAATTTGGTTGTCAAGAAAAAATGCAGAAAAAATATCAATCCAGGTGGGGATGCTCCAGTTCCACGAAATAGGCGGCCGGATCCGCATAGAAGCGCTTGAGTTCGAGACAGGTGTCGCGGTGATCCTGTTCTTCCTGGATCATGCGGCGAATGAAGTCCTGCTCCAGGGGATCCTTTGCCTGCGCCAGGTGATCCTCGTAGAACTTCACAGCCTTGGTTTCGAAATCCAGCCCCACATCGATGGCTTCCACGTCGCCCGCGTCGGGGGTCAGGTTCCGGGCATGCTCCCGGGCCAGCGCGCGGAACATTTCCACGGTGGTCTGGGGCTGCGTGGGAAGGGCATCGTAGTCGATTTTCCAGTCCATTCCCTTCGTCAGGCCGTTGACGATGGTCTTGATGCGCTCCATGTGCACCAACTCGTCATCCCGCAAACGGCCGAACATGGCTTTCCCCAGCGGGTTTCCAGATCGGTTGACGGCCTGGTTGTAGAAGGCGTAGCCCTTTTCCTCCATGGTGAGGGCGGTTTCGAGAATGCTCAGAAGCGGGTGGTTCATGTCGTCTCCTCAGGTTCGGAAAAAACGCCTTACGGCATGGGAACGAAGAAAGTGATGTCTTCCAGGCACACCGGACACAGTTGCGGCGGCTGCGGTCCCACGTGGACGTAGCCGCAGTTCAGGCACAGCCACTTCGATTGGGGAGTGGTGTTTGGAAATTTCCATTCGGGCCAGAGGAGTTGCAACTCGACGTAGCGGTTCCTGTGCAATTTTTCGATTTCGGCTATTTTTTCGAAAACGCTGGCCACCGCCGTAAATCCTTCCTGACGGGCGGTTTCCGCGAAACCGGGATACAGGGAAGAGGCTTCCTCGTCTTCGCCGGCGGCTGCAGCCACCAGGTTTTCCAGGGTGGTGCCGATTTTCCCGGCGGGATAGGTGGCCGTGATCTGCACGGGATATCCCTCGAGGAAACTGAAGAAGCGCTTGGCATGCGCCAGTTCGTTGCGGGCGGTTTCCTCGAAGACGTAGGCCGCGTATTCATATTTTTCTTCGCGGGCCTTCTTGGCGAAGAGCGTGTAGCGGTTGCGGGCCTGGCTTTCCCCTGCGAAAGCGGCCAGCAGGTTCTTTTCCGTCTGCGATCCATGAATAGGTGCCATCCGTCGGTCTCCTTTCTGCGCGTTGCGCAAGAATCAGGTGTCTTCTTCGAAGGAATCCTTGCCGACGCCGCACACCGGGCAGCGCCAGTCGTCGGGGAGTTTGTCGAAGGGGGTTCCGGCCGGCACGTCGTGATCGGGATCGCCGGCGGCCGGGTCATACACATATCCGCAAACCGTGCATACGTATTTCTTCATTGTGTTCTCCTTTCGTAATTCGTCAGTTTTCCTTCAGGACGTGCTCGTCCCACAGGGTTTCGAAATAGTGTTTGTGCGCTGATTCCTCCTCGGCCAGGATGAGCATCATCTTCTGCAGATCCGGATCGTCCACCGTGCGGGCCAGGTCGGAATACAGGCGCATGGCTGCCAGTTCGCGCTGCATCGCGATGGAGATCAGATCCTGGAAACTCATGTCGGGAGCGGGTTTGGCGGCCACCACGTAATCGGCGATCTTCAGATCCTCGTGATGCTTGCGCTGCCAGAAGGGATCCTGTGGATCCAGTTGCTGCAACTTGGTTTTGTGCATGCGCTCCATGCCGGCAAGGCGTTCCAGTTCGGCCTTCAGGGCCGGATCCAGCGTGCGACGTGCCAGGTCCGAGTAGAAATCGCAGGCTTCCTGTTCTTTCTCGATGGCAAAATCCAGCAGATCCCGAATCCATTCATTCATGATGCGTCCCATTTCCTTCCGAAAATCGCCCTTCGGCGCTTCGTTGCGGAATGAAAATACCGAAATGCCCCGAGCCTGTCAAAGTCAAAATTCAGTTTTTTGCATTTCCCTTTCCGTGCGGATATGCTGACGCGCCACGACAGCAGGAAGAAGTGGCAGGATCCCTCGCAGGTTTTCTCATGCACGAATCCGTATGGACAGCCTTTCTCATGACGGCCATCGCCGGCCTTTCCACCGGCATCGGCTCTGCCATCGCCTTTTTCTCGCGGCGCACCAACCACCGGTTTCTGTCCATGGCGCTGGGTTTTTCGGCCGGCGTGATGATTTACGTGTCCTTTTCCGAGTTGATGCCCCAGTCTCTGCACCTGCTGCAGACGGTGCTTTACGGGACGGGGGCGAAATTCCTGCAGGTCGTTTTCTTCCTGGGAGGCATGGGGCTGTCCCTGCTCATCGACCGGCTGGTGCCCGAGGAGGAGAACCCCCACGAGGCCCGGTGTGTGGAGGAGTGCGAGCCCGGCCACGAACACCGGAAACTGATGCGCCTGGGTCTTTTTTCCGCATTGGCCATCACCATCCACAACTTTCCCGAAGGCATCGCCACGTTCGCCGCCGCATTGTCCGATGCCAAACTGGGCTGGACCGTCACGCTGGCGGTGGCCATCCACAACGTTCCCGAGGGAATCGCGGTGTCGGTGCCCATCTACTTCGCCACGGGGAGCCGCGCGCGCGCATTCCGCCTGTCGCTGCTGTCGGGACTGGCCGAGCCCCTGGGAGCCATCCTGGCGTGGCTGGTGCTGCGCCCCTTTCTCGCCCCGGGCGTTCTGGGCGGGCTCTTCGCGGCCGTCTCGGGCATCATGGTGTTCATCTCCCTGGATGAACTGCTGCCCACGGCCCGCGAATACGGCGAGGGTCATTTCGCCGTCTATGGTGTGATTCTCGGCATGGCAACCATGGGATTCGGCCTGCTGCTGCTCTGAGGCATTCCGGCGTCCGGCATGCCATTGGCGTTTCGGCCGCGATTTTTCCGGGCATCGGGGGATGCGCTTTCATGCCGGGAAGTGCCTTTCTCGCGGCATTCACCAGACGTCGTGCCCCTCGAAGGCGCCGAACACGGGCGTGATGACCCAGCCGAAGAGCTTTTCCTGCACCGACACCACGTCGAAGCGGATCTCTTCGATCCGGGAGCGCAGTTCGTCGTCGGCCCGTTCCCAGTACAGGCGCGCCGAGCGCAGGATGCGGGCGCGCTTGGATGTCGTCACGGTCTCCAGCGGGTGGCCTCCGGAATCGCTGCCACGCGTGCGCACCTCGACGAATGCCAGAAGGGATCCTCTCTGTGCCACGAAATCCAGTTCTCCGAGCCCGGAAAACGCATCGTTGCGGGCCAGGATGGCATAGCCCCACTCCCGGTAGAGCGCCACGGCGCGCCGTTCGCCTTCTGCGCCCAGGTCGCGGGCGGTTTTTCCTTCAGCCTGCATGCCGTGGAAACGACCTTTCCCGGAGATGTCCTCTCCGTATGTCTTCATTGTCGAGGAAAGGGGCGGGAAGTTGCGGGCCCGCCTGAAAATCACCGGCGCCGGGCCAGCCAGCGCCCCGTGGCGGAATCCGGGTGGGACATGACTTCATCCGGAGTGCCGCTGGCCACGATGCGCCCGCCGGCATCGCCTCCGCCCGGACCGAGGTCGATGACGTGATCCGCGGCCGCCACGACGTCGAGATTGTGCTCGATGAGCACCACCGTGGCGCCATGATCCACCAGGCGGTGCAGCACCTGCACCAGCATGCCCACCTCGTGCATGTGCAGGCCCGTGGTGGGCTCGTCGAGCACGTAGAGGGTTCCGGGCAGATCGCGCTTGCCCAGTTCGCGGGAAATCTTCATGCGCTGGGCTTCGCCGCCGGAAAGCGTGGTGGCGGGCTGCCCCAACTGGATGTAGTCGAGCCCCACGTCGCACAACACCCGCAGGCGTCGCACCAGGGAAGGATACGCAGCGAACACGTCCAGGGCTTCCTGCACCGTCAGTTGGAGCACGTCGGCGATGGACAGCCCGCGGTATTTCACTTCCAGCGTGGAGCGGTTGTAGCGCAGTCCCCCGCAGGCTTCGCAGGTGACGAACACGTCCGGCAGAAAGTGCATCTCGATGCGGATCTGCCCGTCGCCCTCGCATTTGTCGCAACGCCCGCCTGCTACGTTGAAACTGAAGCGTCCCGGCGTCCATCCCCGCATGCGGGATTCCGGCAGGGAGGCGAAGATGGAGCGGATCTCGTCGAAGATCTTGGTATAGGTGGCCGGATTGGAGCGGGGCGTGCGGCCGATGGGCGACTGGTCGATGAGCACCACCCGTTCGATGGCTTCGGCGTTTTCCATGCCGCCCAGGAACCCCGGATTTTCCACGGCCAGTCCCAGGCGCAGGGCCAGGTGCTTGTACAGCGTGTCCACCACCAGCGAACTCTTGCCGGAGCCGGAAACGCCCGTGACGCACACCAGGCGTCCCAATGGGATGCGCACGTCCAGGTGCTTGAGGTTGTGGGTCGTGACATCTCGCAGCGTGAGGAAGGAATCCGCAGGCGGCCGGCCGCGCGACAGCCCTGCGGGCCGCTCCCCGCGCAGGTAGCGTCCCGTGAGCGTGGGGGCTTCGAGCAGCCTGGAAACGGGGCCTTCGAAGACCAGATTCCCGCCGTTTCTGCCCGAGCCGGGTCCCAGTTCCACCACATGGTCCGCCATGAGCATGGTGCCGGGGTCGTGCTCCACCACGACCACCGTGTTGCCGCGGTCCCGCAACTGCAGGAGGGATTTGAGGAGCCGGTGGTGGTCCTCGGGGTGCAGCCCAACGCTGGGCTCATCCAGGACGTAGGTCACGCCAACCAGCCCGCTTCCCAACTGCCCTGCCAGGCGGATGCGCTGGGCTTCGCCGCCCGAAAGCGTGTACATGGTGCGGTTGAGATGAATGTAGGAAAGCCCCACTTCGCACAGGAAACGCAGGCGGTGGATGATTTCCGCGGCCAGCGGCTTTCCGACGGGGGCTTCGGCCTCGGTGAACGAAAGGGCCGAAAACCATTCCAGCGCTTCGCCGGCCGGCATGCTTTCCACGTCTATGATGCTGCGGTCGCGCACGGTCACGGCCCGTGCCACGGGGTTGAGGCGCGCGCCGCCGCACTCGGGGCAGGGCCGCGTTTCCCGGAAGCCCGCGAGGCTTTCCGAAAAGGACCCGCCGTAGCGGGCACCGTGCTCCAGCAGGGTGATGACGCCCGCGAAGCCGGTTTCCGGATCCCCGTGAAAGAGCACCTGGCGCGCCTGGGGGGTGTAGGCGGAAAGCGGCATGTTTTCGTCGAATCCGTAGCGGTGCATCACGGCGCCGAAATCCGTGCGCAGGCGCTTCCACCAGTTTTCGGGCAGCGCCGCAATGGCCCGCCGCGACAGGGAGAGTTGGGGATTGGGCGCTAAAAGCCGCTCCGACAGGAAACTGACCGTTCCCAGGCCGTAGCAGGCCGGGCAGAATCCCTGGGGGCTGTTGAACGAGAACAGTTGCGGGGTCAGGGCGGGCGCTGAAAAATCATGCTCCAGGCAGCGGGCCTGGGTGGAGACCAGTTCCTCGCGTTCTCCATCCTGGACGATGAACGTGTCCTGTCCCCAGCGCAGGGCCAACTCCACCGAGGATGCCGTGCGTTCGCGGGACACGCGCCCCGGGTCGAAACGATCGATGACCAGGTCCAGATCGTGCTTGTGCGTCTTGCGCAAGTCCGGAAGCGGGTCGAGTTCCCGGATTTCGCCATCGATGCGCATGCGCGAGAAACCCTCCCTGCGGCATTTCTCGAGCAGGTCGGCGTGCGTGCCTTTCGACTGCCTCGCCAGCGGGGCCAGCAGGACGATCATGCGGCCGGACGCCTTGCGGACCAGCCATTCGGTCACTTCCTCGCGCGTGCGCTCCACCAGCGGGGCATGGCAGTGGATGCAGCGGGGTATTCCCAGGCGTGCAAAGAAAATACGAAGGAAATCATGGATTTCCGTGATCGTTCCAACCGTGGAGCGGGGATTGTGGGAGGTGTTCTGCTGATCGATGGAGATGGCCGGAGAGAGCCCTTCCACCACATCCACCTGGGGCTTGTCCATCTGGGGCAGAAACTGCCGCGCATAGGCCGAGAGGCTTTCCACGTAGCGCCGCTGGCCCTCGGCGTAGACGATGTCGAAGGCCAGCGTGCTCTTGCCGGAGCCGGACGGTCCGCACACCACAGTCATGCGGCGATGGGGCAGGTCGAGGCTGATGTTCTTGAGATTGTGCTGGCGGGCACCGGCGATGCGGATGAAGCCATCCGGTTCCCCTGATTTGCGGTCCTGCATGGATCACCTTCCATCCGGAACAGGCGCCGCCGCGGGCGGCACGGGATTTCCGGACATTCGAAAACGGCCGGCAGACGGCCCGAGGCCGTGCGGCGAAACGCAAGACGGGGTCATCGCTGCGAGGAACGAGTCAGTCCGTCAACGGTCGTCGTCATCCTCGTCGTCGTAGGAATATCCATCCAGTTCGTCGTCCTCGTCCTCGAAATCCTCGTCCTCGTCTCCATATCCGGGATATTCCTCGTCGTCGTCGTAGTAGTCGTCGTCATCCTCGTCGTCCACGTCATCGCTGTAGTAGTCGTCGTCATCCTCGTCGTCCACGTCGTCGTCCCCGAGGATGTCTTCATCCAGTTCCTCATCTCCGTAATGCTCCTTGAGCGCCTCGATGACCATGGGGCGGATGCGCCGTTCCGCGACGGCGGCCGAACGCCCGCGCAGCCCCAGTTGGCGGATGACCTCTGCGGTGATCCCCTTGACGTTTGGGTGCGTGCTTTCCGTGATGAGAACAGGGATGATTTCCTCCACGAATGCCAGATCCAACATCGGCGATTCTCCTTTGCACGTCGGGAAGCCGGAGCCGACGCGGCACGGGGCGAAAACGTATGGTTTTTTCCCTGCTTCGTCAACAGTCCGGAAAGACAAAAAAGATGAAAATCACGTTTGATCCAGGATGCGGGGAGCAGCCAGCGTCCACGAACGTCCGTCCACGAGGCCGAACTGCCAGGTTTCCCGCCGGCTCCAGTGGCGATGGACGAGTACGCACGCCACGTCCAGGAACAGCCCGGACAAGGCCCAGAGCGCGCCGGAGACCACCGTTTCCGGGGAAATGGCCATCAATCCCGCATGAATCCTGGAAACCCCGAAGAGCACGAGAAGGAACATCCAGACGGTTCCCGAGAGCAGGAAAGCGGGATCGCCGCCGTCGCCCGCCATGCGGTACACCACGCAGGAAGCGGGAATGCTGAACACGCGCCTGTGGGTCAGCGAACCGAAGAGGGTCGCCGTCTCCTCGCAGGTCCATTCGCCATCCGCCAGCGTCCACGACTGCCGGCGGACGTACACGAGCGAAATCAGCCGGCTCGCCAGCGCCAGCGGCAGATACAGGCCCGAAACCACGAGCAGCGTTCGCAGCCCATCCATGTGGACCGTGTCCGGCGCCGCTACGCAGGAAAACTTTCCGGACTTGATCATCGGGCCGTCTCCTGGGCCGTAAAGGTCCGGATCACCGTGATCTTCACCTGTCCCGGGAACGTGATTTCCTGGGAAATCTTGCGGGCGATCTCAGCGGCCATGGAAAGCGTGCGCATGTCGTCCACGCGCTGCGAATCCACATGCACGCGCAGTTCGCGCCCGGCCTGGACGGCGAATGCCTCCTGGATTCCGGAGAAGGCGCGCGCCGCATGCTCCAGGTCGGCGATCCGGTCGAAATACGTCTCCAACTGCTCGCGCCGCGCGCCGGGACGGCCCCCGCTCATGGCGTCGGCGGCCATGACCAGGGACGTGTAGACGTATTCGTTGTCCTTTTCCCCGTGGTGCGCGCCGATGGCGTTCACCACTTCCGGCGGCTCGCCGTACTGGGTGGCCAGTTCGCAGCCGATGAGGGCGTGGGATCCCTCCACTTCGTGCGTGAGCGCCTTGCCGATGTCATGCAGCAGCGTGGCCCGCCGCGCCAGTTCCACGTCCAGATGCAACTCGGCGGCGATCAGCCCGGCCAACTGGGCGGCTTCCACCGAATGCAGCCACTGGTTCTGCGTGTAGGAAGTGCGGAAATACAGACGTCCCACCAGGTTGAGGATTTCAGGATGGGCCTTGGGCTTGAGGCCTACCACCTTGAACGCCTTGCGGCCCAGGCCCAGGATTTCGTTTTTCATCTCTGTATTGCGCTTCTCCCACAATTCCGCCAGCATTTCCCAGGAGGACACCGGTTTCGAACCGTCGGCCATCTTTTCCAGCACCCGCCGGGCCACTTCGCGGGACACCCCATCGATGGTGTCGAACCGGATGGCGACCGGGTCTCCTTCCTGAGCGAACACGGGAATCCGGAACAGTTCGGAAAGCCGTTCCAGGGAGCCTTCGCACAACTTCAGCAGATTCTGGTATTGCGCCGGCGGGAATTCCACGAAAGCCGAGGGGCGATCCTGGATGGGGGTTGGCGCGAGGCGGCCCATGGCGATCCCCATGACGCGCTTGGCCTTGGGAATGAATTCGGCCTCGGGCACCTGCTCCCAGGACCGCAGGGTTTCCCGCGTGAGATTTTCCTCCGCTTCCACCATACGTTCGAACAGGACCTGGCGCATCTGGTCGTGCGTGAGTTCGGCGCGTTCCTCCAGCGCCTGCGGTAGCCGGGCGAGCAGTTCCCGGCGCCGGTCGCGCAGTTCGTTGATCGCGTTCTGGCGCTTGTGCAGTTCCGCCTGGCGCGCCTCCAGCGCGGCTGCGCGCGCCCTGGTTTCCTCCTGCGCAACTTCCACGCGCGCCTGTTCGCGCTCCAGGTGGATTTCCTGCTCGTTCATCTCCTCTTCCAGATCCCGGGCGGCATCTTCCATCTGCTTGCGGGCGTCGAGGCGGAACTGGGCCGACTCGTGGCGGGCCTTGAGGCGGATGTCTTCCACGCGCCGGCGCGTCTCGTCCAGGACTTCCCGCGCGCGCTCGTGCGCCTCCTGCACCACGGCCGCCTGCCGTGCCTGGCCGACGCGGCGGAAATACTCGAAAGCCGCCAGGAATGCGGCCGGAATCAGCAGAACGAGCAGCAGCGTGATCATGAATGCCTTCCCGTGGACAATCCCTGCCGCCGGGCCAGGGTCTGGATGACGAACGAGGCCACGTGTTCGGCGAACGTCCCGCGGCCGAATCCGGCATCATAGCCCAATTCGAGCGCCAGTTTGTGATCGATGCGCGGGCCGCCCGCCACCAGGACGATTTTTTCCCGCATGCCGGCGGCTTCCACCAGTTCGACGAACCGGGTGAGATTCTGCAGGTGGGCATCGCGCTGCGTCACCACCTGGGAGACCAGCACGGCATCGGCATTCATCTCGCGGGCTTTCTGCAGGAGCGTCTCCGGCTCCACTTGGGCCCCCAGATTCACGGCGTCCACCATGGCGAACCGCTCGAGCCCGTAGTGCCCGGCGTACCCCTTCATGTTCATGATGGCGTCGATGCCCACCGTGTGGGCGTCTTCGCCGATGCAGGCGCCCACGATGCGCAGGGGACGGCCGAAAATCTCGCGAATCTTCTCATCGCAGGTGGGCCGGTCCCAGACTTCCGCATCCACCTGGGTCACCCGGATTTCGGTCGCGTCGATGGATAGCCGCGTCTTGCCGTACACCACGAAGAAGGTGAATCCCTCGCCCAGGTCGGCCATGTGGACCACGTCGGCCTCGGCGAGGCCCATCTTCGCCACGAACCGCAGGGCGGCTTCCTTGGCCAGCGGGCCGCAGGCCAGCGGAAGCGTGAAGCTCAACTGCATGGCTCCGTCGGAAAGCGTATCGCCATAGGGCCGGATTTCGCGCAGATTCACATCCATGTGTCGATCTCCTTTTCCAGGCCGAGATGACGGGCGAACACCGATTTGAAGGGGTTGAAATAGCGTTCGCTCTTTTCCCGGACGCCCAGGAGCCCCTTGCCGCGGTCCGCCGGCCGCCGGATGTCGGCGAACCAGCCTGCGGCGATGGCTTCCAGCAATCCGGTGCGCTGCACGTCCTCCAGGAGGCGTTCCGTCTTCTCCAGCACCTCGCCGGCCCGGCGCACCACCAGGGAATCGGGCCGGAAGTCCACCTGCTCGTGGATGTGCCTGGCCGCATTCATGATGTAGGAGGCGTTTTCCAGCGCCAGGAAGCGATCCTGCAGGAACGGCGTGTGCATGGCTTCGGTGAGCATGCCCAGCAACTGGATGCCCTGGCGGGACCAGATGCCGGCCAGGTTGAACATGGCATTCATGAGATAGCCCTTGAAGATGTCGCCGCTCATGTGTTTGGTGGGCGGCATGTACTTGAGCGGCGAATCGGGGAACACCTCCCGCAGCAAGAGCGCCTGGGAGAGTTCGAGGAGGAAACTGTCCTCGATGTCGGGGTTGATTTCGAAGGCGTGCCCCAGGCCCAGCAGGTCCGGAGTCAGGCCGGCGGCCAGGCCGAAACTCTCGTTGATGAAATCGGAGGCCAACACGGTGTGGGCGGCTTCCAGGGCGTCGGCGGTGGTCAGGTAGTTGTCTTCGCCCGTGTTGATGATGATGCCGGCCACTGCATCGATCATGCGGGAGAAGAACTGGTCCACGAACGTGCGGATGGGATTGATGTCCCGGAACAGGATGCCGTACATGCTGTCGTTGAGCATCATGTCCAGGCGCTCGAAGGCGCCCATGACGACGATTTCCGGCATGCACAGCCCCGAAGCGTAGTTCACCAGGCGCACGTAGTGTCCCGTCTGCTCGGCCACCTCGTCGAGCGCCTGGCGCATGATGCGGAAGTTGGCCTGGGTGGCATAGGTGCCGCCGAAGCCTTCCGTGGTGGGGCCGTAGGGCACGTAATCCAGCAGGCTCTGGCCCGTGGTGCGGATGACCGCGATGATGTCGGCGCCGCGCAGGACGGCGGCGCGGGCCTGCGTCACGTCCTCGTAGATGTTGCCCGTGGCCACGATGACGTATTTCCAGGGTTGTTCCCGCACGGGGAGGCGGCGCATCCGCTCCTGCCGCTCGGCCACCATTGCCGTGATGCGGGCCAGGCTTTCCCTGGCCAGTTCTTCGCCGTACGAACGGATCTCGTCGCATGGAACGGCCGCGGGGCCGCGCAGATCCAGTTCGCCGCGGGCTACGCGTTCTCCCAGTTCGGAAATGGAGAGCCCTGTCTGCAGCATGGCGGCCACCACGCGGCTGGCGGCGCCGTCCCGGATGTCTTCCTGGAGATGGTTGACCACCACGTTGGGAAGCGGCACCTGGTTGGCATCCACGCCATCGAGTCCCAAAAGGCGCAGGATCGCCCGCTCCACGGTGACCGTGGTATGCGAGCGGATCATCGGCGCCAGTTGCAGCGTGATTTCACGAGCCACCTGACGCAGTCGGGCTACGCGGACGGGATCGATACCCAGAACGGACATGTGATGCGACCTCCTGAAAGTTGGGGGCAGGGGAGAAACCCTGCGTTGCGGCCAGTCAGCGGACGACCCCCGGGCAGTTCGTATCGGTGCACAGATCGGATTGCGGTCCCGCTGGTTGTGCGGGTTCCGCCGTGCCGGAACCCTGCGTGGATGCCGAATCCGCCGTTTTTTCCCTGTCTGGCGTGGTGGCACCGGATTTTTTCGAGCCGCAGGCTGCCAGCAGCGAAATCATTCCAATGAGGGTAGAGATCAGAATCTTTTTCATGGCATCACCCGATGGCGACTCCCAGTTCCTTGCGAAGTTTGAAGAACGTTTCGGACATGGCGAAGCGCAGGAGCGCATCCCTCTTCTGCTGGAGTCCGAGTCCGCCCGGAAGCATGGGTTCGGCCTGAAGGGCCAACAGTGCCTCGACGAGATCCTGCATCAGCGTCAGCGCAGCCCGGTGCGAGGTCATTTCCACGCCCTGGATGAAGGCATCCACGTTGGGGACGTAGCCCGTGGCCGCCATCTTCTGGGTCAGGCTCAGCAGGATTTCCTTGGAAGCCGGTGGCAGCACCGGGGCCAGTTGGGCTGCCGTCTGCTGCAGCACGCCAGGATCGGCCGGCAGTGGGATGGCCGGATTGACCAGGCGCATGGAACCGAAGACCAGCCCGCGCAGTTCGCCGATGCTGGTCACATGCTTGAGCAGGTAGTATTCCGGCCGCATGTAGGTGAGTTCCCGGGCCACGATGAAGGCCAGATCCTTCTCCGTGCGGTTCTGGAGGAGATCCTGTCCCACGGTCACGAAGGGAATCCGCTGGCCCTTGTCGATCATGACGCCATGCTGGATGCCGCCACGATGGTCGGGCAGCAGGTACAGTTCGGGCACTTCCACGGCCAGGTAGTTCAGGACATAGAAGAAGATCTTGTTGAACAGGGGACCTTCACCCGTCGGCTCCTGGCGAGCCTTGCGGTTGATGCCCCAGGCCTTCACGGGACGCCCCTTGAGCGTGGTGATGGGGACGGAAATGGCCGCCATCAGGTGACGTACGGCCGGGTCCTCCATGGGCGATGTGATTTTGGTCCAGATGTCTTGGCTGAAGCGCTGCTTCAACTGCACAAACCCGCGTGGCTTGTACTGGTTGAAGAATTCCAGTTCCTCGGCATCGGCCGTCTTGAGCGTGGAGAGCACTGCCGACATGCACCAGGCCGCGTCGTAGTTGCGGGTTTCCAGGTACAGCCGGTAGAGCTTCTTCATGCTTTCCTGATTGTTCACGTTCTGATCGAGGATTTCGTGGTGCTTGGCGATGGCTTTGTCGTAGGTGTCCGGGCCCGCCAGTTCGTACAGTTCCGCCAGAATTTCGTGCCGCGTGGTGTTGGCGGGATCCAGTTGGATGGCATTTTCGAAGGCGGCCATCGCCGCCTTGAAGTCCTTCAGGCGCGTGCGGTAGATTTCGCCCAGGAAGTGCCACAGGTTGGTCAGGAGCGTCGTGTTGTCCGGCTGGGAATCCATCACGCGCTTGATCATCTTTCGGTAGTTGCGCTCCTGCAACTTCCAGTCCTTCTTCTTCGTGAGGATCTCGTCCGTGTACTGGAAGGCCTTGAGGTTGGTGGGATCGTCGTCCAGGCAGCGGTTGTAGTACTCCACCGCGTCGTCGAACGACTTGATGTACTCCCGGAAGATGCCGCCGATGCCGTACCAGATCTTGGAGCGGACCTTGGGATCGTCTTCCATCTCGGCGAGCAGGATCATGTTCTTGGCGACCTTCTTCCACTGCTCGGTGGTCTGGTACAGGTCGATCAGTTCGTGGATGATCAACTTGTTGCGCGGGTCGCGGGCCAGGGCGTCCTCATAGGTCTTGATGGCGGCGGCCTTGTCCATCACCTTCTCGTTGTAGTACTGGGCCAGCCCCATCATGAATTCGACCCACTCGTTGCCCGAGAGGCTGGCGGCCATCCGGGTCTTGACCTCGGCTGCGGCCTTGAAGTTGCCATCCTTCTCGTGCAGGGCCACCATGGCTTCCAGCGTCGGCATGTGCGCCGGATTGTTTTCCAGCGCCTTCTCGTACAGGTTGAGCGCCTTCATGGCCTCGTTGCGGGCGGCGTGGATGTTGCCGAGGCGATAGTACACCTCGGTCTGCAGCTCGGTATCGCCCTCCGCCTGCGGATGCACCAGGATCTGCTTGTACAGTTTGAACGCCTGGTCGTACTGCTTGAGGGCGTCGCACACGGAAGCCATGCCCTGCAGGATCGGCAGCGAGGTCTTCTCGATCTGGTAGGCCTTGTAGTACACCTGCTGTGCCTTTTCCAGTTCGCCCCTGGTTTCCGCCGCCTTGCCGAAGCGGTAATACACCTTGGCCAGCAGTTCGCGGTCCGCCTGGGCGGCTTCCAGTTTGCGCACCAGCATCTGGAGGTGCGGGAAGGCGTCGGCATATTGCTTGCGCTCCCACAGGATGTCCGTGTAACGCAGGGCGGCGTCCACGTGCTCGGGATCGATGGCCAGGCAGGCTTCCAGCAGTTCGGCCGCGCGCTCCGGATCGTCCAGGTGATCCAGGCGGATGATGCCGCCTTCATATAGATAGGACGCCTTTTCCACCATGTTGGCCGTGTGTCCCTGCGCCTGCTCCAGCATCTTGGCCGCCTTGAGCCAGTCGTGCCGCTCCTCGTAGATCCGGGACAGTTTGCGCAGCGCGGGCACGAACGAGGGATTGATGGCGAGCGCCTCGGCATAGAGCCGCTCGGCCTCGGCGTTGTCGTGCTGGAATTCCTCGGCGATCCGGCCCAGGCGGAAGTAGAGATCCATCTTGACGTTCTGGTCCGTCGTCAACTCCACCAGGCGTTTGGAGACGTCCAGGCAGCGATCCCAGTCCTGGGCGGCCTCGAACAGGCGGGAGAGGGCTGTGAGGGCATCCACGTCGTTGGGCTCGTCATCGAGGATCTGCATGTAGGCGTCGATGGCCCGCTCGGGCTCGTTGAGATGCTTTTCCAGCACTTCCGCGGCGGCCTTGTAGAGGCGGACCCGCTCCTTCGGGTCGTGCTTGACGTACACGTGGCGGTAGAGCACCTCGATGTACTCGCTCCACTTCTTTTCCTGGCGGTAGAGCCGGGCCAGGTTCTGGTAGGCGCGTTCGTCCTTGTCGTCGATTTCCAGGATGGCCTCGTAGCACTCGATGGCCTTGTCGGTCTTCTCGAAGTGCTCTTCCCAGACGGCCGCCATCTGGTGCAACTTGCGGATGCGCTCGTCATTGTGGGTGAGGTGCTCCATCTGGCGTTCGAGGATGGCCAGATATTCCTCCATCTGGCCGGCCTTTTCGTACAGCCCTTCCAGCCGGCGCATGACGACGAGGTTGTCCGGGTGGGCATCGAGCAGTTCGTTGACCACGTCGATGGCGCGGGAGGGCATTTCCCGCCGGTCGTCCCAGATGTCCGCAATCTTCATCTTGAGGTCGAAAATTTCCTCGTCATTGCTGGAACGGCTCACCCGCTCGCTGAGCACTTCGATCAATTCACGCCACTTCTCCGTGCTCTCGTAGAGCAGTTCCAGCGCCTCGAGCGGTTCCGGATTCTCGGGCAGCGCCTCGTGCGCCTTCCGGTAGTAGCGGATGGCTTCGTTGGTATCGCCGAATTCCTTGTGGTACGTGCGGGCCAGTTCCATGGCCGACTTGTAGATGACATCCGGCCGGGTCTCCACCTCCAGCGCCTTGGACAGGGAGGAGATGTATTCGCCCACGGAGCCGTTGCGGCGGTGCACCTCGGCGAACTGCAGGTGGACGCGGCCGTAGTTGGGCTCGTACTTCTGGGCCTGCTTGAGGGCTTCGGTGGCGCGGCCGAGGTCTTCCAGTTGATCCATGTACCAGCGGGCCACCTTCACCAGCAGGTCGCACTTGACCATCCGGTCGTCCACGGCCTTCACCGCATGCTGGTACATGTCGATGAGTTCCTGCCAGTTGTTCTGGATGCTGGCGATGCGCTCCAGATGGTTGGCCGTATCGTCATTGGTGGGATCGATGTCGAAGGCGTTGGCCAGCGCATCGAACGCGTCGCCGCGGTTCCCCAGTTTCTCTTCCGCGATGGCGGCGACCCGTTGCAGCAGGGAGACGATTTCTGCTTTGTTCTTATCGGGGATTTCGTCCTCGTGCCCGCCCAGATGGTCGTAGCGGGTGAGGTACAGTTCCGTCAGTTCCTTCCAGTTCGCCAGATCCCGCAGCAGGCGTTCCAGATGATTGAACGCATCCACGTGCAGGTTGTCCACCTTGAGCACCCGCTTGTAGGCGTTGGCGGCCGAACCCTTGTCCCACAGCCGGTTCTCGTAGATGTCGGCGATCTGGAACAGCAGTTCGATCTTCTGGGAATCCCTTGACGCCGCGCGGACCTTTTCCTCCAGGATGCGGATGGTGTCCGTCCACTGCTCGTTCTGCACGTAGAGGATTTCCAGGGCTTCCAGCGCCTCGGTGTCGCCCGGCATCACCCGCAGCACGTTTTCCCATGCCGCGATCGCCCTGTCGGGACGCATCAGGTATTCCTTCTCCACCTTTCCGATCTGGGCGTGCAACTGGCGCAGTTTCTTGGCGCCCAGGGTGTCGCGGCCATGCTCCACGAGGGATTCGAGCACGTCCACGAGCTCTTCCCACGCCTGGCTTTCGTTGAAGATGTAGGCCAGTTTCTCCAGCGCTTCGAGGTTGGACGGCTCGATCGACCGCACGGCCAGATAGGCGTCCAGCGCCTGGCGGTGGTCCTTGAGTTCGGAGAGCGCGATGCGGCCCACGGCCAGATGGGCTTCCACCTGCTCGTGCGTGTCGTAGGAGGCTTCCGTGATGCGCTTGAGATACTCCACGCAGCCTTCCCAGTCCCGTGCGGCTTCGGCCAGGTTGGCCAGTTCCCGCAGGGCGCGCGTCTCGTCGCCCTTGATTTCCAGCACGCGCTTCCACAGGTCCTTGGCTCCCAGGGGGTTCTTGAGGGCATCGGAGGCGATCTTGGCCATGTGCGCCAGCGCCTCGGCCACTTCGTCATCCGACGAGAAGGCCTTGCTCATGCGTTCGTAGACGGAGAACAGCGCCTTGAAATCGCGGTTGTTGAAATGGATGCGCTCCAGTCCCTCCAGCGCATCCCGATTGCCGTCCTTCTCGCGCAGGACGGCTTCCAGCGCGGCCACGGCCGCCGGCATGTCCTGCAGCTCCACTTCGCGCACGTGGGCGAGCCGGAAGAGGAACTGGACCCGGTCGTACGAATCCTGCGCCGTCTTGGCGCGGCGGTCCAGGATTTCGGCCAGTTCCGGCATCATGCCGTTGGCCGAGTAGATGCGGTCCAGGCTTTCCAGCGCCGTGAAGTTTTCGTGGTCGAGCGCCAGGACGGCCTTGTTGGCTTCCTCGGCGCCCGCCGGATCCGCCATCTCCTCCTCGTGCACGCGGGCGGCCTTGAGCCAGATCTGGATGGCCAGTTCGCGGGCGGAAGCGTCCTGGGAAGCCTTGCGGGACAGTTTCCGGGCGGATGCGCGGTACACTTCCACCAGGTCGTTCCACAGGGCCATCTGGGCAGCCAGCGATTCCAGTTTTTCCTGGATTTCCACGTCGTCCTCGGCTTCGGCAAAGGCCCGCGCCCACGTCTTGAAGGCCGTTTCCGGATCCTGGACGTAGTTTTCCTGCAGTTCGCAGATGATTTTGTACAGGCCGATGCGCTCTTCCGGAACCTTCACGAAATGGAGATATTTCTCGTGCAGGCTGACCAGGTTCTCCCAGAGGGCGTCCTGCCGGTACAGCGGTTCCAGCACGTCGAACACCCGGCGGGGAGCGACGCCCTGGGACAGCAGATCCTCCATGCCGGCACGCGCACCTTCGTGGGCGGGCGCCTCCTCCAGGAGGGCCGCATACGCCTCCACAGCCTTTTCCGGATTGCCGAGATGCTCCACCTGGAGTCGGGCCAGGCGGTAGCGGAAATTCTGGGCATCCTCGGGAAGCGGCGCCGCCTCGATTTCCTTTTCCAGGATGGCTGCCAGTTCCGGATACCGGCCCTGGGCTTCCAGGAGGCGGTCCAGCCCGGCCAGCGCGGCCTCGGCCTGCGGCTCGAGGGCGAGCACTTCCTCCAGTTTCCGGGTGGCGGCCGCCAGATCCCGCAATTCTTCCTCATATACGCGGGAAATGCGGTACAGGTAGAAGATCTTGTCTTCCTTCTCCTCGCAGGCGGACCCCACCTTCGCATAGATGTCGATGAGATCCTTCCATGCATCCAGGACGGCGCTCAGGCGTTCGATTTCCGCCAGCGACGGCTCGTGCCGGGGATCCAGCGCCAGCGCCCGCGCCATGTCGTCGAGCGCCTCCCGCGGGCGATCCAGTTGCAGTTCGTGGATTTCCTTGAGACGGTGCAGCAGTTGCACGCGCTCATACGTATCCTCGCTCTGGGCCACCCGCACGTTGAGGACGGTCACCAGTTTTTCCTGTTCGCCCACCGTGGAGAAGTACCTGTCCAGGATGACGGCTGCGGACGTACGGATTTCAGGCTCGTACGTGATGCCGTCGCAGCGCGCGTCGTCCGCGCCGCCCTGCATGACGCGCCAGAGGGCGGCGACGATGCCTTCGTTGCCGGCATCCAGGTCCAGCGCTTCACCATACAGGGGAACGGCCACGTCCGGCGCCTTCATGCGCAGTTCATGCACTTCGCCCAGCCGCAGTTTCGTGGCGGCCACCTCGGCGTCGCTCTGGCCGTTCTGGATCATCACGTCCAGCACGGATACGAGCTCCTGCCACTTGCCCGCGAGCTCGTAGAGCCGGTCCAGGTTCTGCAGGGCCACTTCGTCCACGGGATCCTCGTCGAGGATCCGCTCGTAGGTTTCGATGGCCTTCTCCATATTTTTCAGATCGCGGTCGTACATCTGCCCCAGCGTGTAGAGCATCTGCTTGCGATCCTCGACGGAGGGAGCCAGATCCGCTTTGCGGGCATAGATCTCCTGCAGGTTTTCCCAGTCCTCGTCGTTGACGAAGATCTGCTCGAGTTCCGTCAGCGCCCGCATGTCCGTGTCGTCGATTTCCAGAATGAGGCGGTAGGTGGCGATCGCGGCTTTCTTGTCCTCCAGATCTTCCTTCTGGATGGCCGCCGCGCGGAAGGCGAGCGCCTTTTTTTCCTCGGGGTCGGACACCAGGGAGACCTTGCGCAGGATGGCGTCCACCATCCGCTTCACGTCGCCGGCGCCCAGGAACAGCTTTTCCAGGGCGTCCACGGCCGGGATGTGCTCCGGCGAAATCTCCAGGAGCTTGTTGTAGGCGGCTGCGGCCCGCTCGACGTCCCCCACCTCGGAGGCCAGCAGGTCGGCTATGCGGGTCTGCAGATCCAGGGCGATTTCGACGTCCTCGCCCGCGTCCACCACCTTCGAGTAGATGGCGAACAGGTCCTCCCACGCCTTGAGCGACTCGGCGATGCGCTCCATCTGGCGGCGGGTGTCGGCATGTCGCGGATCGATCAGGAAGGCCCGCACGTAGTCGTCGAACGCCTTGCGGGGTTCCTCCATGAATTCGTCGTGGATGTTTGCGATCACGTGGATCAGGCGGATTTGTTCCACCGGGTCGAACGTGTTCCCCAGGACGATTTCATGCACGCGTACGAGTTTTTCCCAGCGGCCCAGGTTCTTGTACACGGGTTCCAGGAGATTGGCCGCCACCAGGGCGTGTTCCTCCACGTCGAGCAGTTTTTCCAGCGCGGCGATGACCACTTCGTCCGTGCCGTCCAGTTCCAGCGCGCGGCGCCAGGTTTCGATGGCCAATGTGGTTTCGTGGAGTTTCTCATGCTGCACGGCGGCCAGGCGGCGCAGCAGTTCGCCCTGCGCTTCCGGATCCTGCGCCAGTTCCAGTTGCTTGGTCAGGTTGTCGGCCAGTTCGGTCCACATGCCCAGTTTCTGGTAGAGCCGGTCCAGCGCATGCAGCGCGGTCAGTTGATCCGGTTCCTCGCCCAGGATTTCCTCGTAGACGGGAACGGCTTCCTGCGGCCGGTCCAGTTTCTGGTCCAGGATCATGCCGCAGCGGAAGCGCAGTTCCTGCCGGCGTCCGAGTTCCTGCGCCAGTTCCAGTTGCTTGCGGCTCACGTCCAGCAGTTTTTCCCAGTTTTCCGTGCCCTGATAGAGGATCTCCAGGGCGCCGAGCACCATCTCGTTGCCGGAATCCAGTTCCAGCGCGGCCTGGAAATGCCCGATGGCCACGTCGGTCTTCTGCAGTTGATCCCGAGCGATTTCCGCCGCGCGCACATGCAGGGTGTGGCGGATGATTTCTCCCAGTTCTTCCCGCTTGAGGATGTCCTCGTAGACTTCCAGCACCGTCGCCCAGCGGTCTTCGATTTCGGCCACCCGTTCCAGCGCCCGGCGGGCATCGTCGGAGTCCGGGCTGTGGCGCACGGCCCGCGCATAGGCATCCAGCGCCTTTGCATTGTTGCCGATGTTTTCGGCCCACAGGTTGCCGATGGTGACGAGCATGTCCAGCACGAAGACGGGATCTTCGTCCGTGGCCGCCTGAATCTCGTGCACCTTGATGAGTTTCTCGAACTCCAGGATGGTCTTGTACACGGGCTCGAGGATGTCGGCAGCCTTGCGCCGGATCTCGGCATTCGGGGAATCCAGGTGCTTTTCGAGTTTTTCCCTCGCGCCCTCGTGCCCCGGCTGCCATTCCAGCACCTGCCGGTAGCCGTCCACAGCCTCCTCCACGTTTCCGAGCCGGCTCTCCTGCACGTCGGCCCAGCGGAACTTCAGTTCCACGCGGGCATTCTCGTCATCCACGAACTCCAGTTGGCGCTCCAGGATTCCGGAGAGGTCCTCCCATTTCTGCAGACGCAGATAGAGCGCGTCCAGGCGCTGCATGGTAGGCACGTCCTCGGGAAGCAGTTCCAGCGCCTCGCGGTAGGCTTCCACGGCCTTTTCCGGCTTTTCCATGAGGGTGTCGTAGATGTCGGCCAGTTTCCAGTACAGATCCCGGCGCAGGGAATCGTCCGCCGCGAGGTCGATCTTCTTCTGGTACACGTCCAGCAGTTTCTGCCATTCCTGCTTCTGCTGGTAGATGCGCTCCAGGGCATCGAGCGCGGCTTCGTTCGCATCGTCGAGCTCCAGAATCTTCAGGCAGGTGGAAAGCGCCTTGTCGATATTCTTCAACTGGTTTTCCCACGCCGAGGCCACCACCAGCAGCAGGGCCAACTGGACGGACGCATCCTGCACGGATTCGCACGCGGATTCATAGGCCGCCACCAGTTTCGCCCAGCCGCCGTCCACGGCGCCGGCAAGCCGTTCGCAGGCTTCGCGCAGGTGCTCCAGATCCGGCCCCGACGAAAACGCCTGGAGATACCACGAGAAGGCGTTTTCGCGGTCCTTGATGTGCTCCTCGTAGATGCGGGCGAGCTCCTCCATGCGCTCGCGGCGCAGGGATTCCTCCTCGGTGTGGCGGATGCGGATTTCCAGGACCTGCGGCAGTTTCTTGAACGCCTGCGCCTCCTCATACAATTCGATGAGCGACTCGGCCGCACGGAGATTGTTCGCATCCACTTCCAGGACTTTTTCCAGCGCCTTCATGGCGCGATCGTTCTTTCCCAGATCCGCGCGCCAGATGCGGGCTTCCCGGAACAGCAGATCGATTTTCCTCTCCTGGTCCGCCTCGGTTTCGGCCTGCTTGGAGGTGATGCGGATGAATTCCTCGAGTTTGCCCCACTGGCGGAAGAGGTCTTCCAGTTCGTCATACTGGCCCAGGTCCACCAGCAGTTTCTTGAGCGCATCCTGGGCCCGGCGGTTGTCGGGCTCCAGTTCCAGGAGCCGGCGCCATACCTCCACGGCGCCGGCAGCGTCTTCCGCCTTGTCCTGCAGGGTCGAGGCCAGTTTCAGGCACACCGCTGCCTGGCGCGCGGGATCCGCCACCAGTTCCAGCAGTTTGCGGTCGATTTCGACCATCTTGTCCCACTTCTTCTCGCGCTCGTAGAGTTGCTCCAGGTTCTCGAGCGCCTCGATGCATTCCGGGTCGGCCGCCAGGACGTCTTCCCACAGGGCCAGCAGCAGTTCCGGCTTCTTCACGCGCGTCGTGGCCATGCGGGCGATTTCCAGCGTCTTCT
Organism: uncultured Kofleriaceae bacterium; assembly: GCA_964516435.1. Classification (GTDB taxonomy): domain Bacteria; phylum Myxococcota_A; class Polyangia; order HGW-17; family HGW-17; genus HGW-17. Next base: position 23,053 of record CAZEZP010000091.1, on the reverse strand, counting down.
CGGTGCGCTCGCGCGGATCCGAAAGCAACTCCAGTTCCCGCTGATGCAACTTGATGAGGCTCTCGTAATCCCTCGCCTCTTCGTACATCTTCTTGAGGTTGGAGAAGGCCTCCTCGTTCGCGGGGTCGAGCTCCAGCAGGGACTCGTAGGCGCGCGCGGCTTCCCGCTTGTTGTGGAGCTTGTCGTTGTACAGGCGGGCGATCTCCAGTTGCATCTGCGCCTTGCGTGCGGAGTCGGCCTCGGCTTCCAGGCGTTCCTGGTACAGTTTCACGAGATCCGGCCACCGCGCCATTCCCGAAATGATCTCCACCAGGGCCGTGAAGGCTTCCTCGTCTCCCGGCATGATGGAGAGGATTTTCTTGTAGGCGTCGATGACCTTGGGCATCAGTTTCATCTGGTCCCGCAGGATGGGCACGCTCATGTGGAGCAGGCGGACCTTTTCTTCCTGCAGTTCATCCGGCAGCCGCTTGGAAATGTCGTTGAGCATGTCGACGTACTGGTTCCAGCGGGCGGCGTCCTTGTACATCCGGGCGAGCGCCACGCGCGGACCGATGGCCGTTTCCGAGGCCTTGACGGCACGCGTCCAGGCATCCATCGCCCGCGGGGCGTTCCCCTCGGCTTCGAAGGCCTGCGCCTTGGCGACCCACTCGCTGACGGCGTCGTCGAAAGTCTCCTCCAACCGGATAACCAGATCGTCGAGAATGTATTCAGCCACGGGAACCTCCATCGGGAAGTCGGTTAGAAAACACTGTCAAGGCAAAGATGGCGACTAACGAAAACTGCATCATGCAGGGTTTCGCGAAACCGAGTTTATATCACGCCGGGGATTGCGGGACAATGGAAAAAACCCCTTCCATGCCGGATGCGGAAGATTCACGGAAACGACATATGCATTTTTTTGTTTTTCACCCCACATGTGAAGGGTGATCATTCATACTTGACCTTCCAGGCCAACTGGAACGGCCGCAGGTCGGAGGCGTTGGTGATCATGATGGTTTTGTCAGTGGATAGTTTATTGAACCAGGCCTCCATGGCCTCGCGGACGGAATCCTTCTCCATCAGGTAGCGTTCCGCGTGGATGCGCCGCAGCCAGGTTTCCACCCGCCCCATGTCGGTCATGCCCGTCTGCCACTCGATCTCCAGTTCCTCCAGCAGGCGGGCGGGCAGGGGCAGGGTTTCTCCTGGCAGCGGGAATCCGCCGAAATGGATGGGATTCGCCATGGGCGACAGGGAGAGCAGCAATACTTGGTTCATAAGCATTGCACAAAGAATCGTCTTCTGCGTCTTGTCGAACCCGGGCGTCTCCAGGAGTTGGCCCAGGGTGATGCGGCCGTCGATGCGCCCGAAGGCTTCCACGTTGAGGGTGGACGGAAGCGGCTGGTAGCGCCACCGGGGCAGCGGATGCGGCACCACGTACAGGGGCAAAGCCAGGTTCAAAGCGGCATCCACGATGCCGCTGGTGAGGCGGGAGAGCCCGCTGGCCAGCAGATCGCAGAACGCGAAGGGCGGCATGAAGGAAAGAGGTTCCAGGGGTTCTTCCTTGAACACGTATTCTCCCTGGTTCCACTCGAAGACATCCATCAACTTGATGGCCCACTGCCGGCTCAGGGCCGCGAACAGCGCTTCCTCGGAGAGCAGTCCCATCCGGATCAGGGCCTGGCCCTGCAGGATCTGCTCGTCCTTCATCCGTTTGAGGCTCTCCTCGCAGGCATTTTCCGGAAGAATGCCTTCCTCCACCAGCATCCGGCCGAGCAGTTCCTTGCTCTTGTTGGACTTGATGGCCAGCGGGAACCCGGAAACGAAGGAGATCACCTTCTTGATCTTGTCCGATTTCAAATACAGGTGCCCCGTCCAGCGGTGGGCATGGATGGCCGCCAGCAACTTCGTCCAGGTTTCAGGTTCGAAGTGATCCCGCCGCGCGGGCTCGGGCGGCATCAGGCGCTCGTAGTCCACCTGCTCCGACCGGGCCGGCGCCCCCCGCCGGCGCAGCACGCGGCGCAGATCCGCAGCGGCCAGCACCGGAAAGCCGAGGTCCTTGAACCTCAGGGTGGCTTCCTTGCTCAGGGGGACCCTGGAGAAGAAGGTGACGGGCCCCACTTCCCGGCGCCATTGCTCCACGTATTCCATCTGGGAACAGACGGGATGGGCGAAATCCACATACACTTCCCCACGCGGCATGCCCTGGGAAGGCAGTCCCATGGTGCACAGGGTGACATGGGAGGCGACGTCCCTGAATTCCTCGTCCAGCGTGATGACGTAAAAGGGGGTGTTCTGCATTGCGTATCCACTCCGTATCGGCAGGGCGGCGGAAGTATACATCATGCTTTTTTGCAGGTACAGGCACTTTTGCGCCATAAACGGTCGGAAAGTGGCTCCGAAGCAGCAAGCAGGGGCCGGCACCGGGAGGATTGCATGAGGAAATCGATTTTCACCTTCGGCCTTTTCTGGGTTGTGGCGATGGGTGCCGTCCGGGCCGCGCATGCGGGCTGTCTTCCGCCGGAAGAGGAGAAAGCGTCGGATTATCCGCCGGATGCGCCGGTACCGGTGGAATTGCCGGAAAATCCCGACATGGCCCTGCCGGATGCGGATGCCATCCGCTTTGCGATCGAGGGCGCCTTCTCGCGCGTTCCGCGCCGCGGCAACTGGTTTTCCAGCCTGTCGGCCGCCAAGCCGGCCCGCATTTTCGATGCGCCCACCAGCCGCGGGCTGGAACTGGGCCGCATCGAGCCCCGCACCCGGCTTCCACTGGTTGGGTATTCGCCTTCCCGCGGCGGCTGCAGGGAGGGCTTTTTGCGCGTGGGCATCGACGCGTGGGTATGCCTGTCGCCCTTCGTGCCCGACAGGGAGCCGCCCGACATGAAACTTTTGCCCGTGGTGCCGGAAAATTCGCTGACTCCCGGCGAATACGCCTACGTCCGCCTGGGCGGGGCGCCCTGGTATCCCAACCGGGAAGCCGTGAAGGCCAGGAAGCCGGGTGGCACCCACCCTGCGGGCTTCTATCTGCAGTTCAAGCGTTTCGTGAAGATCGACGGCATCAATTACTGGAAGACCGACAAGGACCAGTACGTTCCCGTGGATGCCATCGCCCGGCACAATCCCTCCGTGTTTTCGGGGATAGCGCTGGGAGAGATGAAACTGCCGCTGGGGTTTCCCATCCGGAAGGGAGCAAAGCGCGAAAATCTTCCCATCCCGCTCTACGATCGTCCGGGCGGTTCGGTGGTGGGCCAATCCCCGGCGCGCCAGCCGCTTTCCCTTCTGGGCGAGAAGACGCAGGGCCGCACCCGCTGGTACCGTGTCGGCACGTGCCGGTGGGTGGCGGCCCGGGACGTGGCGGCCGCTTTCCGCAAGCCCGTTCCTCCCGGCCTGCGCAGGGGGGAAAAATGGCTGGATGTGGACCTGGATCAGCAGACACTGGTGGCCTATGTCGAACAGACTCCCGTGTTCGCTACGGCCGTTTCCACGGGCAAGGAAGGCTATTCCACCAAGCGGGGAATCTTCCGGATCTACTGGAAGGTGGGCCAGACCGACATGAAGAACGAGGTGGGTGCAGACGAGCAGTATCTGGCATCCTCGGTGCCCTGGTCCATGTTCTTCTGGAAAGGCCAAGCCCTGCACGGCGCCTACTGGCACGACGATTTCGGCATTCCGAAAAGTCATGGCTGCATCAATCTTTCGCCCCGGGATGCCCGCTTCCTGTTCGAGTGGTCGAGTCCATCGCTGCCCATGGGGGCCGCCTGGATGTTTTCAGGGCCGAACCGTCCCGGCATGGTGGTCCGCATCCGCGGCGGCGGCCAGGACGAGCCCATGGTGTTCGGGTATGCCCGTCAGTTCGTGCCGCCGGAGCAACTGGAAGCGATGGACCGCGCCTGGGAGCAGAAGTTGGCTGCCCAGAGCATGGAAGCGCTCAGGGCGTTCGAGAGCGAGAAGAATCAGACGGTGGCCCAGATGGAGCCCGGACGGACGGGGGTGCCGGCCGCGGACGGACAGAAGCCGGCGTCCACCGCTCCGAAGCCAGCCGCGAAGCGGTCCGGAGTGGCCTCTCCGGCCCTGGCGGCCGGAAAGCAGGCATCGCGTCCCCGCCGGGATCCCGTGGTTCCGAAATCTGCGCGTTCGGGTTCCACTGCACGCCGCTGATCGTCCTCTCTCTGCCGGATCGTGAAAAGGAAATCAGGAGGTCCACAGCAGGGTGGCGATGGCCAGGATGAGCACGGACGTCAGGATGCCGAAGGCCAGGATCCAGCCCTCCGGGAGGTCCAGTTCGGGTTCGGCCGGCTCGGGGGAAGCCTCGGGATTCTTCTCCGGCCCGGGCAGACGGGGACGCACGGCCGGTATGGTGCGGCTGTGGTAGTCGTCCGGGCGCATGGCGCGGCGCAGCGCCTGCAGGATCTTTTCATACCCGGGGCGGGCCGCTGGCCGCTTGTTCATCATGTCGTATACGAGTTTTCGCAGCACGCGGGGAATCTGCCGGTTGTCCAGCATGGGGACAGGCGAGCCGACGTGCCGGCTGAGGACTTCCTGCCCGGGGATGTCCTCGTGCGGGAAGCGGTACGGCGGGTGGCCGGCCAGCGCATGGAACATGGAGCAGCCCAGCGAATACACGTCGGATTCCGAGGTGGCCTTGACGCCCGCGATGATTTCGGGGGCCAGGTAGTCGGGCGTGCCGATGACCACGCCGTCGGCCGTGAGGGAGGCTTCCAGTTCCAGCGCCCTGGCCAGCCCGAAATCCCCGATCTTGGCGCGGTTTTCCGCCGCCAGGAAGATGTTGGCGGGCTTGACGTCGCGATGCACGATGCCTTTGGCCGCGGCATGCCAGAGTCCCTCCGTCACGTCCAGGAAGATGGAGACCACCTGGTTGTAGGGCAGGGCCCCCTGCTTCTCGATGAGGGTCAGCAGATCCGTGCCCTGCAGGTACTCCATGACCATGTAGGGCAGGCCTTCCTCGTCCCCCACGGCGAAGACGGCCACCACGCCGGGATGGGACAGGCGCGCCATGTTGCGCGCCTCGCGCAGGAAACGGTTGCGCAGTTCCGTGTCGTACTTGAATTCCGATTTCAGCACCTTGATGGCCACCTTGCGGTCCAGTTGGGGATCCTCGCCCAGGAAGACCTCCCCCGTGGCGCCGCTGCCCAGCGTGCCTGCGATGCGATAGGGACCGATCCATTTTCGCTTGTCCGCTGTCGTCATGTGCCTCACTCCGGCCGCCGCCGGAGGGCAAGCATGGCACCGGGCCGGCGCAAAACCAAGAAAAAAATGAAAAGGCGCTCTGTTCAAACGGCACGGGAACGCGCATAAGATGGACGCCGCAGAAGGAGGCGGCATTGCGAGGCAATCGGCATCCGGTCATTCCCGTCCAGCCCGATTTTCCATCCCTGCGGGCGCTTCTCGCGCTCTGGCCCGCGCGTGCCGCGGTGTTCCTCCATGCGGCCTGGGCCGTGCTGCTGGCGCTGCTGCCCCTGACGAACGTGCTGGATTATGAAAGCGCGCTGGCCACGGCGGCGTTCCACGGCTTTTTCATGCCGGGAATCATCGTGGTGCTGGCCCGCCGCACGAAGGTTTCCCCGCTGCTGCTGTGGCCGCAATGGACCGCCCTGTGCCTGGCCCTGGCGGCCATTCCCCTGATTCCGCTGGCCGTGACGACCCTGTGGAACTGTCCGTACGGGTTCCTGCACGGCCTTGCATTCTGGCTGCTGTACCCGGGAATCACGGCGCTTTTCGTGTCGGCCCTGTTTCCGGCCCTGGCGCAGGTGTGCCGGCGGCGGCTCTGCATCTTCCCGGCGGTGCTCGCGCCCTGGCTGTTTCTGGCAGCTTCGCTGGTGCGTCTGTATCTCGACCCGCCGGTGTTCCTGTACGACCCCTTCTTCGGGTTCTTCTCCGGGGCCTTCTACGACCGGTTCATCGATCTCCGCCCGGCGTTCCTCGCGGCGCGCGCCATGCATCTGGCCGGGGCGCTGGGCGCCGTGCTGCTGGCATCCGCCGTTTCCGGCATCCTGCCCCGGCGCCGGGCACTGGCCGGGGCGGCACTCCTGGTTCTGCTCTCGGCGGGCCTGCATCTGGCGGGCCCGCGGCTGGGCATGCGCTATTCCCACGCCGATTTGCAGCAAGCCATGGGAAGGCATCTGGACACTGCGCATTTTCGCATCGTGCACTCCCCCGAAACGGGCGATGGCCGGGTGCAACTGCTGGCCGTAGAGGCCGAATGGCACTTTCAGGAACTGGCCGCCTTCTTCGGCGAGGCTCCATCCGGCCGCATCACCGTCTACCTGTTCGCCGACGAGGAGCAGAAGCGCCGCTTCTTCGGCACGCGCGACGTGGAGGTCGCCAAGCCGTGGCAGAAGGCGGTGTACATCACGGATGCGGGATTCCCGCACCCGAGTCTGCGCCACGAACTGGCCCACGTGTTCGCTGCCGTATGGGGAGACCCCGTGTTCGGCGTGTCCTGGGGCCGCGTGCGCCTGGGGCCGCTGGCCGTGCGCCTGCCGGATCCGGGCGCCATCGAGGGCGTGGCCGTCGCCGCCGATGCCGTCCAGGAAGACGAGGATCTGCATGCGCAGGCGCGCCTGCTGCGCGACATGGGAGGATTCGCGCCGTTCGAGAGCCTGTTCTCCCCGGCATTCTACGGCGTTTCCTCCGCGAGAGCCTACGTCCAGGCGGGTTCTTTCCTGCGCCGCCTGTACGACACGCGAGGAAGCGGCCTCCTGCGCCGCCTGTATCGCGAAGGCGGGCCGCTCACACGGATCCTGCCCGATTTCGATCGGGCGCTGTCCGATTACGATCGGTTCCTTTCCACGGTGCAGGTGCCGGAACACCAGCGGGCGCTGGCCCGGGAACGCTTTCTGCGCCCTCCCATCCACCGCCAGCGCTGCGTGCATGCCGTGGCCCGGGTCCGCCGGCAGGCCGCCGCGTGCGCAGCGGACCGGGAGGAACGGTGCGCCATGGAAGCCCTCGAACGTGCTCACCGCATGGATCCCGGCAGCCTGGAGACGTGGATGCTGCACCTTGGCATTTCCCGCCGGCTGCTCGGCGCCGAAAAATCCGTACCGGCCGCCGTCCGGGTGCTCGAACTCTCCGGCGAGGCCGAGCATCTGCGCGTGCGGGCCCGTCTGGTCCTGGCGGAGGCCGCCTGGCAGGCGGGCGATCGGAAAGCGGCGCGCGCGCATCTGGAGAGGGCGCTGGCCGTGACCGTGCCGCCCTCCGTGCGCAGGGAGATCGTCCTGATGCTGGAACTTCTGGATTTCCCGGTGCAGACGCCGTTCTTCAAGACACTCTTCACGCGGCCGCTACCCGTTTTCCTGTGGATCTTCCTGCTGGAATCCTCGGGTGTGGCGCGTTTTCCCCTGCTGGCTTACCTGGCGGCCGGCGCCGAACTGTCCCTCGGCCGCTGGGCGGATGCCGCGAGACGGCTCGATTCGCTCGACGTCTCGGCGCTGCCCGACGAGCATTTCCGCTGCGAAGCCCTGTACCGGCGATTTCTGGCCTCTTTCCTCCTGCGGGATTTCGCCGGCGCATCCGGGCATCTCGATGCCTACGTGACCTGCCCCGTGCAGGAGCACAATGCCGGCTACTATCGCGGATTGCTGGAGTTCGCTTCGCGTTCGGGCATGACCTGGGCGCCCGATGCACCTGCCGCATGGCACTGATGCCATCCGGGCCGCCATGAAAATCCCGCGTGCAATCGACCAGGTTTTCCGCTACATTGGCCCCGTTTCCATCGTCGTGTCGGCGTGCCGCCCGGAACGGTCGTCATCGGCCGCAGGCGCGGCATCGTGTATTGCAATTTTTATTGCAATTTAATTTTTTCTTTTATTGCAATACATGTGTGTTTTTTTGTTGTAGAAAGGCAGGTTTTCATGCGTTTGAGAAAAATCGAACGGATGCCCCGGCAGGAACTGCTTTTCATTGCCCGCATGCTGGCGCCATCGGAAGTGTTTCCCCATGAGAGCCGGACCACGTCCGACCTCCAGGAGACCATCCTGGCGGCGCTGGGCACGATGTTCTCCTCGGAGCCGCTTTTCCTGGAGGAACTGGAAACGTTCTTCTTCCACCGGCTTTCCCGGCTCCTGGGCGTGCCGCCCGTCACTGGCGACGTGTCCGCCTGGTCGGATGAACTCGACGCGGCGCTGGGACGGCGTGTGCTTTCCGAAATACAGCCGGTCCTGCAGGTGCTCAATCTCATGGGATGGGCCGACGGCACCCTGCAGCCCGAGGAACTGCAGGTGTACGACGCCGTATTTTCGAGCCTGCGGGTGCTGCGCCCGTTCCGCAAGGAGATCATCGCCATCTGCACGCAATCCATTCCGCGGGCCACCCTCATGGCGGATCTGCAGGCAGTCACCCGCCATGAGAACCGGGCGGAACAGATCCTGGGCTTCGCGTGGGTGGTGGCGCTCATCGACGAGGAAACGCATGAACTGGAGATCTCCACGTTCAACGAACTGGCGGAAATGCTGGGGTTTTCGCCGGAAAAACGGGAGGAGATAGCCCGCCGCGCCACGCTCGAGTTCCGGCGCCTGCGCCGCTCCGAACCGGCCATGCCCATCAGCGAGGCGGCCCTGCGCGCCTCGGGCGTGGATTCCTTCGTGCAGCGGGTGGCCGGGCTCTCTTTCCTGCCCGTGCTCAGCCGCGGGCGCTTCCAGCAGGCGCCCGGCGACTCTTCCACCTGGCAGGCGATGCATTCCCTGACCCTGTTTTCCAAGGTGTGCATTCTCTCCGCTCCCGAGTTTTCCCTGGACGACCGCATCATCCTGCTGCTGGCGCTCCTGCTGGCGGAAACCGACTAGGCCGTTTCCATGCCGCGTTTTCTCGTGTGTCCCGATTCCTGCAAGGGCGTGATGGCGGCCGACGATGCCGCACGGGTCATGGAGGATGCCATTCGGACCGTGTTTCCGGAGGCCGTCGTAGATTCCTGTCCGATGGCCGATGGCGGCGAGGGAACACTCACGACGTGGGCGAAGGCGACCAGCGCTCGGGTGGCGGACGTTTCGGCATGCGATCCCTTCGGCAATCCCGTCGTCTGCCAGGTGGCCATACGGGAGGAAGCCGGGGAAGTCCTGCTGGAAGCCGCGCAGACCTGCGGGCTGCCGCCGCCGGCGTTTCGCGATCCCGGCCGCATGCTCTCGACGGGATTGGGAATGGCCATGCGGGAAGTGCTTCGCCGCTGGCCCGAAGCCCGTGTCCATGTGGCCCTGGGCGGCACCGGCACCGTGGATGGCGGCTTGGGGGCGGCCATGGCCCTGGGGTTGCGCGTGTTCTCCGGAAGCCGGGAAATCCGGCCGTCCGGCCCCCTGGACATTCCCGGAGATCTGCGCCTGGAGTTTTCGGATCCCTTCCGGCATCCGCCCGTCTTCCTGTGTGACACGCAGGCGCCGCTGCTGGGGCCGGCCGGCGCCGTCGCCCTGTTCGGGGCGCAGAAGGGAGTGAGGGCATCCGAGGCTTCGGCCTTCGAGCGAGTCCTGGAAAATCTGGCGAATGCCGCCGCCCGGGCGGCGGGCCGGGATTTCACGGACGCGCCGGGTTTCGGCGCCGCCGGCGGCATGGCCGTCGTCTTCGCGTTCCTGTGCCGCGCGGCGTGCGTGCCGGGCGCCCGGACCCTGATGCGGCTTCTGGATTTCGAACGCCGCGTGCGGCAGGCGGATGCCGTGCTGACAGCGGAAGGCCGCCTGGACGCCACTTCCTTCACGGGAAAACTCGTTGGAGAGGTCCACGACGTGTGCCGCAAGGCCCAAAAGCCGCTCTGGGTGTTTCCCGGACAGTCCGAAGTCTCCGGAATTCCCGGGGACGTGCGCGTGTTTCCGACGTCGCCCGGCGGGGATGTTCCGGACCCCGGGATCGCTTCCCGGAACCTGTTCCATGCGGTCGTTTCCGTTCTGCACGATTTTCGGAGGAAGCAGCTTCCATGATGCCGGTTTTTCTGGTAATTCGTTGCATAACGGTTTTCTTTTTGTTTTTCATGTGCTTCGAATCTGTGACACATGAAACGCAGAAGTTCGTTTCTGGAATCCAGTAGTGTCTTGTTTTCGAGGAAAGGATCCCGGATAAAATAATGTCATTCGCCCCCGAAGACAAACCCCGGCTTCAGGATCAAAAACAGTGGAAGGAATTCCCCCGGGATCCGGTAGAGTTGCTTCTGCTGGCCCACGTGAATGGCGCGAACACCGTGCGTGAATTGTCTGTCTTTTGTGCCCGGACCGTGGAGCAGACCGCGCAGATCCTGGAACGGCTCGTGCGCGCGGGCATCATCGTGCCCCCGGGAGGCGCGCCGGCCGCTTCCACTCCGGCGAGCGCCCGTGCCGCCGGCGATGCGCCGGGTTCCGATGAATTCCTCGTGGATCCCCGCTTCCTGAAGAAACTGGGCGAAATCGACACGGCCGTCCTGGCGGAAGCCGTGGATCTCGAGCCTCGCCGCAAGGAAGAAATCCTGCTGCTGTACCACAGCCTCTCCACCCTGACCCCGTTCCAGTTGTTCGCCATTCGCGGGGATGCCACCGACAAGGATGTCAAGCGCGCCTACCAGCGCCTTTCCCTGCGTTTTCATCCGGACCGCTACTACGGGAAGAACCTGGGCTCGTTCAAGCCGATGATGGAACGCATCTTCCGGGTGGTGTCCGAAACCTTCGCGCTGCTCTCCTCGGAGGAGAACCGGAAGAAACTGGCCTCCGTGTATCCCGAGGATTTCGCTCCCCGGATGCCGGCTCCAGAGGCGGAGCCCGCGCGCGAACGCGAGCCGGCATCGAAAACGCTTCCGGAATCCCGGCCGCCGGCGGCCGCTTCCAGGCCCGCCGGTTCCGCCGGACCGTCCGCGGCCCCCCCCGTGCCGCGGGAAGGCGTGGGCCGGCACCGCGTGGGATTGCGCAACCAGATCGCCCGCATCCTGGCCCGGTCGGAATCCAGCAGCATGGTGTCGGGCGATGACAGCAGCGAGGATGACGAGGCTTCGCCCGTGATCCCCCCGCCGCCGGGAGGGTACCGGACGCCCCCGGTCCGCCCGCCAGCGACGGATGCCCTGCACCGGATGGCCCAGGAAAAGCTGCAGCGCATCCAGACGCACCTGGCCGAAGGCAAGCGGGCCCTCTCCACGCAGAGTTATGGGACGGCGGCTTCCCATTTCAAACTGGTGCTCTCGCTGGACCCGGATCACGAGGAAGCCTCCCGCCTGTACCGGGAGGCCGAAGCGAAGAACCGGGATTTCCTGGGCAACTCCTACGCCGCCCGCGCCCGCATGGAAGACGAGATGGGAGATCACCAGAAATCGGCGGATCTCTGGGAACTGGCGGTGGAGAACCTGCCCACGCTGGAAAACGTCATGTCCGCTGCCGCCGCTTTCCTGAAAATCGGCAACCATCTCAAGGCCCGCCAGTATGCCCAGCAGGCCGTGCAACTCTCCGACAAGCCCGAACCGGCCATACTCCTGGCGCAGGTGTACCTGGCCGCAGGCATGGCGCTTCGGGCCCAGAGCACGCTGCAGGCCCTCCTGGAAAAGCATCCGCGTCACCCCGTGGCCACGCGCCTGCTGCGGGAAGCCGAAAAACTCGCAAAATCCAAGTGAGCCGCGAAAAGCGTTTGACATTTTCCTCCCCTCTTGCTTGAATATCGCCACTTTCGTCGATGCATTCGCCCTGTCCGGACAGGAAATGCATCGCGCATCATCGACATCTGAAGGAGCGACCGATGCCGGAACGCGTCATTGGCATTGACTTGGGCACCACCAATTCCTGCGTGGCCGTCGTGGAGGACGGGCAGGCGAAGGTCATTCCCAACCGCGGCAGTTACGATACGACGCCCTCCATCGTGGCCATCGCGGAAACGGGGCGGCGGCTGGTGGGGCACATGGCCAAGCGCCAGGCGATCACCAACGCCGCCAACACGGCCTTCGCCTTCAAGCGGCTGATTGGTCGCTCCTTCGACAGCCCGGAGGTGGCCAACCTGGCCACGACCCTGCCATACAAAATCGTCCCTGGTCCCAACAACGACATCCGCATCGTGCTGCGCGACACGCAGTACAGCATTTCGGAACTGTCCGCATTCGTGCTGCAGGAAATGAAGATGGTGGCCGAGGAATACCTCAACGCCGAGGTGACCAAGGCCGTCATCACGGTGCCGGCGTACTTCGGCGACTCCCAGCGCCAGGCTACCCGCGACGCCGGAAAGATCGCCGGACTCGACGTCATCCGCATCATCAACGAGCCCACGGCCGCCGCGCTGGCGTACGGCTTCGGCAAAGACATCGAGCGGCGTGTGGCCATCTTCGATCTCGGCGGCGGCACGTTCGACATTTCGGTGCTGGACATTGGCAACGGCGTGTTCGAGGTCATCACCACGGCTGGCGATTCGCTGCTCGGCGGCGAGGACTTCGACCGGCGCATCATGGACTGGCTGGTGTTCAATTTCGCCAAGGAGTACCACATCGATCTGCGCAAGGACAAGATGGCACTGCAGCGGCTCAAGGACGTCTCAGAAAAGAGCAAGTGCGATCTGTCCACACTGCGCGAGGTGGAAATCAGCCTGCCGTTCATCACGTCCACGGGCAAATCCGACCCGTTCCATCTGCAGACCGTGCTCACCCGCGAAAAACTCGAGCAACTGACGGGCGATCTCGTGGAGCGCACCATCCGCATCTGCGACGAGAGCCTCAAGAAGGGCGGCATCGACCTGGCCTCCATCGACACCGTCATCCTGGTGGGCGGCATGACGCGCATGCCGCTGGTGCAGCAGCGGGTGCAGGAATTTTTCAGGAAGGAACCCAGCAAGGGCGTGCATCCGGACGAGGTGGTCGCCATCGGCGCCGCCATCCAGGGGCATGCGCTGGTCAATACGACGGAAACCGAAAGCGAACTCCTGCTGCTCGACGTCACGAGCCACAGCCTGGGCATCAAGATGGCCGATGGCTCCTTCTACAAGCTCATCGAGGCCAACACCACCATCCCCACGTCGCAGAGCCATGTTTTCACGACCGTTCGCGACAACCAGGAAGCCGTCACGATCATCGTGCTCCAGGGCGAGCACGAGGAGGCCGACCTCAACGACAAGCTCGGCGAGTTCACGCTCACGGGATTGCGCAAGGCGAAAAAGGGCGAGGTCGACATCGAGGTGAATTTTGACGTCGATGCCAACGGCATCATGAAGGTGTCCGCGCGCGACCTGGCCACGGGCAAGGAGCAGGCCATCACAATCTCGGCGCAGAGCAAGCTTTCCGAGGACGAGTTGCAAAAACTCATCGCCAAGAATGCGCCCCGCGGGAATGCGCCGTCTCCTGCTCCCTCCTCGCCGGCCATCCCGCCGGTGGCGCCTGCGGCCCCCATCCCGCCGGTGGCGCCGCCGCGGCCGGTGGCGCCGTTTTCCGCCGTGGCTTCTCCGCCGTCTCCCATGGTTTCCGCGCCGCCGTCTCCCGTCTTCACGCCGGACTCCTTCCCGTCGCCGGTCGTGCCTTCGCCTTCCGCACCGGTGGTGGCGCAGCCGCCGGCCTTCGCCAACCTGGAGCCGGCCGCTCCCCTGCCGCCGCACTTCATGAACATGGAGACCCGGCAGTTGCGGCCCGAGACCATCCGGCCAGGAGATGCCACCGGGCAGTTTCCGCCTCCCGGCTCCGCTCCCCTGCTCACTCCCGATGGCCCCCAGGAGCCGGCGCCGCTTTCCGGCACCCCGCCCAAGCGGATCACGCCGACCATTCCGGTCGGAACCGGGATGGAACAGGCTTCCATCCGATCCACGGGCACGGGCAAGGTGGCACCCGTCGTACGCCTCCACGAGTTGATTGCCGATATCACGCGGCTTCTGCCGGACGTGGAACGGCTCATCGCCCATACCAGTTACGGGCCGGAAGCGCTCAAGCGTGCGCGCAACAACCTGGAGCGCGCCCAGCAGTTGCTGGATGCCGGCAAGAGCACCACCACGGAAATTTCTTCTGCACTCCAGGATCTGGAACGCACGCACACCATGTTCCAGAACATTCTCTCGCGGCTCAAGGGCGCCTAGATCCACCATGCATCCCTGGAATGCCAGGACCGTCGTCCTCCCGTTTCCGGCAAGAATCGGCATCATGTCCGATACGCACGCGTGCAATCTGCCTTTGGAATACCTGCAGTGGCTCTCCCAGGTTTTCGCAGGCGTCTGCCGCGTGATCCATCTGGGGGACGTGGTCTGTCCTTCGGTGCTTTCGGATCTCGAGGCACTGGGGTTCGGCGTTCTGGCCGTGAAGGGCAACAACGACCGGCTCCTCAACACGCCGGCCGTGCTGATTCTCGAATGCGGTCCCTACCGCATCGGCGCCACGCATGGCGGCGGCGGCGCCTACCGGGAAGTGGCCCGGCGCGCGTTGCGGCAGATCCATGCCCTGTATCCGGAACCCCTGCACGCTGTGCTCCATGGGCATACCCACGTTCCGGTGCTCGAACAGTCCAATGATGGCATCCTGGTTTTCAACCCGGGCTCGCTCGGGCATCCCCGCCGCGCGCTCGATTCGTCCGACGTTCCCCGCTCCTGCGTGGGCACGCTGGCGATTTCCGATGCGGGGCTCCATTTCGAGCACCATTTCTACCCAGACTTAGAAAAAAAATGAATACCGCTTGCTTTCGTGCGTTTGTCACCGTATAAAAGTTCCGATCCTCCGGGATTCGGAGCGAACCGCATGAGGAAGCAGAAAATAGAAAGGAGACTCCCATGAAGAAATATCTCGTTGCGTTTTTGTCGTTGGGGCTGGCGGCGGTGATGGGCTTGTCCGGCTGTTATGTGGAGACCCGCCCAGCCACCGTCACGTATTCGTATGGCGGATGGAACCCTTATTATTACAATGGCTATCTGGTGTATTTCGATTCGCTGGGGCGGCCGTATTATTATAGCGGCGGTACTATTGTCTATGTGCCTTCGACGTGGTATTATTATAATCGCGCTGTGAATGATTATCGCGTCTATGGGTATCGCTATCGCGCCTGGCATGCCCGGTATCACCATCCCACTTACTACAGCCGGCCCGTGCGTGTGCACCGCGGCGGATATTATGGCCGTCCGGCGCCGCGCCGCACGTATTATCACCGTTCCTATCAGCCGGTGCGCCGGGCCCGCTATCGCCGCTGATGCCTCGGCTTCGCCGGTTTCCGGCAGGACGGGCGGGAACAGGCGTGCAATCCTGTGATTTCCCGGAAAAAATCGGCGTGGCAACTTGTAAACGCCATTCTGAGGTGCTATATGCACAACGGGTCTGGATGCGAATCCCGGCCCGGGTGAGTGTGGAATGCCGCTTGACGATCTGAAATGTTCCTTTTGCCAGAAGCCCCGCTCCGAATTGAAAAAAATGATTGCGGGGCCCAAGGTCCACATCTGCTACGACTGCGTGAACATCTGCGCGGAACTCATCGAACGCGCCGAATTCGCTTCGTCGGTTTCCTCCTACAAGCCGCAGATCATCTACCAGGAACTGAACCGCTTCGTGGTGGGGCAGGATCTGGCCAAGCGCTACCTGTCGGTGGCGGTCTACAACCATTACAAACGGCTGGATTCCCGCCGGCGCACCACGGGCACGTCTTCCTCCGTCGACCTGACCAAGGGAAACATCATGCTCATCGGCCCCACCGGTACGGGCAAGACCCTGCTGGTGGAAACGCTGGCCAAGAAGTTGGATGTCCCCCTGGCCATCGGCGATGCCACCACGCTGACGGAAGCCGGCTATGTGGGCGAAGACGTGGACAGCCTCCTGAAATCGCTCTACCGGGCGGCCGGTAACGACGTGGAGAAGGCGGCCCGCGGCATCATCGTGATCGATGAAATCGACAAGATCGCGCGGCGCAGCGTGGGTTCCTCCTCGGGACGCGATGTTTCTGGCGAGGGTGTCCAGCAGGCCCTGCTCAAGATGCTGGAAGGCAAGCAGATCTCATTCGTTCCGGATTCGGGCAAGGGAGGTCGTTCCGCGAACCCCGTGGTCATCGACACCACCGACATCCTGTTCATCCTTTCGGGAGCCTTCGTGGGCATCGAGGACATCGTGCAGGCGCGCGTCACCCAGCGGGCCATGGGGTTCGGCGTAAAGGCGCAGAAGCCCATCGACGAGCGCAACTGGCTGCGCCGGCAGGTGCAGAACGCGGATTTCTACAAGTTCGGCATGATTCCGGAGTTCATGGGCCGTGTCCCCATCGTGGTGCCGTTCGACGAGCTCACGGTGGACGATCTCGTCTACATCCTGTACCAGCCGGTCAATGCACTTACGCGCCAGTATCAGAAATTGCTCGCCTATGACAACGTGGAACTGATCTTCACCCAGGATGCGCTCACGGCCATCGCGCAGCGGGCATACACGCTGAAGATGGGGGCGCGCGGGCTGCGCACCGTCATCGAGGACATCATGCTCGACGTGATGTACGATTTGCCATCCATGGAAGACGTGGCCCGCTGCATCATCGACGAGAACGTGGTCAACGAACGCAGGCCCCCGCAACTGGAAATGCGCAAGCGCACGGCCACGGCCGGAACGTGACTTCGCTAAGGCATTTTTCCCCTTTTGCCACACACAAATCGCGGTTCCGCGTTGGCTGAACCTTTGAAAGCAAAAAAAACCATGAAAAAAAGGCGTTTTTGTGCTATTCCAGTAGTGCCTTGAATCGAGGTTTTGCCATGAAGAAACTTTCGGTTTTTTTCTTGTATGCTCTTTGGGAATGTCGTTGCTCGCGTGCGAGGGTGTCAGTTACATCAATGACCCGGATGCCCTGAACAATTCCAGCAACAACAACAATAATAATAATGGTAGCGAAATTTGCATGGATGGTATCGATAACGACGGGGATGGCCTCGTCGATTGCATGGATTTGGATTGCATGCAGGCTCCTGTATGCAATAACAACAATAATAACAATAATAATAATGACGTTCCCAACGACAGCACCAACGACAATCCGTGGCAGTTCGACGTGGATTCCGGCAACTGCACGGACGAGCAGCGCATTCCCTGCGAATCGCCGGTGCCGTCGGGCTGCCTGGCCCAGGAAATCGACAACAACGGCCTCGACGACAACTGCAATGGCCAGATCGACGAGGGCGGAAGCAACGTCTGTCTGCCGGGCGCCGTCCGGCCCTGCTTCAAGGGTCCCCCGGGACGGCGCAACGTGGGACAGTGCGCCGACGGCCAGCAGATCTGCCTGCGCTCGTCGGGCGAGTTCGGCACGTGGGGGCCCTGCGAGGGCGGCATTTCCCCGTCGCCGGAGACCTGCGACAATCTGGACAACGACTGCAACGGCTGCGCCGACGACGGTCTGTGCTGCGTGCCACCCATCCTGTGCCCGAGTTCCGATCACATCACACTGCAGGGCGCCCGTCCCTACCGGGATTTCATCCTGCGCGGCGGTAATTATTTCACTGGCACCGCCTACCGTTGGGAATGGCGCGTCTCCACGGGGCCCTGCGACGAGGTCCTGGGCGTCACATCCTACACTGTCAATGGAGTGAACACGCTGGGATATGTGGCCACCACTGAAAACATCACACTCAACTTCTCGCTGTCCGGCGAGTACACCATCGTCATGCGCGTGTATTACACGCCCGTGGACTACTACGAGTGCGTGTTCATTTTGCGAGTAGCGGGCCCGGGGTTGCGTGTAGAAACCTGTTGGGACAACCACGATATCACGGATGTAGATCTGCACCTAATGAAGCAGGGGTTCGGAACGTCGTTTTGTTCGGCGCAGGACTGCTCTTACGACAACTGCAAGGCCGACAACTGGAACCTCGGCGGATGGAATCTCATCCCCACGGCGCTGGAGAACTGCGAGGATACCAAACTGGGACCCTACTGGACCGCCCATCACGGAAACTGCAAGAATCCGCGCCTGGATCTGGACAACATCTTTGACAGTCAAGGCATTACACCGGAAAACACCAACATCGACGTACCCGGCAACGGAGAAACCTACAGGATTGGTGTAGATTACTATTATGGCGTTCCCGGTGTCATTACGCATCCCGTCGTGAACATCTACTGCGGCGGCCGTCGGGTGGCCACATACGGCTATCCTGTCCAGAACCAGGTGACACTCTCGGATTCCGGCGGAATGGGGTGTGCTACGGGACACTTCTGGCGCGTGGCGGACGTCACCACGTTTGTAGATGGCCTGGGCAACGTTTCCTGCACGGTGACCAACCTGGCCGACGGCAACGGCAACCCCTACATCACCTTCGGGAACCCCCAGTACTGACGAAAGGAGGAAGCCCATGAAGCGTTCC
This sequence comes from uncultured Kofleriaceae bacterium, assembly GCA_964516435.1. Taxonomy (GTDB): domain Bacteria; phylum Myxococcota_A; class Polyangia; order HGW-17; family HGW-17; genus HGW-17. The sequence continues at coordinate 4,855 of CAZEZP010000091.1, read as the reverse complement.
CTTGCATCCCTGATTTTCCTTCTTTCCCTCGTATTCGCGGCCGGTAGCCTGACGGCCTGCGGTGAAGGGGTTTCGGGCACCGGCTACCGCAGGCACGTCACGCAGGGCCGCTGCGGTGATGGCGTCCGGGATCCGGGCGAGGCCTGCGATGACGGCAACACGGCGGGCGGCGACGGATGTAGCGCCGACTGCCGCAGCACCGAGGTCTGCGGAAACGGTGTCGTGGATCCCGGCGAGGAATGCGACATCGCGCAGTCCTGGTGCGTGAACTGCGTCGATACCCGCGTCACCGATGCGGACGAGGACGGCGACACCATCGCCGACTTCCATGAACAGCGCGAGGCCGCCGTGGATACGGACGGCGATGGCACGCCCGACTACCGGGACACGGACTCGGACGGCGACGGCATCGCGGATGCCGTGGAAGCCGGCGATGCCAACGTGCGCACGCCGCCCGTGGACACGGATGGCGACGGCATTCCCGACTTCCGGGATGACGACTCGGATGGCGACGGCATCGCGGATTCCGTGGAGGGCGCCGAGGACCCCGATGGGGACGGGAAGCCCAATTTCCGGGATGACGATTCGGATGGCGATGGCATCGCGGATTCCATGGAAGGCGGCGCGGACCGGGATTCGGACGGCATTCCCAATTTCCTGGATACGGATGCGGATGGCGATGGCATTGCCGATTCCCTGGAAGGCACGGCCGACCCCGATGGGGACGGGATTCCCAATTTCCTGGACACGGATGCGGATGGCGATGGCATTCCCGATGCCGCGGAAGGGGCCGGCGATGCCGATGGCGACCGGATTCCCAATTTCCTGGATCTGGATTCGGACGGCGACGGCATCACGGATGCCGTGGAAGGCGCCTCGGACTTCGACGGCGACGGCATTCCCAACTTCCTGGATACGGATGCCGACAATGACGGTCTGCTGGACTCCGAAGAAGTGTCCGCAGGGCTCAACGCTTACAACCCGGACACCGACGGGGATTTCATTTCCGACGGCGACGAGGGGCTTTCAGATCCAGATGGCGATGGCATCGTCAATGCCCTCGACCCAGATTCGGACGGCGATGGCGCCACCGATGCCGACGAGGCGGGAGATGCCGATTGGCGCACGCCGCCTGTCGATACGGATCTGGACCGCATTCCGGATTTCCTGGACCTGGATTCGGACGGCGACGGTCTTCCCGACACCAATGAGCCATGGTGCGGCAATCTGGGACGCTCGGGCCGCACGTTCAGGGACACCGACGGCGACGGTTTCTCGGATCTGGCCGAAGTGACCATCGGGTCGGATCCCTGCAACCCCGCCGATATCGTCACGCAGGGACATGGGGTGAGGTTCTTCTTCGAACTGCCCTACAAGGGAACGCAGCAGCACGATTACCTGTATTTCTCCCCCACCGTGCAGCGGACCGACGTATTTTTCAATATGGATACTACGGGTTCCATGGGCGGAGAAATCACGAACCTCAAGAACTCGCTGGGTTCCACCATCATTCCGGAGGTTCGCAACCGCGTCACCGACAGCGCCTTCGGTGTGGGGTATTTCGATGATTATCCGTATGGCAGTTTTGGTACGGCCAACTGCAACGCCAACCACGACCGGGTGTTCCAGTTGCTGCAGTCCCCCACCACCAACACGGCGACTGCCCAGAACGCGGTCAACCAGTTGTCTCTCGGATGCGGGGCCGATACACCGGAATCCACCTTCGAGAGCCTGTACCTGATTGCCACGCCGCCGCCCAACAACGTGACCTAGTCGTATACGCCGCCGGCCCTGCCGCCGGGCACCCGCGGCGGGGTGGGATTCCGCACGCAATCCGTGCCCATCATCCTGCACATCACGGATGCGCCGTCGCACACGCACACCGAATATCTGGCAGCAGGGATCTCCAATCCACATTCGCGGGACCAGGCCATCTCCGCGCTGCAGGCGCTGGGCGCGCGCGTCATCACGGTGAACTCCGGTTCAGGCGATTCGTATGGCCACTTGACCGACATTTCCGTCTCCACCGGAGCCAACCTGCCCGTATGCGCCTTCAAGGACATCAACAACCAGTGGCGCTGTGGGGCCAACCAGTGCTGCACCAACTGCTCGACCGGCACCTGCACGGCCCAGGCGCCTTCCGGCGGCATGTGCAAACTCGTCTACACCATCAGCGGCAATGGAACTGGCTTGGGACCCGCCATCGTGGATGGCGTGGACGGCATCGTGAAGTATTCTACGTTCAACGTATATACCACGTGGCGGCGCGACCCCGCCAACACCACGTTCGACACGTCCTGCTTCATCAAGCGCGTGGTGGCGCATCAATACCTGCCACCGCCGCAGGAGCCCGAAGCCTCCTGCAATCCCGTGGCCACGCCGGCTTCCTTCAACGGCGCACCCTACAACAACGGTTTTGCCAACTTCGCGGCCGGCACGTCGTCGTCCTCGCGCCCGGGCGCCCGCCTCGTCTTCGACGTGGTGGCCGAAAACATCAACTGCGCGCCGCCTTCCACCGAAACCCGCACCTACCTCGTCTACATCGACGTCGTGGACCAGATCACCGGTACGGTGCTCGACACCCAGGTCGCCTTCATCCTCGTTCCCCCCGTCATGTAAGGGAACCAGCCGCAATCCCAAAAATTTTTTATCGGCGCTGGAATGCGCGGGGGCGAAGTCCGTGACGGGGAGTTTCCCCCTGCCGGATACGATTGCATGTGCTGAAATGATGGTATTCGTTTATTGAAAAATAGATTTGATTAGATAGTCTCCATGGCGAATGTGCATGTTTTCTGTCAAAGACTTGAATGCCATGGAATTGCATGAAAAAACGCAAAGAATTTTCATAATATTATAATAATAAAAAAATCGAAGATTGCGAATGGGCAATCGAAACCTGTTGACTTTTTCCGGGTTTTTGACAAAATGGAACGCAACATGTTTGTGAAATTCCGTTTTCCCAACCATGTTGTTTCCATCCTTTTTCCAATCCATCCCATTTCTGCTTCATCGAGGCCATGAGGAGGAGTGCCATGCATAATCTCGCCGTGTTTCTTTCGCTGATGTCCGTGTTCTGGATGAGTTGCCAGCGTTCGTCGAAGACGACGCCGGCTCCTGCGCCGGCTCCCGCTCCCGCTCCGGCTCCACCGCCTCCCGCGCCTGTCATCGAGGAGGGGGATGGCTGGTCCAAGACGGCCGACGGCCGCTGGGTGTTCCAGTTGGACAACAGGGAAGAACCCGACATGAAGCTCAATACGCCTGTGGCCAGCAGTTTCGGTGAACAGTTCATCCGGTTGCCCAAAGGAGCGAAGAAGGCCGTCATCCGCTCGGTCAGCGTCCTCTACTGTGGAAAGGATGATGGCGATCTGTATTCCTGGAGCATCCTGGACGACGACAATGGCAAACTGGGCAAGACGGTTCTTCACCGGTGGTGGGGACTTACGGTGTTGCCGAAGGAGGACAACGAGTATGAAGTCGTGGAAGAACCGAACAAAATGCGCTGGCTGAGGCAGAAAATCGGCGTTCCCGTCACCGGGAATTTCTGGCTGGTGTACCATGGGAACACGGCGGTATGTGCCCGGCGGAATGCGGGAAAGGAAGGGCTGCTGTTTTTCCGCGTGCAGCATTCCGACCCCCAGAAAGCGCAGTATCTGCCCGTTCCCCATCTGCCGTATGTCCGGGTGGAACTGGAAAATGTGGAGTAGGAAGCCGCCGGTGGCTGGCCGGGTTTTTCGTGGATCCATGTGGAAGGTTTTGGGAGTGGCGGGCCGTGGCTGAAACATAACGGAAAAAATCCTTTGCAGTACCGGAAGCCATGCAATGGATGCCGGATTTCATTATTTCAACTTCTCAGGCAGGATTTTCCTGATCAACACCATGTTCGATGGGGGTTTCATGCGCATTGCAGCACATCTCGCATTTTTGTCTTTATCTGTGTCTTTATCTGTTGCCCTGGTGAGTTGCCAGCCGGCAGGCCGGACGGTTCCGGGTTCTGATGCTTCAAGGCCGGGTTCTGCCGGTGCATCGGCCGTCCAGGAAGGCGAGGGATGGTCCCGGGAAGCGGGCAAAAGGTGGGTATTCCATCCCTCGGCCGGCCTGCAGCCCGACATGCACCTGGTGACTTTCAATTCGGACGTGACGGCGGAACAGATCATCCGGCTGCCCAGGGGGGCGAAGAAGGCCGTCATACGGAAAATCAGCGTCGCCTACTGCGGTCCGGGCCGCTTCGAATGGCAGATCCGCTCCGATGACGGGCAGGGAAATCCCGCTCAGAAGCGGCATGCATGGAGCGGCAGCCTCGCGGCGTTGCCCCCGGGCACGCTGGAAAAGGGCGAAGGGTTCTGGGTCCACCAGAATCTCGATGTGCCCGTGGAAGGCGGCTTCTGGCTGGTCTTCAATGGAAATGCCGATGTCTGCGCCCGGGAAAACGCAGGCAAGGAAGGGGTTCTGTTCCTGCGGGTGCAGGGGGAGACCCCGGAAAAGCGTGAATATCGTTCCATGCCCCATGTGCCGTTCGTGCGTATCGAACTGGAAAACGTGCAGTAGTGAGGGAAAAACAATGCGAAGTATTATTTTGCTGGTTGTGTTTTCCGTTTCTCTTGTTCAGTCTGTTCAGGCGCAGAACCTGCAGCCTTCTGGCCAAATTCCACCACAAAAATATATTCCTCTAGGACCACCGCGAGGCGAGATCAACTATGAAGATCTTGAAAAAGGGTGGTGTGGCTCCGAAAAGGTAGACACATTGGTTATGCTGCCTTGGCAGCGGTCTGAACGCAACCCGATTTTTCGAACGCCAGGGGGCTGATGCCTCCCAGTGTCGAATGCCTCCTGATTCTGTTGTAGAAACCTTCAATGT
>CAZEZP010000090.1:0-9075 GCA_964516435.1 uncultured Kofleriaceae bacterium | reverse complement strand
TTCAGGGGTGCTGGCCGCGTGGAAATGCATGCGCGGCGCTGTTGGCGTGCCATGAGGGAATCCCGGAAGCCGGCGTCCGGAACGTCCGGATCCGGGCGCGGGGGTCTTTGGGATTTCATCTGGATTCCATCTGGATTCCATACGGATTCCATCCGTCGTTAAAGTGCTTGACGCACGTGGAAATTTTCACTACTCTCCACTTTACCTCTTGGAAGGACGGTGCAGGATGCTGGAAAACTTTCCGAATCTGAACGAGTGGATGTCGCTTCGGGACAAGGTGCTGGAAAAAGGGCTGGAGACTGGCTGCCGCGTGATGGTGAAGATTTCCGAAAAAACGATGGAATTCCTTGAACTTGCGGAGCAGCATTTTCCAGCGGTGAAGGACGTTCTCGACCCGTGGCTGGCGCGCTGGCGCCAGGAAGTGGAAGCGGCGCCCTGCTGCCAGGAGGCGCAGCCGGAAGAGTCGCAGTCTCCAGAGTCGCAGCCGGTCCCGGCGGCGGATCCTTCCATGCAAGCCGTGCCGGAAGCACCCGCAGCGCCGGCGGATGCGCCAGTTCCCGTGGATTCTTCGGAACCGGCGCGCGAGGCGCCGCCCGTGCCGGCTGCCGCGGGCCCGCTGGCCGAAGCATTGCGCGAATTGCCCGAAGACATTCTGATTCCGGTGTTTTCCCGCAACCAGTTGCTCAAGGTGCTGTACCTGATGGCTCTTTCCGGGAAAAAATGGCTTCTGGCCCAGGAAATCGCCGAGGTGGGGGATGAACTGGGCTTCCCCATCCTGCCGCAGAACATCCGCAAGGTCATTCAGCAGAAGGCCGTGGATGCCGGTCTGGTGCGTGTGCGGGAACGTGCGGATTCCCGCCGCGGGGCCAAGGAATTCCATCTGACGTCCAAGGGCGAGTCCTACCTGAAATCCGAATTCCAGTTGGGTTGATACGCTCATGGCTTTGCATTTCCGCCGGGGGGCGCGCCTTGCAGACGCCTGGAAGGACTGGAGCCGGCGCACCGAGTCCATCCGCTGGAGAAGCGCCCTGTTTTCCCTGCTGTTTTCCGGTCTGGGGCAGTATGCGCAGGGACATCGGCTGCGCGGCTTCGTGTGGGCTGCGTCCCCTGCCATCCTCCTGGCCGCCTTCCTGGCGACGCATGCTTCCGGCTTCCTGTTCGCTTCGCTTTTCACCGGGCTTTTCACCGGGCCTTTTCCATGGTTGCTGCCGCTTTCCCTGGCCGGCTGGATTCCCTCCCCGTGGTCGCCCGTCTTCTGGTTCGGCGCGCTGGCGAAACTGGCTTGTGTGGCCGACACGTGGATGGTGAAGACCCGCCCCGAAGCCGGGCCGCCTTCGCGCCTCGCGATGCTGCTCCTGGCTCTGCCGCAACTGGCCGCGCCCCTGCTGTTCTGCGGGTCCTCTTTCGTCATCACGGTTTCGGGCGTGCATTCCCTGGACGGGCTGCCCGGCGACATCCTGGCGGGACCCCGCAACACCGGGAATCTGCAGCGGTTGCGTGGACGGACGCTGGCGGTGCGTCATGGCGGAATCTTCCTCACCATGCGGCTGGCGGCCCTGCCCGGCGAAGAGGTGGAACTGGACGTAGACGCAGCCGGGAACGTGCTGTACCGGGTTTCGGGGCGCGAAGCCGCCGTGTATCGGGATTCCACTGAATTTTGCGCATGGATGCGGGATGACGGCGAATTTCTGCCCTGCCGCATCCGGGTGGAGGTGCAGGACGGCATCGAACGCCACATCGCCGTTTCGCCGGATTCCCGGACGTTTCCCGCCCTGGCGCGACATCTGAACTTCCAGTTGGCGCAGGACGAGGTGTTTTTGCTCTCCGATTTCCGCAATGTCGTGGTAGAACCCGCGTGGCTGCGCGTGCCCGTGTCCGCGCTGGTCGGCCGTCCGCGCTGGGTCCTGTGGTCCTCGTCTCCTTCCCGGGGCATCCACTGGCATCGCATCGGCCGTGGGGGTGAGTAGCGCAATGTTCGAGTTGTTTGCCGGCTGGCGGTATCTGTATGGGGCCAAGCCCCGCCGATGGGTGCATTACGCCTTCGCTGCGATGGTCGCATTGTGCATGGCCGGGGCGGCCGGCTTTCTGTTCGGGGACGGCTGGCTGCGTTTTGCCAGCGCGCTTCTGCTGGGAGCGGGGGCGCTGGGGGCTTCCATTTTTTTCCTTTTGCGGTTCTTTTCCGTCTTTACGACCATTTCCATCACCAGCGTGCTGCTGGGGACCACGGTGCTGACGGTGGTCTGGAACGTTTCATCCGGATTCCAGAGGGAATTCAAGGAAAAGATACTGGGGGTCAATGGGCACATCCTGCTCATGCCGCAGGGGGCGACCTTTGCGGATCCGGAACGGATCCTGAGCCTGGCGCGCCAGGATCCGGATGTCGTGGAAGCCGCGCCGTTCAATCTCAACGAGATGCTCATCGTGCGCCGCGAGCGGCATTCAGGTGTGCTCGTCAAGGGCATCCGGCCGTTTCTGGCCATGCGCGTCCTGGATCTGCCACGCCACATGACGGAAGGCAACATGCTGGAACTGGAGCGCAATCCCTTCGTGGCGGACGAGCCGCAGTCCGCTTCCGCGGAGGATGACAGCGAGGCGACGGCCGATGCGCCAGTTGCGGATGCCGCCATGGACGGCGACAGTTACTGCCGGCGTTTTGACCACCGCTGGCCGGGCATCATCCTGGGCGCCGGACTGGCGCGCCGCCTGGGCGTCAGGACGGGGGATGCCGTCACGCTGGTTTCCCCGATGTCGTCGTTCGGCATGACGGTGGATGCCGGATCCGTGGCGCCCCGCGTCCGGAATCTGGACATGTGCGTAGTGGGAATCTTCTTCGCCGGATTCGAGGAGTACGACCAGAAACTGGCATACGTGCACCTGAACGTCTCCTATGCCTTCAACCCCCGGGTGGACGGCCGTTCCGACACCATTTTCGGCATCGAGATGCGCCTTTCGGACATGGACCGCGCCGATGCCGCGGCCGAGCGGCTTTCCGCCAGTTACGAGGCCGCGGGCATGAACGTGCGTGTGGTGACCTGGAGCGCGCTCAATCCGCAGGTCTTCCAGAACCTCCAGTTCCATCGGGTGGTCATCTGGGTCCTGCTGTTTTTCCTCATTTCAGTGGCGGCGTTCGGCGTCCTTTCGGCCCTGTACATGCTGGTGCTCGACAAGCGCAAGGAAATTTCCATCCTGAAGGCGCTAGGAGCCTCGGACAACGCCGTGGCGCGCATCTTCATCTTCGCCGGCGTGGTCATCGGTCTTCTGGGGATGGCGCTCGGGCAGGGCATCGGCCTGATGATGTGCGGCGTGCTGCGGGCCTATTCCTTCCCGCTGGATCCGGAAGTGTACATCATCAATCACCTGCCGGTCTCCATCCAGTTTTCCAATGTCGCCATGATTTCGGTCACCACGCTGGTCCTGTGCATCCTGGCGACGCTGTTTCCTGCGTTCAAGGCGGCGCGCGCCCGGCCCGTGGAGGGATTCCTCCACCAAAAAAAGGAATTGTGATGGAAAAACGCGTGGCGCTCTATGGCGGAAGTTTCAATCCGCCCCATCTGGGGCACGCCCAGGTGGTGCTCCATCTGCTGCACGCGGGGTTCGACGAGGTCTGGGCAATTCCGGTCGCCTCGCACCCCTTCGGGAAGGAATTGGCGTCCTTCGAGCACCGGTTGCGCATGCTGCAACTGGCGCTCGAGGATTTCGGCTCCCGGGTGCGGGTATGCGACGTGGAGGCGACGCTTCCCGCGCCGTCCTGGACCGTGAATACGGTGGAGCATCTCGTAGCCCGCCATCCGGAGTGCCGCTTTTCGCTGGCGCTGGGAGAGGATCAGCGGCAACTCGACTCGTGGCACCGCATCGAGGATCTGCGCCGTCTGGTGCCTTTCGTGTTCGTGCGCCGCGGCATCTGGCGTTTCGGGGATCCGGTTCCGTCCGTTCCCGATTATTCCTCGGCCGAAATCCGGCGGCGGCTGGCGGCTGGCCAGATGCCCGAGGGGTGGATGCATGCCAGGGTCTGCGCCTACATCCGAAGGGAAAACCTGTACGGCTTCGCCCCGGCCGTTTGTCCGGATTTCGCCATCATCGGACTGGGCCGGGTCGGGGGATCCCTGTTTTCCTCGCTTCGCCTGGCCGGATTCCGTCCTCGCTGGTGCGCCGACCCCGATCCCGAGCGTCGGGAAATCGCCCGCCGGGAGGGGATTCTGGTCTTCAGCGACTGGCGGGAAGGCTGGTGCGCACATCCGGTGGCAGGCTTGATTTTTTGTACGCCAGATTCCTGGAAGCCTGCGGCCGATCCCTCGTTCTGGGATTCCGGAAAACCCCTGTGCCTGCATGCGGGCGGCATGCACGACCCGCTCGACGTGTTCGGCGGGATGGCGCTTGCGCCGGAAAATCTGGGAATCCTGCATCCCGTTCTCGCCGTGCCTTCGGCAGACGTCGACTTGCGGGGGCGGCTCTTTTCCGTTACGGGAAACACGCAGCAATCCGTTTTTTCCTTTCTGCTGGGCGCGCTTTCCGCGGACGTGCTGCCGATTGCCGGCAAGGACCGGGCGCTGTTTCATGGCCTGTGCGCCTTGCTGTCCAATGGCACGCAGGTGCTCGAGCAAAAAACGGCTTTTCTCCTGCAAACCCTGGGTGTGCCGCCCGAGTTGGCGGCGCGCTGGGTGCGAAGGCTGGTGGAAGGCGGCCTTTCGGCCTGGCTGGAGCGCGGGGATGCAGGATTGACCGGACCCTGGGTGCGCGGGGATATGGCGACTATAAAATTGCACATGAATTCTTTGTTGGAATCTGCGCCATGGTTGATGGCGCTCTACAGGGAATTGTGCGAATTGGCGTCGGGCGGCTGTTTCGGCCCGATGGGAAACCGGGACAGGGGAACGAAGGACGGGGCGCCAAAAGCGCAGGTGGAAAAGCCCGACTTTTCGTGAAAATGCCTTGACTTCCGGTGTCATTGGAAATAAGCTGACTCCAGCTTGGCTTCTTCAAAGAGGCGAATAGTGGCAATGCTGAAACTCATCATTGAAGACGATGAAAAGCAAGTGAAAGTCGTGCGCCTCCTTCGCGACGAGGTGACCATCGGCCGCAAGGAGGGAAACACGATTCGCTTGACGGAGCGCAACGTTTCCCGCAAGCACGCCCGCATCGTGCAGAAGCCGGAAGGCATTTTCCTCGAGGATCTGGGCAGTTACAACGGCGTAAAGGTCAATGGCGAGCGCATCACGGCTCCCTGCCAACTTTCCGAAGGAGACAAGATTCTCATCGGGGATTACACGCTGATGCTCAAGGTCGACGAGCAGGAGGCAGCGGATCCCTTCGAGGAGATGGCCACGGTGCCGGTGGAGCGGGTGGACATGGAGGCCATGGTTTCTGCGGATGCGGCTCCGGCCGCGTCTGCGGCGGCTGCGCCTGCGGCCGTGGCTGCCCCCGCGCCTGCCGTTTCATCGTCTGCCGCCGTTCCGGCCGTTTCCAGTCCTGAACCGGCTCCAACCTCGTGGAGCGAGGGGACCCAACTGATTCCTGCGGCCGAGGTGGCCCAACTGGTGCTGCTCACGACGAACCAGGCCGGCACGTTCTATCAACTCGATCGGACGCCGATGGTCATCGGGCGCACGGCCGAAAACGACATTGTCATCGATCACAAGTCCATTTCCCGCAATCATGCCCGCATCACGTATGCCGACGGCGGCTATACCATCACGGATCTGAAGAGCGCCAACGGGGTTCGCATCAACGGTGAGCAGTACAGTTCCTCTGTGTCCCTGCGCAAGGGCGACATTCTGGATCTCGGCCATGTCCGCCTGCGGTTCGTCGCTCCCGGAGAGAAGTTCGACTTCGTGGCGGACGCCTATGGCGAATCCGCAGGGGGCAGTTCCAAGGCCGTCATCATCGGTGTCGTTCTGCTGGTGGTGGTGGTGGGCGCTGCGTTCGTCCTCTTTGGCGACCGCATTTTCGGTGGGAAATCGTCGTCGCCGACGGCGGCGGCCGTTCCAACGGCCGATCAGGTGCTGGCCCGTGTGGGTGAGTTGCGAAATTCTCGCCAGTGGAAGGAAGCCATCGCCGCCATCGACGAGGCGCTCGCCGGCGGGAAGATGCAGGATGCGGATGCGGAACGCCTGAATGCCGAAAAGAAGAACCTGCAGAAGAATCTCGAGTACAAGAAGGCCATCGACGAGGTGGGCGCCCAGGTGGCCGCGGGCCAGTGGACGGCCGCGTTTAGGTCCATGGAGCAGATTCCGTCCGATTCCGTCTATGGCGAAGAGGCTCAGAAACAGAAGGATGTGATTCGCAATGCCTTCCTCCAGAATGCGGTTCCGCAGGCCAAGCAGATGGCGTTGGCCCGGAATTGCCAGGCCATCGACACGCTCGTCGGCGTGGCGAAGGATCTGGTTTTGCGATCCGACCAGATGTTCGACCTCCTGGAGAGCCAGAAAGCCTGTGCGTCCGGTTCCGTGGCCGTGAATCCGCCGCCGGACATGACTCCTCCGCCCATGCTGCCCGAGATGATGCCGGAAAAGACGCCGGAAAAGACGCCGGAAAAGACGCCCGAGGATGCCGGCGCGTTGCTGGCGCAGGCCCAGGCCGCCCAGGGTTCCGATTGCTCCAAGGCCGTGAAACTGGCGCAGAAGGCGTATGGCATTTCCCAGGATCCCAATGCGGCCAAGATTGTAGGATTGTGTGGGTGCAGATCGCAGAATGCGGCGTGGGCCAAGTGGGCATATTCCAGGGTCTCTACTTCTTTGAAGTCCACCATCAAGAGCCTTTGTGCCAAAAATGGCATCAATCTCGATTGAGGCGGAGGCATTTGCTTTCCGGCGGTGCCTTGCGCTGGCAAAAAAGTGAAAAAACGAGGATGTGGGTGGGGGGCTGATGAATGGAGGTGCTTTCATGCGCAAGACGAAGATCGTGGCCACCATGGGACCGGCTCTGGATTCGGACGAGGTGCTCGAGCGGCTGCTGCACATCGTGGACGTGGTGCGGCTCAACTTTTCGCATGGGGATCACGAATCCCATGCGCGCGCTTTCTTTCGCGTGAAGGAAGGGGCCGCCCGGCTGAAAAGGCATGTGGCCGTGCTCGGGGATCTGTGCGGGCCCAAGATTCGCACCGGAGACCTCGGGGACGGAATCCAGTTGTCGCTGGGGGAGGAGGTCGTGCTGGTGCGGGAAGGGAACTCCGGCGGAATCCCCGTTTCCCAGGTGACGGATTTTTCCGTCGTGGCGCCGGGGGATCCGGTTTTGCTGGATGATGGCTATCTGGCGCTGACGGCGCTTTCGGCCGCACGGGACCGTCTGGTGTGCCGGGTGGTCGCGGGCGGGCGGCTCAAGAGCCGCAAGGGCGTGAATTTTCCCCGTACCTGTCTCGCCATGAGCGTGCTGACGGAAAAGGACCGCGCCGATGCCTACTTCGGCCTGGATCTGGGGCTGGATTTCCTGGCGCTTTCCTTCGTGCAGCGGGCTTCGGACATTCAGGAACTGCGCCGGATCGCAGGGGGAGTGCCCATCATCGCGAAGATGGAGCGGCCCGTGGCGCTGGACAATCTGGATGAAATCCTGGAGGCCGCGGATGGAATCATGGTGGCGCGGGGGGATCTGGGGGTGGAGCGTGGCTTCGAATTCGTTCCGGCCATCCAGAAACGGCTCATCCGGGAGGCGCGGCTGCGCGCCAAACCGGTGATCACGGCCACCCAGATGCTCGAATCCATGATTTCCAATCCCACGCCCACCCGCGCCGAGGTGTCCGATGTGGCCAATGCGGTCCTGGACGGGACATCGGCCGTCATGCTTTCAGCGGAAACCGCGGTGGGAGCGCATCCGGTCGCGGCCGTGGAGATGATGGCGCGCATCATCGAAACGGTGGAGCGCGATCCGTTCTTCGCGGTCGTGCCGATGGCGTTTCCGCCGGCCACCGATTTCACGCAGGCCATCGCCCATGCCGCCGTTTTGGCGGTAGACCATCTGGATGTGAAAATGATCGTCGTGTTTTCCCGGACCGGACAGACCGCCCGGGAGGTAGCCAAGCACCATCCGCCCATCCCGGTGGTGGCGCTCACATCCCGCCGGGAAGTCCTGGCTCGGCTGGCGCTGGAGCGCGGTGTGTTTCCACTTTATTGCCCGCCTCAACCTTCACCAAAAGAAATGATGGCGACCTGCGATCGCATCCTGAAGGAACTGGGACTGGCATCGAGCGGGGATCGCATCGCGGTGACGTTGGGCATCGATGGGGAAGAGCAGCGCACCAATACCCTCAACCTCCATATCGTGGACTGACGGCATGCATGAAAGTGCCGGCCGGGCCCGAACCTGTTGGCAGGCATCTTCACGTTGAGCCATCTTGCCAAAGATCGAAATGCGTCTATATTCGCGGCAGCTGGAAAATTCCGGTGTTTTTCGCCGCGTTCCCCCGTCGGGAATGATTTGGCGTACGCGGGAGTTTTCTGGCGTTTTCGGATGCGCGGCCTTTTGGAGGCCGCAAAAGGAGAGGACCGTGATTCACGTCGAGAATCTCACCAAGCATTACGGTAGTTTTTTGGCTCTTGACAATGTTTCGTTCCACGTGGACAAGGGGGAGATCGTGGGGTTTCTCGGCCCCAACGGCGCTGGAAAGACAACCACCATCCGAATTCTCACCTGCAACCTGTATCCCGAGAGCGGAACGGTGCAGGTGGCGGGATTCAATGTTTGCACGCAGGAAATCGAAGTGCAGCGCCGCATCGGCTATCTTGCCGAAAGCGCGCCGCTGTACCGCGACATGCGGGTGTGCGAGTACCTGCGTTTCATGGGAGAAGCCCGCGGCCTGTCGGGGGCGGACTTGACCCGGGCTGTCGACCGGGTGGCCGAGCAGTGCGGAATCGGAAAATACCTTTCCCGTCCCGTGGCGCACCTGTCCAAGGGGTACCGACAACGGGTCGGCTTGGCGCAAGCGCTCATCCACGAGCCCGAAGTGCTCATTCTCGACGAACCCTACACCGGGTTAGATCCCCTGCAGATCATCGAAATCCGCAATCTGGTCAAGGAATACGGGCGCAATCATACCGTGCTGCTCTCTTCGCACATCCTTTCGGAGGTGGAGGCGACGTGCAACCG
>CAZEZP010000089.1:0-17889 GCA_964516435.1 uncultured Kofleriaceae bacterium | reverse complement strand
GGGGCTGTAGCTCAGTTGGGAGAGCGCTTGAATGGCATTCAAGAGGTCAGGGGTTCGATTCCCCTCAGCTCCACTCCGGCACGCATGAAAAAATCAAAAAAATTTGAAAAAAGTGTGGGCGTGTAGCCCATTTCATGAATTTTTGCTTTACTTTCGGGCGTCCCCCAATACACTGTTGGCGTCGAAACCGCTCGGCGGTGGAAGTGGCAACCCATGGCGCAACTCATCATCGTCTCCCAGGATCCCCCGCAAGCTCATGAACTCAAGGATTTCACCACCATCGGGCGCATGCCGCGCAACACGATCCAGATTCTGGACCGCATTCTCTCCAAAGTGCATGCCCAGGTGGTGCGGCTCAAGGACGGGGCCTACGTCCTGAAGGATCTGGGCAGCCTCAACGGCACCTACGTCAACGGACAGCGCATCACGGAAGTCCAGTTGAGGGACGGCGACGAGATCAGCATGGGGGCTACCCTGCTGCGCTTCGTAGAGGGCGACGTCTCCCGGCCGCAGGCGGCCGATGTGCTGGTTTCGCAGGATGCGGTGTCCTCCGAGATTCACCAGACACTCAATGCGGACGCGGGCAACTTCGTGCCTGAGTCCTCCATCACGTCCGAGCAGGTGCTGCGACAGGACTATGAGCGTCTGCGCATTTCTCACGAGGTGGCGACCTACCTGGGCGTGGAAGCCGACCTGCACGCGCTGCTGGGCAAGATTCTCGACAAAATCTTCGAGATTTTCCGCTGCGATCGCGGCATCATCTTTCTGCCCGACGGCCATGGCGAACTGCGTCCGGCCGTTTCCCGCCACCGCAATCCGTCGGCCGCGCAGGAGAACATCGTGGTTTCGCGCACGGTGCTGCGCGATGTGGCCGAGCGCAAGCAGGCCGTGCTTTCCTCCGATGCCTCGATGGATGCGCGCTTCAATGCGGCCCGCTCCATCATTCTGCAGGGCATCCGCTCCACCATGTGCGTGCCCATGCTCTACGGGGACGAACTTTTGGGCGTGGTGTACCTGGATTCCCAGTTGGCCACCGGCGCCTTCAGCAAGAAGGATCTGCAACTGCTCACCGGCATTGCCTCCCAGGCCGGCATCGCCATCGCCAACACCAACCTCATCAAGCGCATCGAGGGGGAGACCAAGACGCGCGCGCAGTTCGAGAAACTGCTCAGCCCCAACCTCGTGGATCAGGTCGTGGCCGGCAAACTGTCCTTCAACCAGGAGGGCCAGCAGAAGCAGGTCACCATGCTCTTCTCCGACATCCGCGGCTTCACGTCCATGAGCGAAAACATGGAAGCCCGCGAGATCGTCAACATGCTCAACACGTATTTCGAGGTGATGGTGGACATCATCTTCCGCTACGAGGGCACGCTGGACAAGTTCGTGGGCGACGAGATCATGGCGCTCTTCGGCGCGCCGGTCACCATCCAGGATGGGCCGCGCAAGGCCGTCGAGTGCGCGCTTGAGATGCTGGCGTCGCTCGAGGTCTACAACACCGCGCGTATCGCCGAGGGCAAGAAACCGATCGCCATCGGCATCGGCATCAACACCGGCGAGGTGGTCTGCGGCGCGCTGGGCTCCTCCAAGACCATGCAGTACACGGTCATCGGGGACCCGGTGAACCTGGCGGCCCGCCTGTGCTCGTACGCCAAGGCCAACGAGATCATCATCGGCGAGGCCACCTACCAGCACGTGCGCGACCATTTCAACTTCGAGGTGCGCGAGCCCATCATGGTCAAGGGCAAGGCACATCCCGTGCAGGTGTTCAACGTGCTCTCCGCGCGTACGCCCGCCACCGAGACCGCCATCCTGCGCCCGCCGCCGCTGGTGACGCCGCCGCCCCGCTCCTGACCCCCCATGGATTTTGCGGCCGTTCCCTTTTCCGTGTGGGTGGCGCTCGCCTTTACGTGGGGCGCGATCTGGGGCAGTTTCGGCAACGTGGTGATTTTCCGCCTGCCGCGCGGCAAGAGCGTCGTGCATCCCCCGTCGGCCTGTCCGGTCTGTCATGCGCCCATCAGGCCCTGGCACAATATTCCCGTGTTCTCCTGGCTGTGGCTGCGCGGGCGTTGCGCTTCATGCAAGGCTCCGTTCTCGCCCCGCTATGCGCTGGTGGAGGCCGTTTCCGGCCTGCTGGCGGTGGCGCTCGTCCTCCACATGGATGCCGCCGTCGTCTGGTCGCCGTTTGCTGTTTTGCAGGCCGCCGTCCTGTTTTTTTATATATGGCTACTACTCATCCTGTCGGGGATCGACTGGGACACCTTCATCCTGCCCGATACGCTGACCCTGGGCGGAACCGTCGTGTTCTCCGCTCTGTTCGTGCTTTTGGAACTGCGCACGCTGGGCGAAACGCTCGCGGGGGCCGCGCTCGGCTTCTTTTCCCTCGCGTTTCTCTCGTGGCTGTACCGCGCGCTGCGCAAGCGCGAGGGACTGGGGCTTGGCGACGCCAAACTGCTGGCGCTCATCGGGGCTGGCCTGGGACCCTGGGCGCTTTTCCCCGTGGTGTTCCTGGCGGCCGTGCAGGGGCTTGTCGTTTCGCTCGCGTTTCTGGCGCTGCGTCTGCGGCGCGATCCGCCGGTCCCCTACGTGGGCATTTCCGAATCCGACCCCGAATTCGATGCGATTTTTCGCATGCCGCCTGAAACCTGGATGCTAACCCCCATGCCGTTCGGTCCGTTTCTGGCGCTGGGCGCCGTGGAAACTTTTTTTCTGCAGGATGTCTGGCGTCTCTGGTTGGGCGTCTGAATTCTCGTGTGTGCGCCTATATTAAAAAATTGCGGACCAGCGTGCAGTTTTTTGGGTTTTGGTGCTTACAAATTTTCATGAAACTGGAAAATTTCCAACTTGGATAAAAAAAGAACTTGAAAAACGCAGAGAACTGCCGATAATAATGATTGTCGGGTCGGGGCGTCGAAACGCCGGGAAGGTCGACTTCATGCGCGTCCATCGAATCGTTTTGGAAAATCCGAGGGATTTCCAGCAATATTACGAAGCCGCGACCGACATGATCCTCTTCGAGACCAAGGCCGTTTTTGGAAAGGGAGAGGAAATCATCCTGGAATTCGATTTTCCGAATTACAACGAGCGTGAACATTTGCGCGTGACAGTGAAAAAACTGCAGCCCCAGCGGCAACCCGACAACAGTTTCCGCAACAGGGTGATGGCCTGGGTGCAGCCCAACCAGCGCCGCAAACTGGATTTCCTGCTCAACCAGTTGTCTTCCGAACAGACACCCAAGGTGTTCCGGCGCAATTACACGCGGCATCCCGTATCCCTGCGGGCGGCGTGGTCCCTGGCGGACACCGATCTCTGGCATCCCTGCGAGATTCGCAACATCGGCCTGGGCGGCATGATGATTTCCGCGTCTTCCCTGCCCACGGCCGGCTCCCGCCTGCTGGTGCAGTTCACCCTGCCCGCGGTGGACAAGCAGATGCGCGTGCCGGGCAAGGTCGTCTGGATCGACCGCGAGAGCCCGGGCAAGTACCTGATGGGCATCCAGTTCCTCGCGGAGCCGAACCAGGAAGATCTGCTGGGCTTGCAGCGCGATCTGCGGGTGTTCTTCCGCAGGCACGGGATTTTCGGGAATGCCACCGGCCTGCCCAGTCCGGAGGAAGTGGAATACCACACCACGTCCACATCGGGGATGAACTAGGTTTTGGCGCGGGAAAAACGAATTCGATGTTGGGGGATGGTTTTTTCCCATGCTGTGGTATAGTGCCTGCGATTTTCGTCCCGCTTCCCCCACGAAGCCGGGGCCGTCCCGGGTCAGGCATCAACGGTTTCCTGACACGACGGGCATGGAGGAGGAACCATGGAGCAGCAGAACGAGAATTCCCCCCTGGCCGGACACGATCAGCCTGCCGAAGAACGGCTCATCTGGGAGGGCTGTCCCAGTTGGCAGGCGGATTTCAACCGACTCTTCCAGGCGGCGATGCTGGGGTTGCTGGGCATCGCCTGGATGATCTTCGTGGCCGTGAAGTTTCCCGGATGGCACGCCATCGTCAAGTTCTACATTCCCCTGCTTCTCCTGCTCTTCGGCGCCGGATGGTTCGCCTGGATCCGCATCCGGCGGCGCAGCCAGCGCTACAAGATCACCAATCTCAACATCGAATACGAAAGCGGCGTGTTCAACAAGACCATCCAGAACCTGGAAATGTGGCGCATCGACGACATCGTGTTCCATCAGACCCTGTCCGAGCGCATGCTCGGAATTTCGCGGGTCGAACTAATCACCCGGGACAAGACGAACCCGGTGCTGGTACTGGAGGGCCTGCCCCCGGGCCGCCGGGTCTTCGACGACGTCAAGCAGGCGTTCCTGCTGGCCAAGCAGCGCAAGAACATCGTGGGATTCGTGGACTGATGCGCACGCGTGTCCTGGGCGCCGCCTTTCTTTGCATTCTCGTCTTCGGCGCGTGCGACGATTCGTCCAATGCCGGGATCAAATACATTGGGGAAGGCGGGGTGCCCGTTTCCATCCGGCTTTCCTCGCTCACGCCCGAGGTGGATCTGGAACTGGATCTGCAGCCGGGGACCCGCCCCTTCGTGCTGGATACCGGAAGCCCCGTGCACCTGGCCGACGTGGGGCACTATGACGCGGGAGCGGGGGTGTATCGCCTGCAGATGAACGGCCTGGGCCTGCTCTTTCCCGACCTGCCGTTCGTATTCGAGGATTTCTTCGACGACTGGGTGCCCGTGGCCGGCCTGCTGGGCGCCAATCTCCTCGTCTATTTCGACTGGGAACTGGATTATCCGGGGCGCACCGTCACCCTCTATCCCCGCGGGTTTCCCGAACGGGATCCGGCCGATGCGCGCGTGTCTTTCGTCCTCACCGGCGGCGGTCGCTACCGCCTGAGCACGGGGGAGAGCCTTTCCGTGGGTGCCACGCGCCATCTGGTGTACGTGAACCTGGAAGGGCGCCGGGTGCTGGCGCTCCTGGACACCGGCGCTTCCTACATGGTGCTCAAGCGGACGGTTCTGGAATCCCTGGGAATGGCGGGCCGTCCCGATCACGGCTCCACCCAGGTGGTCACGGCCTATGGCGTGGTATCCGCGCCGCTCACCGAGTTGCGGCAGGTGTCCTTCGCGGACGCGCCGGCCACCCTCGTGGAGAACGTGTACACGGTGATGGTGGAGGATGAATTTTTGAGTTCCCTGCGCGTGGAAACCGGACGGGAGGTGGATGCCCTCGTGGGCGGGGCGTTCCTGTCGTCTTTCCGCCTGCGCTTCGCCACGAAGGAGCGCATCATCGACGTCCACCGCGGAACCGTGAAGAAGATGCGGGATTTTCCGCAGGTTCGGCTTCCGGTGCGTCTGCCGCCTCCCGTGGAGAGGGTGCCATGACTTTTCACGTCACGGGACTGGCCTTGCTGATCTTCCTGCTGGGGGTGCCACAGGCGCATGCGCATAAGAGTGCCGCACAGGGGGACATGGCCGAGGAGGTCCTGGCCGGAGGGGCGCTCCTGGCGGACGGGGATTCGCAGGCGGCCGGCTATCATTTCACGCAGGCGCTGAAGGTCCAGGAGGCGCCCGGTATCTACACGCTGGTGCTGCTGGCATTGCTGCAGGGCCGGGACGTGCCGGCTGCGCGGCGCATGTGCGCCATGAAAACGGGGCTGGCGCTGCGCGATCCCCATTTCCACTACTGGTGCGCGCGCTTCGCTTGGGATGCGGGGGATCCATCCGGAGCGATCACCGCCATCGAGAATGCGCTTTCCCTGGGCGGAGGCAAGCCGCATGTGCTGATGGCTGCTTCCATCATGCATTTCGCCCGGGGCGACAAGGCGAAGGCGGCCCGCTATTTCACCACGCTCGTCAAAAAGGATCCCTGGATTCTGCGCACCCGGCTCTATCCATTGCCGGCGGTGGGCGGCATCCTGGCGATCGAGGATCTGCTGGCGTCCGGGGATTTCGGTGCGCGCCTGCCGCATGCCCTGGGGGCGCTGGCCATGCGCGCGTCCGACCCGGGGCTCTCGGACGAATACCTTCAGCAGGCCTGGAAGGCCTACGCAACGCCGCCGGAAAGCCTCCATCAACTTCGCCACCAGGTGCTGCGGGCCCTGGGCCGCACGGCGCAGGCCGATACGGCGCTGGATGAAGGCTTGCGGGCCTATCCGCGCAGCGTGTATCTGCGCACGCAGGCGGCGCTGCGCCTGCTCGACGCGGGTAGCATGGAGCGGGCGCGCACCCGGCTGGAAGAGATTCTGGTGGATGTGCCCTCCGACCCGCTGGTGCTGAGCCTGCTCGCGTATGCGCAACTGGAGACGGCTCAAATCGCGAAGGCGCGCCGGACCCTGGACTACGCCAAATCCCAGGATGCCCAGATTCCGATGTTCCATTTCGCCCGGGCCATGCTGGCGCAGAAATCGGGGGCTCCGGCCGAGGCCCTGGCGGATTTCGCCCGCGCCGTGCAGATGGAACCCACCAGCCGCCGTTTTTCTGCCGCCTATCTGGCCGCGTTGGCCGCATCGCGGGATGCGGCGAAGATCCGTCAGGAAGAAGAGCGCCAGAAGGCGCTCGAGGCTTTCCTGCGGGAAACGCAGGAATTCGAGAAGAAGTTGCAGGAGCGGGTAGGCGCCCTGGAACGACTGGCCCGGGACGTGGCGGCCGGAAAGGCGGTGTTTCCCACGCCCTGTGACGTGCAGTGCCAGGTGCTGCAGGGCGCGAAGTCGCTGCGGGACGGAAAGGCGTGGAATCCGGCGCCCGTTCTGGCGAAACTGTCCTCCCGTCCGCCGTGGGCGGGCGATCTGCCGCCGCATGCCTGGAAGAAGGAGGCGCGCGCGGGAATGAACGGAGAAAAAATCGTGCTCATCAAGTATTTCGGGTCCGTGCTGCCCATGGCGCTGGACTGACAACCCCGAACAAGCGAGGAAACATGTCTAAGGCGAAAAAAGGCGATCAGGTTCAAGTGCATTATATCGGCCGGCTGGAGGACGGCACCCAGTTCGATTCTTCCCGGGATGGGGAGCCGCTGGAGTTCATCGTGGGAGCCAACCAGGTGATTCCGGGATTCGACGCGGCCATCGAGGGCATGGAGGTGGGCGAGACCAAGACCGTGACCATTCCGTGCGATCAAGCGTATGGCCCGCATGAGGAAGCCTTGATGCTCAACGTGCCGCGGGTGAATTTTCCGCTGGAGATCACGCCGCAGGTGGGGCAGATGCTGGAACTCACCGATGCTTCGGGGCAGGAGAGCGTGGTAGCCGTGGTCACCTATGTCGGGGACGACCACGTGACGCTGGATGCCAACCACCCCCTGGCCGGCGAGGATCTCATTTTCGATCTGGAGTTGGTTTCCGTCGAATCCGCAGCCCGATGATCACGGCCACCACGGCCGCTGTCCCGAAGAACGGCAGGGAGGTTCCGCGCGACCCCACGCGGCAGCCGCATCCGCCATCCTCGCTGCCGCCCGTGCCATCATCGTTATTGTTATTGTTATTGTTGTTGTTGTTATTGTTTCCACCCAGGCAGGTGTCCGGCGGGGGACCCGGCAGCGGCAGCGGATCCTGGGCGGCATAGCGCACCACCAGGACGTGCTGGCCGGCCAGGAAGCCGTGGTTGATGTCGGGGAAGGCCATGAACAGCAGGGCCGACATCTTCTTGGCCTCGGGCATCATCTGGCCGCCGCTCATGGCGGGCTCGAAATCGGGATCGAACGTCCAGGAGGCGCCGCCATCGGCCGTGTACCAGAGGAAACTGATGTAGGTGGGTTCTTCGGAATCGCAGCCGCCGATGCAGGCCAGTCCCGATGCCACTCCCTGGTTGCAGTCGAAGAACCGCACGCCCGTGACGGCGCTGGGCGCCGTTTCCTCCACGTGCTGGGTGTACTTGAAGGGCAGGCTGATTTCCACGTCGAAGGCCGGATGCTTGGGTAGCGTCTGGGCCGTCCAGGTGGCGCCGTCGTCGTCGGTGCGGTACAGGCCGGCCGTGCCGGCATCGCCGCCCGGCCCCGTGCCGCCCAGCCAGCCGCGCTGCTGGTTGAGGAAGAACAGTGCTTCCACCCGCACGGGCAGGTTCTCGGCCACCATGACCCAGGAGGCGCCGCCGTCCGTGGTCTTCAGGACGAAGCCGTTTCCGTACGGGATGCCGGGTTCGTCATCGGTGGGGCCGGTGCCCCCGCCGGCATATCCCGTCATGTCGTCGATCATGTGGAGGGCCGCCAGTTTGCGGTCGCCCAGGGAAGGCAGGGTGGCGTTGGACACCGTGGTCCCGGTCACCCGGAAGATGCCCGTGGGCGAAAAGCCCAGCACCGTGCCATCGGAGAGGGTGAGGATGCGGGAGGGCAGGTCCGGGAGTTGTTCGGTGACCACTTCCCAGGAGGCGCCGCCGTTGGTGGAGCGCCACAACTTGTTCTTCGACGTGGGAAAACTGACTTCGGCGCCCGCCAGGAAGTACACGGAAGAACTGTACATGGAGACGGCCGAGAAGATCACCATGGACATCATGCCGCCGCCCGAGGCCGCCGGAAGCATGATGCGCTGGAAGGAGGTGCCGTTGGCGGTCTTGTATCCCTGCATCTCGCTGTTGCCGCCGTTGTCCACCGCGGCCACGAAAACGGCATCGGTGGCGGACATGGCATCGAACGCCATCACGAAGTTCTTCTGGCCTTCCTGCATGAACGCCTGGGTCCAGGTGTTGCGGGCGAGGGCAGGACCGGGAAGGATGAGCGGGATGAGCGTCGTCATGAAAAGGAAATGGCGCAGTTTCATCGGATGCCTCCTCGTCGGGATGTGGATTACAGGCAAAGCCCGTAGGGATCGTGGGCGGACAGGTACTGGCACACGTCGATGCCGCACTGTTCCGCGCTGGTGCACAGATAGCGGCATACGCCCTCGTAGCAGGTGTGCCGCGGGGCGCAGTCGCTGGATTTCACGCACGGCTGGTCCTTGAGCAGGGTTCCGGACGGCTCGCATTTGGTCTGGTAGTTGCCGGACACGTACACGTAGCATGTCCCCGATGCGCAGCCCGTGAGATTGAGCGGGTCGCAGTCGTCGGTGGGCATGCACAGATAGGCCGTGGCGCCGCCGGATGCGGAAACCGGCTGGTAGCACATGGAATTTTCATCGCATGGCAGATAGGGGACCGGGCAGAACATGCGGCAGAAGCCGGTGGTCGTGCCATCCTGGAAGCAGTAACTGCCGCGCGGGCACCCGTCCTGCGTGCGGCCGTCCGAAACGGGCGCGCAGGGCTCGCCCACGCTCAGGGGGCCGTCGTCCTCAATGCAGCCCACCTGCCGCTGCGTATTGTAGATGGTGCACTTGTATCCCGGGCTGCATTGGGATTGATAGGCCAAATCGGCCGCCGTGCAGGTTCCCGGGGTGGTGTTGTTGGTATTGTTGGTGTTATTTGTATTATTTGTATTATTTGCATTATTTGCATTGTTTGTATTGTTTGTATTGTTGGTATTGTTCGTGCTATTATTATTGGTTTTCTTTTCAATGGGGTCGCAGGCCAGCAAGCCGGCCATCACGGCGAACAGGGCCAACCATCCAGGGTGTTTCATGATCCACCTCCCGATGCGTCTGTGTAGCATGAACCTTTCGCCCGGTCAAAGCTGATTTTTTTTTCGCGGCCGGCAGATATTGCAACGGAATCCGGAAATCCGGCTCGGTTTTTTGTTGCTTTCTTCCGGATACCGGCTAAGGTGCAGGCACGTGAAGGGAGGGTCGTCATGAAATCCTTTTTCCTGGTGTTCTCGATGGTGCTCCTCATCGGCTGTGACGATGGGAAAAAATCAGAGAATGCGAACAATGCCAATAACACGAATAATATAAACAACATAAATAATATAAATAATACTAATAATATAAACAATGTAAACAATTCCAACAATACGAATAACACGAACAACCAACTGCCCTGTTCCGCGCCGCCCCGGGAGTTCTGGAACTACGACCTCACGGTGATGCCGCCGCGAAACGTGCAGATCGCCTCCACCTGCCAGGGCGAGGGACCGCACGTCTACGTGTACGTGGCCGACGACGCCTGGGCCGATGGCACGGTGGACGCCACCATGGTGCAGAACGTCGTGCGGGCATGGGAAACGGCCACGCCCGGCAATCCGGAAGTCGGCATCTACACGGCCGTGACTTCCGTGTTCGGCGAGCCGCCGGACGTGGATTCGGATCCACACATCGTCGTGTTCATCTCCAAGCTCGGCTCGTATCACGGCACGGAGTTCGACGGCTATTTCCGGCGGGAAAACCAGGTGCCGGGCACGTTCTCCAACCTCACGGAAATGGTGTACATCGACTGCGAGCATCACGCGCCGGATTCCGATTATCTGCTGGGCGTGCTGGCCCACGAGTTCACCCACATGGTCTCCTATGGCCACGACCAGAGCGAGGAAGGCTGGCTGGATGAGATCTTTTCGCAGGGCGGCATGGTGCTCTCCGGATTCTGGTCTGATCTGCCGGCTGCAAACGCGTATCTGTCTCGCACGGGCACCACGCCCCTGCTGGTGGCGGACGTGCGCAGTTTTTCCTATGGGGCGGGCTTCCTGTTCGCGTCGTGGGCGCTGGATTTCCTTGGGCCGGCTTTCTTCGGGCAACTGGTGGCGAATACGGCGGATGGTGTGGCTTCATTCGACCAGGCGCTGGCGGCGCTGAAGGGCGACGACTACGATACCTTCGACTGCCTGGCGGACTGGGCCGTGGCCAACTGGCTCAATGATCCCGCCGTGGCCGACGGGCGCTACGCTTATGCCACGCTGGGCGATGCGCTGCAGTCTCCCACGCCCAATCCCGTCGTGTTCGGCACCCCCGTGCAGACATCGCTGGCCCTTTCGGCATACCGCTATTTCCAGTTCACGGCCGAGGCCTCCCGCGCCTACACCGTTTCCACCGCCGATGCCGCCTCCATGCGCATGATGGCCATTTTCCAGGGCGGCACGGAGACCCTCGTGCAGCCTGTAGTTTTCGAATCGGGGACGGCCACCCTGACTACGCCGGCAGAGGTCGGTGTTTGGACACTGGTGGTTTTGCGTTCGGCGGGTACTTCCGGCGATCTCACCTTCACCGTGCAGGAATGAACGCCTGAACCCTGTCAGCGCCTGATTCCGGCTTCGGATTTTTCGGAGAGACGAGAATATGGGGGAATGTAGGGGCCAGCCCCGGCGGCCTCTGTCGGCCGCACGGCGGTTTTCAGGATTCCGTCAGGAAACGGGCGAAATGCTGCTTGATGCCGCCCATGGCCCCGGAGGAGAAGAAGATCACCAGATCGCCGGATGCGGCTTCGGCTTTCAGCGTTTCCAGCACGTCGGAGAAATCGGCGTGCAGCGTCGCGCGGGCGCCGGATGCGGCGATGTCGGCGCGCAGGCGCACCATGTCGAGCCGCTGGTCGGGGGGAATGCGGCTCTGGTCGTAGGCGGGCGCCAGGAGCACGCGGGGGGCGGCGGAAAGGACCTGCGCGTATTCGCGCTGGAACACGGCGCGCCGGCTGGTGGCCGAACGGGGTTCGAACACCACCACGGGCCTGCGGCCCTCGTAGCGCTGCAGCAGGGCGTCGAGCGTCACGCGGATGGCCGTCGGGTGATGCCCGAAGTCGTCCACGGCCACGATGCCGCGCCCCTGCGCCAGTTCCTCCTGCCGCCGCCGCACGCCGCCGAAGGACGCCAGCGGATCGGCCAGTTCCCGCGGTTCGACGCCCAGTTCAAGGCACATGGCCAGGGCGCCGGCCGCATTGCGCAGGTTGTGCAGTCCCACCAGCGGGCAGAAATAGGAGACCGAGCCGTCGGCATGCCGCCCATGCAGGGAGAAATGCCAGCCTCGCGGGGTTTTCTCGCGGATTTCCACCCGGTAGTCGGCATCCTCTCCCGCGAGCCCGTAGGCGAGGCGGCCGCGCTGGCGGGCCAGCCGGAGCGCGATGGGATTGTCGGCGCTGGCGAGCAGCACGCCGTCCTCGGGCACGAGGTCCGCCAGGCGCTGGAAGGCGTCCGCCACGGCGTTAAGGTCGGGGAAGATGTCCGCGTGGTCGAATTCCACGCCCGTGAGCAGGATGGCGAATGGGCGATAATGAAAGAATTTAGATCCCTTGTCGAAGAAGGCGGTATCGTATTCGTCCCCTTCCAGCACGAAGGGTTCGCCCGCGCCCAGCGTGCAGGCCGCGGGCAGGTCGCGCGGGATGCCGCCGATGAACCAGCCGGGGTCGCGCCCCGTCTTCCACAGCAGGAAGGCGGCCAGCGTGGTCGTAGTGGTCTTCCCGTGCGTGCCCGCCACCACCACGCTTTTGCGTCCCGGCAGGATGCGCGTCTCCAGGATCGCGGGGAAGGAAGTCAGTTTCAGGCCGGCATTCACGGCCGCCACCACCTCCCTGTGATCCCGGCGGCAGACGTTGCCCACCACCACCTCGTCGGGACCCCAGGCGAGGTTGGCCTCGTTAAACGGGCACATCACGGGAATGCCCATGCGTTCCAGCGCCTCGGACATGGGAGGGTATACGGCTTCATCCGATCCCCGCACCTCGTGCCCGGCCGTCTTGAGCAGCCCGGCCACGGCCCCCATTCCCGTGCCGGCAATGCCGATGAAATGGAATTTCATGGTGTTCTCCTTCTTCTATTGAAGGGCGTTTTCGTCCGGACGTCCTTCTTCGCCGCCTTCCGTGGCCTCGGCGGGCAGTGCCGCCGTCACGGGCCGGGCTTTCCCCATGCGTTCAGGGGTAGTTTCCGCCTGGCGGCGCCGGGTGTTTTCCTCAAGGAACCAGCGCATGGGGTCGGCCACGGTGGCGGTGCCTTTCTCTCCACCCTGCTGCAGGTCCACCCAGAATGCGTTCTTGTCCCGGACGTCCACGTGGACGTGATAACTGTTGGGGTAATATCCCACGCCCATGCCATGGGCGGTTTTTTCCCGGCGCTGCAGGAAATAGGCGATCACCTCCCGGCGTGGCACGCCGTCGAAGTTGAAGTCCAGGGCGAGACCGAAGTTGTGCCGGCTTCCCGGTGTGGCGTACGGCGCCTGCCGGCAGCCGGAGAACAGGGTCACCGAGGGCATGCCGAAATGCAGCCAGGCCTGGTACACCTCCGTCAGGAGGCGGTAGTCCATGGGAAGTTGCACGCCTGTGTGCAGGCAGCGGGCGATGCGGTTGAATTCTTCCAGCGCCCGGGGACGCAGGTGGCCGGTTTCGTCATACACGCGGATGGAGGCGAATTCCTGCCGGTGGATGTTGTAGATCCCCATGGGCGGAAAATGGACGGCCTGCGGCCGTTTCTCCTCGGCCGGCCGGATTTTGCGCTTGTCCGGTTTCTTCCCTTCCACCACCCGTTCCGGTGAGCGGGCGTTGATGAGCCGCACGGGGGCGCTCGTTCCCTTCGTGGCCGTTCCGGAGATTACGCGCCCACCGGTTTTTTCGGGTTCAGGCCTGGCGGCGGGTTTGCTGGCCGACTTGACCGCAGGCCTGGCGGCGGGTTTGGTGGCCGACTTGACTGCAGGCCTGGCGGCGGGTTTGGTGGCCGACTTGACCGCAGGCCTGGCGGCGGGTTTGCTGGCGGGATGAGCCGTCAATCTGGCCGCGTGGGCGGACTTGGCCGCGGGGTGAGTTGCGGGCGCGGGAGAGGTCTGATTCAGGAGCAGGGTGAACAGCAGTGTAGTCAACATGGTTTTTCCTCCCACATGGACACCCTATTCACGACTACATTGCCTGTCAAAAAAACCGTTTTTGCGGATTCCGTTCCGCCCGCCGCCCGGTTCCTGTTTCCATTCCCGCTGCCCGTCGTTTCAGCCCCCGGCGATGCTGGAAGGTCGCTCCTTGCCCGGTCCCTTTCGTGCATCCATCTTGGCTTGCGAATCGCATTCCATGCCGGGGTGGGGAAATTCCTGCTCGTTGTCCAAAATTCCTGTTGACAAAACACAAAAGAGGAATACAAATACCAAAATCTCTGAGTTTCCTCAGGGAAGCCTTGAAACAGGACGAGGGTTGCAACTTTTTTTCACTCTTTCTTATTATAAGAGAGGTCGCTGTTGTTTATATATAATAAAATAATAAAAATTCAATTCTTAACCATCATTGCATTGCTGCTCGTGGCTTTTCCGGCCCGCGGCGCTTCCCTGCCGGAACTCGCGGGCGCCCACGACAGTCCCAATCCGCAAAGCGCACGGTTCCTGCAGCCGGGAATTTCCGCCGTGTATTTCAACCCGGCTTTTCTGACGTCCCAGGAACCGGGCGCGTCCGGGGGCATTCTGGGCGTGTTCCAGTTCCTTTCGATTTCCCTCGATCCCCGTTCTTCCATCTACGACGTGGATAGATCAATTTTTGATTCGCGGCCCATATCGGGGGTCGAAAACATGCTGCGGCCCCTGCCTACCGCGGATCTGCTGGCCCGGCGCGGCTCCTGGGATCCCTCTTCGCATGACGGGTTCGTGGCCGTCGGTTCCCTGATGCAGTTCGCCCGGGGGCGTTTCGCCGTGGGCTTCATGGGGATCTTTCCACTGGGATCCTTCCAGGAGCAGCAGCCCTTCTTCGCCGACGAGCGCGAGCAGTATTTCTCCAACTCCCTGCATTTCGAACTCTACGAGGACCGCCTGCATACCAACGTGGTGGTGCTGGGCGCCGGCTGGGCTCTCTTGCCGGAACTCTCGCTGGGCGCCGGCGTCACCATGAGCACATCGGCTTTCACGAAGGCGAGCATCTTCATGCCCGACGCCTCCCGCCAGGACGAGACCCACATGAATACCTCCGTGGCCGTGAACACCCGGTTCATTCCGCATTTTGGCCTGTCGTGGCATCCCCGTCCCGAACTGGGCATCGCTGCCACGTGGCACGCGCCCGGAGGCAGTTCCACCAGCGGTGAGAGCGCCGTGCAGTTCTGGAACTACCGGCCCGATTCCCAGGATGGACCGGTAGTGCAGCATTTCCGGATGGTGTATGGCTACGAACCCATGCGCCTGGCACTGGGCATCACCGGCAGCGGCGGACGGCTCTGGGATCGATGGGAGGTGGGAGCCGGCGTGCGCTGGGAGCGCTGGTCCCGCTACGAGGATCGTCACGGGGAGCGGCCCGTGGATCCCTGGCGCGACACCTGGGTCTGGACGGCCGGCGCGCGCCGCACGTTCTGGGGGCGGCACGTCATCGGCCTGGACGCCGCCTTCGCCCCGTCGCCCGTTCCGGAGCAGACCGGGCGCGCCAATTACGTCGACAACGACCGCGTCACGCTGTCCACGGGCTACGAGATGCGGCCGGCGCCCCGCTGGAGCGTGGGGATGAGCGCTGCCGCGCATGTCCTGCTGCCGCGCTCACACATCAAGGATCCCGCGGCCGAAGACCCCGTGTTCGATGAGTACCCGGATTCCACGCACATCTTCACGGGGGCGTTCATTCCCCAGTCGGACGGATTCCAGACCAACAACCCGGGCTTTCCCGGCTTTTCCAGTTCGGGCGTGGTCGTCACGTTCATGGGATACGTGCGGGTCGAGACGGATTGAGCGCCGTCGGAGAGGAGAGGATGACATGATGAAAAAATTGGTTTTGCTTGCATTTTTTGTGATTGGATGCGGCAGCAGCCAGGAGAAGGCCGATCCCGTGTGGAACAACCAGAACAATCAGAACGATGCGGGTTCGGACGCGGATGCACAGGGCGACGTGCCGGATGCCGGCGGCGATGTGCCGGACGCCGACGTCCCCGAACCCGAGGACGTGCCCGAGTTGGCCGGGACGTGGGCCAATGTCCAGGTCAACGGCAGCCTGCTAAACGTGCCCATGGTAGGCGTCAAGAACAACCGCATCGTGTCGCTTGTGCTCGTGCAGATGACGCAGGAGGGCTCGACGCTCACCGTTCGCGAGACCGTCTGCGACATCAAGAACGAGACCGACACCACCCTGGTGACCACGATCATGCCGCAGGCCTTCATCGATTCCATGCCGGTGGAGGAAAAGCAGACCCGGCTGGTGTGGACGGGTGCCGCCTGGGCATACGAGCAGCCCCAGCACTGGGCGCTGCAGGGCGTGCATCTGGACGACATCGTCAATGATCCGCTTCCCACCGACCCGGCCGATCCCCGCGTCTTCGACCAGGATCTCGACGGGCATCCCGGGCTCACGGTGCGGGTGACGGGCCTGATCAACGGGGACATCTACGTCATCCAGCGCGGCTGGAACGCCATGCTGTCCCGCGAGTTCGCACTGGACCGCATCTATGGGCACATGACGTGGGGGAACGAGCAGGTGGTGCTTGGCGCCACCAACAGCATCCTCGAGCAGCCCATCGAGTCCACGGTGGATCCGGACCCCGCCAAATCCTGGTTCGAATTCGTGCGGGTGGCGCCGGATTTCACGTGCACGGACGTGATCGACCAAAAGGATGTGCTCTTTCCCCGCCTGGCGCAGTGACTTCGCCGGTCTTCCCGCATTTTCTCGGGGAATCCGCAAAATCCCTTGATTTTTCGGCACGGTGCCTGTACGGTCTGCTCTTGCCATGGCGCAGACGACCCTTCGTGATTTGCTGGAAAAAACCAAGCCGATCCTGCAGTTGAAATGCGTGGCCGGCGCGCAGGGGCTGCAGCGGCTTCTGCATCCGGACATCCTGGTGACGCGGGCGGGGTTGCTGCTTGCGCCCGTGGACACGAACTATCCCCCCGAGCGCACGATCCTGGTGCTGGGGCGCAAGGAATTGAGTTATTTCGAGCAACTCAGGGGAGCGCAGCGCGGGCGGTCCGTGCGGGCGATGCTGGATGCGGCCCCCCTGGCCATCGTGGTGACCCGGGGACAGGAGGTGCCCCGCATCCTCATCAACGAATGCCTGGAGCGGGTGGTTCCCCTGTTCGTCTCGCCGCTGCCCACCCAGCGCCTCATGGACGGGCTGGAGGTCTGGATCGACGAGAACTCCCGTGAGTCCTTGTCCATGCATGGCGTGCTGGTGGACGTGCTGGGCGTGGGCATCCTCATCGTGGGGCCCTCGGCCATCGGCAAGAGCGAGGCCGCGCTGGAGCTCATCACGCGGGGTCACCGCCTGGTGGCCGACGACCTCATCCAGATCGAGAAGCACCGCCCGGCCACGCTCGTGGGGCAGGGGCGTCCGCTGGTGCGCCACCACATGGAGATCCGGGGGCTGGGCATCATCAGCATCGAGGCGCTGTTCGGGCCGTCGGCGGTGCGCGACCACAAGATCATCGAGATGGTGGTGGAACTGGAAGAGTGGCAGCCGCGGAAGGAATACGACCGGCTGGGCATCGACGAGCAGCAGCGCGAAATCCTGGGTGTGAAACTGCCCCTGATGACGATTCCGGTCCGTCCCGGCCGGTCGGTGAGCACGATCATCGAGGTGGCCGCCCGCGACCGGCTGCTCAAGCAGCGCGGCATCAACTCCGCCAAACTGTTCCACGAATCCTACGACCGGGTCATCGAGAACCGCCGGTCGGGACAGACCATCGAGTAGGAGGCTTCATGCGGCTGGTCATCGTGACGGGACTTTCGGGCGCTGGCAAGACGGTGGCACTGCATGCGCTGGAAGACCTGGGGTTTTTCGCCGTGGACAACCTGCCGGTGCCCCTGATGGCGGGCTTCGCGCAGTTGCTCGCTTCCCAGGAATATCCCGAGGCCGCCATCGCGGTGGACATCCGCAACGTCGATTTCCTGCCGCAGTGGGAAGATGTCTGCCGGCAACTGCATGACATGGGGCATGTCGTGGAGGTCCTGTTCCTGGAGGCATCCGATGCGGCCATCGTGAAGCGTTACCAGGCCAGCCGCCGTCCGCATCCCATGAGCGAATCCTCCGACCTGCCCCCCGTCATCGCCGAGGAGCGCCGGCGGCTCATGCGCCTGCGGTGCGAGTCCGCCTGGGTCGTCGACACCACAGATCTCACTCCGCATGAACTGCGGTCCCTCGTGGTTTTGTTCTTTGCCCATCACCAGCCGCCGCCGCTGCGCCTCCCGGTGAGGTCTGTCGGGGTTTCGCTGGGAGTGCCCATG
>CAZEZP010000088.1:0-42939 GCA_964516435.1 uncultured Kofleriaceae bacterium | reverse complement strand
GTCCACGATGGGCTCGATCATTCGATCTGGCCGATGCAGACGCCGTCGTCAGAACAGATGCCCGAGAAGCATTCGCTGGCGTTCTGGCAGGAAGCAACGACCGGCAGGCATTCGTTCACGTTGGGCATGCAGATGAAATCGATGCACAGTGCGACGTCGCAGCAGTCGCCATGGGTGGTGCAGACGGCTCGCAGCGCGCTGCATTCACCGGCGCACACCCAACTGCCCGTGCCGTCGGGAAGGCAGATGCCCGAGCAGCACTCGTCGCCGAAACTGCATTCCGCGCCTGTCTCGAAGCAGGTATCGGAATCCGGCGAGAAGCAGCGGGTCACGCCCAGCAGGGTTTCCTTGCACAGCCGCTGGCCGCCGTCGGGACCCGAGGGGCAACAGTTGGTGGCTTGTCCCATCCAGCAGATTTCGCCCTCGGGCATGCAGCCCAGGGCCTTTTCGCAGCGCAGGACGCTGGTTCCCTCGTACTCGGAGCAGATTCCCGAACAGCAGTCGGTGTTCACGAGGCAGATCTCGCCCCAGGGGCGGCAGCCCGAGTTGAACTGGCACACCGCCACGCCGGTGCCGGGGTCGGCGCATACGCCCGAGCAGCATTCGTGATAGCCCGTGCAGGGTTCCCCCACCGTCTGGCACTGGGCCATGACCGGACACAATCCATCCGCACCGCATACGCCGGAGCAGCAGTCGGCCCCGGTGGAGCACAGTTCGCCGCCCGCGCGACAGGAGTTCAACTGCAGGCAGCGCATTTCTTCGCCGATGGCCTCACAGGCGCCGCTGCAGCAGGACGCGTCATCACCGCAGGCTTCGCCCGCCACCAGGCAGGAGGAGCCGCTGGGACCGCAGATCTGGCCATCGCAGTTGTTGGAGCAGCAATCGGCATCTACTGTACAGGCGCTTCCCTGCACTGCGCACAGTTCTTCCGCGCACGTTCCATCGACGCAGGAAAGCGAGCAGCAGTCCACTGCCAACTGGCAGGGCTCGCCCACTCCCGCGCAGCCGCCGGCCACGCAGACGAGCATTCCCGATGCCGAAGTTTCGCAGCGCCCCGAACAGCACTCGGAGGAAACGAGGCATTCCTCGCCGATATCGAAGCACAGGCCGGTGGGGCCCAGGCAGATGTTCTGCTCGCAGCGTCCCGAGCAGCAGGCCTCCGGTGTTTCGCAGGCAGCGCCCGTGGCCAGGCAGTTTGTATTGTTTGTATTGTTTGTATTGTTCGTGTTATTTGTATTATTATTTACATTATTTGTATTATTTGCATTGTTGGTGACGGGGGCTACTTCGCCGTCGTCGCAGGCGATTCCCGTGAACAGCCAGGAAACCAGAAGAACGCTGAAAAAGGCGGAAGTGGAACGAATATTGAAAAATACAGCACGCATGGGGGCACCTCCTTTGCCCGGGGAAGTGATTTCAGGTCGGCGGACCGGTTCACTTTTTTTTCATTGGCAAAAACGCCGGATTTTCCGGGACTTTTGACTGCCGGCGCACCTGTTTCGAAAAAAGGAAGGGAAAATCGGAAGGAAGCCGGCATTGGCGCGGATCAGCGAAAGTACAGGTCCAGCATGAAGTTGGTCAGCAGATACAGGGCCACCAGCAGGCCGGCCAGGATCAGCAGCATGCGGGTGCGCACGGGCATGCCTTCGGAAATCGGTTCCACATGCAGGGAATCGCCGCCCACGTGGTTGAGCACCCAGGCGTCGTGATTGCACACGGAATCCACGAAATCCTGGGCATCGCCATCGCGGTGAAAGAAGAGGGATCGCCCCAGTTGGGGATCGAAGATCTGCGGGGGATCGCTGGCCAGCGCGGCGAGATCTTCCCGGAACCATTTCACCAGCGATTCGAGTTCCGTGCGGGAATGCCCCATGGCCAGGGCGCATTCCCAGCGCCAGGCATCCGGCGTTTCCGGCGCCTCCCGGATGTGGGCGTGAATGCCGGCCGGCAGGGCGGGAAGGGGCGGCCGTTCGGCAGAAGCAGTTCTGGCGATGCCAAAAAAAAGTTGATATTCATAGTATCCGGCCACGGCAGATCCTCAATGGGTTCCCTATAGCCGAAATGCATTCCTTTTTCCATGTTTTTTGACGTTTTTCCATTGACAAACGGGGGGAAGTTCGTCTATATCGACCGCTCGTTCGAGCGCGTTCCGCGTGCGGGGCGCGCATGCACCGCATGTCTTGTCATCGGCACGTCCGGGGTGTGGACGTGCAGAAAGAGTGATTCGATGGAGAAAGGACCTGAACCGTTCGTTGGCAAGCCTCTGGAAGTTCGTGTGGATGAACGCGGTCTGGACCGCGCGCTGCGCCGCCTGCGCCGCATCACGGCCAGCGAGGGCATCCTGCGCGAGATGAAGCGCCGCCGGCACTACGAGAAACCGAGCCAGGCTTCCAAGCGCAAGTTGCGTGAAGCCGCCCGCCGCCGGAAGCGCCGCATGAAGCGCTCCGAGGATTAGACGCTCCCCTGAAATTCCATGCACACCGGGGACATGGGGAATATGGAACAGCCTGACGTTCTCCGCGTGGTGACGATGGGGGATCCGCGAGGCGTGGGTCCCGACATCATCCTCATGGCGGCATCCGAGTTGGGCGATGATTTCCAGCCGCTGGTCGTGGGCAGTCCTGCCGTTCTGGAGGAACGCGCGCGCATGCTGGGGCTTCCCATGTATGCGGGGCCCGTGGAGGAGCCTCCCGATGCTCCGCCGGATCCGCTGGGCCATCCCGGGCATGCCGCCATTTCCTACCTGGAGCATGCCACTTCTGCCATCGCGCAAACGGCGGTGCCCGCATTCCTGCTGACGGCTCCCATCCAGAAGAGCGCCATGCACAAGGCGGGATTCAAGTTTCCAGGCCACACGGAATACCTCGCGGCGCGCGCGCGCGTGAAGCGGGTGTACATGCTCATGGCGAGCAGCGAATTGCGCGTGCTGCTGCTCACGGTCCATGAACCGCTGGCGCGGGTGCCCAAGTTGCTGACCGTCGGTTCCGTGGCCGACGCGCTGCTGGCGGCCGCCCACACGTGCATCCGGGATTTCCGGATTTCCCAGCCGCGGGTGGCGCTGGCAGGGCTCAATCCCCATGCCTCGGAGGGCGGGATGTTCGGAAAAGAGGAGGCCGACATTCTGCAGCCCGCGCTGGATCGCGCCGAGCGGGCCGCCATCCGGCAGGGCTGGAAGACGACATTCTTCGGGCCCGTTCCGCCGGACACCGTGTTCTGGGAAGCCCGCACCGGCGCCTATGACATGGTAGTGGCGCTGTATCACGATCAGGGGCTCATCGCCGTGAAGACCCTGGATTTCCACGGCACGGTCAATGTCACGCTGGGCCTGCCCTATGTGCGTTGCTCGCCGGATCACGGCACGGCGCTGCATCTGGCGGGGACCGGGCTGGCCAATCCCAGTTCCTTCATCAATGCATGGGAACTGGGGGAAATCCTCCTGCAGAATCGGGTGGTTTTGCATGAGTCCTGATTCTTCGCCCCCCTCCGAAACCGATGGGTGGCAACTGCCTGAAGGCCTGCGGCGAGATTTTCGCCAATGGCTCCATGATGTTCGGGGGGCCGTGGGCATCGTCTCCAGCACGCTGGAACTGCTTTCCCAGGAAGACATGCATCCCGTGGCCGTCAAATACATCCAGATCGTCCAGCGGCAGGTGCAGCGGCTGCTCATGGAGAGCGAGCTCTTCGGCGCATATCTGCATTTCCGCCCTGAAGCCTTCGAGGGCGAGGAATGCGCCGTCTTCGAAACCTTCACTGAAGTGCAGGATCTCGTCGGCACCGGGCTGGAAGTGCAGCCTCCTGGCGAGGCGTGCCGCGTGCGCCTTTCGCCTTACCTCATGAAGCTCGTGTTCCTGGCCATTCTGATTCCTCCGTCCTCGCTGGATCCGCGCGAGGGCATGCGCTGCGTCCGGGCGGGCGATCGCTGGCATCTGGATTTTGGCTGGACCGGGGCGCAGGCACCCCTGGCTCCCAAGTTCCAGTGGGCGGATCACCTGCTGCGCCAGTTCGGCGCCGGACTCGAACTGTTGCCCGGCCGGCTGCGGGTCATCTGCCCGGTTGCCTGATCGTCCAGGCAAAAGCCGTTTTCGTCATTGCGTTTGTGAAAGGGAAAGAATCGGGGGAATGCTAGGCGCCAGGATCGCGCAGGGCGGATACGGCTTCGCCGATGCGGGATACGGCTTCGCCGATGCGTTCCATGCCCAGCGCGTAGGAGAGGCGGATGTGGCCCGGAGCGCCGAAGGGCGTGCCCGGCACCACGGCTACCAGGGCCTTGTCGAGCAGGTAGTTGGCCACATCGATGTCGTTGCGCAGCAGATCGCCCTGGGGGGTGATTTTCCCGAGGATGTTGGCCACGCGGGGCAGCACGTAGAAGGCACCGCGCGGATGGTGGAACTCGAATCCGGGAACCTGGGACAGCCGCTCGAACATGAATCGCCGGCGGCGGTCGAATTCCTGGCGCATTTCCTCCACACAGGCCTGTGGTCCCCGGATGGCTTCCAGCGCGGCCATCTGGGATACGGTTGCGGGATTGGACGTGGTGTGGCTCTGGATGTGCGCCATGGCTTTGGTGATGGCCCGCCGGGCTACGGAGAAGCCGATGCGCCAGCCTGTCATGGCGTACGTCTTGGAGACTCCATCGATGATGATGGTGCGCTTGCGGGCTTCGTCCGAGAAGGATGCCACGGAGCAGAACTTCCCGCTGTCGTAGATGAGTTTCCCGTAGATGTCGTCGGAGAGCACCATGATGTTGGGGTGGTCCTCGATGACGTCCCAGAGCGCTTTCAGTTCGCGCCGGTTATAGACGGTACCCGTGGGATTGGACGGATTGTTGAGGATGACCATGCGGGTGCGCCGGGTGATGGCCGAACGCAGTTTTTCCGGCGTGAGCACGAAGCGCTCTTCCAGCGTGGTGGGCACGAATACCGGGATGCCGGAAGCCAGCGTCACGATGACCGGGTAGGACAGCCAGTACGGCGTGGGGATGATGACCTCGTCGCCGGGATTCAGGATGGCCATCATGGCGTTGTAGATGCTGTGCTTGGCGCCGGCCGAGACGATGACGTGCTCTTCCGTGATGCCGCCGAGTTCATGGCTTTGGGCGATGGATTCGGCTACGGCCTTGCGCAGTTCGGGGATGCCGGCCGCGGGCGTGTATTTCGTGGCGCCCTGATCCAGAGCGTTCTTGGCGGCTTCCACGATATGCCGGGGGGTGGGGAAGTCGGGTTCGCCGATGGACAGGCTGATGACGTCCTGCCCGCCGGCCTTCATCTTCTTGGCCTTGGCCGAGATGGCCAGTGTGGGGGAATCGGTGACGAAACGAATCCGGTGCGCAACCTGCATGCCTTTCTCCTTCCTCAATGCATGGAAAATGGCCTGGAAATGGAAGAGTTCCGAATGTACCGGGACACGACGAGCCTCGCCGGGGACGCCGCGGCCCCCATGATCCTGAACATCTAGCAGAACTCGAACCGTGAACGCAAGAACGATGTCACAAAACTTTCGCGCTTCGGGCGAGGATGGCTTCCAGCGTCTCTTCGTGGATGGAATCTTCACGGATCATCCGCCTCGCTTGCGCCGTCTGGTCCAGAAGTTCCTGCAGCATCTCCCCGCGCGCATGCAGCACGCCGATGCGCGCCTCCACGCGCCGCATTTCACGCCGGACTTTCTCCAGGCGCATCTGCAGGTTTGCAGTTTCGGCGCTCAGCGCGCGGGCCTGCGCTTCCAGTTCGTCCAGGCGGGCCTTGCCCCAGGACAGCCGGGCGCCGGAAATGGGGCCGGCGAGGCATTTGGCCTTCACATCGTCCATCTGTTCGCTGCAGCGGTCGCTGACCGCTTGGACCCCCTGGATTCTTTCCATGAGTTCCTTTTCCTGCGTGCGAAGCCTGGCATGCTGCCGGATGATGGCCGAAATCTCGCGCAGATTGCTTTTTTGCACGAACCATGCGGCCGGCGGCCGCGGGGCATCACTCATGGTCGTCTTCGGCGTCCCCCTCCGGGGCGCCGGTGAACCACTTCTGCAGGATTTCGGCCAGGGCCAGCGCCTGCTTGGCGGAACTGATGGTGAAACTGCTCTGCTTGCGGTAGACGCCCTTGACCTTGCGGAAACGCACGATCATGGCCTTGGGGGCGCGGTATTCCTCGGTCTTGGGGTCCAGTTCCTGGTAGCGGAATAGCACGGTGGCCCAGGCGCCCCTGGACAGGAACACGCGGTCGATTTCCTTGCGCACCAGGCGCCCTTCCTCTTCGTAGTTGACGGTCAGTTCGTCCAGTTCCGCGGACATGCGAAGTCCTCCTTGATTTTTCAGTACATCACCAGCGAAATGACGGGAGATTCCAGTTTGGCCCGCCCACCCAGTTGCGCCAGTTCCACCACGAACGCGTATGCGGCCACCGATGCCTGGCATTTGGCCACCAGCCGTCCCGCCGCCGCTGCCGTGCCTCCCGTGGCCAGCAGATCGTCCACGATGACGACCCGGTCGCCGGCCGCGAGCGCATCGGCGTGGATTTCGATGGAATCCGTGCCGTATTCCAGTTGGTAGGTTTCCCGGATGGTCGCGGCCGGGAGTTTTCCGGGCTTGCGCAGGATGCACAGCGGCAGGCCCAGTTCCACGGCCACCGGCGCGGCGAAGAGGAAGCCGCGGCTTTCGATGGCGGCGACGTGCGTGGGATTCGTCTGGCGGATGCGGGCCGTCAGGAGACCGACGGCGGCGGAAAAGGCCTGCGGATTCTGCAAAAGCGTCGTGATGTCCCGGAACAGGATGCCGGGCTTCGGGAAGTCCGGAACCGCGCGGATGGCCGATGAAATCAGGGAAATCGGTTCGCTCATGTCAGATGTCCTTTCTCTCTGCAGCCCGGCGGGCCAGGCGCGAAATCGTCCAGACCACCAGGAATCCAGCCACCAGCAGCGCCACATGCAATGCCAACTCGCCAGCGGGGATGTCCGGCAGGATGTTCCGCGTCTTGAGGACCACATCCTTACCATGAATCCGGGTGGTTTCCAATACTTCCTGATAGGGCCACACACGCCGCAGCGAGCCCAGCATGAAGCCGCACAGGGCCGAGAGGGTGGGCACGGGATGGCGCGCCAGAAGCCAGCGCAGCAGGCGCGAGAACGAGACCAGGCCCGTGAAGGCGCCCGCGGCGAACCATGCCAGCACGAGAACGTCGAAATCCTTCACGGCGGCCAGGATCCGGTGATATTGCGAAAGGAGCACCAGGATGAAGGAACCGGAGATGCCGGGCAGGATCATGGCGCAGGACGCCACGGCGCCCGACAGGAAGGTGAACCAGAAAGCTGTGGGGGTCGCAAGCGGGATGAGTCCCACCAGGACGTAAGCGAACACGGTGCCCGCTGCGAGGCCGGTCCAGAAGCCGATGCTCCGCGAGGGGATGGTCCGGGCCACCACCCACGTGGAGGCGGCCACCAGGCCGAAGAAAAAGGCCCACAGTTCGCGCGGGTGGTGCTCCAGCAGGAACGACACGCCGCGGGCCAGGGAAAAGATGGAAAGTCCGATGCCGGCGACGAGCGGGAGGAGGAAACCCCAGGGAATTTTTTTAGAAGCAGCGCCCATCTGGCCGGTGAGCACGAACTTGAAGAATTCCGCATCGAAGGAGGCGATGGCTGCGAGCAGGTCATCGTAGATGCCGGTGATGAAGGCGATCGTGCCGCCCGAGACGCCCGGCACCACGTCGGCGGCGCCCATGAGCATGCCCTTGAATGCCAGCAGTCCGCCGCGCGCAATGGCAGGGGAGGGCGAGTTCTTCATGGTGCTTCCTGCCTGAGGAGTTGCGCCAGGGGAGCGACATCGTCCGGATCTGGGGCAAGCGAGAGGCCGAGCACCGACAGGCTCACGTGGCCGGCATCCAGCGCGGCGTGCTCTCCGCCCTCGAGGTTGTGGTGATCGGGCGATACGGGCCCGCCGATCCAGTAATAGGGCTCGCCCTTGGGGTCGTAGCGCACCAGCACCTCGTCGTGGTAGTGGCGCTTGCCGGGTGTCGTCAGCTCGATGCGGCCCGGCTGCGGCGGGATGTTGCAGTTGTACACCACGGTCTGGCGCGCCGGTGGCAGTGCCAGGAGCATGAGGGCCACGCGGGCGGCCATGGAGGCGGCCTGCGCCAGTTGCTCCCCGTCGGCGCCCCGCAGGATGGAGACGGCCAGGGAGCGCACGCCCCGCAGGGCGCCTTCCACAGCGGCGGCGACCGTGCCGGAGTAGAAGATATCGGTGCCCACGTTGTAGCCGTTGTTCATGCCGGAAATCACCAGATCCGGCGTGCGCGGGCAGACGTGCACGATGCCGATGTAGGCGCAGTCCACAGGCGTGCCCGAGCAGGCGAAGCGCTGATGGCCCACGGGGGTGAGGCGCAGCGGCTCGCGCAGGGTGATGGCGTGCGAGACGGCACTGCGTTCGCGGTCAGGGGCCACCACCCACACGTCCGCGCCCATGGCCGAAAGTGCCTGGGCCAGCGGTTCGATGCCGCGGGCATGGATTCCGTCGTCATTCGTGATCAGGATGGTTTTCTGCTGCATGATCCGTATTCAGGGATTTCAGGAATGCCGTGATTTCGGCGGCCGTTTCGGCTGGCTTCTCCACGGCGGTGTAATGGGATGTCCTGGGGATGAACACGAGCCGCGCGCCCGGGATGGCGCGGGCGATTTCCCGCACGGTCTCGGGCAGCACGATGAAGTCGCGCGTGCCCGCCACCAGCAGCACCGGCACCCGGACATGCGCGAGCACGTCCCGGCCGTCGTAGCGTTCTGCGCTCTCCAGCGTCGCCCGGAACGCATCGTGGTCCAGCGTGATGAAGTCCCGCGCGATTTCCCGGAAGACTTCCTCATCGAGCTCGGGACCCACCAGCCCGGTGGATTTCGCCATGGAAAGCAGATGCCCGGAGCGGATGGCGCGTTCGGCCAGCGGTCCGGCCAACTTCCAGAAGGGCGTCCACAGGGTGAGCAGATGCGAAAAGAGGGGCGCGCACAGTTGCGGCAGGCGCAGGCTGCCCGAGGCCGGCCCCACCATGGCGTTGAGCAGTACCATCGCATCGAACCGCTCCGGCCGGCGTCGGTACAGTTCCGCGAGCACCTGGCCACCATAGCTCCAGCCCATGAAGACGGCTTTTTCGATGTGGAAGAAGGCCATCAGATCCTCGAGATCGTCCGCCTGCACGGCGACGGTGGGCGGATGGACGAGCCCGTTTGGCTGGTGCGAGCCGAACAGCCCGCGGTAATCCCACAATGTAACCGTATAGTCCTGCTCGAGCGCCGCGACGAGGTGTTTCCACGCGGGCGCCGAACCGCCCAGCCCGTTGGCCATCACGATGTGGGGCCCATGGCCGTTGCGCCGGGAGGTCTGCTGCCAGGCCAGCCGGGTTCCGTCGCGGGCGACGAAGGTGCCGCTGTTCATCCGTGCATTCTTTCCCGCACGATGTCCTGGATGCGGCCCGCCAGTGCATCGAATGCCGGAATCATCGTTTCCTTGCGGCCCATGATACGGGATTTCTCTTCACTTTCCGGCAGGTCCTTGAGGTTGATTTCCACGTTCATGCGGGCGCCGTGGAAAGCGCAGGAGAGCGCGAGCGCGCCCACGCCCACGTCGGAGATGGAGTTGACGTTGCCCTTGGCCGCCACCGGCTCCAGTGCCTGCAGCGCGGAAAAGGCCGCTTCCATCACGGACAGGGGGACCGCCGCCGCAGCCAGGGTGGCCTTCTGGACGGCCGCGTCGCGGGCGGCCTTCTGCTCCTCGGTGTCCTGGGGCAGTTCGAAGGCCGCCATGACCGCATTGAACGCGAAAGTGTCCTCGTCCACGAGGCCGCGCAGGCGTTCCACCAGCGGGGCCAGTTTCTCCTCGGCGGCGCGCATCTCGTCTTCCACGTCCTTGTATTTCTTCTTGCCGATGGTCAGACGGCACACCATGGCGCCGAGACCCGCGCCCAGCGCGCCCGAGAGTGCCGCAACGGAGCCGCCGCCGGGAGCCGGGCTCTTGGACGCCACGTTTTCGATGAAGCAGGCCACGGGCAGGTTCACGAGATGGGAAGCAAGGGCGATGTCGGACATGTCGTCACTCCTCGATTGATGAAAAAACGGTTGCGCCCGGATTTTCGGGCGTTTTTCACTCCTCCACGGCGAACTCGATGACCTTCTTGTCCGGGTCGAAGGGCTTGTAGTCGGACAGTTTCAGGTAGTCATGTGCGATCTGCACCATGTCCCGGTCGCTGTATCTGCGCCCATCTTTGCCCTGGTGGTACAGGTGCCAGTGGGCCGCCATCACCAGCGGCGCCAGCGGCACGAGCCCCACGATTTCCGATCCCGTCACTTCCAGGTTGTGCCGGGCGCACTCGAAGATGGCTTCTTCATAGGCCACGTGCGGCGGCGTGATGAGATAGTTGGTGAGATTCATGGAGATCTGCGTGCGCCGTCCGTCCTCGATGGGCACGCCCATGGCTTTCACGGAGCGCAGTTTGCCCGGTGTGAACACCTTCTTGCCAGCCGCGTTGAGCACGAATTCCCCCGTGGG
The DNA here is from genome assembly GCA_964516435.1 of uncultured Kofleriaceae bacterium. Classification (GTDB taxonomy): domain Bacteria; phylum Myxococcota_A; class Polyangia; order HGW-17; family HGW-17; genus HGW-17. The sequence goes on along the minus strand of CAZEZP010000088.1, from coordinate 32,431 downwards.
CGTCATCTTGGGGCGGCCCAGTTGGCGCAGGCCCAGCGCCACGTGGTCGGTGGCCGCCACATCCGGGGTGTTCACATCGACGTTGTAGGCCACCAGGAAGAATCGGGCGCCCGTGGCCACGGCGCCGAACGTGGGTACGAATTTCGCGGGGCCGAAATCCGGCACCCACTCGGGATTGGCGAGTTTCTCGGGCAGCCCTTCGTATTCGCCCTCGCGCACCTTGGCCAGGTTCTTGCGTTCCGGGCGTGTGGCGGAATTCTCGTACAGGTAGACGGGCACGCCGAAGGTCTCGGCCGCGCGCCGGCCATATTCGCGCGAGAGATCCACACAGTCGGCCATGGTCACGCCGCGCACGGGGATGAACGGGCACACGTCGATGGCGCCGAAGCGCGGATGTTCGCCCTTGTGGGTGCGCATGTCGATGCGCTCGCAGGCCACGCGGGTGGCGCGCAGCGCGGCTTCCACGACGGCTTCCTTCTCTCCCACGAAGGTGACCACCACGCGGTTGTAGGAAGCGTCGGGATCGATGTCGAGCAGTTTCACGCCGGGAACGGAGGAAATGGCCTCGCCGATGGCGGCGTGTACCTCGGGATTGCGGCCGTCGGAAAAGTTGGGGACGCATTCGACGATGGTGCGCATGTGCTCTCCTGGTGCGGCGGGAGACATCCCGCGAAACGAGAAAAACCCGCGGCAGTTTCGCCACAAACCGCAAGGCAAGTCAAGACGCAAGAAGCCCCATCTGTCGCGGGAGTTATACCCCATCGTGCTCAGGCCGTATATGCGCACGATAAAGAAGTCGTTCGTGGTATGACTGAGTGACCCCAAGGGGATTCGAACCCCTGTTTACGGCGTGAAAGGCCGCTGTCCTAACCGGTTGAACGATGGGGCCGCGCAACCATCGGATCCGCGCCGCAGGGCCCGGATCCGGACGTGGCCAGCTTTCTAGCAGAGCCGGAGGGGGGAGTCAAGCAAAAACGACCGGAAAAAACGAAAAAAAGAAGGTGCGGGCCAAACGCCTGTCTGAACTTACAGGACGCGCACGAGAGTAGCCGGCATCGTCAGGTCGGCTAACAGGTCGCCGATGGTGCGGCCGAGCACGGGATGAACGAGGTCCTGGGCCAGTTCGGCCAGGGGGGCGAGCACGAAGTCGCGTTCGTGCAGGCGGGGATGCGGCAGGGTGCACTGGGGATGATCGAGCACCCGGTCATCGAAGAACAGCAGATCCAGATCCAGCGTACGATCGCCCCAGCGCAGCGTGCGGGTGCGCCCGTGGGCGTCCTCGATGGCCAGCAGATCCGCCATCAGAACGAGGGGATCGTCGCATTCCACTTGCAGTTCCACCACCTGGTTGAGGAATCTGTGCCGCGCCGGTCCTACGGGCAGGGTTTCATGCACGCGGGAAGCGCGCAACTGGCGCGCATAGGGCAGTTTCTGCAGGTGCTCGCGGGCAGAGGCGAGCGTTCGCCCACGCGGCGCGAGCGAGGAGCCCAGGGCGATGTAGCAGACGGAAAGCGGCATCGGAACGCTCCGGTGGCGGAACATATCAGGTTTGCCAGCCCGGTCAATCCCCCGGCGTCATGCCGGACCGAGCCGAACGTGTTTCCCAGAAACCTTTCTTGGTTGCACCATGCGCGACGGAAGGCAACCCGAACAGGCGACCGGATGGCCGAGCCGTCGGAAAATCAGGGAAACGGGAAAATCAGGAGACTTCGATGCGGGAAGGCTGGACGGGCATCAGACGGAGCCGCGGGGATCCACGGCCTTCTTGCCGCGCGGGGTGTAGTGCGTGTGCAGCAGGTGGTGGGACTTGTGTCCCAGCGGCTGCCCCAGGAACTCGTCGTAGATGACCTTGATCAGCGGGTTCTCGTGGGACTTGCGCAGGCCCATGTTCTTGTCTTCCTGGTAGATGGCTTGCGCGCGGGCCTTGCGGATTTCGGGGTTGGTCGGAATCGGCATGCCGCCGCCGCCCAGGCACCCGCCGGGGCAGGCCATGATTTCGATGAAGTGGTACGGCGACGTGCCGGCTTCCACCTGCTCCATGAGCTTGCGGGCGTTGCCCGTGCCGTGGGCCACGGCGAACTTCGCGGTGACGCCTTCCAGGAATTTCCACTCGGGCTTGACGTCGGTGAAGGTGATTTCGGCCTCGCGCACGCCTTCCATGCCGCGCACCGGCGTGATGTCCAGGTTGTCGAAGGGCACCGGACGCCCGGTGACGAGTTCATAGACCGTGCGCAGGGCGGCTTCCATGACGCCGCCGGTGGCGCCGAAGATCATGCCCGCGCCGGAGCCGTGCCCGATGGGGCTGTCGAAGTCGCTCTCGGGCAGTTGGAAGATCTGGATGCCCGTCTCGCGAATCATCTGGCCCAGTTCGCGCGTGGTCAGGCCGAAGTCCACGTCCTTGAAGCCGGAGGCGTTCATCTCGGGGCGGTTGCACTCGAACTTCTTGGCCGTGCAGGGCATGAGCGCCACGGACACGATGTCCTTGGGATCCCAGCCGAGCTTCTGGGCCACGTAGGTCTTGATGAGTGCGCCGAACATCTGCTGCGGGCTCTTGCATGTGGACAGGTGGTCGAGTTCGCCCGGGAAGAAGTGCTCGCAGAACTTCACCCAGCCCGGCGAGCAGGAAGTGATCATGGGCAGCGTGGCGTTCTCGATGCAGTTCTCGCCGGTGAGCGCCTTCTTGAGCCGCATGAGCAGTTCGGTGCCCTCCTCGATGATGGTGAGGTCGGCCGTGAAGTTGGTGTCGAGCACCTTGTCGAAGCCGATGGCGCGCAGGGCGGTGTTGAGTTTGCGGGTGACCAGCGTGCCCGGAGGCAGGCCGAATTCCTCGCCCATGGCCGAGCGCGGGGCTGGCGCCGTCTGGATGACGACCTTCTTGGTGGGATCCGCGATGGCTTCCCAGACCAGGTCGGTCTCGTTCTTTTCCTTGAGGGCGGCCGTCGGGCAACGGTTGATGCACTGGCCGCAGTTGATGCAGATGGTTTCCCGCATGGGATGGTTCCAGAACGTGTCCACCGTGGATTCGTGGCCCTTGAACACCTTGTCGAAGATGCCCACGGTCTGGATGCCTTCGCACGTGCGGATGCAGCGGTTGCACTGGATGCACTTGTCCTTGTCGCGCACGACGGAGTAGGAGGATTCGTCCACCTTCCACTTGCGTTCGGTCTTGTGGCCGAAATAGTACTCGTCTACGCCGTATTCGTAGGCGAGCTTCTGCAGTTCGCATTTCTGGTTGCGCAGGCAGGAATAGCATTCGCCGTAGTGGTCCGCGAGCATCAGTTCCAGGATGTTGCGGCGTGCCACGCGCACCTTGTCGCTGTAGGTGTGAATCTTCATGTTGGCGGCCACGGGGGTGGCGCAGGCGGCCTGCAGTGTGCGCCAGCCTTCCACCTCGACCACGCAGATACGGCAGATGCCCGCGATCGTCAGGTCGTCGTGGTGGCACAGGGTGGGAACATGCCAGCCGGCCTTGCGGCACGCCTCGAGGATGGTGGAACCCTCGGGAACCTCATAGTCCTTCCCGTTGATCTGGATGGGAATCATTTTCTCGCTCATGAACTCGTTCTCCTTGCCGCAGTTCCGGCTAGTTTTGGATTTTCACCAGTTCCTGTTCAAAGTAGTCCAGCATCGAGACGAACACGTTGCTGGCGCTCTGCCCCAGTCCGCACTTGCTGGAGACCTGCATGGTGTTGCCCAGTTCCAGGAAGCGGTCCAGTTCCCTGCGGGAAATCTTCTCGCCCTTCTCGAGCTTTTCGACGAAGTGCAGCAACCGGAAGCAACCTTCGCGGCAGGGCACGCACTGGCCGCAGCTCTCCTCGACGAAGAAGTCCACCACGCTGCGCAGGGCCGAAAGCACGTTGCGCTTCTTGCCCAGCACGATGATGGAGCCGCCCGGCGGCAGGTCTTCGAACGAGAGGCTGCGCTCCAGGCACTTCTCGGCGCAGGCGATGCGTCCGCCGGATCCGCCCACGAGCACGAACTTCGGCTCATCGGCCTCGGCGGCCGAAAGCACGCGGCGCAGCGAGGTCCCCATGGGGAATTCGTACACGCCCGGCTTCTTCACGTCGCCGGAGATGGAGAACAGTTTGGGGCCCTTGCTCTTGGGGGTGCCTACGGAAGCGAACGCTGCGGCGCCTTCCAGCAGGATGTGCGGCACGCAGCAGAAGGTTTCCACGTTGTTGATGATGGTGGGGCAGGAGAACAGGCCGCTCGTGACGGGGAAGGGCGGCTTGTTGCGGGGTTCGCCGCGCTTGCCCTCGATGGATTCGATGAGCGCGCTCTCCTCGCCGCACACGTAGGCGCCGCCGCCGAAGCGCAGGTGGAAATTCACCTCGGGGATGAGGGCGTGCATATCGGCCATGGCCTTCTCGATGTCGGCCTTCATGAAGTGGTATTCCCAGCGCAGATACAGGTAGGCATCCCTGGCGCCGATGACGAAGGCGGCGATGGCCATGCCCTCGAGCATCTTGTGGGGGTGTTCGAGCAGCAGTTTGCGGTCCTTGAAGGTGCCCAGTTCGCCTTCGTCGGCGTTGCACACCACATACTTGCGGTTGCCGGCGGCTTCCTTCGTGAACTTCCACTTCAGGCCGGTGGGGAAACCGGCGCCGCCGCGGCCGCGCAGTTCGGAATCCTGCAGTTCCTTGATGACGGCTTCGGCGCCCATGGCCTTGGCTTTCTTATAAGCTTCACCCTTGGTGAGTTGGGTCAGAATGCTCGGCTGTGACATGGATGTCCTCCCTATTTCAGTTGGCCCAGGATCTCGGCGACCCGGCCGGGGGTGAGATGGGTGTGCACGTCGAAATTCACGAGCATGGCCGGGCCCTGATCGCACCAGCCCATGCAGTTCGCATACTCCAGGGTGAATTTCCCGTCGGCGCTGGTTTCGCCGAAGCGGCAGCCGGCAGCCTTCTCCAGGGCGGCGGCCACGGCGCTCTTGTCGGCCATGTCGCAGGAAAGGCTCTTGCACAGGCGCACGATGTAGCGGCCCTTGGGGGCGACGTTCAGATAGGAGTAGAAGGTCGCGGTGCCGTACACGTCGGTGGCGCTGATACCGAAGTGGTCGGCGATCTCCTGCATGGCGCTTTCGGAGATGTAGCCGCACGCTTCGTTGATCTCATGCAGCACGGGCATGAGATTGTCCCGGTCCTTGCCGTACCGGGAGAGGATTTCGGCTGTTTTCGGTGCTTCGGACATGGGTTTTTCCTCCTCGAGGGGTTCCGGGTTCCACTGGCAAAACAAAGTGCAAACAATGCCAGCCTGCCAGCTTTATATCACTTGGTGAAGCCTTTCACAAGAGAAACGAGAAAATTTTCTCATATTTTTCATGGGAAAATCGGGCTGTTCCAGTCCGGTTTTTCCGGTTCCCGGCAGTTACAGCAACGGTTCGAGGGACACGAAGAAAATCGGCGGGAATGGGTCCCCGGGCAGCGGGTGGAGCGGGAAGGCCGCCTGCAGGTTCAGGATGGCCTCGTAGAGGCCGAACCACAGGCCGTGGACGCGCAGGGCGATTCCCGCCCCGGCCGCCGCGCGCGGGTCGGCGTTCCAGGCGCCTTCGCGGCTGCCGGAAATCCAGCCTCCTCCCAGATACAGGGCGCCCGTGATGCGGGTGACATACACGAGGCTGCCCAGGGTGAGATCCATCCGGGGAATCAGCACATGGCGCAGTTCTCCGGCTCCCAGCGCGTAGGCGCGCCCCGGGAAGGCGTTCGCCGGATGGCCCTGCACCAGGGCCGGTCCGGTCAGGTGCAGCATTTCCGTGTCGTGATGCACCACGCCGTGCAAAAAGCCGAACTGGCCCTGCAGCGCCGCGGTCATTCCGAAGGGAAGCCCGAAGTAGCGGGTATAGGTGCCCGTCAGATGGATCTGCCGGGTGTCGTTCCAGGCGGGGTCGTCCGGGAAGAACCAGGCATGGCGCAGTTCCAGGATGCCCCAGCCGCCCGTGGACGGGAACATGTGATCCAGCCGGTCATTGACCACGAGGCGGGAGAAGACGGAGGCCATCCAGGCGCGCGAGGCGGGTTCTTCGCCCTGCACATCCTCCAGCGGGTGGGTCCGGTCGCCTTCCACGCCCGCGTCCCAGCGGTACTTGAGCCGGGAGTTGTTCACGCGGGGCCCGAAGTAGTACAGATGCGCCAGCGCCAGGCCGCCGGCCACGTATTCGTTGCGCAGCGCCAGGACGTTGATGCGCCGACGCAGGCTGTGGGCGGGCAGGAAATCCACGTCCACTGCCAGGCGCGACCACAGTTCGGTGACGTTGAAGAGCGCCTCGAATCCGGAAAAGATGAAGCGCCAGCCGGGGTCGGGCCAGATGTTGTCGTATCGCGCGTAGAGCGCCTTGCCGTCTTCGGGTTCCCGGATGCGCTCGTGCGGGTCCAGTTCCACCCGCACGGGGGCGGAATCCAGATCCAGCGCCAGGGTGTGCACGGGCCCCGAGAGTTCCACCTGCACGGTCTGGCGCGTTCCCCGGGCCGTCTTCACATCCACTTCCACCGCCTGGCGCAGGGGCGGATCCTGCCAGATTTCGATGAGGTAGCGGCCAGGCCTCGCCGGATCCCGGCGCACACGGCCAACCCGCAGCGCCACAGGGCGCGGATCATCCACCCATTGCCGGAAGAACCAGTCCATCGGGGCGCCGGCGTGCCGCTCCAGCACGCTCCGGAACGGGCGCCGGCCCGTGCGGTATTTTTCGAGAATCCGGCGGGTCTCGATGGCGCCGAATGCATCCAGCAGGCGGTGGAAGACTTCTTCGCCCCGCGGCAGCGTGTTGTTCCAGCGCCGGAAATCGTCCCTGGCGCGGTCTGTGTTGTGCGGTCCGGACAGGTAGGCATCCTGGAACTCCATGCGGGGATTCTTGCGCATGACGTCGATCTGCGGAATCCACTGCAGGGGACGCAGCAGGGAATCCACCGTCCTGGGCCGGCTCAGGAAGCCGTGGGCCAGCATCAGCGGCGCCCAGGCGAGATCCCGCGGATTCTCGAACGGGAGCAGCCGGTCCAGGAACAGGGTCTCCGCCAGTGTGAGCGCCAGTTTCTGGCGGTGGAACGTCTGGAAGTAATCCACGTCCATCACGCGCAGCGCGTCGCGGGCCACGAGCATCTGGCGGCCGGGAAGGGCCATGGCCAGTTCTTCCCGCATGTCGCTCTCCACCAGCACCAGCGTCCGGTCGTCGTTCGGAAACTCGCGCTCGACGAAGGCGTGCGCGAACGCCAGCACGTCCTGTGTGCGGTTTCCCGTGATCGCATCCGTCCAGTGGCGCAGGGGCGAGGCGTGCAGCAGGCAGACGCGGTCCCGGCAGATCCAGTGCGGCTGTCCCCAGAACAGGGGGAAGAAGGGGACGCTTGCGCGGATTTCCCCATGCTTTTCATGGATGCCACCCAGAAAGAAGCGGCCGCTGGCCTGCACGGAAACGGCATGATCCTGCACCGGCGTCCAGCGTGCGGCCGCATCCGGCAGCGGCACGGGATACCAGGGCGCGCCCAGCACGCAGCGGCCCTCGATGCAGCCGAAGGGGCCGTAGCGCCGCGGGATTTTCAGCGCAAAGCGGATGCGCAGGCGGCATGCTTCGCCCTGCGGATCGGAGACGGCGAGCATTGCGCGGCGGATGTCTGCGGCAGGACGGTACGCGTATGCCAGCGGACGGCCGGAGCAGGAGACTTCCAGGATGTCCAGCCTTCCTGGATCGAACTTGCGCGGATGAATGCGGAACTTGTTGAGATCACTAATGTTTTTTGGTGGACGTTCGAGCCGGTTGGGATACAGCGAGAAAGCCATCTCTCGGCGGCCGTCCTTGTCTATGACGAGTTCCCCTTCCACACGGTTTTCGGCCATGATGCGGGCCTTTACATGAAAAGAGGGAGCACTCGGGGGAGCGTCCGTCGCGAAGGGCAGCAGGAGGGCGAGGAAAAGCCACGGCATGGGTCAGTTGGGTTCATCGAAGAATGCGATGCCGTTCGGGGTGAGCACTACCCATCGCGTGCCAAGGAGATGGGAAATCGCCACCGGCTTCAATGCCGGGTCGAGTTGCGCGCGCCGGCGGATACGCACCCAGATGCTGCCTGCGGGCCGGTAGAAGAAGACGGTGTTGCCATCGGTGAGCACGGCCAGGGTGCCCTGCGGAGAACTGGCCATGAGGCGCGCGTCCTCCACCTGGAAACGGTGGGTTTCGATGCCGCCGGGCCCGAGAATCGAGACCCGGTTGTTTTCCGCCAGGGCGATCCACGAATCGCGGGGCCCCGGCGCCAGTCCGGTCAGGGAATGGCGGCCGAGATAGATCCGGCGCGGACGGGCGTTTCCCGGTACGAGCACGGCGAATCCGTCCCAGGATACGGCGGCCAGCGCCGCGGGCGTGGCGAGCACGCGCGGAACGAAGGAATCGGCTTCGGCGACGGTCCGGCGGTTCAGGAGCGTGGGGAAGTCGAAGCGGTGGATGCGGGTGGTGCGGCCGGCCGCATACACGGCGTCGGCCGTGCAGGCCAGCGATTCGTAGGCATATCCGTCGATATGGATCTTCATCAGCATCCGCTCATCGAGAAACACCAGGCCGCCTGCCGCGGGAGCCGCCACGAAGCCTGCATCGGGGCCCATGCAGACGGCTCGCGGAAGGAAAGGAAGCCTGCGGGAGAGGAGGCGGTGCCCGGCCTCGTCGTGCAGGACCAGTTCGCCGGAATCCCTGCTTCCGGGAAAGAATGCCAGGATTTGTGGTTTCGCATCGGCTGCCCGAACCCGGACATCCAGGAGTTGGGCATGCCCCGTCCGCGGAAGGCAGGCCGCCGCGACCAGCAGGAGGGTGCAGAAAAAGGAGCGCATTCGTTCACTGCATGGGCAGAATCACCCAGCGCGTGGCATTGGATTCCACCAGGAGCATCACGCTCTGCCCCCGTGCATAGCGCTGCAGGGCGTTGTTGTATGTCTTCACGTCGGTGACGGGTGTGTTTCCTACCTTGAGGATGATGTCTCCCTGACGGATGCCGTGCCGTTCGCCCACGGAGTCCGGTTCCACGGCCACGACCATGACCTTGATGGGGGATTGAGGACCCGTGGCCACGTTCTGCACGTGGATTCCGAACGGCGGGCCGGAAACCGCCGGGCCGGGCGAATTTTCCAGACGGGGCCGGTTGGCCGGGTGCGCGGCCATGACGGCTGCCAGCGTGAGGAACCGGTGGTCACGGAAGACCTTCATTTCCACGTTCTTGCCGATGCCGGCGATGGACGCCTGCCAGGTGAGGTCGTTGTCGTCCTCGATGGTTTTCCCATTGAATTCCGTGATGATGTCGCCCTCGCGCAGGCCGGCTTTTTCCGCGGGGCTGTCGGGCAGGATCTTCACCACGATGGCGCCTTTGGCCTGTGGGAACTTGTACTGCTCCGCCAGTTCCGGAGTGACGGTCTGCACATGGATCCCCAGATAGGAGCGTTCCACGCTACCGTATTTTTCGAGATGGGGTACGATTTCCTTCACGATGTTGGATGGAATGGCGTAGCCGATGCCCGGTCCGCGGGTGTCCACCAGCGTGTTGAGGCCGATGACCTCGCCCCTGAGGCTCACCAGCGGGCCGCCCGAGTTGCCGGGGTTGATGGCGGCGTCCGTCTGCAGGAGGCTCCAGTACTGGGACGCGTCCGGCGCGATGTCCTTGCGGTTCTTGGCACTGATGATGCCGGCCGTGGTGGTGTATTCCAGACCGAACGGATTTCCCACGGCCACCACCCAGGCGCCCACGGGGATGGCGTCGGAATCCCCCAGAGGGGCCACGGGGAGGCCGGTGGCCTCGATTTTCAGCAGCGCCAGGTCGGTTAGCGCATCGCGCCCCTTGAGGTAGGCCGGATGGGTCTTGCCATCGGCCAGCCGGACCTGGATGCGGGCGGCGCCTTTGATGACGTGGTAGTTGGTCACGATGAGCCCGTCGGCGCGCACGATGATGCCGGTTCCCAGCGATTCGCCGGCATCGCCGATGCGGCCGCGTCCGCTGGTGGCCGCGATGTGCACGACCGCGGGCTTGATGGCCTCCACCAGGGCGGAAAAGTCCGCGAATGCCTGCGGCGGTGGGGCGGCCGTGGAATTGGATGGCGTGGGAGCGGGGCTCCAGCCTGGTTTCGCCGTGCCATCGCGGGGGGCTGGCGCGGCTTGGGGGCCAGCGGGTGCGCCCGGTGCAGGGTGAAAGCCGGGCAGCACGTAGAAGCGGAAGATTGCCGCCGTGAGGCCGGAGGACAGCAGGGATGCGATGAAAATCGACAGTACCCAGCGCTTCATGGGGTTTCTCCATCGGGGGTCAATGAACGCATGGCGGGCGGCTTGCGGATGCCCGCCGGTTTCCTGGGCTTTTCGGGGGAAGTCATGGCATCGGCCGGCGCTGCCATGTCCGGGGCCGGCTTGGCCGGTACGCCCATGTCATTCTTTTCTTTCCGGGCGGGATTCTCGGCCATATCGGGTTCGGGCGGATCCTGGTGGCCCGGCATGGTTTCTCCCATGAGTGCCTTGTGCGACTTGGCCCATGTCTCCAACTGGATGAGATTCTTCACGAAATCCTGCTTCAGTTCCTGGGCCGGCGCCGTTTTTCCGATGGCCCGCAGATGGTCGTAGAGAGGCTTGGAGCCCACGGGGATGAAGAAGAAAGCCACCAGGAAGAGGGCCAGGATGAAGAACTTGATCAAGAAGAACATGATGTCCCATGATGCCGGGGACGTCCCCGCGCATTCTTTCCCTTGCAGCCGGTTCCTTCCCCGCGGCGGAATTCCGGATGCCGGCGCACTCTACCGCACGAAGGGGGCATTGGCAACGAAGCCGTGCAAGCCGGGCGTCCGGTTTTGTTCGATGCCGTCGAAAAGGATTCAGAAAAGTTGGCGGGTGCGCAGGAAATGGATGCCGAGGGCGGCCACGGCTGCGAAAGCCGTGTCCACGCGCAGGATCAGCGGACCCAGGGACAGGGTGCGAAAACCGGCGGCAAGAAACGCCTCGGCCTCTTTCGGGCTCCATCCGCCCTCGCAGCCCACAGCCGCCACGATGGCAGGCTCGTTTTCGAGGTTCCAGGCGTGGGCGTCCCCGGCGGCTTCTTCCCAGAAGAACAGGCGGGCATGCCGGGAGAAATCGCGGGAAAGCACGTCCTCGAGCCGGGCGGCCGGATGGATTTCCGGCAGCCGCGCGCGCCGGCACTGCTCGCACGCGGACACGGCCACCCGCAGCCAGTGATCCGCTTTTTGCCGCGCCACCCGGGCGGGGATGGCGGAGCGCTCCGAGAGCACGGGATGAAGGCTTCGAACGCCCATTTCGCAGGCCTGGCGCACCACGGTGTCCATGGTTTCGTGCCGCGGCAGCGCCACGATTGCATCCATCGGGGCTACGGGGTCGGGCGCTGGCCGGGGTTCTTCGGCGATGCGCAGCCGGGCCTGGCTCTTCCCGGCGATTTCGAACACGGCTTTCGCCACGCGCCCGTTCCCGTCCATCAGGCATACCGGCGCTCCGGATTCCATTCGCAGCACGTGCAGGGCGTGATGCGCCTTCTCGCGGGAAAGGACCAGGGATTCCCCGGCGGGCGGCCAGGGCGGAACGATCAGCATGCACGTATCGGCTGGCGGAAAAATCATGTTCACACGCGGCTTTTCGACTTCACTCCACGATGGTGCCGTGATTCACCTCGCGTTCCAGGTCCTCGCGGCGCTTCTGGAGGCGTTCGATGCTCTTCTGGAGGCGATCGATCTGCTCGTCGTTGGGATTCTCGGACTTGACCCTGGCCAGGCGCTCCTCCAGCTTCTGGATGCGTTCGTTGAGGCTCTCCAGCCGGCGGCGGTCCCGATCGGCCTTCTGCTGTTCCCGCTGGGCGTTGAGTTCCTCCGGCGAGAGGTTGGCAGACGGATCCGGATACGGCTCGGGATTGGACGCCTCGGGGCCGAACTTCATGGGGAAGTCCCCGCCCACGATGCCCGGCGCCAGATCCGGCCCCGCGAGCATGGGCAGCATCACACCCTCCTTGGGCAGGCGGAACGTGGGCTCCTTGATGCGCGTGCCGGCGGGCCGGGCGGCCGTGTCTTCGCTGCCGGCGGGAGCCTCGTCCGTCTTCTCCGTGCCGCCGCCTTCCAGCAGGCCCTTGGCCGTGAGGAATTTCTTTTCCGTGGGGACGATCTTGGGCGGCGTGACGGCCGCAGCACCGCGGATGAGCACGTAGGTGCCCACCGTGAGGCTGGCGGCCAGGAACAGGAAACTCGCAAACCATGCCGAGAGCCGAATGAGGAAACGCGCTTTCATGATGATCCGTTCTTCCCTTCCGGGGGCCATTTATAGCCCAGGTGCCGCGGATGGCAATCCTGGACTTGATTTTTCGCGGCATTCCCCCGACATTGGGACCGTCCCCGGGCCGTGAACGTTTCCGGGCGCGAAATGGAGGCAGGCATGGCCAAGGCTCGAACCAGGAAAGACGCGGCAGCCGGCGTGGCGGCAGGGATCCAACCGGTGGAGCCGGGAAGCCATTCCCCCGTCTACGGCGTCTTCGGGGACGATTTCCTTTCGCGCGACCGCTTCGTCGGGGCCCTGCGCGAGGCATTCGCGGCCACGGACCCGTCGGGACTCAACCAGGAGAAGTTCGACGCCCAGGAAACCCCCGCCGAGACGGTTCTCGCCTCGGCCCAGTCGCTGCCGATGTTTACGGCCTGGCGCTATGTGGAGGTGCGCAACGCCGACCTCCTCAACGCGGCGCAACTGGAACCGTATCTGGCCTACATGGAACGGCCCAATCCCACCACCTGCCTGGTGCTCGTGGGGGAGACCGTGGACCGCAAGAAGAAATTCTTCAAGAAACTGGAGGAGGCCGGCTTCCTGCACGAGTTCATGCGCGGCAACCGCAGCCAGGTCACGGCGCGCATCCGCGCGGAACTGCAACTCGCCGGCCTGCGTTTCGACGAGGACGTGCCGTCTTTGCTCGCGGAACTGCTGGGCAATCAGGACATGGGGCTCACGCTGGACAAGATCCGGCTCTACAAGGCGGGGCGCGAGGATGCGAAACTGACAGTGCAGGAAGTCCTGCAGGTGGTGGGGGACGGTTCGGAGAGCGCCGTCTTCAACTTCATCGACGACATCTTCGCCGGCGACGTGCAGCGGGTGTTCGAGCAACTGCCGCGCCTGCGCGAGGACCGCTCGCAGAGCCCGATCGCCATCATCTCCCTGATCGGGCGGCAGTTGCGCTCGCTGGTGTACCTGAAATCCGGCGTCAATCCCCCGGGAATCCCGCCGTTTCTGCTGGGAAAACTGGGCTCGCTCGCCCGCTCCATGAAATGGTCGCGCCTGTATGGGATGTACGGGGACCTGGTGGATGCCGACCGCCGCTGCAAGAGTTCGCGCGCCGATCCCTGGCTCGTGTTCGAGGCCATGCTGCTCTCCTGGTTCGTGCGCAGGAACTGAACGCGGGCCGGTTTTACGGCCATGCGCGCCGTCTCAGCGCAACGCGCCTGCCCGCTTGCAGAATCCTGAAATTTTCGATGCCGGGGAATTCGTGAGCGTAACAGGATTCGAACCTGTGACCTTTGGCTCCGGAGGCCAACGCTCTATCCAACTGAGCTATACGCCCGCCAAGCGAACGCATTATAGGGAAGGGCTCCTTCGAGGTCAACAGAAAAATGACGCCGGCTTTGGCGGCTGGGGAGGCTGCTTTCGGAAACGCCTTCCATGCTTCGCGGCGGGGATTCTGGCAATGAAGGAACACGTTTTTCAGGAAACCCGGCGGCGCATCGGGGCATGAAGTCGTCCACGGACGCGGGAAGGAATTTCGGCGGATTTTTTGGAACCGCGAGCGCCGGCGATGCGGGAAACGTCAGCGGGGAGCGTAGCGGGTGGGGTCGGGCACGCCCGCGGCGGCGAAACCGCGCCGGCGCAGGGTGCAGGCATCGCAGTCCCCGCAGGCGAGACCCTCGGGAGACGGATCGTAGCAGGTGTGCGTGAGCGAATAGTCCACGCCCAGGGACAGCCCCAGTTCGATGGTCTGTTTCTTGTCCAGGTGCAGAAGCGGCGCGTGCACGCGGATGGGGCGCTTCTTTTCGACCGCCAGTTTCGTGGCCGCGTTGGCCAGTCGTTCGAAGGCTTCCACGAATTCCGGCCGGCAGTCGGGATAGCCCGAATAGTCCACGGAAGACACGCCGATGAACAGGTGTGGCGCTTCCAGGTGCTCGGCCCAGGCCAGTGCGTACGACAGGAAGATCGTGTTGCGCGCGGGCACGTAGGTTACCGGGATCTGCTCGTGGGACAGCGGTTCCTCGCCGTGGGGAACGGCCGTTTTTCCCACGAGCGCCGAGTCCGCGAACAGGTCGGAGGGCAGATCCAGGATGCGGTGCTCGCGCACGCCGAAGTGCCGCGCGATGCGCCGGGCCGCTTCCAGTTCGAACGTGTGCTTCTGGCCATAGCGAAACGACAGGGCGTGCACGTCGTATCCTTCGCGCGCGGCGACGGCCAGCACCGTGGAACTGTCGAGCCCGCCGGAGAGCAGGACGATGGCTTTCTCGGACATGGAAGAAACTCCTAGTAGTCGGGATTGAACTCGTTGGCATTGACGGCGTCGAAGTCGAACTCGACGCTGTAGACGCCGTATTCCAGTCGGGTATGCACGTTGTAGCCCGAGCGTGTGAACACGCGCAGCATGCGCTTGTTCTCCGCGAGCACCTCGGCCGTGAAACCACGGATGCCCTTGCGCTTGGCCACGGATACCAGGTTCTGCAGCAGAAAGCGCCCGATGCCCTTGTTCTGCCACTCGGGGCGCACCGTGAAGGCCACCTCGGCGCGGTTGGTGGGCCGGTCCAGGAACCAGCGGCCCACGGCGACGAATTCGTCGTCGGGCTCTTCGCCCACGGTGCCCACGATGGCGAACTTCTCGTCGTAGTCGAGCACCACCAGCGGCTGCGCCTGCGTGTGCGACATGGTTTTGACCAGGCCCATGAAGCGGTAGTAGATGTCCTCCTGGCGCAGGCTGTAGAAGAAACGGCGCAGTTTCTCCTCGTCCGTGGGACGGATGGGACGGAAGTGCACTTCCTGCCCGTCGGCCAACTTGTAGTTCCAGTAGTAGTAGTCCGGGTACACCACGCCGTCTTTCGGCAGCATCTGGTCCGGATAGACGTAGCGCAGTTTCTTGGCCTCCTCGAGCAGCCAGGAGCGGAACTTCGGGTGCGCCACGTTGATCAGCGCCATGGCGCGCTCGCGGATGTTCTTTCCGTGCAGGTAGGCGATGCCGTACTCGGTGACCACGTAGTGCACGTCCCCGCGCGTGGTGACGACGCCGGCGCCGGGGGCGAGGAGCGGCACGATGCGCGAGACCTCGCCGTTCTTGGCCGTGGAGGGCAGGGCGATGATGGGACGCCCATTGCGGGCGAGCGCGGCCCCGCGGATGAAGTCGGCCTGCCCGCCGAAGCCCGAGTAGAAGCGGTGGCCGATGGAGTCGGCGCACACCTGGCCGGTCAGGTCGATTTCCAGCGCCGAGTTGATGGCGCACATGTTGTCGTTCTGCGAGATCACCCGCGGATCCGAGACGTAGTCCGTGGGATGGAACTCGAAGATGGGGTTGTTGTGGATGGTGTCGTAGAGCTTTTTCGTGCCCAGGCAGAACGAGGCGATGATTTTCCCCGGGTGCAGGGTCTTGGCCGTGTTGTCGATGGCGCCGCTCTCCCACAGTTCGATCAGCCCGTCGGAGAACATTTCCGTATGCACGCCCAGGTGCTTCTTGTCCTTGAGGAATTTGAGCACGGCGTTGGGAATGGCGCCAATGCCCGCCTGGATGGTGGAACCGTTGGGAATCAGGCGGGAGACGTAGAAACCGATGCGTTCGGAGACTTCGTCGGGCGGATCGGGAACGAACTCCAGGATTGGTTCGTCGTATTCGATGATGGCGTGGAACTGCTCCACGTTCACGAAGCCTCCGCCCAGGGTCCAGGGCATGTTGCGGTTGACTTGCGCGATCACGTACTTGGCGTGCCGGATGGCGGCGAGCACCGTTTCCACGGCCACGCCCAGGCTGCAGTTGCCGTAGGGATCCGGCGGCGTCACCTGCACGAGCGCCACGTCGATTCCGATGCGCCCATTGCGAATCTGCTTGGGGATCTCGGACAGGAAGATCGGTGTGTAGTCGGCTTCGCCCGAGGAGACCGCATCGCGCGCCGCCCGACCGATGAAGAACGTGTTCAGGCGGAACATGTCGCGGAACTTGCCGGAGGTCACGGGCGAGACGTTGAGGCTCACCAGATGCAGAATCTCCGTGTCGGCGATGTTGGCCGGGAAGTCGGCCAGCCGGCGGGCCAGATACTGGGGCTCGCTCACGCCGGATCCGATGTAGATGCGGTCGCCCGGCTTGATTTTCTGGTAGGCCTTTTCCACGGTAGTGAGCCGGCTTTCATAGATTTCCTTCATGCGGGGAATGCGCCATTCCATGGACTGCCTCTTTCGTGCAGGCGATGGGAAAACCGCCGTGGAGAACATGGCGGGATCCCGTGAGATTCGTGTCAGTTCTGTGTCGGATTCTGTACCGGATTCCAGCGCAGGATGCGCTTGCGGGCGGCGGTGGTCTCGTCCAGGCGTCCCACACCGGTGCGGTGCGGGGCGCCGGTGACCGTCTCGGGTCGGGTGCGGGCCTCTTCCACGATGGTTTTGACGGCTTCCACGAAGTTCTCGATTTCGCGGCGGCTCTCGGTCTCGGTGGGCTCCACCATGAACGCACCCGGCACGATGAGCGGGAAGTACACGGTGGGCGGATGGAATCCGAAGTCCAGAAGGCGCTTGGCGATGTCCATCGTGGTCACATGGGTCTCTTTCTTGAGCTCGCGGTCCGAGAAGACCGCCTCGTGCAGTGTGTCCACCTCGACGGAGGGAGAGAGCACGCCCTTGAGGAGCGCCTTGACGTAGTTGGCGTTGAGCACAGCCATCTCGGTGACGCGGGACAGGCCGGCGCCCCCGTTCTCGAGGATGTAGGTGAAGGCGCGCACCAGGATGGCGAAGTTGCCGAAGAACGGATGCACGCGCCCGATGGTGTGCGGCATCTCGTGGACCAACCGGTAGCGGCCCTCGTTGGTGCGCATCACGCGCGGGATGGGCAGGTACGGGGCCAGTTCGGGCGTGCAGCCCACGGGGCCCGAGCCGGGGCCGCCGCCGCCGTGGGGCGTGGAGAAGGTCTTGTGCAGGTTGAAGTGCATGCAGTCCACGCCCAGATCCGCCGGGCGGACCTTGCCCATGATGGCGTTGAAATTGGCACCGTCCATGTAGACGTAGCCACCAGCCTCGTGCACCATCGCGGCGATTTCCTTGAGGTGCCGCTCGTAGATGCCCAGCGTGTTGGGGTTGGTCACCATGATGCCGGCCAGTTCATCGTTGAGATGCGGCTTGACCGCTTCCGGCAGTAGCACGCCCTCGGGGCCGGTGACGATGGAGACGGGTTCGAACCCGTTGAGCACCACGGATGCGGGGTTGGTACCATGCGCCGTATCGGGAATGAGGATCTTGCGGCGTCGCTCCTTTTGCCCGCGCAGTTCGATGGCTTTTCGGATGAGGGCCAGGCCGGTGAACTCGCCATTGGCGCCCGCGGACGGTTGCAGCGTCACCGCGGCGAAGCCGGAAACCCGGCACAGGGCGGCTTCCAACTGGAACATCAGTTCCAGGGAGCCCTGCATCTGCTCGTCCTCCTGCAGGGGATGCACGGCTGTGAAGCCGGGCAGGGCGGCCATGGCATCGTTGATTTTGGGATTGTATTTCATGGTGCAGGAGCCCAGCGGATACATTCCCAGTTCGATGGCATGGTTCCAGTGCGACAGGCGCACGAAATGGCGCACCACTTCCACCTCGGAGAGTTCAGGCAGAAGCGGCGCCTTTTCCCGCAGCAGGTGCGCGGGCAGATCGGATGCGTCCATGGGCTCTGCCGGCGGCAGGGCATGGCCCGTACGTCCGGGCGAACTCAGTTCGAAAATCGGGGGTTCCCGATGCAGCAAGCCGGAGTGAATCTGCGTGGTCATCACTTCCCCTCCCGGTAGAAGTCCTTCGCCAGAAGGACGGTTTGCGTGATGTCGGCGGCGCAGGCGGTCTCGGTGGCCGCCAGCAGGATGGCATCCTTGTATCCCGGCTGGTCCGGATAGAACCGCGCCAGCGGAACGCCGAAGAAGATGCCGTTTTGGGCCATGTGCGCACGCAGGGCTTCGGCCTTGCCCGGGAACACCAGCGCGAACTCGTTCATGACGGGGCCGGTGAAGAGCGGGCGCACGCCCGGGATTTCCAGAAGGCCGCGGCGCAGTTCCAGCGCCCGGTTGCGCGAGAGGACGGCCATGCCGCGCAGTCCCGAAGGTCCCAGAAGCGACATGTGGACGGTGAACGCCAGCGCTACCAAGGCCTGGTTGGAACAGATGTTGGACGTGGCCTTCTCACGGCGGATGTGCTGCTCGCGCGTGGCCAGTGTGAGTACGTAGCCCACGTTGCCGCGGTTGTCTACGGTCTGGCCCACGATGCGTCCCGGCATCTGCTTGACGTGTTCCTCGCGGGCCGCCATGAGGCCCAGTCCGGGACCGCCCATGCCTGCCGTGCCGGCGATTCCCATGCCTTCGCCCGTCACGATGTCGGCGCCCAGTTTCCCTGGCGCCTCCAGGATGCCCAGGTGGCAGGGATCCGCCACGCTCACCACGGACAGGGCGCCGGCCTCGCGGGCGGCCTTGCACATGGCCGCGATGTCCTCCACCACGCCGAAGAAATTGGTGTAGCCCAGCGCTACCGCGGCCACGGTGGCCGGAACGGGGGCGGGCAGGATCGTGGCGCCAGTGGCCGGATCCAGGTCGAGCCAGCGGATGGATACGCCGCCGAAGGACTCCAGCATGGTGGAAAGCACCAGCCGGGCGTGCGGGTGGATGCCCGAAGAGACCCAGACCTCGGAGCGCTTGCCCTTGTGCACGCGCAGTGCCAGCAGCAGGGCCTCGCCCAGCGCGGTGGCGCCGTCGTACATGGAGGCGTTGGCCACGTCCAGGCCGAACAGTTCGCACACCATGGTCTGGAACTCGAAGATGGCCTGCAGGGTGCCCTGGCTCACTTCCGGCTGGTAGGGTGTGTAGGCCGTCTGGAACTCGCTGCGGGAAACGATCGTGTCCACAGCCTTGGGAACGGCGTGGAACGGCGCGCCGGCAGCCGCGAGCACCACGCAGAAATCCTTGTTGCGCGCGGCCAGACCTTCGATGTAGCGGCGCAACTGGCATTCGGGAAGTCCCGGCGAATCATCGGGCTGCTCCGTGCGCTGATCCGCCGGAATGCAGCGGAACAGGTCCTGCACATCGGAAATACCGATCGTTTTCAGCATGTGTTGGATGTCTTCGGGGGAATGGGGAAGATACCGCATGGTCACTCCTGGATGAGGGAAAAGTCGGGACGGCTGCGGATTTCGTTCAGGGACGGCTATTCTTCCGCCGCGCAGTGTTCCGCATAGGCGGCCGCATCCAGCAGATCGGCGGCGTCTTCGCCGTCCGTGGGCTCGATTTCGAGGATCCAGCCGTCGGTATAGGGCGTGTCATTGATCAGTTCGGGCGTGTCGGAGAGTTCCTCGTTGATGGAGACGATGCGCCCGGACACGGGGGAATACAGCGGGCTGGCGGTTTTCACGGACTCGATGGTGCCCACTTCGTCGCCGGCTTCCACCACATCGCCCACATCCATGGAAATGTCCACTTCCACCACGTCGCCGAGGTGTCCCACGGCGAACGCCGAGATGCCCACCCGGTTGGTTTCGGGATCGAACCACTCATGGGTCTTGGAATAACGCAGATTGGTCGGATATTCACTCATTGCTCAAGCTCCTTTACACGACAGAAAAATGCATCGAATCCAAATGGCGGAAGACTCCGCTACATTGTTTCATGAACGCTTGTAAAAGGGACCCTTGACGATTTTGGCCGAAGCCCACTTCCCGTCCACGTCGATGAGCAGTTCCGTATCCGGCTTGGAATGCTCCGTCGGCACGTAGGCCATGCCGATGGCCTGGTTCACGAAGGGAGTGCGCGTGCCAGAGGTCACGTGGCCGATTTTCGGTCCGGGTTCCCCGCCGGGGCCCGGCAGGTGCACGGCATGCCCGTGGCGGGCGATGCCCTTGCCTGTTACGACGAATCCCACCAGTTTGCGCCTGGGCTTCTCCTCCTTCTGCTTCGCGAGGGCCTCGCGCCCGATGAAATCGCCCTTTTCCAGTTTCACGGTGAAGTTCATTCCCGCTTCCCACGGCGTGGTGGTGTCGTCGATGTCGTTGCCATACAGCCACAGGCGGGCTTCCAGGCGCAGCGTATCGCGCGCGCCCAGTCCGGCGGGCACCAGTCCCAGGTCCGTGCCCACCTCGAAGAGCCGCTCCCATGCGGCCTGCGCCAGTTCGGGGCCCACGAAGATCTCGAAGCCGTCTTCGCCGGTGTAGCCGGTGCGCGCCACCATGATCTTTTTGCCGCACAGGTTCACCCACCCCAGCCCGAAGGACGGGATGGCGCCCAGGTGCTCGGCTCCCGTGGCCAGCGCCAGGATTTTCTCGGCGTTCGGACCCTGCAGCGCCAGCAGCGCCACGTCATCGCTCACGTCCACGGGGCGCACGATTTTCGCGTGCTCCGAGAACCACGCGAAATCCTTGTCCTTGTTGGACGCATTGACTACCACGATGATGTCCTCGGCGGTGCGCTTGTAGACGATGCAGTCGTCCACGATGCCACCGTGCGGATGGCAGATGGGGGTGTACACGGCATGATTGTCCGGAATGGCGGCCACGTCGTTGGTCACCATGGCATTGATGGTTTCCAGCGCCCCCGGTCCGGTGAACAGGATTTCCCCCATGTGGGCCACATCGAACAGCCCGGCCTGCTGGCGCACGGCCATGTGCTCCTTGCGGATGCCCGAAAACTGCATGGGCATGAGAAATCCCGCGAAATCCACCAGGTTCGCGCCGAGTTTTTCGTGAATCCCCGTGTAGGGCGTACGTTTGGCTTCGGACATGCGTCACCTCCCGGTGAGGGAGAATTGAACGAAAGATCGAATCGGGTCAAGAAAAAAAACCGGGATTTTCGGATACCGGAAATTGGCTTGTTCCGCAAGACTTTCCGGATATTTTTCCCTGCGCAGGGGCAATCCGGATCCAACATGCCGAAAAATATGGTGAAAAGTTTCGCGATACGGAGAGCGGATGGAGGCCGTTTTTCAGCGGATGCGCCACGGCTTGGGGAAAATCCGCCAGCGGCCGTTGACGTACACGAACCCGTCGAAGCGCATGCCGAGGTCCTTGCCGGGTTCGGTGACCCGCACCATGTAGATGGTGAGGCCCGGTTTCAGGTTGGGGGCGATTTCCGTCCAGCCGCCGGGAAATTCGTTGGACTTTTCGTTTTTTGCCTTGAGATCCTCGACCGTCACGGAAAAGACCTTGATTTCGGTTTGCCCGGGCTTGGCCTTGAGCACCAGTTGGCCTTTTTCCCACGGCTCCTTGTAGGTGGCTTCCGCCTTCTTGGCGAATTCGCCTTCGAACACGGCGGCATAATCTTCCGCCGTCGGCCGGAGTTTCGTGCTGAGTTTTCCATCGGCGAGGATATCTTTCAGGACGGACTTCAGGCCTTCCTCGGTGCCGGGATACTCGCCGGATTTCTGTTCAGGGCTCTTCCCTCCCTTGCCGCAGGAAATCAGGAAAACGGGCAGGAAAAGAAACAGGAAAATGACATGTGGACGGGTGGATTTCATTGCGTTTTTCCTTTCTGTTCTCGATGGAACGAAACGGAGAGTAACCGGGGACCGTGGCAAAGTAAAGCTGAAACATCCGCCGCTCGCCCGTGGAATTCCGGCCTTGGAATTCGGGCGGAATCAGCGCCAGAAGGTGCAGGTGAAGAAATCCATGCTGCCGGCGACCAGGAAGTGCAGCAGCATGCCGGGGTAGATGGAGCGTCCGGAAAGGCTCAGGCGGCACAGGATGAAGCCGGCGGCGATGGCGCCGAAAATCTCGGCTTCGGGCTTACCCCAGTGGGCCACCACGAAAGGCATGGTCGAGAACAGGATGGCGCCCTCGCCGTAGCGCTTTTCCAGGCCGAACAGCAGAAAACCGCGGAAGAAGAACTCCCAGGACAGCCATTTGATCAGATAGGCCACCTGGTACAGGAGGAACCACGTGGCACTGTCCTTGATGATGGGCAATTTGGGATAGGTCGCCTGGAAGCCCGCCGTGCGGGACATGAGCATCACCACCGGCAGGAAGGCGGCGAAGAGCCCGAGCACGATGAGGAATTCCCGCCGGGCGCCCTGGATGCGCAGCCCGAAATCGGCCGGCTTCGTCTTCAGGAAGGCCGCCGAGAGCACGAGCGGCGCCAGCAGAAGCAGCACAAAGGCGGCCGCGTGCGAAAACACGTAGGAATACAGGCCGGCTGTGGCAGGGCTCAGGCTCCTGGCCAGCCGGGGAAACCACACGGCGAAATCGTCGGGCTTGCCGTGGTACAGGTACAGGATCAACGCCGCACTGCCCGTCACCGTGACGAAGACGCTTTGGAAATCCAGTTCGGGATAGGCAAAACGGAACCATCCCGCCACGTCATGCCATGCCGGGCGGACGTCCGACTTCGGGACGGGTTTTTTCATGGGAGCACCATCAGGACGGAGGGAGGATCGGGGAAAGAGCCGGAAACGGCTTCACGGACTCGCGCGCATGCACGCCCGGGCAAAGGTTACTCCAGATATTCCTTTTCCTTGCGTTCCTGTTCTTCCTTGCAGCGGATGCACATGGTGGTCACCGGGCGCGCCTTGAGCCGTCCAACGGAGATTTCTTCGCCGCAGACGTCGCAGATGCCGTATTCGCCCTTGTCCATCCGTTCGAGGGCTTCCTCGATCTTGCGCAGGAGCACCTTCTCGCGGTCGCGCAGGCGCAGTTCGAAGGAGAGCAGGTATTCGCTGGAGGCCAGGTCGTTCTCGTCGGCCAGTTCCTCCCGCTCGAGTCCCAGTTCGGACTGGAGTTGGTTCTTGGCGGTTTCGAGAATCTTGTCCCTGCGGGTTTCCAGTTCGGCCCGGATTTCACGAAGGTCCTTGGCTGAAAGGGGCATGACGTTCTCCTTTCCGCGGCCGGCTTTCGGCCGGTGACAGGCAGAAACTGTAGGTTGGGGCAATGCGCTCCGCTTGTCAAGCTGTCGTTTGCAGTGGAGTATTTTATGTTTTGCTCTCATTCGTCTGCCGTTGGGGGTCGTCAAAGGAAGAAAAGGATTGTCAGGTGCCGGCTTTCATTTCTGCATCTGCCTGTTGACAGAGCCCCGGCGTTTCATTAAAACACAGCTATTCCGGCGGTGGAGTCCGCCTTTCAACCGTCACGTCCCATCGTGACCGATGACTCCTGCATGGGTCGCCCTTTCGGCGGCCGAGGAGGCAGCAATGGTCATGACCAAGGATGGGATCGATTCTTCTCCCCGAACCTGCACGACCGAAGAATGCCTGGACCTGCTGGTGCAGGTGGAGCAGGTGGCGCGCGAAAACAGGATGTCCCGGATCGCGGATCAGGCGGCGGATCTCACGCTGCGGCTGTCCGAGGGCCGTTTCTACCTGGCCTGCATCGGCCAGTTCAAGCGCGGCAAGTCCACCTTCATCAATGCCATGCTCGGGCAGAATATCCTGCCGACGGGCGTGGCGCCCGTGACGGCCATCGTCACCGTCCTGCGGCACGGGCCGGTTCCGGTGGCCCGGGTCGGGTTCCAGGATGGGGGAAGGAAGGAAATTCCCCTGGAGCGGCTCCCCGAATTCGTCACCGAGGAGCACAATCCTCGCAATCGCCTCCAGGTCGCCTGGGTCGAGGTCCAGGTGCCGTCCCCGCTGCTGGCGGACGGAATGTGCATGGTGGACACGCCGGGCATCGGTTCCGTGTTCAGCACCAACACGGCCTCGACGCTGGAATTCGTGCCGCATATCGATGCCGCCGTGGTGGTCCTGGGCTGCGACCCGCCCATTTCGGGCGAGGAACTGGAACTGGTGCGCGAGGTGTCCCGGCATTGCCGGCATCTCCTGTTCGCGCTCAACAAGTCCGACAAGCTCGCCCCGCGGGAACTGGAGGAGGGTGCCGCCTTCACGCGGCGCATCCTGTGCGAATCCCTGGGACGCGAAACGGTGGACCTGTTCCGGGTGAGCGCCCGCAACGCGCTGGAAGCCGTGGGAGAAACGTACGAGTGGGCCGCGATTCATGACCGACTGAAGGATTTGGCCCGGGAGAGCGGCGCCGAGTTGGTGCTTTCCGCTGCGCTGCGCGGATTGCACTCCCTGTTCGACCGGATGCGGCGCCACGTGACGGAGAGCCGGGATGCCCTGGTGTCCCCGCTGGAAGTCACCGAACGGCGTCTGGCCCATCTGAACGCATGCATTCACGACGCGCAGCAGTCGCTGTCCGACTTGACGCACCTGTTCAATGCGGAGCAGGAGCGCATTTCCCGCGTGGTGGAGCGCAACAAGGAAGAGTTCCTGGAGCAGGCATGGCCTGCCGCGAAAGCCGAGTTCCTTCAGGCGTTCCACGCCGATCGTGCGGGAAAATGGAGCCTGCGGGGACGGGCGGTGGCGGTGGCGCAGCAGATTGCCAAATCGCACCTGGACGCCTGGTTTTCCAGGATGGAACCCCGCTGCGAGGCGCTCTACGTCGAGGCATCGGAGCGCTTCGCCCGGATGGCGGCGGATTTCTTCCGGAAGTTGGAGGAATCCGGAGACCCGGCATTCGCCGGGATTTCCCGAGCCGTTCCCGCCGAAAGCGGATTCCGGGTCCGCAGCCGCCTGTACTACGCCATGATGGTGACGGCCGCGGAAGCCTCCGCGATGGAAGTATTCCTCTCCCTGTTCCGCACCCGCAGCATGCAGATGCAGGCACTGACGCGGCAATTGGGCGAGGACTATCTGCGGGATTTGCTCGAAGCCAATTCCAACCGGATCGCCACCGATTTCGACGAGCGCGTGATGGAAAGCCGGCGCCGCTATGAATCCCGCATCCGCGAAGCCATCGCGGAGGTGGCCGTGGCGGCGCAGGATGGGCTGGAGCGTGCCCGTTCCTGCCTGGCGCAGGGCCAGGATGCCGTGGTGGCCGAAGTCGCCCGGCTGGATGGGCTGCTCGCGTGGATCGACGTAACCGCATCCCGCGCGTTCATGGCTTCGTAGATTCGTTTTCGTGAAAAGGACGTGAAAGGGGGGAAATGGAGAAATCGCCGTTCGGCGCTGCGCGCGTTCAACAGATTTCAGTGCGGGACTGCGGGCGAGAACGAAAGCGGAAACGAACGCAGCCAGCGGGGGGCAATTTGCGGATTCCCTTCGGCATCCCGGGATTTTTCCTCGGAGAAACGCACCAGTTCGAAGGTATCGAGCATGCCGCCGGAGGCATCCTCGTGTCCGGAGGCGTCGTCGAGCCGGACCACCAGGAAATGTTCCGTTCCCGGTTCGAGCATCGATGGCGCCAGCGGAAACTCGTCCGGGGAAGTGTTCATCCACATGTCGCGCCGGGCGCGGGTCCATGCGCCGCGCTGCAGAAACGCCTCGTCCGACAGCCAGCGACCCACGATGCGGCCGTCGAGCCAGATCGTGCCCAGAAGATTGCGCCCCTGCAGGCGCAGGGCCACGGGAGCGTCCCACGCGGAAGCGGGAATTTCGGGAATTCGCGCGCGCACCCAGAGGCTCTGCCCGCGCGCAAGCGCCAGCGGCAACTGTGCGGGAGAAAATCCGTCTTCTCCGCCGCCTGCGTGCCATCCCAGGCGCTCTCCGGAACTTCCGGTGGCGAACTTCCAGTCGACGAGATCCCGGCCAGCCAGTCGGGCCCGGCCCCAGAGTCCCTTGAAGGAATCGAATCCCAGCGAAGGAATCTGCGCCGACGTGGCAATGATGCGCCCGCGGGGCCACATGAAGGACCCGTGGCCCCAGATTTCGACACGGAAGAGGACTTCGTTGTCGCCGGCGTGCAGCAGCGGGCGCAGGTCCGTGAACCGGTAGTGCCCGTTCGTGGACTTGTTGTCGATTTCCGTGCCCACGGGACTGAGCGTGGTGACATACGTGCCGTTGACGGACACGCCTACGATGTCGGATGCGTGCTCGACATACAGTTGGCCATCGGAAGGCGGGGGATTGGGCAGCGTTGCACGGGCGCGAAGCCATACATTGCCCGACAGAATGCCGGCGCTCTCCAGCGGAATCGCGGAATCTCCGAGGCTCGCCCATGCATCCGGCGGCATCACCGGTTCCGGCTGCACGCGGATTTCCATTCGCGGCAGGGCCGGTTTTTCTCCGGCTTCCGGCGGGATCACCGCGCAGAAGCCCGTTTCCGGGTCAAATGGACAGGCTTGCGTTCCCCCGTCGAGTTGCATGGCGGACGCGGAAAAAACATAGACGCGGTCGGCTTCGGGCTCCAGCCATGCGCGCGCATGCAGTCGGCACGCATCGTCATCGAGCAACTCGAAATCCGCGAGCGGGCCGATGGCCGCGTCCTGGAAGGCGGCGCGGAAGAACCAGTAGCGTCCGGCGTCCTGCGTGGGCAGAAGCCACAGGCGCACGGGGGTGCCCTGCGGCGAAACCAGATGCGCCATCCGGGGCGTTTTTTCCGATGTCCACACGAGCGCCAGTTCCCTCTCGCCCGCGGCGGGCCGTTCCACGCCCTGCGGGATCTGGATGGCCGCAGGGGCGGATTCGCGGCCGGAAAACACGACTTCGCCCTCGGCGCCCAGCGGAACCGTGAGCACCAGCAGTTTTTCGCCGTTGAATTCCCGCCAGGTCAGGATTTCGGCCGTCGTATGGGTCAATTCGAGATCCGGCAGCAGAGGGAACCGGCCGACGGCGATATGGGCGTAATGCAACTCTTCCGGGGAATTCGCGGCATTGAGTCCGCTTTCGCCGCCAGCACTGCCGGGAAACGGGGAGAGGGGCAGCGTCAGGGTGGTGTAGCGTGGAAAAGAAATGCCATCGATGGTGACGGAGCCCGGCGGCAGTTCCAGGGGCGCGGCGGTTTCGTTGAGCAACTGGGCGAACCACGCGCCTTCGGAGGTCGAAAACCAGTAGTGGACACGCCGGCCGTCTTCCAGCGCTCCCACGTCGGCATGGTCCACGCGCATGCGGGGGTCCGCTCCCGGGAAATCGCCGCTGCGCAGCGGATGCAGCAGCGGGGCGAAGAAGGAGTCGAAACTTTCGAGGAAGAGGTGGCGCGCCCGGAACTGGTAGTACTTTTCCCGCAGGGTGCCCCCCGGGCCGATGGGGCCGTAGTAGTCGATCACATTGTGGAAATAGCCCACCGTGGGGGAGACGAACGCCTGCAGGACGCGATCCGGTGTGGGGTCCACCATGGAAAAGAGGCCGGAGTTGTCGAGCACCAGTGCGTTGTGCCGGTCCGGCGTGGCCATGCCGGCCGCGTTGAAGGCGAAGTAGGCGTCCATGCCGCCGAAGAACGTGCGCACCATGCGGGTGGCCCGGCGCTCGCTCTCGGTGGTGCCCGAGGGGAGCGCGACGTAGCGCCCGTCGTAGCGGGCCGGGTCGTGCATGCCGGTGATCACGTCGTAAGCGAGTTTCTCGGTGCCGCCGGAGATGTAGAAATTGGGCATGGGAACAATTCCGTATGCATCGCCCATGCCGGAAATGCGCGAGTCGCCCGGACAGGTGGTGATGGGCACGTCGATGCCGTCGGCGCGCACGAAATCCCGTAGCGCGGCCAGATATTCGGTGGTTCCGATGTCCTGGCCCACGGACCGCTCGGTTCCCCCTTCGTACCAGGCGAGCTTGTCCACACCGGCGAAAATCTCGAACCAGTTGTATTCGTTTTCCACGGCATATAGAAGGATGGGGCCGCCGCGGCTCACCTGGAAGGGGGCGATGGCCCGGTTCAGGCTGGAAAAATAGTTGCGAACGTATTCCAGGTAATCGGGGTCGCGGGTGCGGAAGTTGACGATGCCGTCGTCGGCCGTGGATTTCTTGCCGGCCAGCGGCACCAGCCAGGCGGGGACGCCGCCTCCGTTCATCTCATTGCAGATGTAGGGGCCCGGCCGGAAATAGACATACAGGCCAAATTCCTTGCACAGCGCCAGAAACTCCAGCAGGTCGCCGAAATCGAACTGGCCGGGCTGCGGCTCCACCACGTTCCACGGCACATACACGTCCACCGTGTTGAAGGCCCCGGCGAACTTGCGCAGGCGGTCGCGCCAGTCGCCCTTCGGGATGCGGAACCACTGCACCGTTCCGCCGCGCAGGGTCTTCCACTGCCCGTCCACCACGAAGCCTTCCGGGCGCAATTCGATGGACCGATAGGCTGTCGTCGGGGAATTGCCGGCCGGCGTTCCGGGCGCGCAGGCAATGTCGCCGGCATCTGCATCGCTTCCGGAGACGTCGGATGCGTCCGGTCCGGCATCCTGGCGGGTTGTGCTCTTGCCGCCGCAACTGGCGAGGCCAAGCAGGAAAAGCAGGATGAAGACGGAAAACAGGAATGATGCCATGCCTGCCGGTTTGGGTTGGTGCGTGTGCATGCGTGCCTCGCAGTTGGAAAACGTTGCGCGTGTCGTCTCGCCGCATCGGCCGAAGCGGCGTAGCCCCGGGATACGGAAAGGAAAATAAAATTGCAAGTGTTTTTTATGTGCATTCATCCACGGCCGTTTCAGAAAACGAGTAGCAAAACAATTGTTTTATATCGTTGGATTCAATGTGACTGGAAAGATGAATACCTAAGGGAGTGGGCTGAAATTAGCAGGCGGTTTTGGGCGATGAATCAAGGGGAATGGTCCGCAATCAGTCCTGCCACGAGGAATCCACGAATTCGGAGAAAATCTCGTTGTTGTCGATGACGCGGCTATGATAGCAGCCCCAGACGTCGCATACCGCGATCTGGTGGGCCGTCTGCCGGCGGGGCGAGAGGAAGATGGCCCGCAGTTCGCCGTGCTCGCAGTTGCATTTGCCGATGGTTTCAAGTTCCGCCCGGCACACGGGGCACTGCACGTGCAACTTGGTTCCTTCGGCGAAGGTGGGGCCGTACTTGGTATGGTCTCCGTGGAAGGGCGAGAGTTCCACCAGCCCTTCGGTGGTTCCATCGCCTACCCACAGGCAGATGCCCGGATAGCCGTCGAAGGTGTGCTCGCCGACGCCCACGAGATTGTGCCCATTGGGGCAGAACGCCTGGGTCACGATGATGTAGACGTCTTCCTTGATCATGATGCTGGCTTCGGTGGAAGGCTGGGTCTGGTGAATCACGAGATCCTCATGGTTGATGTCGTCCTTGGGCATGGGCTCCTCCCGCACTCCCCCTGTTACTAGTCACTTTGCACCGGTTTGGCCAGAAATTTTTTGCAGGCATCTGTCCATCTCGACGCACGGCAGTTTCATGCATGCCTGGATGTCGGATTCCTGCAGTTTCGATGCGGTTTTTTCGCAATGCTCGAGGTATTGGGTGCGCTTGCGTGCGAACGTGCGGCGCTTGTAGGAGATCACACTCGATTTTTCGGCTTCGCTCATTTTCGGCTGGCGCCGGATGCGTTCGATCTCGCATTCCAGCAGGCGGCTCACCAGGTTGCCGCACAGCGTGTCGGGAAACGTGTAGTCCAGGTTGCGGTCCTCCGGGAGGGGAGGCAAATCCTTCACCCGTTCCGGTTGGCCGTCCTGCAGTCCGAGGCGCTGTTCTGTGAGGGCCATGTGCATGCGGGCTACGCGGTCGCTCCATGAGCCATCGGCTTGGGTCGCGTCCTGGCCCGTACAGGCGGCAAGAACGAAGAGCACGACCCAATTCAGCCAGGAGGGGAAGGATTGCATGGCGAGTCGCCTGAAGGCCGTCACTGCAGTTTGCGCGGCTTCTGGGAAGGTTCGATGATTTCCTCGGGATGCGAGAAGATGCGGGCCACACCTTTCTTGACCTGGTAGCGCGGATCCGCGCACGCCTCGTCGTGGCCGCAGACAGAGCCCGGGGCGGTGTTCTCGTGGTACACCGTGATGACGCCCTCGTAGTTGCGCAGAATCGACAGGTGGTCGTTTCGCGAAATGAGATACTGCGGGAAGATGGGGATCTTGCCGCCGCCGCCGGGCGCGTCCACCACGAACATGGGAACGGCCATGCCGGTAGTGTGCCCGCGCAGGCTCTCGATAATCTCGATGCCCTTGGAAATGGTGGTACGGAAGTGCGAGATGCCCCGCGAGAGGTCGCACTGGTACAGGTAGTAGGGGCGCACGCGGATCTTCAGCAGGCCGTGCATGAGTTTCTTGATGACGTGCGGGCAGTCGTTGACGCCGCGCAGCAGCACGGTCTGGTTGCCCAGCGGGATGCCCGCGTCCGCGAGCATTTCGCAGGCGCGCTTCGAGTCGGGCGTGATTTCGTTGGGGTGGTTGAAGTGCGTGTTGATGAACAGCGGATGATACTTGCGCAGCATGGCGCACAGTTCTTCCGTGATGCGCTGGGGGAGCACCACGGGCATGCGCGTGCCGATGCGGATCATCTCCACGTGCTCGATGGCCCGGACGGCCGCCAGGATGTACTCGAGCTTGTCGGTGGCCAGCGTGAGGGGATCGCCGCCGGAGACGAGCACGTCGCGCACCTCGGGGGTGTTGCGGATGTATTCCACCTGCCGGTCGATGGCCTCGCGGTCCAGATGATGATCGATTTCGCCCACCTTGCGCCGCCGCGTGCAGTGGCGGCAGTACATGGAGCAGCGCTGGGTCACCAGCATGAGCACGCGGTCCGGGTAGCGGTGCGTGAGCCCCGGCACCGGCGAATCCACGTCCTCGTCGAGCGGGTCGAGCAGATCCCCCATGTGCACCTGCGTCTCCAGGATGGTCGGAACGGCTTGGCGCCGCACGGGATCCTCGCGGTTGGCCGGGTCGATCAGCGTGAGGTAGTACGGCGTGATGGCCATGTCGAACGTCTGCAGCGTGGCCCGGATTTCGCGCTCTTCATCGTGGGTGAGCGGCAGGACCTGCTTGAGGCTCTCCACGTTGCGTACCGCGTTGGCCAGTTGCCAGTGCCAGTCGTTCCATTCGGCTTCGGTCACGTTCTTCCACAGGGGGATGTCTCGATAGTCACGCATGCGGGTTCCTCCATCTGGCGTTTCGCCTGCGCCTTGTTAGCACAGTTTGCGCGCGTTGGGTACCCCTGCGGGGGCGTGGTTGGGGTTTGACTTTGCGCCGACTTTGCCGTTCATTGGGGAGAGCTGCGGGGTGCGACTTGGACCGGAGGAGAATCCTGCCACAGTGGTATCAACTGACGCCGGTGACGCGGCAGTTGCTGCGCACGCTGTCGGCGTTGCTGCTGTTCTTGCTGCTGGGCACGCTCGGATTCTACCTGCTGGGCTATTACTACGTCGCCCCGAGAATGCCCCAGGCGGCGCCGTATTCCTGGCTGGATTGTTTTTATATGGTTCCCATCACCGTGTCCACAGCGGGATTTGGCGAGATTCTGCCGGGAATGGATCTCTTCGGCGTGAGGCTGTTCACGTCCCTGTATGTGCTCGCCACCATCGGGATGACAGTGTATTTCGCCGCGTCCATGACCACGTTCCTCGTGGAGGGCGCATTCACGCAATTGGGCAAGAGGCGCAAGATGCTCAAGAAAATCGCACAACTCGAACGCCACGTCATCGTATGCGGTCTGGGCAACACGGGCATTCACGTGGTCAAGGAACTGATGGTGACGTACTGGCCCGTGCTCGTGGTGGATCGGGACCTGGAATGCCTGCAGCGGGCGTCCGACGATCTGGCGGAATACGGGGAGATGCTGTACCTGCAGGGGGATGCCCTGGAGGACAAGGTTCTCGAGCAGGCCGGCATCGCGCGCGCCTTCGGCATCGTCTGTTCGCTGCCGTCCGACAAGGACAACGTGTTCCTGACGCTCACCGCCCGCCAGATGAACCCGAAGATCCGCATCGTGACGAAGGCCATCGACCTTCACGCGGCCCAGCGCATGAAAATCGCCGGCGCCGATTCGGTGGTCACCACCAACTTCATCGGCGGAATGCGTCTGGCCTCCGAGATGGTGCGTCCGCACGTGACGCAGTTCCTGGATCTGATGCTGCGGGACAAGGAGAAGAACCTGCGCGTGGAGGAACTGGAGGTGACGCCCCGCTGCGGGCTGGATGGCAAGCGGCTGGGCGAGGCGCGCCTGCGCGAGGAACGCCACCTGCTGGTGCTGGCCGTGAAGACGCCCGACGGCGGCTACGAATACGGCCCCGGCGCCGACTTCGTCCTGAGAAACGGCGTGGTGCTTTTGGTCATGGGAAGCCCGGATTCGGTGGCCCGCCTGCGCGAGCGCATGACGGGGCTTCCTGTGTACCGTCCAGAAAAGAAGGGGAAAAAGGGGGAATCAGTGAAGCCAGAAGATGAGGTGCAGAAATGAGAAAGATTTTCGGAACCGACGGTGTGCGCGGTGTGGCCAACCGCGACCCCATGACCGTGGACATGGCGCTGCGGCTCGGGCAGGCCGCCGCGCTCCTGTTTTCCCACCGCAACCGGCACGGGCGCTTCCTCATCGGCAAGGATACGCGTCTGTCCTGCTACATG
>CAZEZP010000087.1:0-42319 GCA_964516435.1 uncultured Kofleriaceae bacterium | reverse complement strand
CAGGTGCTTGATGCGCTCCGTCAGGAGAGCGATCTGCACCTCCGGGCTCCCGGTGTCGTTCTCCTCCAGGCGGAACTTGTGGATGATCTGGCTCTTCAGACTCGTGGACATACCCATGGACCTATCCTCCTGAAACCGGGTCCTGATGAAGACCCGCGTAAAATTGCAGTTTTCTTCCGCGCCTTTCCAATCGCGGCCTCCGGCCGGAATCCGGCCCACCAGGGTTTCCCATGTTCTGGATCATTACACCGGAGGAATGGGTCGATGTCTTGCGCAGTCTCGGCTGCAGAGGCGACAACCGCCTTCTTGCGTGTTCCGTGGGAACACGGACCACCCGCCGCCCAGCCCTGAAAAGAATGGGCAACCGTGGCAAAAAGCCGATCCAGGCCAGCGCGACAACCCTCTCGAGGTCCCACACCAGGACATCCCCCGGGAATCCGCGTCAGGAACCGCCCCGTCGCATGGAAAGGTACCCTTTCCGAAACGGTCCTCCAGGAAACCCGCCCGCCTGCATTTCCGGAGAAATGCGGCGACACGCGCGCAATATACTGAAAGCACCTGCGGGATCAAGCCATTTTTTCAGGATTTTCGTGAATGGCGGGCTCGTCAGAAGGTCTGGGAGACGATGGCGCGCACGGTCTGGCGCATGACGTCGGCATCGGCGTCGGTGATGACGGAATAGCCGATGCCGCTGTGGGAGAACAGGGCCACCATGCGTCCGCCGGGCGTGGCGTTGACGTATTCTTCCTCGCTGGTCTTTTCCAGTTGCTCGATCGAATCGATCTTCACGATGTCCTCGATCATGTCTGCGCGGAACATGAACACGGTGACGCGCTTTCCGTTGACGTTGTAGAACAGTTGCACGGCCTCGCGATCCTGGAAGCGGCTCATGCGCCCGCCTTCCATGCGTCCGCCCCAGGAGGCCAGTTGGGGCGGCGGCGCATAGAAACCGGATTTGGAGGCATACCAGCGGGCCACGGAATCGGTGTCCGGGGTCTGGATCTCTGGCGGCAGCGGTCGCACGTGCTCCACGATCAGGTTTTCCAGCACGGTGGGCGGCAGGGTGCGCTTGCGCAGGCGGGAGAGGGTGCTTCCCGAGAACTTTTCCATGCGGTTGGAAACGGCCGACACCGGGTGCACGTCGGACGCCATGGACGGGGCGGTGGTCTCCACGGCAGCCATCTGCGGCTGGGGGCCCGCCATGGGCGCCGGCTTCACCACGGTGCGCGGAAAGAACCAGGCGTAGCCGCCATAGACGGCCAGCGCCAGCACTGCGGCGGCCGCGCTCCAGCGCAGCACGCCGAAAGCCTGTGAGCGGCGGCCCGATGCCGCGATCTGCAATTCGATCTGCCGGCGCAGGTCGGCCGGCGCCTTCTCCATGGGAATCCGGCGCACGAGATCCTTGATTTCGATGGCTTCCTCGAACAATGCCGTGCAGCGGCGGCACTGTTTCACGTGTCCCTCCAGTTCCCGCGCGTCGGCCTTGGAGATTTCGCCATCGATGTACAACGTGAGCAGTTTTTCGGTTTCCCGGCAGTCCATGTGTGCACCCTCGTCCATCAAAACGGAATGATCTGCCCCGCATGCGGCGTTTGCGCCTCATCCGTGCCATTCATGTTCAACAGGATTTCCTTCATGCGCTTGCGCGCCCGGAACAGCCGGCTCATCACGGTGCCGATGGGGCACTCCAGGATGTCGGCGATTTCCTGGTAGGAGAACTCGTGGACGTCGCACAGGATCAAAGGCAGGCGGAAATCCTCGGGCAGCTGATCCAGCGCGCGCTGGATCTCGGCGGCCAGCAGGCGGCGCTCCCCCGCGTTGGAGCGGGCGTCGGGATCCGCCAGGGTTCCGGACAGCACATCATCGAGCGGCGTGAAGATCTCCTGCCCGCGCTTGCGTTCGTTGTACTCGTCGTAGAACAGGCGCGTCATGATGCGGAAGAGCCAGGCCTTGAAGTTGGTGCCTGCCTCGAACGTGTCGAAGTACTTGTAGGCCTTGAGATAGGAATCCTGCACCAGGTCCCGGGCCGTTTCCTCGTTGCGGGTGAGTTTCATGGCCGTTCCGTAGAGCGCGTCCATTACCGGGGCGGCCAATGCCATGAATTCCTTCGAGCGATCCTTTTTCCAGAGAGACACCGTTCGCCTCCTTCGGGAAATCCCGCGGCTGACCAGGAAAACCCGTTCAGGTCCGGGTTTATTCCGGATTCCCGTGGTTTCGGGTTTCCCGGGCCAGGCACAGGTTGCGCTCCAGCCGCCACGCGGGGGCATCCCCGAACACCGACCGGTTCCAGGGGTCCTCCTTCCAGAAGCGGTCCCGCTGCAGGAGCGGGTTCACTTCCCCGGAGAAATCCCGGACCCACGAGGGATGCACGTGGGGGCAGATGGAGACGCAGGTCTCGCAGCCCCAGAAGCGCCCGCCGATACGCTCCCGGACGAATGCCGGCGGTTCTTCCTTCGCCTGCGTGGTCCAGTACGACAGGCACAGGCGGGCGTCCACGCCGCCCGAAGCCGAAAGCGCGCCCGTGGGGCAGTCCCGGATGCAGCGGTTGCATTGCACGCAGCGCCGGCGCATCGGCTCCGTCGGCGCGATTTCTGCATCCGTGAGCAACTCTCCCAGCACTACGTTGGGTCCTACGCCGGGAACGATCAGGCATCCATTGGTGCCGATGAAGCCGACGCCCGCCTCCACGGCCCAGAAACGCTCCGGCAGGGGCGCCGAATCCACGCACACGCGCGTGCGGCAGGGAACCAGTTCGTTCAGTTTCTTTGCAACCATTTCCAGGCTCCGGCGCACGCGCGCGTGATAATCCTCACCCAAGGCATAGCCGGCAATCGCGGGCACGGGTGCCGATGGCGGGCAGACGGGATGCGCAAACGCCGCGCACACGATGGAGCGCGCGCCTTCGAGCACGTGGTCCGGGTCGGCTTCGAGCCGGCGGTGTTCCTCGAGATAGCGCATGCCCGCGTGGCGCCCTTCGCCGAACCAGGCGGCCACGGCGGACGGCTCCTGCAGGGGATGCGCTGCTGCCACGCCCGCAGCGGCAGCACCGGCTTCCAATACGGTATCCAATATCAATTCCTGTAATTTTTCAGGTGAAATATTCATGAAAAATTACAATTCCCAGCATTCGCCATCATTTGGAAAAAACAAGCGATCGGGCAGGGGGGATGCCGCCGCCCGGGTAGCGTCCTCGGTGTGAACGGCCGCGATTCGCCGGGCGTGGATTTGCGCCACGGCGTCGACCAGTTCCCGGGCGTGGATGTGCACGGGTACCAGCGGTTCTGGCAGCGAGCATTCCACCACCAGCACGTCGGCGCCGTCGGCCAGACGGAACACGCCATCGAAGAGGGACGTGTCCCCCGTGAAGGCGATGGATGCATGAGCCGAAAGGAGGCGGTATCCCAGGGATTCCGGCTTGTGGCGCATGGGCGCGGGCGCGATGCGCCAGCCGAAGCCTTCCCAGGGCGGCAGATCGCCGGCCGGTTCCCACAGGTGGAAGAGGATCTCGAATCCCAGTTCCCAGTGGTCGTAGAGGGTTTCGCACAGGGCCTTCAGCCGTTCGGGTAGCCCCCGTGCTCCCAGCACGTGCAACGGTTCCGTGCGGTGGGCGATGTCCCGGAAATGCACCAGCAGAAACGGCAGCCCCGCCAGGTGATCCCCGTGGAAATGCGTGAGAGCCACCGCGCGCAGCCGGGAGAGATCCACGCCGAAACGGTTGGCGTTGAGCAAAAAGGAAGGCCCGCAATCCACCAGCAGGGCGCCGGCGTCGTCCTCGTACCAGCAGGCGGCCTGCCCGCGGCCGCTCATGCACACGGCATTCCCGGTTCCCAGAAACTGCAGGCGGGCTCCCATGGCGCGCGCGTCTCCTACTGCGCGGGCACGAGGATCATGGCCTTGCGCGGGCCCAGCGTGATGTCCAACTGGCCGTTGGGTCCCGCCGTGAATTCCGTGGCCTCGGAACCGGTGCACACGTGGTCCTCGCAGTAGACGTTCTTCACGCGCGTGCCCTGGGCGAACGCCGTGGGCATCGCCTGGCCGCCGGAGGAGTGCGTGGAGGAGGTGAGCGTATCGGAGGTGTTGATGACCACCAGCACCGTCTGGCCCGAATACACGCGCTCGAACGCCAGGATGCCGCGATCCGGCGCATTGGCGTCGTCCGAGCGCACGGAGGTCACCCAGCGGATGGCGGCTCCGCCGCGGCGCAGGGCGGGATACGTCTTGCGCAGGGTGATGAGCGTCTGCACCCGCTTGAAGGTGGGATTGGTGGTGTTGAAGACCGGATAGCGGTTGCCGTTCTCGTCCTTGGGCATGTTTTCGGGTTCGAACATGTCCTCGCGGTTCATCGGGTCGTTTCCGCCGTCGAACTGCTGCTCGGTGCCGTAGTAGATGCACGGGATGCCGTCCCACGTGAGCAGGTACACCAGTGCGCTGTGCAGCGCTTCGAGCGCGCGCTCCGGATTCATGTTCTTCTTGACGTCGAAGAGGAACCGGGAGACATCGTGGTTGTCCATGAAGTTGACCAGCATGGAGCGCGGGGCGATCAGGTTGCCATTGTCGTCCTTCGGCCCGTTGGTGTTGCCGGTGGCGGCATATCCGGGCTGCCCGTCGATGCCGTTGAGGCGGGCGTTGAGGAGATTCTCCACCGCATTCGTGGGGTTCCCATATTTGAACACGGAATCGAATACCTGGAACTTCTGGGAGAAATAGAAGACGCCGTCGAACATCTCCTGGCCGGTGTAGGAGGCCAGCAGCCAGTCGATGCCGGTGAAGGCCTCGCCGAAGATGAAGAAGTTCTTCTTGCCCAGTTCGTTGACGGCATAGTCCCGGATGGCCGAATTGAAGCGCTTCCAGAACGGGTAGTCCACGTGCTTGACCGTATCGATGCGGAAGCCGTCGAAATCCGCCACGCGCACCCAGTACTTGAAGACCTCGATCAGGGCTTCGGCGACGTCGTCGCGTTCCGTGGCGAGATCCTTGAGCCCGCCCGGGAAATCGCCGTAGACCTCCTGCTCGCGGATGTAGTTGTAGCAGGGCGTATCCTTCTGGTAGGCCGAGCCCGAGAGCCCCTTTTCATTGCAGGCGTCCTGCTCGCGGCCCCACACCGTGACGCGCCCGCGCCGGTGGTACCAGTTGTCGTTGTGGAACTGGCCCGGGTTGGGCGGCATGCGGTTGATCCACGGCATGTTCACCCACACGATGCGCGCCAGGCCGCTCTCTCCCAGCGAGGTCCAGCCCTGGATGCCGCGGCTGTCGTAGTCGGGATCCCATTCGGTGATGCGGGTCAGGGGCGAGTGGTTGCCCGAGCCCATGAGGGTGTCGTCCGGGGAGCCGTTGCCATTGATGTCATAGAAAAACAGTTGCCCCACGTGGTTGGTGACCACGTCCAGGATCACCTTCATGTTGCGCCGGTGCGCGGCGTCCACCAGGCGGCGCAGGTCCGTGAGGTTGCCGAAGTGCGGATTCACGGCCAGAAAATCCTGCGTCCAGTAGCCGTGATAGGAGGCGAAACCGGCGTCTTCTTCCACGTTCTTGACCACCGGGCTGATCCACAGGGCCGTCACGCCCAGCGTCTCGAGGTAGTCGAGCCGGTTGATGAGCCCCTGCCAGTCGCCGCCATGGTAGCGGGCCATGTGGCGGCGGTCCACGTTGTAGTTGTTGTTGACATCGCCGTCGTCGAAGCGGTCGATGAGCACCTGGTAGATGATTTCGTCGCGCCAGTCGCCCACGGTCACGGGGGTTATGAAATCATCCTGCAGGACGGCTTCCGGATTCGTTTCCACGCAGGCGAGAAGGGAAAGCGAAATGATGAGCCAGGAAAGTGTGCGTTTCATGACGAACCTCCGGAAACCTACTGCTGGTAGGTGGAAGAATTGAACCACCACTCGGCGCTGATGCCCACGAAATGCTCCACCGAACGGGTGCGCCGGTCATCCAGGCGGTGATACCACAGGCGGGCGTCCTCGTTGGGCAGGGCCACGGTGTAGAACAGGCGGACGACCGGGCGCGAATACGTGTCCTCGCCGGCGATCCAGGTGGGCAGGAAGGAAAACTTCCACACGGACGGATGGGCCGGGGCATCCGTTTCCGGATGCAGGCCGGCGCGGTCCGTTCTCTGGTAGGACACCTCGCCGCCGAGCGCCACCTGCCGGCCGAAAATCTCCGGAATGAACAGCATGGGGCGCGCGGCGAAGACCAGTTCCGTGCCGTCGTCCCAGTCGAAATCCAGGCCGTCGGCGTCGAGGAAGGAGCGCCAGTAGGCGCCCAGTTGCACGCCCAGCCGGCCGGGCAGCACGTAGTTGCCCACCAGGGCCAGCACGAAATCCCGCGCGTCGCGGGCGCTGTAGTCGGGCGCCAGGTCGGGCAGCGAGCCCAGCCCCAGCGGCTGCGAGAACTCGCCGTAGGCCGCGATGCCCGTGGCGTAGCGGGCGAACACGTTTACGAACGAATGGGGCGAAAATCCCCACAGGCCGGCCTGCATGCCCATCACCAGGCCGCTTTCGGCGGGCAGTTCGATGCGTTCGGCCGGATCTCCGAGCGCGTTGTAGGTGCCCGAGGGCAACTGGTGGAATTCGCCGTAGCCCTTGACCTTGAAGCCGAGATCCTTGCCCAGCATCTGCCAGTATTCGAGTTTTCCGCTGGCGATGAAGCGCTGGCGGTTCAGGGTCACCACGGTGGTCTGCCCGACGTCCACGGTGTTGACGGTCTCCTCCTGGTACTGGTAGG
The DNA here is from genome assembly GCA_964516435.1 of uncultured Kofleriaceae bacterium. GTDB lineage: Bacteria > Myxococcota_A > Polyangia > HGW-17 > HGW-17 > HGW-17. The sequence goes on along the minus strand of CAZEZP010000087.1, from coordinate 35,596 downwards.
GGCCGCGGACGCGGTTGAATCCCGCGTGCAGCCCGCCGCGCAGGGGTTTTCTGTCCATCCAGAATCCGGCGCCTACGGTATTGAGGTTGTCCAGCGGCCAGTAGTCGAGCAGATAGATGTCGTCGCCGCGGTACATGCGCGAGCCCGCCCAGAAGGAGAATCCCGGCAGCGTCAGGGGTTTCATCTCCAGGAACAGGTTGCGCACCGCGATGCCGGATTCCCAGTCGCCGTCGTAGTGGAACAGCGTGTCGTTGAGCGCGAGCGTGGACACCACGCGCGAGCACAGTTGGGGGGTCGGCATGAACCTGTACATCATGTCGAGTTCCACGTACGTGCTTTCCTCGAGGCGCGGGCCGTGGGCGGCGATGTTGACCGGCTGCACGGGCTCGCCCTTGCCGTTGGTGCCGAACACCACGCGTCCGTAGGAGCCGAACCGGAAGCCCTCCGGATCCGGATTCGGCTTCTGCACCGTTTCCTGCGGCCTGGCCGCTGGTTTGGCATCCGATGCCTGCGGATTCGCCGGTTTGGCATCCGATCCCTGCGGGGTGGCGGCGGGGGCGGCAGCCGGCGTTTCCTGCGCGGTCGCGTCCCCGCTCGCCCGGGATTCGGCCGCGGTAGTATCTTCTCCAGGAGTTACTGCGGAGGTTTCCGGCGGCTGTCCCGCCTGGGAAAAGAGCGTCATCCAAACGAAGAACAATCCGGAAGAGAGTGTCATGGGCGAACCTCGTTGCCGTGCAGACTACAGAAGAACCCACGTCCGGTCAATGAAATCATGCTCCGGTGTCCCCCTCGACAGCCAGCATGAATCATGAAAAAACGAAAAACATGTTGGAATTGGTATTCACGTGTGTTACTTGTCCAATTCGTTCGCCTTCGGATTTCGTGAAAACCTGAATTTTTGTAATTTTTTAATAAACCGAGAAAGAAAGGGAAAACAAAAAAAGGGGAAATCGATGAATCAAAAAAAATTTTTTTTCATGATGCTGTCACTTGTTTTTTGGGGATGCGCTCAAAACGACCATGAGGGGCCTGCTGTCCTGTTTTTTGGCAAAACCGCCGAACAGTCTTCAGGGAGCGGAGAAACTCGCTGGGATGCCGCTCGTGAAGCGTCGCAGGTGTCGGCATGCATCATTCCGGCCGGCGAAAACGGCATTCACTACCGGCACGTGGGGGTTCCCGAAATCCGCGGTTGGGGACCGTCCTCCATCACGCTGGCACCCGACGGCGCCTTCTGGGTGGCCGATACAGCCGGCGCCCGCTTGCTGGAAGTGCGTCCCAACTGCCGGTTGGGCCGCATTCTTTCCATGCCGGGTCACGTCGTGGGCATCCGGGACATGGTAGTGACCAAGAATGGCATCTGGATTCTGGATGCCGCGTCCCAGAAGCCGGCCGTTTATCTCTTCGATTTCGAGGGGTTCGAGCGCTCCCGTTTGTTTCTGGAGGATGCCGAAACCGTGACGGGGCTGACTCTCGTCGACGGCGCCATTGCCGTGGAGCATGAATTTGGCGCCTACATCGAGGAACTGGCGGGGTGGGAAGCGTCCATGTCCGGACGCATCCATGTGTATCACACGACTTCGACAGGGAAACTGGTGGCGGCCATTCCCGCCGACATGAGCCGGCCGGATGCATCCCTCGGATTCATTCTGTTCGATGGGCGCACGATTCCCGTGGAAGTGGAGCACGCGCTTGGCGGCCTGCGTTTTTTGGGTTCCGCTGCGGACGGCACTTTTTTCGTGTTGGCGGAAGAAGTCGCTTATGACGATGCCATCCGGGTGGACCGCACCGTGTGGCGTTTCGACGCCAAAGGCGATTTCACCGGGATTGCTCGTATCGACCTGGCCAGGCAGTTCGTGCGGGTGGAGCACGACGTAGCGGTGGGCTCGGACGGACGAATATATTTTGTGAAAACCGCTAAAGATCGCGTCGAAATCCGTCGCCTGCATTTCGAGGACAGGCTGGACCCTATCCTGCCCGCGGGGAGCAGGGGCGCGGAATCCGAAGAGGCACCGCTTCCCCCGCCGGCGGCGGCCTGCATATCGCGCGCCACGATCATGGATACGGCCTGGGCCATCCACAACAACAGCAAATATTTGAGTGCCACCAACGTGGGCGGCGCTTGTTCCGGCCGCGGCAAGCCGCGCTACATGAGTGTGGCCGGTACGTACCAGAGCGTTCCCTATGACTGGGGCGGATTCGATTCGCTGGCGGATTTCAACGCAGCCATGCATCCGAAAACCGGAAAGGCCGGAGACGTGAATACGGCGGGTGTCGAATCCTGCTCCCGCGGGCTGGACTGCTCCGGTTTCGTGAGCCGGGCCTGGCAGCGCACCACCAAATATGGCACGGCCACTCTGTCCCAGATTTCCTACAGGCTTGGTTCCTTTTCAGAATTGGTCCAAGGGGATGCGCTGAATTATCCCGGATACCATGTGGTACTGTTCGAGAGTTTCTCATCGAGCAGCATTCTGGCTCTCGAAGCCACCACGACGAACCATTACGACCGTGTGATTTACACGATCGCATCCTGGAGCGATTACGATGGATTCGTGCCACGGCGCTTGAACGACGTGTGCCACTGAACAAATTTCTGTCGTTCATGAAGTCCCGGAGAGGTGGAACTGAAAAACGAGGCGTGGTCGGTTGGAACTGCGCCATCGGGTCGCCCGTCCGTCCTCGACAGGGCACCCCGATGGATATCACAAATTGACCGGAACGATTGCCCATAAAAAGGACGGCATCATCGAATCTGACAGGCGCTGACAGGTGCCGTTTGCAGGGCTCAGCGCCGAACGACCCGAATCCCGTTGTAGTTGTACCGGTCATATGGGTTGTCGTAGGACCGGTAGTGCACGGCGCAGTATGATGCATAATCCCAGAACGAGCCCCCGCGTTTCACCCGGTTGACGTGCACAGTCCGTCAGGCTACCGGCAGGATAATCATCCATCCAGTCCCACACTATCTCCGCCACGTTTCCGGAAAGATCGTAAAAACCCAGTTCATTGGGCAACTTCAAACCCACCGGATTCGTTCCGCTGCTGCTGTTTGAATAGTACCAGACATAGTCGAGGATGCTGTTGTTCACCGTGCTCCCGGCGAAGGCTTTTTGGTGCCCCGTCCTGTTTGTCGCCCCTGGGTTTTCCGTGTCCGCCCCCATCGCCGCCCACATCCACTCCATCTCCGTCGGCAACCGGTATCCGTTTGACTGCCAGTTCGCCGACACGTAATTCCACGTGGTATTGTTGCTCGTCGGGATCTGCGCGTACGTAAGCGTGCTGAAGTTTACGCCGCTCACCGAGTACACCGGCGTCACTCCTTCGAGCAGGCTCAACTTGTTGCAAAAAGCGATCGCGTCGTACCAACTCACCCGTTGCACCGGGTCGCTCAGACCGCTGGAAGAACTTGTTTGGCTTGGGTCCGCCCAACCCGTCACCGCCATCCACTGCGCCCGCGTGATCTCGTATTTGCTCATACGAAACGCCGACACCGTGCTCAGGTTCGTCGAAAACGAATCCCGCTGTAACGTCCCCCCAGGTACGTAGATGAGAGTGCCGATGTTCGGCGAGGTGTAATCCAGCGTCGCCAGCCGCGTCACCGTCACCGTGTACGACTTCTGCGTCCCATCCTCCGCCGTCACCGTCACCGTCGCAGGGTTCGTCCCCACTGCCAGCGACATCGGCTGCGACGGCGACACCGCCACCGTCGCCCACGGCGCGTCTTCCGCCGTGCCCGAGACCGTCAGGTTCGTCACCGCTGGCGGCACCGTCACGGAATAGGCGGTCGTGGACGAGGAAAAGTTGGGACTCAGGGAACCGGAGGACACCGCCAGCGTCGCCAGGTTCGCGTTCGAACTCTTCGGAATGCATGCGCCCGTGTTCAACTGGCACGGGGACGTGCACCCGAGCGTCCCGCCGCGCGGCGAGTACCCCAGGCCTTGGCACGTCTGGTTGTTGAGATTGTTTCCATCGCATTGCTCGCCGGCATCGATTTGGTTATTGCCGCAGCGGGTGCAGTTGGCGGTGTCGAAGGTGCAGTCGGATTTGCAGGCGAGCGTTCCGCCCGTGTATCCCAGTTCTTCGCAGGTCTTGTCCTTCAGGTCGTCTCCGTCGCATTGCTCGTAGGTTTCCGCCTGGCCATCGCCGCAGCAGAGTTGCGCGCAGAGTTCGTCGGCGCAGTCGGCCTAGCCATCGCCGTTGTCGTCGTGGCCGTTTCGGCAGTCCTCCTGCACCGTGCACCCGCTGGTATCCAGCATGCAGTCGGGCGTGCAGACAAGCGTTCCCGTGCTTCCGGAAGCGAGTTGGGCGCATGTGGCGCCGTTCAGGTCGTCTCCGTCGCATTGCTCGCCGGTTTCCAGAATGTGGTTTCCGCAGACGGACGTGTTTTCCTGTGGCGGGTCCTTGATGTCCACGAGCAGCGTGCATCCGGCCAAAACTGCACTTGCGGGAAGGATGAAAGCAAGGATTCTGTCGATGCGCATGGTATTCCTCCTAGAAATGAACGGTCAGCGTCAACGCGCAACCCCCGCTGGCGCATGCAGGTGAAAAATGCCACGCGCGCGCGTCCACCTGTCCCTGGACCTGCGCGCTTCCCTGCGCTTTCCATACCTGGACGCCCCAGACGGCCGCCGTCGCCAGCGTGGCGGCCAGCAGCACGTCGGTGAGCATGCGGGAGGTCTTGAGTTCATCGCGGTCCGCCGGGTTCCATTCGCTTTCCCAGCGATCCCGTGTCTGCAGCGTCTGCAGGCCCATGTAGGTGGTCATTCCCGCCAGAACGACCGTCGCGCCGGCTCCAGCCCAGAACCACCAGCGGGAGGTGACGGCCAAAGAAGCGGGCACCGGGGTTTGCGGCTGAGGTGCGGCGCCAGTAGCGTTTGCATCATGGGCTCCGGCATACGGGCTGGCGTTCTGGGACGCGGTGTCGGGCACCGTCGTTGGAGTGGCGGCATTCGCGCTCGTGCTGGCTGAGAGTTCATTCACCCGCTTCTGGGCCTGCTGCTGCAGTTCGCGGTATTCCTCCGCCTGGATGGCCATGACCCAGCGGTAGTGCTCCAGCGCCTGCGCGGTCTGCCCCAGGGCGTCGTAACTCTGGGCGAGCTTGTAGCGGGCAACGACGGAGTAGGGCACGAGGGTCAGTACGCAGGAAAAGGCCTTGATGCTGAGATCATAGTTTTTGAGATTGAAGTAGGTATCTCCCAACTGGAAGTAACGCCGGCCTTCTTCCTTGTTCTTGTCGGCGTTTTCCACGGGTTTCGGGCAGACGATGTCCTGTCCCCAGGCAGGGAAAGCCAAAAGGGTGGAAATGAGGAAATGCAGTACCTAGATATTTTTCATGCCATGCTCTCCTTATTATTTTCGATTCTGTTTAATAACCTCGAATCAATAGCCTCGAAACTGAAAATCAAAGTTCAATCACCCATATACTTAAAACCAGGAATCATCGGTGCAGCGCATAGGCGTGATTCCCCAGAAACCGCGCCCAGTCGTATTCGTTCATGACGATGCGTCGGGAATACTTCTCCACCACGAGCGGATCCGTGGTGTAGGTATAGTCGGTTTCGGCCGCGGTTCCGGTGTAGATGGAGTCCCGGACGAAAAACGCGCCGCGGCCTGTGCAGCCTCCCTGCTCCTGGATGGCCCGCTCGACCTTGCTGGCATAGGCCGTGGCGCCCTTTTCGCGGAAATAGTCGATAGAACTGCGCACGAACGGGCAATCGCCCGTTTCGGCGTCGTCGTCGTATCCGACGATGAGATTGGCGTGCCAGTACAGGAAATGGTTGTAGACCAGCAGCACGGGGGCATTCTTGGCGCGCAGTTCATACTTGATGCGCTCCACGACGTCTTCGTTCATGATGCCCACGTTCCAGATGCTGTTTTCGTCGAGATCGGGGTCCAGGAAAATCAGGGTGCGGGCCATGTGGGGAACGGGTATGGCATCGTCCTGCCAGTTTTCCGGCAACTCGTACCACCAGTTCACGCGGCAGGACAGAAAGGCTTGGGGCGTTGTTGCTGTCGCCGGCTGTATGTCGCCTTCGGCATCCTCCACCACCCAGCCCGCAGTGAAGCGAAAGGCGTGGTTGGGAAGCGCCCTGCCGAAGAAATTGAAGGTCTGGTACAGATCCGTGATGAAATACGGCAGGTAGTCGCCGTCGGCATAGGCATTCATGAGCCAGCGTTCGGAGAGATCCGTGTCGCCTTCCGGGACCGGCGCCGGATTCTGCACCTGGTTGAGCAGGATTTCGGCCGCGCCGGTGGTGGCCATGAACAGGCAGGAGCCGGCATCATACTGGTTGGGAGAAGGCAGGACGAGAGGGTCCAGAACGAAGAAACGGCGGGGAACGCCGGTTTCCTGCGATTTTTTCACGGAGGGCGGGCACTGCAGCCGGTACGTGACCAGCGGTTGGGCCCTCTGCTCCCGCCGGGCGGGAGAATGCAGGCCGGCAAACAGCATCTGGCAACCGTCATCAGTGGTTTCCCATTCGACGGTCTCGTTCTGGATGCGGCCCACCCTCCGGGAGAGATTTCCGCGCGTCCAGAAGACCGCATCGCCGCGGCGCACGAGGAGACTGGCATCCAGGGAACGCAGGGGCAGAAAACGTCCCTGGCAATGAATTCCGGTTCCGCGCCCATCGGGCGTAAACATCGCACGGGCATAGGTGTCGCACGGCTGGACATTGAAAGAGCCTTGCGGCATGGTTTTTTGATGCGCGATTTTCTTTTGCAGATCCGAATAGATCTCGCAGCCGGAATCCGCCAGTTCATCCAGTTCCTGCAAGCCGTCGGGAGTGGCTCCCTCGAGGGTGAGCCAGCGCAGGTTCGCCATGCCGGAAAGCGGGGCTACGCTGGAAACGTCGTTTCCGTCGAGATTCAGGTATTCCAGTCGCGTCAGATTCGAAAGTGGTTCCAGGTCCGTGATGCCATTGAAGGCGAGCCCGAGCCGCCTGAGCGAGGCCAGTGCCGCCAGAGGCGCGAGATCCTGGATTTCATTGTGGCCTGCCTGCAGTTCCTCCAGTTGGGGCAGGGATTGCAGTGGCGACAGGTCCGAAACCTGGTTTTCCCAGATGGACAGGTGTGTCAGCGATGTGAAATGCTCGAGCCCGTTCAGGGATGCGATGCCTTGCATTGGGCAGAACAGGGCTGTTACGGATTGGGCATCCATGTGGGTGAATTTGGAAGGGATTCCGGCGGCCGCTTCGATGCAGGCGGCCAGAGCGGGATCTTCGATGGACAGATAGGGGCTACACTCCCGCGTGTCGGGATTGCAGTAGCCGTCTGCGCACCCATCGGGCGTGCAATCCTGTGCGCAGGTTCCCGTATCTGGCGTGCAGTGCCAGCCGGCTTCGCAGCCGTCTGTCCGGCAGTCGGGCTGGCGGTGGGTTTCCTTCTGGCATCCCGCGATGAATAGGAAAAACATGGCGAGCCAGGCTGCATTATTCATGAAATGGTGTTTCATGATTTGTCCTTTTTTTCTTGATGTTTGGATATCAGTGTTTTTGAAAAGGGGTTGATGTGCCATGACTATTTTTTTTGACCTAGTTGACTGGAACGTACCGGGCATCGCCAAAGGCCAGCATGGGCCAGAAGACGACGGGTAGCAGTAGCATGCCGATGGCGAAGCCGGTGCTTTTTCCAAAGTTGGCCGCCAGCGCGATGAATGTGATGGCCATGATGATTAAGTTGACGATCGGAATCAGGAGCAATACCAGCCACCATGCCGGCTTTCCGGCGATCTTGAGCAGAATGAACACATTAGTAAATCGGAACGATACTGGCTCAGCCAGGTTGTCCGGCCTTGGAAAACACCTGCCACATCGAAGCGATTACCAGAACAAGAACAAGAACTGCAAACAGGATTCCCATTACATAACCTCCCTTTATATTTGATTTTTGATTTGCTAATTTAGCATCAACCCCTTTTCAAAAACTCTGAATTTGAAAAATTACTCCCTATACTGGCAAACATATAAAATTCATGTTTGTTAATTATCGTTTCGTTTTGGCGATGTCAAGAAGTTTTTCATGATTTTTTTATGAAAAAATTCTTGTATGCACATGCCCTTGCACTGACGAACCCTGCCTGTTATTCATTCATACAGTGTCGAGGATTTTTGGAAAAATCCCGCTGGTCCGCGACAGGAGCGCCTCATGATTTTCCGCAGATCGGTTTTTGTTCAGGTTTTTTTCCTTTTCGTCACGTTCTCCTGTTCGCCTTCCGGCGGACGCGCTGCGGCGGATGGCGGAAACGACGGAGGCCGCGATTATGGCGATTCTGGGAACACCGTCGACGCCGACGTGGATGGGGATAGTGGAGTGCCGGGGGAGTTGGGCCCGGGAATTTATGCGGTGCAGGGGGCCGATGCGCATGGCGCGTATGCTGGAACGGCGGAAATCCGGGAGGACGGGCGGGTGATCTGCCTGCAGGAATGGACGGATTTCACGTTCGAAGGACTGCGCGTGGCGCGCGCGTTCGAGGGCCGGGTCGCTTCCTGGAATCCCGTGCGGATGGAAACCGTTCTTAAGACGGCCCAGTTCATCAGGTCCTGGCAGGGTAACACCCGTCCTGAAGGCGTAAATCCGCCCGTTACGTGTAGCGCTTCGTTCGTGGAGACCGGACCGGCTGCGTGGTCGGGTTCCTGGGAATGCGAAGGGCGCGCGGATGCCGCGTTCACCGAGACCTGGACGTGGCAGGGGCCCTCCGGAAGCGAACCCATCTGGGAAAACCGGCGCCGGATGATTCCCGCGCACGACCCCGTTCCGGCTTCGCGCAAGAATGAATTGTTCTCCCTGTATGCATCGTTTCATGCTCTGGATGCCGTGGCGCCGTACACGGGCAGGAGCGATTTCCAGGAGGCGATGCATTACTGGGTCCATGACCCCACGGACCTGGAATATTACCGGCAGGACACCTCGCGGGTGCGCGTGATCCAGGGGATCGTCGACCCCATCGCCCTGCGGGAGGCGCGCCAGCGCCGGGATGCCTTTTCCACCGACATCCACCAGAAGCAGGCCATTTTCGAGGCCGAGGCGCCTGTATATTTCATCAATGAACTGGGCATGATGGTCGACTGGAACGAGAATGCGCAAACGTTCGTCGACAGCGGGGACAGCATGCTCTGGACGGGGCTGTACGCGGCTTCGCAGGCCATGCGCTATCTGGTGACCGGCGATGCCGCGGCCTTCGCCAACATGCTGCGCTCGATCGACGGCCAGATGCTCTGCCACGACATCACCGGCGTGCCGGGAGATTTCGCGCGCACGGTGCGTGTCCATGCCGGTATTCCCGCGGGCGACTGGATGCAGGGGCAGGGGGCGTATGCGGGGATCGACTATTTGCGTGGCGCCAACAACGACATGCTCAAGGGGTATTTCGTGGGGTTCCTGTGGGCGGGCATAGCCATGAAGCGGGCGGGAGGAGAGCAGACACGCATCAATCGGATGATTGCAATATTGAATGACTTGAAAAACAACTTTTATGAAATCACAGAAGGAAGTATCAATAAACTATATACAGTAATGTTACTGTATTTCCTGATGGATTGCGACGGCATGCCGGTGTGGAATGCCAACTACACCCAGTGCCTGCGGCTGGAAAACGACTATGAAACCCTTTTCCAGGCCAACCGCCCCTGGCTTGTGGACCAGGGAAACGGCGCGATGTGGGAATATGGCACGAGCGACTGGTCGGGCAACCATCTGGGCATCCAGACGATGCTGGGCCTGTACGTAATGTCGACGATCTTCGACGGCGAACTCACGGGCGAACTGCGCGACGGTCTGCGCGAGGCATGCGAGCGCGTGCGCTACGTCAACCAGGGACTCTACCAGATGGTGTGCGGCGCGCTGGGCAGTTTCGAAACGCCGCCGCCGGAGATCGAGGCATCCCTGTGGTTCATGCAGCAGTACACGGCGCCCAAGGCATCGATCACGGTGGACAGGCGCATCGACCCGGATTTTTCCCTTTCGCCATTCCCCAACCTGCCCTGGAAGAACGACTGGACCACCACCGATCGCACGCAGTCGCTTCGGGCCTATCCGCTGTTCGAGATGACGATGGATTCCATCATGTTCAAGGCCAACCCGTTCACCTACCGCAGTTTCGAATCCGGCATCCGGGCGGGCGGCATCGATTATCTCTTCATGTACTGGTTCGGGCGCTGGGCGGGCGTGATCCAGTAATCAGACAAAGAAGACACTGCAGGGAGAGGGGTATCCGGCGGGAAAAATTTCACCGGAATCGGCCATTTTTCACCGGATGAGGTGAAATCGGACTACCCATGCGGCAGTAGGAAAACTGAAATATCGAATGATTTCAATGATTTTGCGGATTGGCACGGGCGTTGCTCCATGGAAGGCGCCGCCGGCAATGGGGCCAGCGGCCAACCCTCGGGCGAGTTTGCAAGGAGTTCGACATCATGAAGCATCGCAGCGTTTTTCCAGTCTTTTCCGCCATCCTGTTTTCCCTGTTCCTGGCCGCTGGCGTCCTGATGCAGGCCGGCGCGGCGCAAGCCGCCAGAAAAGGGGCATCCACGGTGGAAATCTCGGGCGTGGTCAACATCAACACGGCCTCCCAGACCAAGTTGTGCATGCTGCCGGGAATCGGGCAGAAGAAGGCGCAGGCCATCATCGAGCAGCGCGCGAAGAAACCGTTCGGGCAGCCCGCTGAGTTGCTGCAGATCAAGGGGATCAGCCAGAAACTGTTCAGCCGCATCAAGAATTTCGTCGTGACCGCGGGGGATACGACCCTCGTGCGCCGCCGGATTCCGGCGCCCGCCCAGAACTGACGCGGGTCTGATTCCGGTGCCGAGGCGGCGGCTCCTGGGGGACCCGGAAGATCCCGCATGGACGGATGTCCGGGCGTTCCCATGAAAAACGGTGTGGAACGGATGACAAAGTGTGGTATTTTCTTCCGGGTCCTTCACCAGGAGTTTGCAGATGCACAAAAGAACGCTCTTCCTTCCCCTCTTCCTGCTGGCCGTTTCGCTCGGAATCGCCTCCTGCGACGATTCCGGCGGCAAGAACACGTTCAACAACACGAACAACAACAACAACGGCCAGTGTACGCCGGGCACCATCGAGTGCGACGGCTGGACGGCGCGCACCTGCCAGGCGGACCACACCTGGACCGAAGAGGTCTGTCCCGTCAACTGCGTGTATGGCGTGGGATGCGTGGATTGCCAGGAAGGCGAGCACTACTGCCAGGGCAATACCGTGATGGTGTGCAATGCCAGCCACGAACTGGTGCCCGAGCGGGATTGTCCCGAGCAGGAGGCCTGCGTGTACGGGCAGTGCGTGAACCGCTGCCATCCGACGCTTCTGACCACGTCCAACGTGGGCTGCGAATTCTGGGCGGTGGATCTGGATAACGAGACGGTCGACACCATGGGCGGCATTTCCAACGATGCGGCGGCCCAGCAGTTCGCAGTGGCGCTGGCCAACGTCAACAATTTCCCGGTGACGGCCTACGTGTACAAGAATTCCGCGCGCGTGGGCCAGCCCGTGGCCGAGACGGCCGTGCAGCCGGACAACAATATCGGCATGCCCATCCAGATTCCCGCCAAGAGCCTGGTGCAGATCGATTTGCCCCAGCGCGAGGTGGACGGATGCATGGGACAGAACGGGACCTATCAGAAGTACACGGGCTCCGGCACATTCGTGAGCCCGCACGCCTACCGCATCGTCACCGACGGGCCGGTGGTGGCCTACCAGTTCAATCCCATCGTGCAGCAGTTCTCCAACGACGCCTCGATCCTCATCCCCACGCAGGCGCTGGGGCAGCACTACTATGTGCTGGGATGGCCCACGGCAAATCCCTGCGGGTTGGACATGTTCCCGCAGCAGTCCATTCCGGATCACACGTCCGTGACGATCGTCGGCATCACAGAGAACACACAGGTGACGGTGTACACCACGCACAAGATCATGGCTTCCGGCGGGGATTCGGGCTTTGCCATCCCCGAGGTGCCCAGGGGCGGCCAGTTGACCTTCACGGTGGGGCCGTATGACGTGGTGAACCTGGAGAGCTGGCAATTCACGGGGGATCAGGCCGGATGCCTGCAGCAGATCAACGAGAATTCCGGCGATTTCACGGGAACGCGGATCGAGAGTTCCGCCCCCATCGCCGTGTTTTCCAGCCTGGAGCGCGGTGCCGGCCTGGGAGGCGCCCAGCCGCCGGATCCGCCCAACTGGGACGGCGACACCTGTTGCACCGACCACCTGGAGCAGCAGATGTTCCCCACTGTGGCCCTGGGCTGGAACTATGTCATCAGCCGTAGTCCCGTGCGCTCGACCGACCCCAACTACAAGGAGCCCGACATCTACCGCGTGCTGGCCACGGAGAACGGCACGCTGGTGACCACATCGCTGTCGGCGCCGTTCAATTCCTTCACGCTCAATGCCGGCGAGTTCAAGACCTTCTACGCCTATGACGGATTCACGCTCACGGCGCAGGGAGGCGCCGTGATGGTGGGCCAGTATCTGGTCAGCCAGGGCTACGTCCCGGGCGGCATCGGCGACCCCACGTTCGTGATCTTCCCGGCGGCGGACCAGCACCGCGACAACTACGTGTTCCTGATTCCCGACACCTTCCAGGACAACTACATGGTGGTGGTCAAGCCTTCCGGAACGGACATCGTGCTCGACGGCACATCCCTGGGCGAGTTCCCGGCCAACTGCTCCACGGCCAACATCGGCATGCTGGACAATACCAACTACGAGCAGATCACCTGCCGCCTGGAGGAAGGCGTGCACACCATCGAAGCGTCCCATCCGGTGGGGCTTTCCGTGTACGGCTATTACAATGTCGGCTCGTATGGCTATCCCGGCGGCTCCGACGTGAAGATCATCAACCCCATCGAGTAATTCCGGCTTCGACGAATCGAATCTTTCCGATTGAAGTTTCCCCGAAAAAAATAAGGAGGGCATCCGCGAAGATGCAGGGGATGCGTGGGCGGTCGAGAATGCCGTGCGGACCGCCAGGGGCGTTCATCCGCGGGGGTGGCTGAGGATGCGCGGGTTCTGGTGTGGCGCGTACGTCCGCAGACGGCAAGGGCTGTTGTGTATAAGCGTAGATAAAAGAAATTTGGAGTCGAGAATTTGTCGAGAATTTTTGTTTTTTTGCGCCTTCTGCACATGCCATAGGCCGGCTGCGTTGCTACAAGATCTTGCCGGGATTGAGCAGTCCCTTCGGGTCCCAGGCGCGCTTGACGGCGGCGAACATGGACAGGGCGGCCGGGGCGTGCTCGGCCGGCAGGAAGCGCTTCTTGAGCGTACCGATGCCATGCTCGCCCGAAAGCGTCCCGCCCAGAAGCAGCGTACGGCGGAACAGTTCTTCCACGGCGCGCGCGAAGCGGGCTTCCGGTTCGGGCTCGTCGGTGAGGAAGTTCACGTGCAGGTTGCCGTCTCCGGCGTGGCCGTAGCAGGCCGCCTGCAGTCCCAGCCGGCCGGCGATTTCGTGCACCTGCAGCACCAGTTCGGGCAGAAGCGCGCGCGGCACGGCCACGTCCTCGCTGATTTTGCGGGCATAGCGGGCCTTGAGTTTTTTGCTGACCTCGCGGCGCGCCTCCCACGCCCGTTCGGCGGTTTCTCCCGTCCGGATTTCGTGGCCCACCGGCGTGCAGCCGGGATGGACCAGCAGATCCGGCAGTGCCCGGGCGATGGCCGGGTCTTCGGCGGCACCCTCCAGTTCCACGAGCAGTACCGCGCGCGCATCCGGTGGCGGATCGAACGCATCCGAACGCACGGCCCGGATGCTTTCCGCATCCATCAGTTCCAGCGTCATGGGAAACACGCGCGCGCGCACCAGGCGCGATACGGCCATGGCGGCAGCTTCCACACCGGCGAAGTGCAGGATCACCAGGCCGGAAGGTTTCGGCTGGGGCACCAGTTTGCACAGGATTTTCGTGAAGATCGCCAGCGTGCCCTCGGAGCCCACCAGCAGCCCCGAGAGATCGTAGCCCGAAACCCCCTTGACGGACCGATGCCCCACGTCGAAGCGCTGTCCGCCCATGGTCACTACTTCCATGCCCAGCACGTATTCGCGCGTCACCCCGTAGCGGAAGGCACGGGGGCCGCCGGCGTTCTCGGCCGCATTGCCGCCGAGGCTGCAGGTGTCCAGGCTGGCCGGATCCGGCGGATAGAACAGGCCGGCTTCCCAGGCGGCCTTCTGCAGATCCTCGCAGATGACGCCGGGTTCCGCCACGGCCAGCAGGTTGTCCGCATCCACGCTCAGCTGCCGCATGCGGTGCAGGGAGAGCAGCACGCCCCCGTGCACCGGCACCGCGCCGCCGCTCTTGCCCGTTCCAGCGCCCCGCGGGGTCACGAAGAAACCATGCTCATCGGCCAGGCGAAGGAGGATTTCCACTTCCAGCGGGGTCGCGGGCGCCACCACCACGTCCGGGAGCACCGGAGGCTGCTCGCTTTCGTCGCCCGCACAGGCGCGGCGCGTCTCCTCGTCCGTGAAAACGCCATCCTTTCCCAGTTCGGATTGCAATATATCGAAAAGATCCATTGCAATATCCATTATAATTTTTCCAGCCGGGCGACGGCTTCCTCCAGCCGTTCGTCCGAAACCGTGAGCGAAGCCCGGAAATAGCCTTCGCCATCGGAACCGAACATGTTGCCTGGCGTCACGAACACGCCGGCTTTTTCGAGCAGGTGTTCCGTGAATCCCTCGGAAGTGAAGGAGGCCGGCACGCGTCCCCACAGGAAGAACGTCCCGGCCGGGGAGGGCACGTGGGCGCCCAGGCGCGCAAGAACCGACGCCAGCCTTTCCATGCGCCGGCGGTAGGTCGCGCGCTGGCGTTCCCCGAATGCGTCCACCACGTGATCGAGCGCCCATGCGGCCGTCATCTGCAGCGGCTTGAACTGCCCGGAATCCATGTTGGTCTTCATCACCTTGAGCGGGGCCAGGTTCCGGGGCGAACCCACGGCGAACGCGAGCCGCCAGCCGGTCACGTTGAACATCTTGGACAGCGAGTGGAATTCCACCACGTGATCGATGGCCCCCTCGAATTCCAGGAAACTGTGGGGCCGTTGGCCAAAATAGATTTCCTCGTAGGCGCAGTCGTGCACGATGAGGAATCCATGGGCGCGCGCCAGATTCAGCGCTTTTTGCAGATATTCCCGTGGCGCGCCGGCGCCCGTGGGATTGTTGGGATAGTTGAGATACAGCAGGCCGGTGCGCTTCAGGATTTCCGGTGCCACGGCGTCGAGATCCGGAAGGAATCCGTTTTCCTCCCGCACGGGCAGGAAATGTACCTCGCCCTGGGCGATGCGCGTCATCGTGCCGGGGATGGGATAGGCCAGCGACGGCACCAGGTTGAGGGTTCCCGGCTGTGTGTAGGCGATATAGAAATTTCCAATGCCTTCCTTGGAGCCGATGAGCCCCACGCACTGCGTGTCCGGGTCCGGAAAAAACCCATAGCGCCGACGCAGATAGCGGCAGGCGGCTTCGCGGAATTCCCGCATGCCCTCGTACGGGCTGTAGTTGTGCATGTCTGGGCGCTGAACGAATTCGGCCAGTTTCGCGAGCATTTCGGCCGGCGGCGGCGAGACCGGATCCCCCACGCCGAACGAAATCACGTCCACACCGGCGGCGCGCAGGGCCGCCAGTTTCTGGTCGATGCGGGCAAACAGGTATTCCGAAACGCAGTCCGTACGCAGCATCGTCTTCCTCCCGGGCGCCCACCCTATACCCCCGCCGTTGTCGTTTTCAAGCTGCTTTTCCGTCGAACGGGGCGGCGCGCGTCCCGCCGGCGGCCCCTTCAGGGCAGGACCAGCAGAGGATCCCCGAAGTACAGGTGCATGCTGTAGTCGTGATCGAAGAGGATTTCGGCCAGTGGAACGCCCGGCCGGACGGCGAGATAACGGTAGTAGTCGAGACAGTCCCCTTCGCTGCACTGAATCAGAGCCGGCTGGGCATAGCCGGTGACCACCTGCGCCCCGCCGAAGAACAGGTAGGTGCCGGCCAGGTACGTGGAGGATTCCGCGAGGTCGGCCGTGGAGCAGGCCTGTAGTTCGTAGATCAGTGAGGAGAAGGAATGCTCGCGCACCCACGAGGAGGAAATGCCGAAAAAATGTTCATCCGGTGAGCCATGAGTGGAAACATGGGTGTAGAGGATGACTTCCTGCTCCAGTGCTTGCGTGTAGAGATTCTGGAAGGCGGCCTGCTGCTGCGGAAAGGCGTCCCAGCGCCCATCGATGGGAATCCCGGAATCGCTGGCGAAGTACGTATCCTTCACGTAGACAAAGCAGGTACCGGAAGCACAGGCCAGCGGCGGCAGTTGCGCTTCGAGGGTGGCGCGGACCTCCTCGGGCGGGAGGCTATGCCCCCGGATGAGCAGGCTGAAGTAATAGCAGCGCTCGTCGCCGATGCGGCGGAACTCGGCCTGGTCGGGAAAATAGGTACGCTGTTCCCATTCCTCCAGTTCGGCCAGTTCGTCGGGGCCCTCGGCCGTCAGGCAGCCCCCGGAGCCGGCGGGTTCGAAATCCGGACCCTGCTCGTGCACCATGACGAGGTAGAAGCGCGAGAAGCCGGACAGTTCCGGATGGCTGTCGGGGCCCAGGAAAATCGCATCTGCGGAAGAGAAATAGCCAGTGGCGTCGATGCGCGGCGCCAGTTTCGAGGTGAATCCGAACGTGTCCGCGTGCAGAAGCGTGCGAGATGCCGGGGGGTGCTCGACGAGGCCGTGGTTGCGGTCGAAGAAGCCGGCCAGTTGCGCGATTTCGTCTCCCCAGCCGGAAGCCGGGACCAGGGCGGCGCCCCAGACGTCGGCGGGATAGCCGTCGCCGCGTCCGCGACCGGTGGTGGCGCCGGGAATCTCGATGAATCCGCCGGTTTCCACATCGAAATCTGCGTACCAGTCGCCCGAGAGGGCCACCAGAGGGTAGATGCTGGCTTTCCAGGGCGACGGCGTGACCAGGTAGAAGAGAGCCGGGTCGCGCCAGATTTTCGGCAGCGTGCGCGCGATGACCCACACGCCGTCGAGATGGGGAACCTGCGCGGCCAGATCCCGCAGGGTGTTGCGCACTTCCAGCCAGTTGCGCTTCACTGTGCCTCCGCGATCTTCCATGGAGGCGATGGGGGCCGTGTCGGGAGAAAACGGGATTTCCCGGAACTCATGGCCAGGATGGTCGGCCTCGTAGCGGTCGATGCGCTCCCGGATTTCGGGGCGGGCCCCGTAGGCTTCATCGAGCACCAGCGCCACGACCGGGCGCACGCCAGGACAGTCGGCGTCGCCATCCTGCGCGCAGCCTTCGGGACAGCAGCCGTCGAAACTGGCACAGTCGCCGGCCGTCTTCGGCGTGTGGGCGCAGACGGCGTCGCAGGTTTCGGCTCCCCCCGAAAGAGCGTCGAGCGTGCAGGGGTCCGCGTCGTCGCAGGAAGCGGGACAGTCGCCGTCGCAGGTTTCGCCGGTTTCGACGATGCCATTGCCGCATACCGGCCGCGCTTTTTCATGGCTATCTTTGCAGGCAGAAAAAAGAAATAAAAAGACCCATAAAAAGGATGTTTGTTTCAATAGTAGAAGTAGTATTGCAATTTTTCTCATATATACCTACTGCCTGGATTTCCTGGCCGGATCCAGGATTTTCAGCGCAACTGGCTGTCGGTGGCCGTTCCCAGATTGATGGCGCCGCCGTGGTTGAGGTCCACGTTGAAGCCGGTCTGGAAGAATCCCTGCACATTGTAATAGCGGGTGGCCGTGCCGAAGAACTGCAGCCAGGAACTGGCGGAACCGTGTTCGCGGATCATGCGGGCCAGGTCGAAGGAAACGCCGAAATACAGGTTGCGCGTCTCGAATTGGTCCGTACCCAGGCTTTCCCGCGAGCAGCCGTCCATCACTTCATAGCACCGGGCGAAATAGCCGGCATCCAGGCGCAGGTAGCGCAGGGGGTTGCGGCGGGAGAGTCCCAGCCCGCCCAGCCGCAGGTGCAGGGTGAAAAGCGAGCCCGAGTAATCCGTGGCCACGTCGAAATGGTTGGGATTGCGGGGATTCATGAATCCGGGCGAAAACAAAAGATGCACCGAAAAATCCACCAGATCGTCCACGGCTGGCCACAGTTCCTGCGCCACGGCCAGGGCCACGCCCAGCGTGTTGGCGATGAGATCCGTATAGGAGAACCCATACACGGAGGCGAAGCCGTCCCCGATTTCCACGGCCACGGAGGCGCCCCAACTGAGTGCGGCACCCCAGATCACGGCCTTGCGGTGGTTTTCGGGATACACGGCGTCGAAGTAGGCCGTGAACAGGCGCGAGCCGAAGTAGAAACTCCAGGCGTGGCCCACCTTGTCGGCGCCGCCGTGGGTGTTGTGGCGTTCGAAGCCGCCGTCGGAGCCCGCCTTGAAGTGGGTGGTATCTCCCCATTCCCACATCTGCATACCCAGAAGCGTGGTGAGCGCTGGGATGAAGGTGACCATGCCTGCCGTGGCCAGTTTGGGGTGGCGGGCCAGGATTCCCGGTTTTTCCGTCGCCGCCGGCGCCATGTTTTTCTTCTGGGGCATGGCCAGTCCGGCCGGGCGGCTTTCCGGCACGGCGCCTGGCGGGGAAGGTACGGCAGCGGCCGTCCCCATGCCGAGAATCAGGAGGAGCAAAAGGTGCATGAAGGATTACTCGACGTCCAGGGCATACACGAAGGACGCCTTGGGATGGCGCAGATAGCGTTCCGTGATGATGGCGAAGGGGATCTTGCCTTCGTCGACATATTTCTTGACCATCGCCTCTGCAGCCGCCTTGTCGCCTTTGGCCTTGATTTGGGCCACCTGCTGCATGATTTTCTCGATGGCGGCCGGGAACTTGTCCAGATGGACCACGAAGGCGCCCTTGTCCTTGCCGTTGGCGGCCATGGCCTCGGGATTCCATTCCATGGCGCCTTCCTCCATGAGCATGCCCACGTGGATGGCGGCCAGTTGGCTGTAGGGCTTGGGAGAACCGGATTCCGTGCGCATGCCGCGCGAGATGTGCCCCATGCTCCAGATGATGGCGTCGAGATAGGAATCCTGGGCCTCCTCGGCGGTGAGAAGACCTTTTTTCACCAGGAAATCCACGAAATACAGGGCGCCGCTCTGGGCCTTGAGTTCCTCGAGCACCGTGGCCAGCGGGCCGCCGAAGACCTCGTCGTCCTTTTTGCCGTTGACCTTGTATTCATGGGAAGGCCCGAGATTGTGCGTGGCCTCGTGCAGGATGGTGCCCAGCATGCCGGGCAGTTTCTTGTCGGACATGCGTTCCAGGCTTTCCCTGGTGAACAGGCTCTGCGCCTGCTCGCGGCGGGTGGCCATGCTGTCGGGATCGGTGTAGAGGTTGCTCATGACCACCGTGCGGCCGCGGCCCGCCACGGGGCCCCAGTTGGGCAGGCTCTGCCCGATGGTGCCGCCCATGCCCTTGCGATCGTCGCCGGCGTTGAGGACGATGTCGATGAAATCGGGCATGGCGAACTCGGCCTTGCGCGCCTTGTAGGGAGCGCCCGCCACCTTGGCCAGCGTGTCTTCCATTTCCTGCCGCACGGGGGTGAGCTTGTCCTGCCACACGATGGAATCCGGATTGATGCGCGCCAGCGTCAGGTGGAAGCCGGCCTTCAGGGTGCAGGGTTCCCAGTAGGTTTCATCGGGTCCCACGCGCACGTACCACTTGGAATTGCGCCCGTTCGTGGCCGCCCACTTCTCGTCGGCCGCGAACCAGTTGTTGTCCAGGAAGGCCTGTGCCGCGGCATTCAGGTATGCCGCCAGGGCGGCCTCGGCCTGCGGGTCCAGTGCGGCGGCGGCGGCCTTGAGTTCTTCAGAGATGGCCTTCATGTTCTCGGCATAGGCTTCGGAGTAGGGCACGGCCACCAGTTCATCCTTGTCCAGGCGAACCACGGTGAAGGGATCCCGCACCTTCTCGTTCTTGTGCGTCTCCAGCACCTTGCAGAAGTCGTCCTTCTTCTGGAGTTCGGCCGGGTATACGTCCACGGGTACCTTGTCCATGCCGGCAATTGCGCGGCAGGCGGTGTTTTTCTCGGTCTTGGGGCCTTCGCAGTTGATGCCGCGATTGCGTGCGAACACACGCCGGGAAGCCGTGTCCTCCGCCGGAATCTTCTCATACAGGCCCGTCAGGCCGTTCTGGCGCTCGTAGAGCGCATCGATGAGTTCGGCCACCTTG
Source organism: uncultured Kofleriaceae bacterium (assembly GCA_964516435.1). GTDB lineage: Bacteria > Myxococcota_A > Polyangia > HGW-17 > HGW-17 > HGW-17. The sequence continues at coordinate 15,467 of CAZEZP010000087.1, read as the reverse complement.
CGCATGTGCTCCAGGAACTTCTTCTCCTTCTCGTCCAGTTTCAGCCGGTTGTACACCAGCATGGGCCGGCCCTGGTCGAGTTCCTCCCACATCAGGGCGATGCGGTTCGTCTCGGCATCGTCCTTGCCCTGGGGCTTGGCGTCCCTGGCCTTCACGATCTTTTCATAGGCATCGATGAACTCCTGCGTGAACACGCCGTCGTCGACCCAGCGGGGCGCGGTGTCGTAGAACAGCAGGGTCACCACCTCGGCCGGCTCCAGGATTCCGTTTTTGTTGGCATCCTCGGTCCAGAAGACGGGCAGATTCAGCCGCGCGGCGAGCCGGTTGAAATCCATGCGCGATACACGGTCGAACGTCACGGCCGGCTTGGGCGGCTCGGCCGGTTTTTCCGATGGTTTCATGTCTTTGGATGGGGCCATGTCCGTTGCGGGTCCGGCTTCTTTTTCCGGGGCCTTCTTTTTGGTGCATCCCAGCGTCCACCATCCCGACAGGATGACCATCCACAGCACGAGTTTCGACATCCGCATGGGTTTTCCTCCTTTGGGCGCCCGACTACCCGGCGCGCCGGCAAACGGGCGCAGTCTACTCCAACGCATGCGATTTTCAATTCCTCCTTTCGGATTTCGGTTTTCCCGCTATGGCTGGGAAGAATGGGGCGCGCAGGAGATGCCATCCGGAATCCAGGAAATCCTGCCTTCCCGCAGGAGACGCTGCAGTGTTTCCACCCGGGTGCATGCGGGCAGACCATCGAGAATCCGCGCGAGCTGCGCTCCCTTTTTCCTGCCGTACAGGGTTTCCCAGTCCTTCTGGTGAAATGCTTCCACCGGCACCTGCCACCCCAGGGAGAGCCGCTGGGCAACGGTGAGCGCCTGGCCTGGACCGCAGTGCAGCGTGCCGTCGTCGGCCAGGTGCAGATCTGGCGCGCAGCGCAGCCCGGCTCCGGGACGGCGCAGACATCGTATGCCGGGGAACAGGGCCGCCACGAGAAGGATGGCAAGAATTTCCATGGCCAGTTTCATGTGCTCATTGTCGGGGATTTTGGTTCGGCTGTTGCGGGCGGGAAGACCTGTTTCCCCGACATTTCCGTTTTTCCTGAAACGTGTTAGAAAACTGGCCGGAATCCACACCGGGCCGCTGCGTGTTCTCCGGTTTTCCGGCCTGAGGCGCAGTTCGGGAAAAACGTGTGTCCGGAGCGCGGGAAGGAGCCGACATGCATCGCAACAGATGGTTTTTCCTGGTGTTTTTCGCCATGCTGTCGAATTGCCAGGGCAGGGAGAAGGCTTCGCCGGCGCCGGTTTCCTCCCCGGCGCCCATGGAGGCGGACCCGGCTTCCCGTACGGCCGGGCAGCCGGCAGCAGTTCTCGAGGATTACACGTCCGAAGCCCGCAAGCTCGTGGAGAGCCTGCAGAAGAAGGATTATGCGGCCGTGCTCGCGGGTTTTGATGCGACCATGGCCCGGATGCTGGACGAAACCAAACTGAAGGCCACCTGGGAACAGTTGCTTTCACACACGGGCGGGCTCAAACGCCAGGTGTCCGCCACGCGGGAGGTCAAGGGGCTGCACCAGATGATTTCGGTGCTCTGCGAATTCGAAAAAGCCTACCTGGTGGTGAAGGTCACGTACGACAAGGACGCCCGTGTGGCGGGCCTGTTCTTCGCGCCGGCCGAGCAGCCGGGCGTCGCGCCCGCGGTGGATTACATCCAGGCGGATCGGTTCACGGAGGAAAGCGTCACCTTCGGGCACGACCCCTTCCGCCTGCCGGGGCTCCTGTGCCTTCCCAGGGGAAATCCCGGTCCTTTCGCGGCCGCCGTGCTGGTGCATGGTTCCGGTCCCAACGATCGCGACGAGACCATCGGGCCGAACAAGCCGTTTCGCGACATCGCGCAGGGGCTGTGCTCGGCCGGCTTCGCCGTGCTGCGCTATGACAAGCGCTCCAAGGTGCATGCCGCCCTCATGATGAAGGATGCGCGCCGCGTCGATCTGAACCTGGAAACGATCGACGACGTGAAGTTGGCCGTGGCGTTTCTGGAAAAGGATTCCCGCATCCGCGCGAATGGGATATTCGTGATAGGACACAGCCTGGGAGCCATGGCGGCCCCGGCCATCGCCCGGGATCTGCCGCAGTTGGCGGGCATCGTGATGATGGCGGCCAATGCCCGGCCGCTGGAAGACCTGGTGGTGGATCAGGTGCGGTTCCTGTCCGGCCTGGACGGCCGCATCACGGACGAGGAGAAGGCGGCGCTGGAAAAAATCGAGAGGCAGGCCAGGACCGTCAAGGATCCCGCGCTGTCGCCGGATGCACCGCCATCCGATCTGCTGCTCGGACTGCCGGCCGCCTACTGGCTGTTTTTGCGCAACTACGACCCCGTGGCGACGGCCCGCGCGTTGCGCCTGCCCATCCTGATCCTCCAGGGCGAGCGGGATTACCAGGTGTCTGCAGAAAAGGACTTCTCCGTGTGGAAGAAGGAACTGGGAACGCATGCCAACGTGCGCTTCCGCCTGTTCGCGGGGCTCAACCACCTGTTCATGCAGGGCGAGGGCGTGCCCGGTCCCTCGGAGTACATGAAGCCGGGCCGCGTGGCCCCGGAGGTTTTGGAAACGATCATCGCTTTCATGAAGGAAAAGGGAGGCATGTGATGAAGAAATATCTTCTGGTCACGCTGATAACGCTGATGATGGCGGGATTTTCCTGTTCCAGCAGGAAGAAGGAGGCGGAAAAGACGGCGGCGCCGGAGCCGCCGGCCGTGGAAGAGATGGCGCCGGCCGCCGAGGAAAAGTCCGCGGTTCCGGCCGCCGGAGACAAGAAGGAAAATTCCGAGCCGGCGCTTGCAGAGCCGGTGCCCACCCGGGACGCCACACCCGCCGCGATGGACGAGGACGGGAAGTCGCCGTCGGAGATGCTCAAGAAAAGCGCTCCGCTGGAAGGCATCAAGGACGTTGGCGGGGTAAAGGGGCTGGGGGCGCTTCCAGCCCCGGCGTCACCGCCTCCTCCTCCGAAGCAGGATGCGCCGCGTCGTGCGAAGCCGCAGGCGACGGGTTTTCACCAGATGGACGAGGAAGAACCCACGCAGGAGTAGGCGTCCGATGCAGGTTTCTTCTCGGCAGCGGCATGCACGGGCAGGGGCGCGATGGTGAAAGGCGGAGTCTTACGCGCCGGTTTCGTTTTTCCAGAGGATTTCTTCCTGCAGGATGCCACCGTCCTCGCGCCGGAACTGCTGGGATGCACGCTGGTGCGTCGTTTTCCCGACGGTCGACGCGTGCAGGCCGTCATCACCGAGACCGAGGCGTACATGCCCGATGATCCGGCCTGCCATGCGGCGCGCGGGCCCACGGCGCGCAATGCCTCGATGTTTCTTCCTGGCGGGCATGCCTACGTCTATTTCATCTATGGCATGCACTACTGCCTCAATGTGGTGACGGGACCGGCGGGCAGCGGGCAGGCGGTGCTCCTGCGCGCGGTGCTCGTGGAAGGCGTTTTGCCGGAAAAGACCCGCGGTCCGGGTCGTCTGTGCCGCTTTCTCGAGGTGGATCGCTCGCTCGACGGGATCGACCTTCGGGATCCGGAATCCGCGCTTTCCCTGCTGCCCCGCCACGGGCCCTGTCCGCGTCACGTCTGCACTCCGCGCATCGGCATCCGCAAGAATGCCCATGTTCCCTGGCGATTCGTGGTGGTTTCTTCCGGAACCGGCCCTGCGTTGGATGCTGCCGGGGAAATGGATTCGTGAACTATCGCATGCGGGTTTTCAGTGGAAGAACGAAAAGCCGACGGTGAACATGATTCCGGAATCGGAAAGGCCGTAGTGCATGTCCTGATGGAGGCCGAATTCCACATCGAAGGAGAGCCCGACTTCCGACACGGTGCTGGTGGGGACCAGCACCAGGCGCAATCCGACGGCTTCTGAAAAGGAGGTGTCGGAGTGACCATCGGCGGGCACCCCGTTTTTCTTGTAGCGGCGCTTGTCGAGATCGTCGTCGCTGCCGTCGTCGAACCGCTCGTCGGTGATCCAGAGATGGCCCACGCCGAAGCGGGCATAGGGCTGCAGGGCGCGATCGAGGCGGCTCCCCATGAGCCAGTAGTAGACGGATCCTCCCAGCGAGATGAGGCTGGAGACGTAGAGATCGCCATCGTCGTCGTTGCCGCCGGCGATGCGCAGATCGCCCGAGATGCTGATTTGCGGCATCACGTGGAGATGGGCCGCCAGCAGAATGCCCACGTACGTGTCGGAAGGATGCGTGGCGAGGAATCCACCCATCTGCAGGCCATAGCGCGGCTGATAGGTCCAGGTGCTCATCACGGGAACGGGCGGCACTCCTTCCGGGCCGCTGCTGCCGGGCATGGAATGCGGGCTTCCCCCATCGGCCGGCGGGGGAATGGCCTTGCCATCGGGTTCTCCGACGGGCGGCGGCGTGATGGCGTCATCATCGGCCGGTGGAGCCGCCGCGAAAGCGGGATGGACGATGGCGATCGATGCGACGAGCAGACATGCGGAGAATGCGAGACAGGAAGAGAAGCGTGCCCTCATGGTGATGCTCCTTGCCGCCCGGTGCCGGGATGTGGTGGGCGCTGCAGGATACGACGAATCTTTTTCATGAGACAACATTTTTCCTGTTATGTGATTCTGCAGGCTTTTTCCGGCACGGGATTCACGGTTCGCGTTCCAGGAGGTACAGGGCCCGGCGAACGGCATAGCCCACCTTTTTGCGGGGGTCCTTGCGGAAGCGCTGCAGCACGGGCATGGCATCGCGCCCGCGCACGCGGCCCAGCGACAGGGCCGCCTGCGCGCGAATGGCATCGTCCAGTTTGCGGGAAGCGAGCATCTTTTCCAGGAGGTCCGCGGCCGTTGCCGCATCCATGCGTTTCTGCCCATGCAGCAACTCCACCGTGGAGGCGACTTCGGGAGGAATGAAGAGGGGCCGCCTGGCGCTTTCGGCCTGATGCAGCCATTCGTCCACGAGGGAAACGAGCGCCCTTCCGATATCGGGATGGGCGGTGCGCGCCATGGAAACCGCGCACGCGGCCGCATCCGGGCCCAGCGCGCGCACGCAGGCGACGAGGGCTTCCGGCGAATCGGCATGCACGGATTCGATTTCCATGGCGGCGGCCCGTATCACCGGGCTGGCGTCTTCGTGCAACTGCTGCAGGAAGTTCACGTCCAGGCGGGTGTAGTTCATGCGGATGGCCCATGCCGAACTGTTGCGCACGTCTGCGGGCAGGCGCCCGTAATGGCGCATGAACGCCGTCGCCGCCTGCGGGGAATCGGACGTGAGCGCGAGGGCCGCGGCCAGTTTGAGCAGCGCGGGATCCTGGGAAGTTTCCAGTATCTTCTCGATGAAAGGCACCAGTTCCGCGCGGTGACGGAACGGATACATGCGGTACAGGGCGTGGCGCATCACCCGGGGTGACGGATGGGCCAGCAACCGCAGCAGGAAGGCGAAGCGCTGGTCGCGGGGAATCTGGCGCAGTTGCACGTCCAGCGCGGAAGCGGCCCTGCAGGGTACCGACGCATCCGCGCAGGCGTCGATCTGCGGCGCCCAGGCTTCCACCGAAGGGGCATTTTTCGGGGTGCTCACCCCTGCCGGCGGCTCTGCGGGGGATGGGGCGGTTTCCTGCGGTTCCGGAATGCGCCCGGGCGATCGGCAACCGAACAGCGCGACACCCGCGAGGATCGCCATGCACAGACGCCGAATCCGCAAACCCGTTTTCATGGGGAAGCATTGTGCCCGTGAAGCCCGAAATCCGCAAAAAACCGCGTCGGGGGTGAAAAAGGAGGGAAGTTGGCGCCAGGATCCGGAACTTTCCAGGAATTCCGAATTTTCAGCTTGACAGGAAACGCATCTTGGGCAATACATTCTCCGCCATTTGGCGGCCTTCGGGGATCGTCTAATCGGCAGGACCCTGGACTCTGGTTCCAGTTGTCAAGGTTCGAGTCCTTGTCCCCGAGCTGAAATTTGGCCCCATCGTCCAGCGGTTAGGACAGCGGCCTCTCACGCCGTAAACAGGGGTTCGATTCCCCTTGGGGTCACCAAAAACTGCAGCGATACAGAAATTCGAGTTTCCCCATAAGAGGGCTATCAGGTCGACTTCATGGGCGCCTGCGCTGGAGCGCTCGAGCCGTGGAGCATGGAAAACGGCGCCTGCAATCGCGAGCCCCGCTGGCTGGCGGCGAAAACCAATGGAAAAACCAAGGGAGATCGCTCGAGGCGAGCCCTATGGCACGACTTCCACCGGGACGACCTTGGATTCGGTGGTCCCGTCGCCCAGTTGGCCGGAGGCGTTGCTGCCCCAGCACCAGACGGAGCGATCATCCGCCAGCGCGCACGTGTGGGTGAGTCCGGCCGCGACCTGGAGGACGCTGCGCGACAGGCTCGTGGAAACCGGTGTGGAGCGGTTTTCGGTGGTGCCGTCCCCGAGTTGCTGGAAATCGTTGCGTCCCCAGCAGCGCGGGTGGGTGTCGGTCAGAACGGCACAGGAATGATGGAGTCCCGCATCCAGCGATTCCACATTCAGGCAATGCGATTCGTCCAGGCTGCAGTCATTGAAGCAGGAGAGTTCTCCCGTGAAATGGCCGAGTCCGCGACAGGTTCGGCCGTCGAACTGGCCGCCGTCGCAGGTCTCGTCCTGCTGGAGGATTCCGTCGCCGCAGTAGCCGCCGCAGGCGGACACGTCGATGTTGCTGCAATCGGGAAGACAGGACAGTTCGCCTGGATGATAGCCCAGGCTTTCGCAGGTGAGGCCACCGAGCAGGGCTCCATCGCACACTTCGCCGCTTTCTGTATCCAGAACCCCGTTGCCGCAGGTGAGCGGGCCGCAACCGAGGGTGATGAATCCGTCGCAGGCACTGCTGCAGAGTAGCGTGCCCGGGCCGAAACCCAGGGATTCGCACGTCTTTCCTGCCAGATCCAGGCCGTCACAGGCTTCTGAACCCTGGGCCACCCCGTCGCCGCACCGGACCCCTTCTGGCGGGCCGTCGGGAATCTCCATGATGAAGCGGCAGGCGGGCGCTGCAAGCAGCAGGAAGCAGAAGCATGCCCATCGATGGGGTATGGACCACATGGCATCACCTCGTCCTGTATTTTCCCGAGAAACGGTTCACATGCAATATTTAATATCGGTATTCTGGAATGGAAGTTCTCGCTTCTGGTGGGACAGAAATTCTTCATCCCGTGCAGGGCGTTTCTCAGGAGGCCTGGGTGAGCAGTTGGCCGGCCTGCTCCATGCCCCGCAAAAAGCCGATGCGGGAAGCGATGGAAAAGGCGTTTTCGGCCCATTCCAGGCGCATTTCGTCGTCCAGCGAACCCAGGGCCAGAATGTTTTCCACGAGGCTCACGCGGTCGCCGGCCTGCTCGAGGTATTCGGCGGCCTTCTTGAGATGGATGACGGCCGTCGGAAAGCGGCGCATGTGCATGAGGATGCGGGCGATCTGCTCGTGCAGCCGCCCCAGCGCCAGGAGCGAGCGAGTCACGAAGGGCTTTTCCAGGGCGGCCAGACAGGTTTCCAGCGCTTTTTCCGGATGCCCGCCCATGCACTCGAACTGTGCGCACTGCAGGTACAGGCGCCAGACGGAAGCCGGCATGCGGGTATGGCCCTCCAGCATGGCCAGTCCCATGCGCAGTTGCGTGATTCCCAGGTCGTGGCGGCCCTTCTGGAGCTCGATCTGGCCGAAATCGTGATACACGCGGTAGAGCACCTGCGGGTCCCGCGCCTTCTGCGCCACGCGCGTGGCCCGCTGGATGACGTCCTCCGCGCGCGCGTCGGAATCCTCGGCCATGCAGCGGGCCATGGAGGCGAGAATCGTCGCCTCGCTCGCCGGGCAGTCGGTGCAGTAGGAGAGCGCCTCGCGCAGGACGTCGAGCGCCTGCTCCCGCTTGCCCGTGTAGCGCAGCAGATCGCCGTAGCGGGCGCTGATGCGGGCGAAGCGTGATTCTCCCTTGCCGTTGAGCGTCTCCATCCGGGCCAGTTCATGGGCATGCCGGTAATAGAAGGCCGCTCCGTGGTCGTCCAGCCGGCTTTCGCAACTGGCTCCGGCCCGCTCCATATAGGAGAGCGTCTGTTCCGGCCGGCGGGCATAGAGGCTGTGGAACGCCAGCGACTGGATATCCAGTTGGCCGGCGATTTCGGAATCCAGGATGGCGGCATGGATTTCCGCCCGCAGGGTCGAGGGCATCTCCTCCAGGATCAGGCGCGAGAACAGTCGGTGTGATATTTGCACAGAGCCATCCTGCAGTGTGCGCAGGAAGCCGCGCTTCTCGCAGGCGTCCACCACCTGCTGCACGGTTTCCTGCGGGCCCATCGCCATGACGAGCACCTCCGGCGGCGCCACGAGCCCCCAGACGGAGAGCCACTGCAGCAGGCGCTGCGCCTTCTTGGGAAGCCGGCGCACGCGCAGTTGCACCAGATCCCCGAGCGGAAGCCGGATTTCGTCCTCGCCCTCGGCCAGAAGCCGCATGCCTTCCACCAGGTGCAGGGGGTTGCCCCTGGCGGCCTGCACCAGATCGTCGATGCTGCCGTGCCACGACCCGCTGTTTTCAGACAGGACGACGAAGGCCAGATCGCGGGCCGTCTCCGGGTCGAGGGGCTCCAGGCGCAGGTGGCAATACAGGTCCGGGGGCATGGCGTCCGGCAGGAACAGCGGGTTCTTGCCTGTGGTGACCAGTTTGATGGGATGCCCCTGGATCATGGAATACAACTGTTCCAGGACGCGGCAGGAGGGCATGTCGAAATCATCCACGTCCTGGAAGATCAGCAGGGTGGGCCTTGCCTGCGCGGCCGCCACCACGAAGCGCGCCACGGAAGTGATCATCTCGCGCAGCCGCACCGCGAATTCCAGCGGCGGCTGGTCGTTTTCCAGTTCGAACAGGAACAGCAGGTGGGGCACGTCCTGCGGATCCAGTTCCATGGCCATGCAGGCTCCCAGGATGTCGGAGAGGGTCGGCGTTTCCGGGAGCCCCGCCATGCGGCGGGCCAGTTCGCGTATCGGCCACCACGGGCGCTGGCAGCCCAGCGGGTCCGGCTCGCAGGAGAACATGGAAATGGATGCATGCTCCAGATCCGCCGCCACGGCCTCCAGCAGGGCCGTCTTGCCGATGCCGTCGTCTCCCGTGATTTCCATGCACAGGCGGCGGCTGGAGAGGAAGTCCCGGATGGCGGTCCGTTCGGCATCGCGCCCGAAGAAGGGAATGCGCAGTTTTTCCTGGCCGTGGATCCGTTCCAGGGTTTCGATGCCGAGTTTGGGATCCATGCGGCCGTTCTGCAGCATTTCCCGGTTCGTGGCGCCGCAGTGCGGGCAGAACTTGTGATTCGCGTTCATCTCGCTGCCGCAGGATGCGCATTTGATGGAGGCCGCGGTCATCGGGAAGGACAGCAGCCGCTTGAATTCTCCCGCGGTCTGGATGCGATCGGCGGGATTCTTGGCCAGGGCCTTGTCCAGGATGGCGTCGAGCGCCTGCGGCAGGTCCGGCACCAAGCTGGAAGGCGGCTCGTGCTTCTTTTCGATGTGCGCCAGCAATACGTCGAAGATGGCCGGCCCCGTGAACGGGATTCTTCCCGTGATCATTTCATACAGGATGATGCCCGCGGCATAGATGTCGGACACGGCTGTGGCCGGCTGTCCCTTGATGGTTTCGGGTGCCATGTACTCGGGCGTGCCGAAGATCTCGCCGTGCTGGGTGAGGCGCTGTTCGTTGGATACGGCATGGAAGGCGATGCCGAAATCCACGATCTTGCAGAAGTCCTCGCCAGAGCGCATGGACATGACCATGATGTTGTCGGGCTTGAGATCGCGATGCACGATGCCGCGTTCGTGGGCTTCGTCCAGGGCGGAGAGGATCTGCGAGAAGATGTTCAGCGCGCGGGGCAGGGGCAGGCGCCCCTCGCGCTCGATGATGCCGGCCAGCGAAGCGCCCTTGATGAATTCGCACACCATGTAGGGGAGGCCGGAGGGAGTGTCTCCGGATGTGATGACCGACATGATGTTGGGGTGGGACAGCGCGCCGACGGCGGTGGCTTCTTTCTTGAAGCGCGCCAGGAAGCGCTGATCCTGGGCGAAGGACGGCTTGAGGATCTTGACTGCCACCGAAGACCCCAGATCCACGTGGACGCCGCGGTAGACCCAGGCCATGGCGCCTTCTCCCACGAAGTCTTCCAGCCGGTAGCGCTTCTCGATGAGCGCGCCCGCGAGGCTGGTGCCGTCACGCCGAGGCAGATTGGACAATGGGCTCTTGCATTGCACGCATTGCGCGGCCGCGCTCGAATTGGGCAGACAGCATTCTTCGCAAATTCGAAACATGTACCCCGGCTCCCACTGCACCCATCCATGGGTACGTGCGCCATTTACATTTAGGCGCCGAAAGCGGTAAAATGATATCGTGTTTCAAACCACTGACAAGGATTTTTTTCGCAATCCAACCTTTGTACAAAATGCAATGACGAAGTGTATATTTTTTTTACATCTACAAAAAAGGAAAAAAAATACCAGTTTTTGAAGAGGATAGAAATGTATGATTTTTATGCAAATGTCTGCGATATAGACTCGAATGCCCGATGGCATGGAAGGGAAAAAACGAAAAAAATCGATGGATGCAGCGCGGTTTTCGAAAGGCGAACGGGGGTTTTCGGATTTTCCGAAGAGAAGTTGCATATGCCGCAATGCGAAGCCGGACATGCCGCAATGCGATGGTATGTATGTATCTTTCCCGCCCAGTCATGTGCGCATTCTGGCGTTCGGAACCCCGCGGATGCGGAGAAGAATCGGCGGCCCCGGTGTCCGGTCTCGAATCCGCCTTGAAAACGGCTTTCCCGGGTGGAAGAACGCGCCAACTTTAGCCGAGATCATACATGGAAGGTAGGCGATCTTTAAAGATATGATTGAAGGAATTGAGTTGCTTGTTGCGGGCCCTGTGGATGTCGATCTCGATGACGGCGATGTGATCGGCATCTTTCGGGGCGCTGGCCAGGATGTTGCCGCGGGGGCCGTAGATGACGGATTCCCCCGTGAAGCGCAGTTCCTTCTGGTGCATTTCCATGCCGCAGCGGTTGGCCGTGATGGTGTAGACCGAATTTTCCAGCGCCCGGGCGAACATGGCCCGCTGGCAGTACGGCATCACGAGGTTGGCGGGATGCGCGATGATCTCGGCGCCGCGCAGGGCCAGCGTGCGCGTGGATTCGGGGAAGAACCAGTCGAAGCAGATCATGATGCCCACCTGGCATCCATGCACGGAAAACACGCGAAAGCCGGTACGTCCCGGCAGGAACAACTGCTTTTCCATGCCGAAGAGGTGGGTCTTCTGGTAATTGCCGAGCAGTCCGTCGGGACCGGCGAGCATGGCGCTGTTGAAGAAGCCTTCCTCCGTGGCCTCGGGATAGCCCAGCACGATGGACGCACCGCCGAAGAGCCGCGACAGTTTCATGGCCGCATCGAGAGTCCTTGCGGTGTACTCGGCGTTGGCGATGCGCCCCAGTTCTTCCTGCGTGCGGAAGGCATAGCCGGTCAGCGCCATTTCGGGCAGCACCAGCAGATCCACCGGTTCGGCCCGTCGCGTCACGAATTCGAAGAGCCGTTCCACGTTGCGGGCGAATGCGCCCAGGATGGGGGTGAACTGGACGAATCCGATACGGTGCGTGGGCTCGTTCATGACTCGGTGCCGGCCTGCAGCAGTTCGGCCTGACGGAAGGCCCTGAGGTTGGAGATGATGTCGTCGATGTCACCGTCGAGCACGCCCTGCAGGTTGTGGCGGGTGTACCCGATGCGGTGATCCGTGACACGGTCCTGCGGGAAGTTGTAGGTGCGGATCTTCTCCGAGCGGTCGCCGCTGCCCACCTGGGAGCGGCGCTCCTCGCGGATGGCGGCCTCCTGCTTCTCGCGTTCCATCTCGAGCAGGCGCGTCTTCAGGATTTTCAGCGCCTTGGCCTTGTTCTTCAACTGGCTCTTCTCGTCCTGGCAGATCACCACCATGCCCGTGGGCAGGTGCGTGATGCGCACGGCCGAGTCGGTGGTGTTCACGCTCTGGCCGCCGGGACCGCCGGCGCGCATCACGTCGATGCGCAGATCCTTGTCCTCGATCTTCACGTCGATGTCCTCGGCCTCGGGCAGCACCGCCACGGTGGCCGCGGAGGTGTGGATGCGCCCGGAGGCTTCCGTGACCGGCACCCGCTGCACCCGGTGCACGCCGCTTTCGAAGCGCAGGCGCGAATACACCTCGTTTCCGGTGATCAGGGCCACGACTTCCTTGATGCCGTTGCCCAGCCCGCTTTCGGAAAGCGAGAGGATCTCCACCTTCCAGCGGTTGCGCTCGGCATAGCGGGTGTACATGCGGAACAGATCGGCCGCGAACAGCGCGGCTTCCTCCCCACCGGTGCCCGCGCGGATCTCGAGCATGATGTTCTTCTCGTCCAGGGGGTCCCGGGGCAGCAGGAGGATTTTCATCTCCTCCTCGAGCTGGCGCATGCGCTCCTGGCAGTGTTCGATTTCCTCGCGGGCCATCTCGGCCATCTCGGGGTCGGGTTCGCGCATCAATTCACGGGCGTCGGCCATGCGCCGCTCGCATTCGAGCCATTCGCGGTAGGCGTTCACCAGCGGCTCGAGTTCCGACCGCTCCTTGCCGGCCTTGGCCAGTTTCGCGGGATCCTGGACGATTTCGGGATCTTCCAGTTGCCGCGTCAACTGCTCGAAACGCTCGCAGATGGCTTGCACCTTCGGGAAAAAAGTCGGCTGCTGCGACATGCGTCACCCCTCGGGAATTTCCTGCAGGGAAGGGAAAATTACGCCATCCGGGCCGGCCTCGGGCGCTTCCGGTGTCCGCTCGCGCCGCAAAGTTACGCGCAGGCTGGCCAAGGCCACTTCCAGTTGGGCGTCGTCGGGTTCGCGCGTGGTGAGCCGCTGCATCCACAGCCCCGGGGCGATTACGGGCGCGATCCACCATTTCCCGGCATGCTTTCCCGAAAGCCGGATCAGTTCGTAGGCGGCCCCTGCTATGGGAAACATCAGCGGGATCTTGATGGCCACCTTCACCAGGGCGTCGGCCCACTTCCAGGGCAGGAGGGGAAACTGCAGCGTCACCGAGAACACCAGGATGCTCACGGCCAGCACGAGGAACAAAAACGACGTGCCGCAGCGTGGGTGGAAGCGCGAATGCCTGCGGGCGTTCTCCACCGTGAGCGCCTCGCCGGCCTCGTAGGTGAAGATCGACTTGTGCTCGGCGCCATGATAGGCGAACACCCGGCGTACATCCTCCATGAAGCCGATGGCGGCCATGTAGGCGAAGAGGATGGCGATCTTGATGACGCCGTCCACCAGATGGAAGGCGATCGAGGAGGCGTCGAGCCCCAGCAGCATGGTGGCGAAGTGCGGCAGCGCCACGAACAGGCCGATGGCGAAGAGCAGCGAGATCCCGATGGCCGCGGCCGCGCCGGAGCCGGAAATCTCTTCTTCCTTCTTGCCTTCGGGGGGCTCGGGGGCGTGGCGGATCTGCATGTTGGCGCTCCAGGTGAGCGCGGAGAACCCGTTGACCAGCGCCTCGCCCAGTACCACGATTCCGCGCAGAAACGGCCAGCGCAAAAAGCGCCAGCGCTCCCAGATGGAGCGCCATTTCTGCTCGCGCACCAGGATGCCGCCGGAGGGCAGGCGCACCGCCACGGCAAAGGAATTGGGCGTGCGCATCATCACGCCCTCCATGACGGCCTGACCACCCACCGCGATGCAGGCGGGCCCTGATTTGCTTGCACTCATGGATCACCCATGCCGTTGCGGATTGTGGAGGGAATCCGGCGGGAAGCTAGTTTTCCTTGGATTCCGCGGTCTTCTTGGCGGCGGCGTACTTCTTCTGGAACTTCTCCACGCGGCCGGTGGCGTTGACCACCTTCACCTTGCCGGTGTAGAAGGGATGACAGGCCGCGCAGATGTCGACCTTGAAGGAACCCTTGGTGCTGTAGGTGTGGACGACGTTGCCGCATGCGCACTCGATGGTGGCTTCGACGTAGGGGGGATGCGTGTCTTTCTTCATTTCAATCACCTTCTCAAGTCTGCCCGTTCCATGGGGCAGGCGCCATGTATAGTGGGTTTGCCGACCGAACGCAACAGGGAAATGCATTTTTCGCATTTGCGGGAAAACGTGTTTTTTTGTGATGCGCATGGCAGCCGCCGGGAACTGGCCGGGCGGTCAGGGCGTGTACACGAGGAAGGACGTGAAGTGGACGGTCAGCCTGTTGAGATAGAGCCCCGCCTGACCGTTGAAGGGATTCGTGGTTCCCACGGGTTTTGTCCAGGAGACGCTGGCAGTAGACCCGGCCGAATTGAGGAAGGTGCAGCGCACCGTGTCGCCATTGATGAAAACCCGGATGCGCCGCCACGTGGGCAGACCAATACCCACGGAAATGCTTTGTTCAGCCCGGAATTGCCACTCGCTGTTTCCGGGGACCCGTTCCCAGATCTGCAATCTTCCCGTGTTCTGCTGCACTACGCACACGTAGGCCTGGATATTGGAACCGGTTCCACTGTAGCCGAAGATGGCGCCCAGCCAATTGTTTTCATTTGGTATAGAAATGACAGAGTCGTACATGACATCTACGGCGTAGTTACCGGAAGCGATACTGTAGTCGTTCAGGTAATAGGCGATGCCGTCACGCGAGCCTTCCACGCCGTCGTTCTTCCAGTTCCAGGTACCATTGACGGCCGTCCAGTCGCCGTTGTCGGCCGTGAGCGGGTCGAAGAGCGCGATGGTGCCCAGAAGGCCGACATTGTCGGGGTACTCGCAGGCATCTCCCACCTGGTCCCCGTCGGCATTCGGCTGGGTATCGTTGGTGAAGGTGGGGCAATTGTCGCAGTTGTCGTCAACGGAATCGCCGTCTTCATCGTGACCGGTCTGGCAATTGGACAGGTCGAAGTCCGTGCAGTCGGGCTGGCAGGCGGGCAGGGCAGTGGAGCGGCATCCGAAGGTGGCGCAGGTTTTCCCGTTGAGAAGCGCCCCGTCGCAGGGTTCGCCGGGATCCAGACGGCTGTTTCCGCAGGCGAAGCAGCCGGAGGTATCGAGCGTGCAGTTGCTGCAGGCCAGCGTTCCGCCGGGAAATCCTTCGGTTTCGCAGGTTTTCCCGCCAAAAAGGGTTCCATCGCAGGGTTCGCCGGGATCCAGGCGGCTGTTTCCGCAGGCGAAGCAGCCGGAGGTATCGAGCGCGCAGTTCGAGTTTAAGACCAGCGTCCCGCCGGGAAAGCCTCCGGTATCCCAGGTTCTCCAGCCAAAAAGGGTTCCATCGCCGGGTTCGCCGGGATCAAGGCGGCTGTTTACCAAGTCGAAGCAGCCGTAGGTATCGAGCGCGCAGTTCGAGTCGCAGACCAGCGTTTCGCCGGGAAATCCTTAGGTTTCGCAGGTTTTCCCGCCGAAACGGGTTCCATCGCAGGGTTCGCCGGGATCCAGGCGGCTGTTTCCGCAGGCGAAGCAGCCGGAGGTATCGAGCGTGCAGTTCGAGTTGCAGACC
>CAZEZP010000086.1:0-27854 GCA_964516435.1 uncultured Kofleriaceae bacterium | reverse complement strand
AGCACGATTACGATGGGGATCACATTCTGGGGTGGAAACCCTGCGTAGATTATCCGTTGTATGGCAATTCCAATTGCAATTGCCGCCGACGCCCCAAGGTGGCCCCTGAAGCGTGTGCGGCGAAATCCACACGCTTGGGATTCCACAGGTGACATGGCTGTCGAATGGCGATCCTGCAGCAATCCATCGATTCCGCACACGGCGGATGACAACTGCAGATGCACGTGAGGCGAAAGGCGGATTCCCCCCTGTGCGGTCGATGGAAGAAGAATTCGAGGACGCCAGCTTCTGATGGCCCTGCCGGAGAAGTACCGCAAACGCATGCGCAGCCCGAACATGCAGAAGCTGAATCCGGAAGTGCGGCGCCGGGAGCGGGTGGGCCGGATCTTCCCCAAACGATGCGTCCGCGAACGGTTGAGCGGCTCACTACTGATGGAGCCGCATGAAACTGGCTCGAGCGGCGCTGCCTGGACATGGAAGAATTCCGGGCGTGGGCGGCGGTGAAGGGGGCCAGAGAGAGTAGGTGCCGAACTGCGGGCAGACGGTGTGAACCTGCCCTGACCAAGCAGAATCCTGATCGGGTCAGGCCGCCCCCGGCACGGGCACCTGCCGCGGGTGCCCGCAGGAGTTGCAACCAGACCGGGACGCCAACGCCCTGCCATCGACCCCGGCAAGGTGGAGCATATGATTAAGAGGTCGAGGACCGGAACCGGCGCTTGGAGAACTCGAGTGCATGCTGGACCGAATACATTTAAAGCAACCTTTCGACTTGACCAATGCCTTGCCTGCCGCCCCGTTTTCGCTGAATCGATTTTTTTGTACTCGCGGTTTTCCAGAATAATGAAGGGAATGAAAAGTACCTTATAAAATTGATTGACAAACTAATTTACTTGTGGCATTTCCGGGCTGGAGGTCGGGAAGCATGAAGGTTTCCACGAAAGGCCGCTATGGATTGCGCATCCTGGTGGAACTGGCCCGCCGGTACGGGCAGGGGCCGGTTCTGGTGGAAGCGCTGGAGCGTTCCCAGGGGGTTTCGGGAAAGTACATCCACCAGATCATGCTGGCGCTGCGGGGGACGGGACTGGTGCGCACGGTGCGCGGGCCGCGCGGCGGATACGAACTGGCCCGGGATCCCGCCGCGGTCACCGCCTGGGACGTGGTGGCCGCGCTGGAGGGGAACCTGGAGCCGGTGGAATGCGTGCTGCATCCGGGGGCCTGCGCGCGCGCCTGCTCCTGCGCCACCCGGCAGGTGTGGGAGGCCATGCGCGAGGCCATCCGTACGGCGCTTTCCAGTTTTACCTTGGAAGGGCTGGCGCAGTCGGCGGATTCGCAGTTGGAAGAATTGAACTATTTCATTTGATTTCGGGGAGGTATTGCAATGCGTATTCATGAAAACAACAGTCTGAGTATCGGGAACACACCGCTGGTGGCACTGAACCGGCTGTGCCGGGGGTTGGGCGCTTCGGTCGTGGCCAAAATCGAGGGCCGCAATCCGGCGTATTCCGTCAAGTGCCGCATTGGCGCGGCCATGATCGAGGCGGCCGAGCGCGACGGTTTTCTCAGGCCGGGCAGCCGGGACGTCACGGTGGTCGAACCCACGTCGGGCAACACCGGCATCGCGCTGGCATTCGTATGCGCCGCCCGCGGTTATCCGTTGCTTCTGACCATGCCCGACACCATGTCCGTGGAGCGCCGGCGCATGCTGGCCGGCTTCGGGGCGAGCCTGGAACTGACCGACGGGGCCCGGGGCATGAAGGGCGCCGTGGCCCGCGCGGAGGAAATCGTGGCTTCGGATCCCGCCCGCTACTACATGCCGCAGCAGTTTCGCAATCCTGCCAACCCCGACGTGCATGTGCGCACGACGGGGCCGGAAATCTGGAACGACACCGACGGGCAGGTGGACATCTTCGTGGCAGGCGTGGGCACGGGCGGCACCATCACCGGGGTGAGCCGGTATTTCAAGCAGGTCCGCAGCAAGCCCATCTGGTCGGTGGCCGTGGAACCCGTGCATTCCGCGGTACTCACGGCCATCCGCGAGGGGCGCGAGCCCGTGCCGGGGCCGCATCGCATCCAGGGCATCGGCGCCGGGTTCAAGCCCGATGTCCTGGATCTCGACCTCGTGGACGAAATCGTCACCGTCTCCAACGACGAGGCCGTGGAATTCGCGCGGCGCCTGCACCGCGAGGAAGGCATCACCTGCGGCATCTCCTCGGGGGCCGCCGCCGCCGTGGCGCATCGCCTGGCCTCGCGTCCGGAAAATGCAGGCAAGCGCATCGTGGTCATCCTGCCGGATTCCGGCGAGCGCTACCTGAGCACGATCCTCTTCGAGAACGTATGAGCGCGCCCTTCGCGGCCGATGAACCGCCCGGATCGTCGCGATCGCCGGCGATGAAGGGCTTTGCGGGGTTCACTTGCCCAGGGGGGCGCAGCGTACGGATTCGGAAAACGCGGTGTTGTTGGTGTCGTCGCACTCCTCCACCGCGTTTCCATCGTCGATACGCACCGAAAAGGTCATGTCCACGTTGAGATCCAGGTCCGTGTAGACGTAGAGGATCCGCTCCGTGCCGCCGGGGAGGATGGTGGTCGTGGTGGCCACTTCCGCCAGCACGGCGCCCGTGTCCTCCCGCACGAAGCGCACGGGAACTCCAGCCGGCACGCCCATGGAGCCGACGTTGCGCACCACGGCCAGCAGGCGCACCTCGCGCGGGCAGACGACCGTGGCGCTCAGGGATACCGCCAGATCCGGCACGGGGAAGAGCACGCCTCCCTGCACGTTCTGGCGGTAGTTGTTGTAACTGCGCCAGTTGGAGGCTTCCTGCACGGGCACGTTCCAGCGGCCGTTGGCGTACTCGATGTCGGTGACGTGGTAGTTGAACTGGTTCCAGATGGGGCGCGTGCGCACCCAGCGGTCGTAGGCGTCCCCGTAGACGCGCACGCCGTGGGTGCCGGCCGGGCGCTGGCAGGTGCCGGTCATGTCGCACTGGTAGCCTTCCCCGGAGCAGGTGCCGCCGATGCCGCCGGTGCAGGCCGGTCCCGCGGTGCAGTCGGTGAACTGGCACAGCCAGTCGATGGAGACGCCGGCATTCTTCCAGTTGATGTGGCAGCGGTCCCGGACGATGGCCTGGTCGGCATTGGAGATGACCAGCATTTCCGCGTTGCCGTCGCCATCCACGTCCGCCACCAGGCTGTATTCCGCATCGGTGCGCGAGGAACTGGGGATGGGCGGATTCACCAGTTCGGCGCCCGTCTGCCCATCGTAGACGTGGAAGAAGCATTCGTCGTTGTAGAGCACCTCGGCGATGCCGTCGCCCTGGAAGTCGAACACCGAGGAGCCGGTGCGCGAGGAACTCAGGTCCTGAGTGGGGGTCTGCCAGAGGATCAGATTGGTGTTGCCCGAGGCGCACAGCCCGCCGGCGCGCAGGGGCGGATCCCAGCAGTCCGGGTCGTAGACCACGTAATAGGCGAGTCCGGCCGTGGAAATCTCGGGCAGGCCGTCTCCGTCGAAGTCGGCCACGGTGGGCGCGCCCCCGTTGCCCCCGCCGGGGATGGGAATGGAAGAGGAGACGCGCGTACCGCCGCTGCCCACCAGGATGGCGCCGCTCAGGCCATCCAGGACGTAGAGGTTCTGGTAGACGAAGACGACTTCCGGCTGCGGCGTGTCAGGGAAGATGTCGGCCACCGCGATGAATCCATTGGTGAAGGTCAGGGTGTTGGACCACAGCAACTGGCCATTGGGGATGAGGGGATCCACCGTCACCGCGCGCTTGACGTCCACGACCTCGGGGCGCCCGTCCTCGTCCAGGTCCGCCACCGTGGTGTTGTAGGCGCAGCCGGTGCGTTGCACGAAGTCCAGCGCCGGATTCGAGATGTCGTGCCCGTTGAGCGCGTAGCAGAAGGCCACGACGTCGGGCATGCCGTCGGCGTCCAGGTCCGCCACGTGCGGGCCGCCCGTGATGGCTCCCCCGGCGCCCGTCGTGCGCCGGCCGCTGCAGGCGGGATACAGCGTGCGGTCGCATACTTCCGTGAGCCCGTCACCCTTGACGATGCGGATGCCGCCGGCGTTCATGTTGTAGACGATTTCGAGCGCCGGGTCGTCGTCGAAGTTGGCCAGCGCCACGGAAGCACTGCGGTAGGGACGGGGCGCCGCCGGGTCGGCTGCAGACGGGATGGTGAAGAGCAGGCGGGGGTTGCCCTGTCCGTCGCCGTTTCCGGAAAGGGCCACGAGCAGGGTGTTGCTCATGTCGGCGCCGGCATACACGGGAAACACGATGTCGGGCGTGCCGTCGCCGTCTACGTCGCCGATGGAGGGCGAGGCCAGGATGTTGCCGTAGAACGTGCCGTTGTAGGTCACCCCGGGCCAGTACCATTCCATCACCGGCTCGATGGGCCAGAAGGTGGGCTCGCCCTGGCAGATGTCGCCCGTTCCCAGCGGCAGGCAGCGCCACACGCTCTTGTCGCAGTAGTACGTGTCGTCCGGGCAGTCGAAGTTGTCGTTGCACGTCCTGCCGGGCTGCACGCAGGCGTTGCTCAGGCATACTTCGCCCGGGGGACAGCAAACGTCCAGGTTCTCGCCGCACACGGTTTCGCCGAGGCCGCAGCGGGCCGCGCACACCACGCCGTCGAGGCATCGCTGATCCGCGGCGCAGCACGTCACGAGGTTGTCCCCGCAGCGCTCGTTTTCGCAGATGGGGAGGCATTGCATGTCGTTGACGCATTCCTCGCCCTCGGCGCAGCAGGCCATGCGGCAGCGCTCGAACTCGCAGGGCGGCAGGCACTGGCCGTAGACGCATTCCTCGTTTCCGGAGCAGCACATGGCTCCGCACACCCGGTCCTCCGGGCAGGCCGCATCCGGGGCATCGGTGTCGGCGTCCGGAATGCCGGAATCCTGGGGATATCTTCCGGCTTCGCCTCGGCAATTCAGGAAAAGGAGAATCAAGGGGAGCCACAGCGGCAGGAAAAACATGCGGCGGATGGCGATGAATCTCATGGCGCACCTCGAAATGCCCCGGAAGTGTACCACGGGAATGGTTCGAAAAATCGGAAAAATTTCCTTCCTCAGGAGGCGTCTGGCGCCGGGTGGAGAAGGAATTGACTTTTCGGGCGCGCACCGGGAATACTGCAGGCATTTAGGGAGGTGCTTTCATGGATGTGATTCGGCATGGTGAAGCGCGGCGTACGGAAATCTTCGCGGGTGTGTTCAAGACGCCGAAGGTGGTCACGGATGCGCTGGAAATCATTGAACTCGAACTGGTGCCCGGGGCCGCGCTCGATCCCCACGACATGCCCTGCCGGGTGGCCTTCTTCGTTCTGGAGGGCTCGGGAACGTTCACGCACGGTGCGAGCCGGGTTCAGGTGCCCGCTGGCGACATGGTCCACGTGCGTCCCGGGGCTGTGCGCTTCTGGGCCAACGAGGGCGACGCGCCCCTGCGGATTCTGGTCGTCAAGAGCCTGACGGAGAAGAGTTGAACGTTTTTGCCTCTGGATAAGAAAGGAAGGATGGAAATGAAAGTCGTCGTGAAGAAGCCGGATGCCGCATTCCTCGAGAAACAGGAAGTGTTTTCATGGCCAATCTGGGAGAAGGAGGTTTCCGTCTTCGACTGGACGTACGACTGCATCGAGGAATGCTATTTTCTCGAGGGGCGCGTCACGGTGGAAGACAAATCGACCCATGAAACCGTCACCTTCGGGCGCGGCGATTTCGTGACGTTTCCCGAGGGACTCTCTTGCACCTGGACGGTGCACGAACCCGTCCGCAAGCACTACCGTTTTCGCGGCTGACAGCTGCGTTCCGGATTTCCTGCAGATTATTTCTCGGCTTTGCCGGAGTTGGTCGGCTTGCGGTGGGGTCGCCGGCGCCGGGAACCCTTCTTTTCCGTCCGGGCTGCCGGAGAAGCGGCCGGCTTTTCTTCGGACGGAGCGCCTGGTGACGGGGGATTCGCGCTGAGGGCCGGCTTTTCCGCAACCGGTTCCTTCGCTTCCCTTTCCCGGACGGCCGGTTTTTTTGCCGGTTCGCCTTCGGTTCGCCTTACCGGTTTCGGCTCCAGTTTCTTTTCAGCCTCAGGGGCGTTTTTTTCTTCCACCGTCTTCATTGCTGCCTTTTCCTGCGTTTTTACCGCCTTCTGCGCGGTCGCCCGGGACCGGCTCCTGGCCGGGCGCTTTTGCGGCTGCACGTCGGGCTCGGGGATGCTTTCCACGTCCAGATTCACCTTCTCGACATAGCGGGCGTCATCGGACAGTTCGAGCATATTCTTGTGCGAAAATCCCACCACGGCCGAAATGGGGTCGAAGTCGGACACCGGAGGCTTGCGTTTCGCCGCCGGCCGCGGAACGGGCGTGTCGTCGGAGGGCTTGCTCTTGCGTTCGGCCATCATCCGGGCCGCCTTTTCGCCCACCACGGGTTCCATGCCCACCTTCACCACGGGCACGCCCTTCTGCACGGCTTCGGATTCCAGCAGGGCCAGCCGGGCGTTGAGCGCCTCCAGTTGGGAACTGAGATTCTCGATTTCGCGCGTGGCGGCGGCCTGTCCCTCGCGGGCTTCGGAGAGGGCGTTGTCGCGCTCCTCGAGCATGAACAGCAGTCGTGCGCGCTCGTCTTCCCATTGGGACGACAGATTCTGTCGCGCGGCCTGCTCCTGCCTGGCTTCTTCGAGTTGCACACGCAGACGCTGCAGTTCGGCTTCCACCTCCTGCTGCCGCGCGGCAGCCTGCGCCACCTCCTCGGTGCGTCGTGCCAGTTCCTGCTCCTGCGCCTCCACCTTCTTGCGCATGTCGCGCAGTTCCTCTTCCACTTTCTTCATGGCAGCCTTCACGTTTCCGGAGGCGAACTTGGCTTCGAACACTTCCTTCTCGCTGGCCTTGAGCTTGTGGGTCAGTTTCACCACTTCCTCGCGCAGTTCGGCGTTTCGCTTCTCCAGTTCCTGCACCTCGTTCCTGCGCTGCTGGTCGGCGCCCTGCAGCCGGCAGCGCACGAAGTCCAGTTCCTTCTCCAGGGACTCCACCTTCTCCGCCTGTTCCTTCTGTCCCGGGATTTCTTCCTCCACGGCTACCTTCTTGGTCAGGTAGGTCACGATGCCGGAGAGCACGTCCTCGTCCTGGAGCATTTCCTCCAGGGAGATTTCGCGGGAAAGCAGCCATTTGAGCACACGGACGGTCCAGCGCGCCTGAAACGGGAGTTGGTCCTTCATGTCGAACACCTCGCGATGCGGGCCTGTGGCGCCCGCGTGGAAAAGTCAGAGATTCACCACCCGGTTGTCGATGAGCCGGGTATTGCCGAAAAACACGGCCACTGCCAGAACCACGTCGCCGGCGATGCGCTCCACCGGCTCGAGCGTGCGCGCATCCCGGCAGGAGGCGTAGTCCACCCGGGCCAGCGGTTCGGCTTCCAGGGCCGAGCGCAGGAAGGCTTCGGCCTGCTCCCCGGTCTGCAGGCGGCCCTCCCGGATGGCCCGGTCGGTTTCGGCCAGGGCGCGGGAGAGCACCACGGCGGCCGCGCGCTGCTCGGGCGAGAGATACACGTTGCGCGAACTCATGGCCAGGCCGTCCGGCTCCCGCACGGTGGGCACGCCCACCAGTTCGACGGGGAGGTCGAGATCCCGGACCATGGTTTCCACCACCCGGAACTGCTGGTAATCCTTGAGCCCGAACACGGCCACGTCCGGCTCCACGATGTGAAAGAGCTTGAGCACCACGGTGGCCACGCCTTCGAAGTGTCCGGGACGGGACGCGCCGCACAGCCCCGCGGAAACGCGCTCCACGCGCACGCGCGTCTGGAAGCCCTCGGGGTACATGTCCGCGGCGCTGGGGAAGAACACGGCATCCACGGGATATGCGGAAAGCTTCTGGAGATCCCCGTCCAGATCCCTGGGATAGCGCTCCAGGTCCTCCCGGGGACCGAACTGGATGGGATTGACGAAGATGGAGACCACCACGCATCCGGCGCGGGCGGCGGCCTCCTCCACCAGGCGCAGGTGTCCCGCGTGCAGGTAGCCCATGGTGGGCACGAACGCGATGCGCCGGCCCTCCTGGCGCTGCTGCCGGGAAAAGCGGCGCATCCATTCCGGATTCTGGATGATGACGGGAGCGCTCATGCGGGATTCGTCCTTCTTTCTTCAACTCTGCGTTTCGGGAAACAGCCCGTCGCGCACTTCCCGCGCGTAGGTTTCCATGGCCGCCTTCACGGTTTCGGCCAGTCGGGCGTATTTCTTCACGAAACGCGGACAGTAGGTTTCGTTCAGTCCCAGCAGGTCGTAGGAGACCAGCACCTGCCCGTCGCAGTGCGGCCCGGCGCCGATGCCAATGGTGGGAATGGCGGTTCTGGCCGTGATTTCCCGCGCCAGTTCGTGCGGAACGGCTTCCAGGACGACGGAGAAGGCACCGGCGTCCTGCAGTTTCTGCACGCCTTCGAGCAGTTTCGCTCCAGCTTCGGGAGTCTTGCCCTGGATGCGGAATCCGCCCAGTTGGTGCACCGACTGCGGCACGAGACCCACGTGGCCCATCACAGGAATGCCGTGGGATGTCAGGTGGGACACCAGATCCAGCACGTAGGGCGTGAATCCCTCGATCTTGACGGCCTGCGCGCGGCTCTCGGACAGCGCGCGCACGCAGGCGCGGACGGCTTCCTCCCGGGATGCGGGAAGGCTCTGGAAGGGGATATCCATGACCAAAAAGGCGTGGGAGAGCCCGCGGGACACGATGGCGGTGTGATAGAGCATCTGCTCGAGCGTCACCGGCAGGGTGTTGGGGTGGCCCTGGATGACCATGCCCAGGGAATCCCCCACCAGCACGACGTCGACGCCGGCGGCATCGCACAGCGCGGCGAACGTGGCGTCATAGGCGGTCACGGCGACGATTCTGCGCCCCTTTTTCTTCATTTCCGCGAACGAGCGGATCGTGATGGCGTCTTTCATGCGTCATTCCTGGACGGCGACGGCGCCGAAGCGGAACGGGGGCCGGAAGCGTTCCTTGGGCAGGGTGCCCGACGGGGTGAACTCGCCCTTGCCGGTCTGGAGATTGGCCCGGTGCAGGCCGCATTCGAAGACCGCGTCCTGGTTGGCCGTGTGCGGCACGCAGCGCACGGAGAGCAGATCCTTGCCCGTATGGGTGGTGGCCATGGCGCCGATGACGGCCGGCTCGGAGAAGAACGGCTTGAAGTTCTGGCGGAAGTCCACCCGGGAGAGGAAGCCGATGGTCTTGAGTTGGTCGAGCAGTTCCACGCCCATCTGCAGTCCCGAGGGCGTGGTCAGCGGGCGGGTGGAAAGCGGCATCAGTTCGCCGTGAACCATTGCGATGTACAGGAAATGGGTCCACTCGGTGCGCTGCGTATCCTCGGCCTCGGTGGCGCCAAGCGGGGAGACGAACAGCAGTTCGGGGGTGATTTTCTCCTGTGGCAGGGGCAGCGCGGACTGCACGGTCAGGACGGGATTTTCCGTGCGATCGGAGGCCGACTGCAGCTCGGCCTTGAGCAGGGAGGCGGGATGCCAGCCCACCACCAGGCTTTCCGGCGTGTCGCCCGTGGCGATGTACAGGGTCTGCACGGCGCGCGTCGAGAAGAAGGCCAGGGTCTTGACCAGCGGCGCCTTCTCCTCGGGGAGGAGATTCACCGCCGGCCCTTCCTTCGGAACGTCCGCGAGCGAGACGTCGTAGACGACGGCCTGGTTGTCCCGGAGCAGAGCGACCGCGCTCTTGCCGTCGGGGGAGATGACGGCTTCCAGGATGGAGGCGGCCTTGCCCTTCCATGGCATGCGCTGGTGGATGATGGGATTGCGGTATTCCAGGTTGATCACCTGCATGCCGCCGGAAGTGGCCACGAGGGCGCGATCCTGGTAGCGGGCCATGGAGAAGCGCAGCACCGTTCCGGATACCAGTTTCTGCCGCTGGGTGATGGGATATCCCGGCAGGGTCAGTTCCACCGTGAGCAGTTCGGGCGTGCATTCGGGCTTCGAGGCGTCCGTGCGGCAGGCGTCCGGCACCTGCGTGACGGCGTACAGCAGCGGCCGGCTGGCCGAGAAGGCGAGCGCCGCGATTTCCGCCGGGGTTTCGATGCTGGCCACTTCCCTGTATTCGGGAGCCTGCAGGATGGAAATCGCCTTTTTTCCCGGAACGGCCGCAGCGCCGAACCGAAGGAAATCGAGGGCGAAACTGGCCACGCCCTTGTGGGTGGAGACGACCACGTTCTGCCGGCCTTCCGGCACGCCCGCAGGCACCTTCACGAGGATGCCGCCGTTGCCCGTGCGCGCGGCCGCCACGGCGGGCTGTCCGCCCACGGAGACGGAGGGGCCGCGGCCGAAGTTGCGGCCTTCGATGAACAGCAGTTCGCCCGCCACGGCCTTGCCGTCGGAGCCCGTGAGTTTCACGTCGCCGGCCGTGGGCGCGTCCGCGTGGCCGAGATCCACGACGCGCCGGATGGAGGGAGCCCCCGCAGCGTCTTCCAGATCCATGGGATTGGTGATGCGGTAGGGGTGTCCGCCGCCGCAGGCCCACGCTGAAAACAGGAGGAAAACGGGAAGAAATCCGAAAAAGCGCTTCATGAACGACTCCTTGGGGACCGCCACGGGTCCGCTGCCGCCCGCCCGGACTGCGGTGCACGGGGCCGGGAAGGCGAGCGCTGCCACGGCGCCCGTTTTCGGGAACCGCGAACGGGCGCGGGCCGCTTGCGCCTTTTTCATGGAATACGGGGGAAATGTCAAGGCGTGTTTGGGGATTTCCCGCTTCGCCGGGGAAAGGATCCGAAAAGAATCGAAAAAGGGGGGCGCGCGCCGTTTCCGGGCGTCTAGAGAGACTGGCGCAGGGTTCCGGAAGTTTCTTCGTCGACGGGGAGGCCGGCTTCCCGCCGGGCGCGCAGCAGGACGAACTGCAGGGTGTTGACGAAGTTCTGCAGGGTTTCCTCGTTGAGGTCGCCCATGTTGGCGATCTGGAAATACTTGTCGGTCAGTTCGCCCTTGCACCCATAGATGATGAAGCCATAGCCCTTCATGCGCTCGTACAGTTCGGCGAAGGAGATGTATTCGGGCACCTTCACCACGGTCAGGGTGGAGGACTCGTGGCCGGTTTCCGAGTAGAAGGACAGGCCCATGGCGCGGAAGGATTCGCGCAGGAAGCGGTTGCGTTCCCGGACGGTGGCGCGGCGGGCTTCCACGCCTTCCTCGAGCAGTTCATCCACGGCAGCGTCCAGGGCGAAGAAGCCGTTGACCGCGGGTGTGAAGGGGGTGAGCTCCTCTTCGACGGCGTATTTGCGGTAGCGGCGCAGATCCAGGTAGTACACCCGCGGGCGCACGGTTTCGATGAGGCGCCAGGCCCGGTCGTTGACGCACACGAAAGCCACGCCGGCGATGGCCTGCATGGCCTTGTTGGCCGAAGACAGGCAGATGTCGATGTTGTCGCGCACCACGTGGATGTCTTCGGCCGCCAGGGAGGAGACGGCATCCACGATGAGCAGCCGGTCGTGCCTGCGGCAGGCGGCGCCCACCTGGGCCACCGGGTTGAGCAGGCCCACGGACGTCTCGTGGTGCGCCATCATGACCACGGCGATGTCGGGATCGGCCGCGAGCGTGCGTTCCACGGCTTCGACGTCCATGGCATGGCCCCAGCCGAAATCCAGCACCTCGAGATTCATCCGGTGCACCTGGGCCACCTCGCGGTAGCGCTCGCCGAAGGCGCCGTTGATGAGCACGAGGATCTTCTTGTCTTCCGGCACGGTGGAGGCGATCGACGCCTCGATGGCGGAGGTTCCGGAACCCGTGATCAGCAGCACCTCGTGCCGCTCGTCGCCACCGAACACCACCTTGAGTTTTTGCCGCAGGTTGCGCACCAGATGGGCGAAATCCTCGTCGCGGTGGCACATGTCGTGATTGACCAGGGCCGCCTTGACCCGCGGCGTCGTGAGGACGGGACCGGGATTGAGCAGCACGTAGCCCGGCGTTTCCTTGTAGTTGAGGATTCCCTTGATATAGGAAAGCACGCGGGCGCTGTTCTTCATGTTTTCCATGGATGTCACCTCGTTTCGAAGTCCGGTCGAAATACGGGCCCCGTGGGGCGCCCGCTTTTAGCATTTTTCATGCCAATTCATGAAAGTCTGTTTTTTTTCACGCAATCCTCATGAAAAAAGAGCGGGGCGACAAGGGATTGATGGAGATCAAAATTTACCCAGACATGTCGAGGAGTGTCGGAACTTTTCGGAAGTGTCAGAAAAGTGTCAGGATTTTGACACTTCTTTTTTGATGAAAGTAACCGGCACTCCATTCGGGATGCGCCTCATGCGCGCAGGAATTTGCCGGGATCAGTCTACGCCGCCGAACAGGGGCGGTTTTTCCGGCGGGGGAACGTATTCGTGCTTGACACCGCGGCGGGGGTCTCCCACGGGCGGCTTGCCGAGATCCCGGTGCTTTTCGTCGGCCCACGGAATCTCCCGGTGGGGGGCGAACCGGGCGACATCGTACATGAAGCGGCCCCATTGCGGGCTGGTGGTGACATAGGCCGCATCGTTGTCGCCCAGCGGGCGCTCGTATTTTTCGTCGCCCAGCCAGGTCAGCACGGCCCAGCGGGACGTATAGCCGGAGAACCAGGTGTCCATGGTGTTGGAAGCCGTCCCGGTCTTCCCCGCCGCCGGGAATCCGATGTCCCGGATGGTTTCGTTGTGCCCGTCGGTGATGACCTTGCGCAAAAGCAGTGAGGTCAGGTAGGCGGCCCTGGCCGGAATGGCTTGGCGGTCGCGGTATCCGAGCAGGGCCACCATGCGGTCCAGGCGCTCCCCGGTGGAAAGCATGGGGTCGGACGGCCACGTGTTGTCTTCGATGATGCGGCCGGCCGCATCGCGGATGCGGCGGATCGTCACGGGCCGGATGGCGCGGCCGTTGCGGGCGAACACGCCGAAGGCCGCATTGAGTTCGTCCATGCGCACGCAGGAAGCGCCCAGCGCCAGCCCCTTGTCGGGGATGATGGGCGTGGTGAAGCCGAAGCGGCGCGCCCACTGGGCCACCTTGCGGGCGCCCAGGGCCTGGAAGATGGTCACGGACGGCGTGTTGCGGCTCCAGACCAGGGCGAATTCCAGGGTGACCTTGTAATTGGAGATCTTGTCCTGCAGTTCCTGGGATTGCACGGAGTTGTAATTGAAGTTGGTGATGCGCCACTTCTGGCCGGTGGCGGGGTCCACGATGGAATAGGGGATGTCCGAGAGTTTCTTGTCGAACGACCAGCCCTCGGCCAACGCCAGGGAATAGTAGAAGGGCTTGTAGGTGGAGCCCGGCTGGCGGCAACTCTGGGTGGCCCGGTTGAATTTGGTCAGGTCGAAGTCCGTGCCGCCGACCATGGCCACCACGTAGCCGGTACGGTGGTCCATGGCATGGATGACGCTCTGCACACGGGGAATCTGCTCGAGGAGCCACTGGTCCCGGGCCTGGGGCTTGGGCCGCACCCAGAC
Organism: uncultured Kofleriaceae bacterium; assembly: GCA_964516435.1. GTDB lineage: Bacteria > Myxococcota_A > Polyangia > HGW-17 > HGW-17 > HGW-17. The sequence goes on along the minus strand of CAZEZP010000086.1, from coordinate 14,440 downwards.
CACGTCGCCGGCGGAAAGCGCCTCGGGCACGGAACCGATGGAGCGGTCCGTGATGCCTTCCTTCGGGTGCGCCCGGAAGGCCCAGCGCATGTCGGCCAGGTCGATGGTCCCCTCGGGATGCGGTCCCACCCGCACCCAGGCTCTGTCCTTCGATACCCGTGTGACCAGCGCCAGATAATCGCGGTCCTCGGCCAGCGGGATGCCGCGGTAGTACAGCGCTGCCTTTTCCAAGAAATCCTTCTGCTGCTCCGGCGTGCGCAGTTTTTCCTCCGGGCCCCGCCAGCCCTGCCGCTTGTCCATCCAGCGCGTCAGTTCCTCCACGTGGCGCCGGGCCATGATCTGCACGAAGGGGCGCACGGTGGTTTCCACCTGGTAGCCGCCCCGGGCGAAGGCGTCGGCGCCCAGGCGCTGCTGCAACTCCTGGCGCACGGTTTCGGTGAAGTACGGGGTGCGGGCATTGTAGGGATCCCTGCGCACCGCCAGTTCGATGGGTTCGCGCCGGGCCGCTTCCATCTCTTCTCTACTGATGAATCCGTTCCGGTGCATGGCTTCGAGCACCTGGGCGCGCCGGGCGAGAGCCAGATCCATGTTCACCACGGGACTGTAGCGCGAGGGCGCCTGCGCCATTCCGGCCAGCAGGGCGGCCTGGGCCAGGGTGAGTTGCTGCAGGCCGCAGTCGAAGTAGTTGCGCGCGGCCGCCTTGACGCCGTACGCATTGCGGCCCAGGAAGATCAGGTTCAGGTACAGTTCGAGGATTTCCTTCTTGTCCAGCGCCCGTTCCAGGCGGAGCGCCCAGATGACTTCCCGGAATTTCCGGTCGAATGTGCGTTCCTCGCCGAGGAAGTGCTTGGCCACCTGCTGGGTGATGGTGCTTCCGCCCTGCCGGATGGCTCCGGAACGCAGGTTGGTCCACGTGGCCCGCAGCAGCCCCACGAAATCCAGGGCGCCATGCGAGAAGAACCGATTGTCCTCGATGGCGATGAAGGCATTGGCGACCAGCGGCGGAATCTCGTCGTAGGGAACCCACTCCCGCCGCTGCCCGGCGATTTCCGCCAACAGGGTGCCGTCGGCGGCGGTGATGGAAGTCGAGGTGGAGACGTTCTTCCTGATGTCGCCGAAATCCGGCCGGGCCGGCACGGTGAGGGCGTACGAACCGAACACCAGGATGCCGGCGAAGGCGAACACCATGCCCGCCACCACCAGCACGAAGACGTGCCAGAGCACCACGTGGGCGAAGAAACTGCGTTCTTTCCGGTCGAGCAGGATCACCATGGGAGGATTTTCCGCGGCCGGCGTGTCATTCCGCCATCGGGGAATCGTCGGATGCCAGGATCATGGGCAGGTCGCTGGACTGCCGGATTCGGTTCTCCAGCGTCGCCAGGAGTTCAGGATTGTTCTCCAGCATCTGGCGCACGTTGTCGCGCCCCTGGCCCAGGCGCTCGCCGTTGAAGGAGTACCAGGAGCCGCTCTTTTCGATGATGCCGGCCTTTTCGGCCAGATCCAGCACGTCCCCCTCGAAGGAGATACCGTGCCCGTAGAGGATGTCGAACTCGGCCTCCCGGAAGGGAGAGGCGATCTTGTTCTTCACGACCTTCACGCGCGTGCGGTTGCCGATGACGGTCTCCCCCTGCTTGATGGCGCCCACCTTGCGGATGTCCATGCGGATGGAGGCATAGAACTTCAGCGCGTTTCCGCCGGTGGTGGTTTCGGGATTCCCGAACATCACGCCGATCTTCATGCGCATCTGGTTGATGAACACCACCAGGCAGTTGGATCTGGAGATGCTGCCCGTGAGTTTGCGCAGGGCATGGCTCATCAGCCGCGCCTGCAGCCCCACGTGGCTGTCGCCCATCTCGCCCTCGATCTCGGCACGCGGCGTGAGTGCGGCCACCGAGTCGATGATGACGACCGAGACCTCGCCGGTCTTGACCAGGGTATCGGCGATTTCCAGCGCCTGCTCCCCGCAGTCCGGCTGCGACACCAGCAGGTTTTCTACATCAACGCCAAGCTTTTTGGCATACGCGATGTCCAGGGCGTGCTCCGCATCGATGAACACGGCTACGCCGCCCTGCTTCTGGGCGTTGGCCACGACGTGCAGCGCCAGCGTGGTCTTGCCGGAACTCTCGGGGCCGAAGATTTCCACGATGCGGCCCTTGGGCAGTCCGCCCACGCCGAGAGCGATGTCCAGCGACAGCGAGCCCGTCGATATCACCGAAAGTTCCTTCATCTGGGCTTCATGGTCGCCCAGGCGCATGATGGCGCCCTTTCCGAACTGCCGTTCGATGGCGCCCAGTGCGGTTTTGAGGGCTTTCTGTTGATTTTCGTCTTCCGGTCGTTTGCTTTTTGCCATCGTCATTCACCTTTTTCCGGTTTTTCGGGAGTATTGGAGGGCGCCGGCACCAAAGCCGCCCCCTGCGGTTTCCGGCGGCGATCCCGCCCGCGGTGCCGCTGCGGACGGTTTTCTTCACGGGAATTCGGCTTCGCCGGTTCCTGCTCTGCCGGTTTCTTGGCTGTTTCCGGATTGCGTTTTTCCGGTTTCCGGGGATCCCGGTGATTCGTCGGCAGGCTGAAATCCCGCCGTCCCGCAGCCGGTTTTTCGTGTTTCGGCCTGGTTTCTTCGGTTCTGCGTTCGTGTTCTTTCGGTGCGGGTTCCTTCCACTGCTGCTGCGTCGCATCCGTGGTCCCGGCAGCCGGGCGGGCGCCAAAGAGCCGGCCGGAACGCAGCAGGTCCTGCATGCCCTCATGGACGAGGTCGGCTTCCACCTTGGCATCCGGCGGTGCTTCCGGAGGATGCGCGGGCGTGCAGCCGGTTTCGAAGCAGTCCAGTTGGTGTCGCGGCGCGTTGCGCATGGGACAGTCGCGGGTGCCGTACAGGGCGAAGCGGTTGGACTGCTCGCGGCAGCAGCCGTGCACGCCCTCGAAAATGCCGCGGGATGGCTCCTTGCCTGGAAACACGCGGGCCCAGAGATGCCGCTGGCGGCCGTCGCGGCTCGCGAGATCCACATGGGAAAAATTCAGGGTCAGCGGCAGGGTGGCGGTCAGGTTTTCCAGGATGGACATGACCGGGCCCGCATTCTCGGGCAGACGCGCCAGGGTGATGCGTGCGACGAACTCCCGGGGGAGGCAGTCGATGCCCAGGCGCTCCAGCGCGGCCGTCAGCCGTTCCCGCAGGGCGAAGAGGGGAGCGAAGTCGGCAAGCCCGGCGCCGATCACCCGCGGAGTCCCCTGCGGGTCGTGCGCGGTGCTGAAACGGTGGACCTGCAGCGCAAACAGAGGCTCCGGCAGGAAGATGCCCTTCAGGATGTCCTGCAGCGCATCCAGCAGCGAAGGGCGGATGCTGCCGGCATAGGCGAGCACGATTCCGAAGAACTCCGGGGGAACCCACACTGCGCGCTTGGCGTGCTCCGGCGGCAGCAGCCGGTGGATGCGGACCTGGAGATCCGAGAGCGCCGCGACGCCCTGCGCGTCCGGCATCAGCGCGATGTGCACGTGGGAAAGGAGACTTTCCAGTGCCGGTTCGGAACGGGGGACGGAATCCGTCATTTTCAGCCTCGTTTCATCGGCCGTCCGCCGGGACGGATGCGGGCGCCGGCTCGAAACCGTGGGGAACCCCCGCGGTCAGGACCTGCACCAGGGCCAAAAGAGCGGCGTGGGCCGCGTTCTCCTGGACGAAATGGCGACCAGAGTCTGCATCGAACAGGAACCGGCGCACCCAGCGGGCTTTTCCGTGACGGATGGCCACGAAGACGCAGCCAGCCGGCTTTTCCGGGGATCCGCCGCCGGGGCCGGCTATGCCCGTGATGGCCGCCGCCAGCGTGGCGCCGTGGCTGCAGGCGCCATCCGCCATGGCCAGCGCCGCTTCCCGGCTCACGGCCCCGCAGGATTTCAGGATTTCATCGGGAACGCCGAGCAGGCGCGTCTTCAGTCCGTCGTCATAGGTCACGACGCCCCCGAGCCAGACGGCGGAAGCGCCGGGGATGCGGGCGATGGCCGCACAGACCCGGCCGCCCGTGCAACTCTCGGCCACGAACAGTTTTTCCGTCCGTGCCCGCTCCACCAGTGCGCCTGCCAGGAAATCCAGGGAAGAAAATCCCGGGGAAACTTCCATACGGGGTTGCATATCAGGGTTCGAATTTCAGGATGACGACGGAGATGTTGTCGACACCCCCGTTCTCGTTGGCCTTGTTGACCAGGTCGTTGACCATCTTTTCCAGCACGGGCTCCGCCAGCATGATTTCTTCCATCTGCTTGTCCGGCACCATGCCGGAGAGACCGTCGGAGCAGAGCAGATAGCAGTCGCCGGGGAGGATGGTTTCCTTCTGGATGTCCACGTTGACGGTCTCCCGCATGCCCAGGGCACGGGTGATGACGTTCTTGTGCGGAAAATTGCGCAATTCTTCCTCGGTGACGTCCTTCTTGGCCTGGCGGTATTCCTCGAGCAGGCTGTGATCCACCGTGATCTGCTGCAGTTTTCCATCCCGCAGGCGGTATGCGCGGGAGTCGCCCACGTGCACCACCAGCAGCGTGTCGCCCAGCACCTTGCAGGCCACCACAGTGGTGCCCATGCCCTTGTACTTGATTTCGTTGGCCTGGGCCTGGAAAATTTTGTAATTTGCGAGCTTCACCGCCACCACGAAGCGGTTTTCCTGATAGGAGAGGTTGGGGTCCATCTTGTATGGCCAGGTGGCGTCCTGATCCCCCCGGCTGTACTTGAAGAACTGGACGATGGATTCGGCCGCCATCTTGCTGGCGACCTCGCCCGAGGAGTGTCCACCCATGCCGTCGGCGACGAGGAAGAGGTGCTCTTCCAAATCAAAGGTGAAAAAATCCTCGTTGTGGTTGCGTTTCATTCCGACGTCTGTTTTGGCCACATAACGTATTCTCATCGGTGCGCTCCGGGGAAGAGAAAAAAACAAATCACCTGCAAAGTCAATCCATTTTCACGAGATTTCCACTGTTCCTTCGGCAGCGAAAGGCGCTTCTGGCCAGTCCGGCGCGTCAGGGCATCCCCACGAGGTCGTAGGCGTCCGTTTCCACGATGCGTACGGGGATGAAATCTCCCGCCCTGCAGTCACAATTGGAGAGGATGACGCTGCCGTCCACTTCCGGAGCCTGACCTGCGTGCCGTCCTACCCAGATCCATTCGTCCCGGTCGAAACGCTCCACCATGACCTGGAGGGTGCGCCCTTTCAGTTTCCGGTTCAGGCGGGCGCTTATTTTTTGCTGGACAGCCAATAATTTTTCTCGGCGCGCCAATGCCGTCTCCCGATCCATGTGCGGCATTGCGGCCGCGCGCGTGCCTTCCTCCGGGCTGTAGGCGAAGACGCCCACGTGATGGAAGTGCGCTTCCCGGACGAAGGACTCCAGTTCGGCGAATTCGGTTTCCGTTTCCCCGGGATGCCCCACCAGGAAGGTGGTGCGGAAGAAGACGTGCTGCGGCAGTTTCTGGACCTTCTGCACGATTTCCCGCGTCATGGGGCCGTCGTGGGCGCGTCCCATGGCCGAGAGCACGGGACTGGACACGTGCTGCAGGGGCATGTCCACATAGGGCACCACCTTGGGTATGGAAAACCATTCGGCGAACTGCGGGTCGAGAGCCGCCGTGGGATAGAGGTACAGCATGCGGACCCAGGAAATCCGGGGCAATGCGGCGATGGCGCGCAGGAGATCCGAAAGCCGCTGCGGCGGATTCAGGTCCCGGCCCCAGGCCGAGAGATCCTGCGCGATGAGGTTGATTTCCCGTGCGCCGGCATCCACCAGGCGGGCGGCTTCCTCCACGAGGTGCGCCAGCGGCAGGCTACGGCGCTGGCCCCGGATCAGGGGAACGGCGCAAAAGGCGCAGCGGCGGTCGCAGCCTTCCGAAACCTTCAGGTAGGCCGCCGGGCCGCCCAGGGAGGGCTTGCGGGCCAGGGGCGCTTCGGGGAGCCAGGAGGGCTCGCCGGCAGCTGCGGCCAGTCCGGAGGCGTTTTCGCGCAGCAGGCGCGGCAGATCCCCCAGCCTCGACGTGCCCACGAAGAGGTCGGCTTCCGGCAGGCTCTGCGCCAGATCCTCCCCGTAGCGCTGGGGAAGGCATCCCAGCACCACCAGTTTCTGGCCAGAGCGCTTGCCTGCGCCCAGTTCCAGGATGGCATCGATGCTCTCCTCCCGGGCGTCTTCGATGAAGGCGCAGGTGTTAACCAGGATGACATCGGCTTTTTCCGGCTGATCCACCAGGACGAAGGTGCCGGGCGGGCCGTTTTCCAGCAGGGAGACGAGCCACTCGGTATCCACGCGGTTCTTGGCGCAGCCCAAGGTGAGGAAGTGAAACTTGGTCATGGGGATTCTCGCAGGGAAGGAAGGATGGAAATCCAGCGCGCGGCCATTCGGGCTTCCCGTTTCGCATCCGGGCTTCCCATGTGGCGGCGCAGCATGGCCGCAGCATCCCAGAAGGCCAGAAAGCGCTCGAAGGCGGTGGTTGGTTTGCCGGCAAGAGGAAGAACGAGGACCAGCGTTCCCGATACGCGTTCCCGCACGCCCGGCTCCGGACCGAAGGATACACTTTCCACCCGCTCCCATCCTTCCGGCCAGAGGCGCGCGCCCAGTTCCAGGATGGCGGTTTCCGCAGGAACGCTGGCATCCGTCAGGCTACGGGCCAGGGATGCGTCGGGACACGGCAGTCCGCGGGCGAAGGGGGCGTCGATAGAAGGCGGCTTCGCATCGCGGACGGCTGGATCCTCGGTTGCCGGGGGATCGGGTGCGGGAATGGAAACGGGGACACGGATGGCCGGCCAGGGGGAGACACGGTTCCACGAACGACGAAACAGCCGCATGGCGCTTTCATAACGCATTTGGCATCCCCTGACAACTCGGTGTACAAACGTCCCGCGTGCGCCGGATGCGCACAGGGAGTGTTTCATGACGACGAAGCGCTATGCGAGCATCGTGCTGGCCGCCGGGCGTTCCACCCGCATGCGGGGCCGGCGCTCCAAACTCCTGCATGAGGTGGCCGGCATTCCCGTGATCGCCCGGGTGGCCCGGCAGTTGCGCCGGCTGGAACTGCCGGAGAACCTGTTCGTCGTAAGCCATCAGAAGGAGGAAGTCATGGCTGCGGCACAGGCCGAGTTGCCCGGCGCCGTTTCCGTGGACCAGGGCGAGCCGCTGGGGACGGGGCATGCCGTGCGCGTGGGGTTGGGCGCGCTGTCGGCGCATGCGACGGCCGTGCTGGTGCTCGCCGGTGACGTGCCGCTCCTGCGCGCCGAAACCCTGCGCCGGCTCCTCGACCTCCATGAATCGGGCCAGAACCGGGTGTCGTTTCTCACGTTCGAAGCGGCGGACCCGCGCGGTTATGGCCGGGTGATCCGGCATGCGGACGGCGCCGTGCGGGCCATCGTGGAGGACCGGGAATGCACGCCCGAACAGGCTTCCGTCCGGGAGTGCAACGCGGGCATCTACGTGTTCGAGCGGCATTTCCTGGAGGAGGAGATCCAGAAACTGCGCACGGACAACCAGAAGGGCGAGTTCTATCTGACCGATGTGGTGATGCGCGCCGGGGAGGGCGGACAGGCGGCCACGTGGATGGTTTCCGAGGACGAGGTGATGGGCGTGAATACGGCGGCCGAACTGTCCCGGGCGCATGTCCTGGCCAATGCCCGCAACGTGCGCCGCCACATGGACGGAGGGGTCGTGTTCCTGTTTCCCGAGACGGTCGAAGTGCACGAAGACGTGGAAATCGGGCCGGGGACGGTGGTCGAGGGCTGCGTGAGTCTTCGGGGGAAGACGCGCATCGGCGCCGAGGTGCGCCTGTCTGCGGGCTGCATTCTCCAGGACACCGTCGTGGAGGAGGGCGCCTGCCTGCTGCCGTACACGATCGTGGAGGAATCCCGCATCGAGTCTGGTGCCCGGGTGGGGCCGTTTTCCCGTATCCGGCCGGGCAGTGTGGTGGGAAAGCGCGCGCACGTGGGCAACTTCGTGGAGTTGAAGAAGACCATCCTGGGCGAAGGTGTCAAGGCCAACCACCTGTCCTACCTGGGAGATGCCGAAGTCGGCGCGGGGTCCAACGTCGGGGCCGGAACCATCACATGCAATTACGATGGGAAGAACAAGTTCCGCACGATGATTGGCGAAAACGTGTTCGTGGGTTCGGACACGCAGTTGATTGCGCCCGTGGCCGTGGGCGATGGCGCCTACATCGGCACGGGAACCACGGTATTTTCCGATGTCCCGGCCGGCGCGCTGGCCATCAATCCGCGAAAGCAGGAAAACCGCCCCGGCTGGATTCCTCCTTATGCCCGCCCGAAGCCGGAATCCGGGAAGTGACGGCTCGCATTTCCCGCATTATTCCCCCATTATTTTTCATTCTCCCGATTTCTCCCTGATTTTTCGAGGATTCGATGCGCACACCCGGGTGTATGCAAAGGCCTGCGGACCCGGCGCCGGCGGGATTGTCAGGTGATGGAAGGCTGCGGATGGAGGCTGGAAAACCAGCGTTCCAGAAGTTCGGGCGTCCGCTCGAAGGCGACGGCGCCCAGTTGCACGGACGCCGTCTGCACCTGGCGCACGAAGCGCGCGGGCACCGAAACAACCCCCTCCATGCCGGGCAGTTGGAAATCCAGCATCACCGGCTTTTCCATGAGGGTGTCGGAAGCCCGCTTGAGCGCCATGCCGCACGGCGAGATATCGGTGGCCACGCACATCACCACGCCGTTTTCGGAACGCTCCCGGACGGAAATGACCAGCGGAACACGGGAATTGCGACGACGGTCGGGAAAAATCGAAAGACTCATGTCCCTCTTTTACTACAATGTAGGATAGTTGTCAAGCCGGAAGGAAGGAAAAACAGGAAAAAATCAAGAAAATCCTATTACTTGGCTTCTTTTTCCTTTTCTTTTTCCTCGTCCGCCCGCTTGGTGCATTTTTCCTCGTCCAGCGGCATGAAGAACGGATCCGGGTCCAGCGTCACCGTGATCTTGTTCTTGACGAAGCCGATGCAGCCGCAGCCGTTTTCGTTCACGTTCTCGGTGTACTTGGGGCAGAAGGCGAAGCCGGGATATTTCTTCATTTCGGCTTCGTCCTCGAACTGCTTGTGCTCGCCGAACATGTTTTCATCGATGGGATTGTAGGCCCACACGTCCACCTTGTAGGTGCCGGGGTTGCCGGTGAAGAAGGCGCGATCGTCCTTGGCCTTGTTCTTGTCGGCCTTCTTCTGGGCTTCCAGTTGCTGCGAGGAGAACGGATACAGGTATACCGTATAGGTGTATTTGGGGTCCTTGAGCATTTCCTCGCCCTGGCACTTGAATTCGGGCTTGGATTCCTTGTTGTTCTTGTCGGCGGGGACGAATTCGCAGCCGGTGTTGCGCCAGAAATGGAACGTCACGAAGCCGGCGTAGTCCTCGCGCACCTTCACTTCCACTTCGGCCTTGCAGCCGAGGCGGTGCTGGGTCATCTGCTTGATCTTGACCTCGGGGTACATGGAAGGATCCTCGCCGATGGCGGCCTGCTCGAAGTTCAGCACGTTGACGGAGATGGCGTCGGCGGACACCTTCTTGGCGCCCTCGGGCACGGTCTTGGTGGCTTCATAGGCCGCGCGCGTCCAGAACCAGGAATAGCCGATACCCAGTTTGGGCATTTCGCACTCCAGGATGCGCTTGCAGGAACGCTCCGGCAGGCCCTGGGCGAAACTCTTGTAGATCTGGGCCGCGCCGTTCGGGATTTCCGTGACGAAATTGGAATCGTACTCGTAGTTGAGACCCTTGAGCAGTTCCTGGGGACTCGCGTTCATGATGGCCCCGGAGGCTTCCTTGACGAACTTGCAGGCAGGCCCGTTGCCGGAAAGATCCTCGCACGTGCCGGAATAGCATTTGAGTCCCTGCGCGCACTTGGTCTTGGCATTGCAGCGCTGCCCCAGCTGCGCGATGGATTCCTTCTTCTTGCAGCCGGCGGCCATGATGAGTCCCAGAGTGATCAACACGATTCCAAGCCGAGAAAACGAACGCATGCGGTTCCTCCTGTCGGTCACGGCATTCTGCGGGACCTTCCCGGGCGTGACCGCCCCTTTCTATCAATTCGGGCCAATGGGATCCACCCTTTTTTTCCGTGACGTCACCGGGTTGAAAACGTCTTGCGATTGTCTTATGTTCCCCCGCGATTCCGCCGCATCGACGGCGGATGCATCGCAAGGAGGTTATTCATGAAACGTTTGATTCTCGTCCTTTCGCTGTGTGTTCCCATGATGCTGGCCGCCTGCTCCGGCAAGAAGGAAAAGAACGAATCGGCGCCGCCGGCCCCGGCCCCGGCAGCCCAGGACATGCCGGCGGATCCGAATGCCCCGGCCCCGGGCGCCCAGGACATGCCGGCGGATCCGAATGCTCCGCAGGCCAAGCCCGCCGAGGTCAAGAAGGAAGTCGAGGACGCCGTGCAGATGCGCGAACAGGAAAACGAGATGCGCATGGAAGAGGTCAAGCCCTAGCTCTCTTCCGTTTCCCCGCGTCCTTCCTCCGTAACGCCCCGAAAAACCGTTGAAGCGAATGAAACTGCAATGAAGCGCCTACGACGGGCAGGAGCCCTTCTGCCGGGTTCCTTTCCGCTTCCTTCCCCTTCTTTTCCGGCGGCATTCGGAAGCCGGCCTACCGGCAGCGGGCGATCAGGTATACGTCCCTGCCGGAAAGCGGACGCAGGTTCAGATAATCGATGTAGGAATACTGCCCGATTTTCCTGACATACTGGAACCGGCGCAGTTCGCGGTTCTGCGGCAGGTGGGGAATCACGTGGATGGCGCCCCACAGGAATTCGGGGCCCAGTTCGTAGCCGGACGGAAGCTTGTCTTTCCAGTCGGTCATCATGTTCACGAAGTTCACCACGTCTGTGGACCCGCCCGCCAGGCGGATGGGCGCATGCACGCGGTAGGGGAGGGCTGCATAGCGCCGCCGCGCGTTCACGACCGCCGGCGCCGGGACCACCAGTTCCACCAGGGCGCTCTTGGTGAGCGCATGCACCGGATTGGCGTAGAAGAATGCCTGCACGCGGTCGAAGAGCCACGGCTCCCCCGGGCGCGATGGCAGGTTCAGCACGAGTCCGTTGTGCGTGTAGCCCGTGAAGGAATCCTCCAGGTGGGAGGTGGCGAAATATACGTTGCCCGAGAGCACCATGCGGCTCTTTTGCGCCTGGCGCAGCACGATGGCCTTCATCGAGGGCCAGGCGGCCACGGCTGCGATGCGCTCCTGCAGGCGCAGCACCAGCGCGCGCAGTGCCAGGTAATCTTCCCGGTCGGACTTCCATTCGTCCGGCAGGGGGCGGGTCCCCTCATACGCGCCGGTCGTGATGAAATCCACCCGGGCCAGGCGGGTGGCGAGTTCAGGCGTCAGGTTCCGTTCGGCCATCACGCGCAGCACGGCAGGGCCGGCCGGCTCCTCGAAGCCGGGAAGGTCCGTGTAGAGCAGGCGGCGCAGTTCCTTCTGGATCCTCTCGGCCGGAAAGAGCAGGCCGCGTCTTTCGGCCTGCGCCTGCAGAAACGCGGCGAAGGCCCGCAGGCGCTCGTGGCGGCCTTTCATGGACATGCCGTCGAGTTTGCGGTAGAAGGCGTTGCGCTGCCGCCCATTCTTCAGATCGTATCCGTCGAACGAGAGGTCCATCGTGGCGGCCTGCCGCACGAGACGGTGGACAGTGGCGCCCAGCAGCCGGCGGTTCCATGCCGCCTGCAGGTCTTTCACGTCCGTTTCCGGCCAGAAACGGCGGGCCGGTTTGGTCAGGATGGAAGGGAACACGAGATGCCGGGGCAGTTTCTCTTGCCCTGCACTTTCCTGTTCCCGCATCAGGAGTTCCAGGTCGGCCGTCTGGCGGGTGCTCACCATGGGCCAGACGTAGAGCCAGTCCGAGCCCGTGAGCGGATCCGAAAGCCGCTTGAATTCATTGGTGAAAGCCACGGTGTTGAGCAGGCTTTCCCAGGCGCTGCCGGCCAGGCCCAGTTCCAGCGCCGTGCCCGGCCCGGCAGCCAGATCCAGCAGCGAATTGCGCGCCCGTGCGCAGAAATCCACGTTTTTGGGCCACACCTCGTCTCCGTTGAACAGGTAGCGGTGCATGAACTGCCGGTCGGCGGCGAAGCGCTCGAACAGTTCGCGCCAGTCGGGCCAGGTGATTTCGCCCGGACATGCCGGTTTTGCCGCTTTGGGCGGGTTCGTTGGCAGTTGTTTCGATGTGGAGAAACCATGACATGCGCCCTGAAACAGGCACAGGAACGCAGCCAGGAAGACTTTCGGGGTCATGGATGGGGCGGAGCCGATTATTTGAAGAAGTCGCGGATCTTGCTTTCCACCAGGGACATGGGGATGACGAACGGCTTGTCGGTGATGGTGATGTGGATGTTGGAGCCGTCGGTCTCGTAGGTCCCCTTGACACCCGCGCCCGAGAATGTGCCTTTTTGGGTATCGCCTTCCAACTTGGCATCGTGGCGCGCGGCGGTCTCGCGGGCGCGCTTGAGGATGGATTCGATGGGTTCATTGGCCTGGATGGTGAAGGTTTTGCTCATACGGAACCTCCTTGCAGCTCTAGCGTGTACCACAGAGCGCAGGCGGTTGCAAACGGGAAGCCGGCCCGCATCATCTCTGCGTCATCCCGTGTTTGCCGGCCGCTCCCCGGTTCGGGAGACGAAATCCAGAAGCCCGCGCCCGCACATTCCACAGGGCGGCTCGCGGCGAGGGATGAGGCGGCTTCGCGGCGGGAGCGAGCACTTCACGGTTGACAAGACGTGCGGCTTGGCAAGAATGAGACCGTCGTCGTTGGGAACCGTGCACCCTCGTGGAGAAAATCAGGCCATCCATGCCCCCGATTGAATCCTTTCGCTCTCTCGTCGTCGGAAAGCGTGTCGTCCGGCGAGGCATCACCATGAAGCTCTTTCTTTTTCTTCTGTCTATTCCCGCATTCATCCTGCTGTCGGCCAAATCCGCATCCGCCCAGGAGGGAAACGTGGACGTCTTGATCAACACGCTCAAGACGGCCGACAACTACAAGGTCCGCGTCACTGCGGCCATGCTCCTGTCCAAGCACAAGGACAATCCCAAGGCGTTCGCGGCCCTGCTTTATGCCCTCAACAACGACGAGCACGAGACGGTCCAGGGAACGGCCGCCCTGTCGCTGGGGAAGATCGGCAACAAGGAAGCCATTCCTGACCTGGAAAAAGCCGCCAAGTCCAAAAAAGTGTTCCTCAAGGAGAACGCCAAGAAAGCCCTGGAAATGCTGGCCCAGACCTGTCCCGAGGTGGACCTCTCCGGCAAGCGCATATATCTCAACATCGGTCCCCTGGACATCACGGGCGCCAACATCGATCGCACCGAAATCCGCACTCATCTGAAGGATCTGCTCGGCTCCCAGGGACAGGAAATCCCCTACGTCACCACGCTCTTCCCGGGCTGCAAGGAACCCACGGAGAGCGAGCTCAAGAAGAAAAAGCTCAAAGGATACATGGTAGATGGCACGCTGGAAATTTCCCTCGACGGCGGCGAGGTGGTCTGCGATCTCAAACTGATCGTCACCACGTTCCCGGGCAAATCCATCAAGATGATGAACAGCGCAAACGCCGGCGTCACCGGAAAACTGACGCCGGCCACCGTGAAGACGTGTCTCAAGCATGCCGTTCCGGCGGCATTCGCCGGCGTCAAGCAGTTTCTGGCGCAGAACTTGTGACATGATTTTCCAGGGAGATGCGACATGACGGAAAAGGAAACCACGACCCAGGCACCGAAGACCCCCAAGCGGCATCTGAAGAACTTTCTGCTCGACAAGAAATTCCAACTCACTTACGCGCTGATCATGGTGGGCGTGGCGCTGGTGGCCACGGGCATCCTGATCGCGCTGATCTGGATCCAGGCCAACAACGCCGCCACCGTGGCCGACCGGCAGTTCGCCGACACCAAAGCCATGTATGATCAGCAGGCCAGGGAAATCATCGAACTGTTCAACAAGCAGTCCGACAAGACCCAGGAAGTCTTCAAGCAGGAAAGCAACGAGACCCGGGAAGTGTTCCAGAAGAAGACCAAGCAGGCCACGCAGATCCTGGAATTGTTGCGCACCCAGGACGAGTTCCGCGAGATGGCCGACACCATGCTCCAAGAAATTCAGGCCAATGACGAGCGCGACATCAAGGCCCGCGACGAGGAGATCCGCAAGAAGGAAGAGGCGCTGAAAACGGAAATCGAAAAGGTGCGCGCCAAGAAGGAAGAGCAGTTGAGAGCCGCGAAGGAGAAGATGAACAGGGACATGGCCGAGGCCGCCGCCCTGCGGGAGACCAACGATTTCCGCGTCAAGGTGGGCGTGATCGCCTTTTCCGTGCTGTTCGTGGTGATCCTGTTCCTGTACACCATCGTGCTCACCCACAAGGTGGCGGGACCTCTGTTCAAGATCTCGCGCTATCTCGACCGCATGGCCGACAACGACCTGGGCCCCATCTGGCCGCTGCGCAAGGGCGACCAGT
>CAZEZP010000085.1:0-3635 GCA_964516435.1 uncultured Kofleriaceae bacterium | reverse complement strand
GGACCTGGTGGCGGCGATGGCGGAAATCATCGCGGACTCGATTGTCACGGAACTGTGCAACGGTCGGGATGACGACTGCGATGGCTCCGTGGACGAGGATTTCCCGGAACTCGGCCTCACCTGCGACAACGGCCAGTTGGGGCAGTGCCGCGCCACGGGCACTTTCGTCTGCAAGGCCGATGGCACCGGAACCACCTGCAACTACACGGCCGGGGGGCTGGCACCGACCGCCGAGGTGTGCGACGGCATCGACAACGACTGCGATGGTCTCGTCGATGACGGCATCACGTGCGCGGGGCCCACACCCGAACTGTGCAATGGCGTGGACGACGACGGCAATCCTCTCACTCCCGACGGCGCGGACGATCCAGCCATCGGACTGCCCTGCGGCTCCACACTGGGAATCTGCCAGGCCGGAGTGACCATCTGCAGTGCGGGAACCATCGTCTGCCAGCAGGATTTTCCGCCCCAGACGGAAGTCTGCAACAACCAAGACGACGACTGCGACGGAATGACGGACGAAGGGCTCACCAGCACCTGCGTGAATACCAATACCTACGGTTCCTGCGAAGGACTCTCCTACTGCTCCCATGGCGCATGGGTCTGCACGGCACCCGCCGCCACCCCGGAAAACTGCAACAACTTCGACGACGACTGCGATGGCACGATCGACGAAAACCTCTCCCGTGCCTGTGAAATGCGCAACATCTTCGGCGTGTGCGCGGGGCAGGAAACCTGCACGGCGGGCGTGTGGGGCGCCTGCAGCGCCCAGACACCGGCACAGGACGTCTGCAACGGGCTGGATGACAACTGCGATGGCCGCATCGACGAGGATGACCCCAACGTGGGGCTCCCCTGCTCTTCCGGCTGTGGCACGTACATCTGCCAGAACGGCCAACTGGTGTGCAACGGTTCCGGCGGCTCGCCGGAAGTCTGCGACGGGCTGGACAACGACTGCAACGGCGTGGCCGACGACAACCTGTCGCAGAACTGCACCATCAGCAACGAGTTCGGCACCTGCTTTGGCGTGGAACAGTGCGTGGACGGCTCCTGGTCGGGTTGTACCGCCCGCACGCCGCGCCAGGAGGAATGCAACGGCATCGATGACAACTGCGATGGCGCCGTCGACAACGACGCCGTATGCCCCAACCCGCAGGACATCTGCTACCAGGGCGCCTGCCGCAAGCGCTGCTCCAGCGGCGAGTTCACCTGCAAGGGCACCGAGGAATGCATCGTGTATCCCGAAGATCCGCAGATTTCCATCTGCATGCCGCTTCTGCAGGAGTGCGGCATGCAGATCTGCTCCCTGCAGGAAGTGTGTGTCGAACTGCAGTGCATCAACCCGTGCGAACCCAATCCCTGCGGCCCGCAGGAGGAATGCACCGTCAACTTCCGCTGGCGCGAAGGGGATCCGGTGGAAAATCAGTACTTCTGCTCGGATGCTTCCTGCGCCACGGTGGGGCACACCTGCGACACCGGGGACTTCTGCTGGGAAGGCGAATGCGTAGCCGACCCCTGCGCTGGCGTCACCTGCGGCACAATGGAGTACTGCGAACGAATCGAAGACAATGGTACGTGGACGTATCACTGCACCTCCATATGCAACTGCCCGTCGGGCCAGCGCTGCACGGCGTCGGGCGGATGCGAGCCGGATCCCTGCCATGAAATGGAGTGCACGGAAGACACCGTCTGCGTGGAAGGCGAGTGCGTGGCCGACCCGTGCGCGGTGGTGAACTGCCGCCAGGGCGAAATCTGCTTCGATGGCGCCTGCATCTGGGATCCCTGCTTCGAAGTGCACTGCCCCGGATGGGCGGAATGCGCCATCGTGCAGGGCGAAAATGGCGCCCAGGCCGTCTGCCGGCCCAAACCGGAAAACGTGACCGAGGAAGTCATCAAGGGCCGCGTGTCAGCGGGCGGCTTCGGCTGCTCCACGGCTCCGTCCTCCCGTCCGGATGCCGGCTGGTTGGGCATCCTGGGCCTGCTGGGCATTTTCGCCGCACGTCGGCGACACCCAAGATTCCTACTGCTGCCGCTGCTGATGCTCGCCGTCCTTGCATTGGCCGCCTGTGATCGCGCCGTCTACGTCATCAAGGAAGACGCGATTATCAATACGGATACAAACAACCAAAACAATACAAATAATACAAATAATAATAATACAAACAAATACAAATAATAATAATTGTACACCATCAAACAATAGCATTGAAGCTTGCGATGGCATCGATAACGATTGCAATGGCATTACCGACGACCCCTGGATTCCGGAATCCGAGGGCGGACAGGGAAAGTTCATGACCGACCCGGCCAACTGCGGCACCTGCAACCGCATCTGCGGCTTCTTCCACGGCGAAGGACTGTGTGAGAATGGCGAATGCATACTCGGGAACTGCGATGCATATTACTTCGATCTCAATGGGGATCCCGCCGACGGATGCGAATACCGTTGCAACACGATTGGCGGGGATTCCGAGATATGCGATGGACTGGACAACGACTGCAACGGCATTGCCGACGACCCCTGGATTCCGGAATCCGAGGGCGGACAGGGAGGCTGGCTCACCGACTCCGAGAACTGCGGCTTTTGCGGCATTTCCTGCACCAACCGCTATCCGAATGCCGTGGGAGCCTGCACGGCGGGCCGCTGCACGCTGGATCATTGCAGCCCCGGATGGATCAACGCCAACCAGATCATGGCCGACGGATGCGAAACAGCCTGCGTGGAAACCAACGGCGGCGTGGAAATCTGCGACGGGCTGGACAACGACTGCGACGGCCGCATGGATGAGGATGCCAGCAATGCGCCGCTTTCCCGCCCCTGCTACACGGGACCGTCCAACACACTGGGAGTGGGCGCCTGCGCGGCTGGCACGGAGACCTGCAATGCCGGCGTGTGGGGGCCCGCCTGCAGTGGCGAAGTGCTGCCCCGCGCCGAATCCTGCGATGGCATCGACAATGACTGCAACGGCTCTGTCGATGAAACCTTTGATTTCAACAACGATATCAATTATTGCGGCTCCTGCCTCAATTCCTGTCTCACCAGCCGCCCGGCCAACAGTTATCCCACGGGCTGCTCGGCCGGTGTCTGCCAGTACGCCTGCTCGTATGGTTTCCATGATATCGACAACGACCTGAGTCAAGGCGTTCTGGGAAACGGCTGCGAGTACACCTGCGACCCGGCGGCATCGGCAGGCACGGAATTCTGTAACGGGCTCGACGACGACTGCGACGGGCTCGTGGATGAAACCACCGACCTGGTGCAGCCGCCAAGCGGCTACTGCCGTACAGGTGGTGGCTGCGGCGCGCTGGTGACGACGTCGTGCCAGTCGTTCGGCGGAGTCAAGCAGTGGGTATGCAACTACCCGGCCCAGGTAGAGCGGGTTTCCGGATCCCCCAACCTCGTGAAGGGCTTCGAATCGCTGTGCGACAACTTCGACGGCGACTGCGATGGCAATCCCGACGACGATTTCTACCCGGCCAAGGGCTCGGGGTGCGTGGATTCGAATCTGGGACTGTGCCAGGGGACGGGCGTGTACGTGTGCAAGGCGGACCAGACGGGAACGGAATGCTCGATCACGAATCCGGGGCCGCCGCCGGCTGCGGAGGTGTGCGACGGGCAGGACAACGACTGCGAC
>CAZEZP010000084.1:0-13330 GCA_964516435.1 uncultured Kofleriaceae bacterium | reverse complement strand
AAACGCGTTCGATTGAATACACGGACAGCCGTGCACAGACAACAGATACACGAGTCCAACCCAGAGCGCACGCGCTGAGCAAGCCAGGTCCAGCTCCAGGCAGAGACCCCTGTGGCTAGAAGAGCGGACCATGAGTACAAGACCGCCCGCACGCGCAGCGAACGAAAGGGTGAGCCGACGCCAGCGTAGCATGTGTCCAAGCCCCAGGACCACGAGTACAACCCCGCCACCAAGCGCTGCGAACGCAAGGTCGAGCTCAAGCCCGAGAAGCCCGTCGCCTGCCCCGCGGACCACGAGTACAACCCCGCCACCAAGCGCTGCGAACGCAAGGTGCCCAACTGCACGGGCGGCAAGGAACTGCGCGGCAACGTGTGCGTGTGCCCGGCCGGCAAGATCGAGAAGAACGGCCGCTGCGAGGAACCGCCTGCCAAGCCGGCGGAATGCCCTCCCGGAAAGGTGAAGCGCGGCGATCTGTGCATCTGCCCTCCGGGCAAGATCGAGAAGAATGGGCAGTGCGTGGCGCCCGAGCCCATTCCCGACATGAAGCCCGTCCCGCCACCCCGCGGTCCCCGCTAGTCCCCGAGCGATTTTCCTGACCGCCTGAATTCCTGCCCCATCCGCTCCTCGAGACAATCCATCCTCGATGCCGAATACGGCCGGCGCGGCTGCGAATCCACGGTCCGAACCATGGTCGCGGCACCGATGCACGGGCGAAAATCCGCAGGGAAACGCGAGCCCGTGAAAATGCATTTCTTTTTTGATTTTTTCTTTTGATTTCAATGAGTTGAATCTTCTTTCCCACTAAAATTCGCAACCCCATCCGGGTTCATGTAAACCTTCTCCCGTTGCATTCGCACGACGAGGAGCCGCCCATGCCCGCAACGTCCAATCGCGTTTTCCACACGTTCGAATCCGCCGACTCCGGCGTGGAATACATCGCAACACTGGACATCGGTTCCAGCAAGATTTCCCTTTCGGTGGCGCAGGTGGCGGGCGGACGCTTCGAAGCCCTGCTCGGAGTCGTCCACCGGCAGTGCCAGGGCATCACGGCCGGGCGAGTCACCAATCTGGAAGCCGTGTCCGCGACCATCCGGCAACTGCTTCAGGAAACCGTTGAAATCCTTGGATTTTCCGTGACGGAAGTCTATGTCGGCATCACCGATCCGGACATCGCCATGCATCACAACAAGGCCATGGTCCCGGTCCCCGGCGACTCGGTCACGAAGGAAGACATCGACGATGTGCTCTACGCCGCCGAAACGGCCATGCCGCTGCGCGAGAACGAGAGCATCCTCCACGTCATCCCCGAATGCTTCATGGTCAACGGAATCCCCGTGGAGGACCCGGTGGGCCGCGCCGGCGTACGCGTGGACGTGGATGCCGCCATCCTCACGGTCCCGCGCTCCTCCATCGCCAGCGTGGAGCGCGTATGCCAGGCCGCCGGGCTCTTGGTGCGCGACATCTTCTTCTCTCCCCTGGGCACGCTGCAGGCGGTCACCCACAAGCGCCAGCGCCAACTGGGCGTCCTGCTGCTCGACATCGGCGCGCAAACCACCGACGTGGTCATGGTGGAAGGCGACCGCATCCGCCACGTGGACGTGGTTCCCATGGGCGGCAAGACGTTCACCGATGCGCTGGCCTCGGGCCTGCGCTGCCTGAATGAAGACGCCGAACTCATCAAGTTGCGCTGCGGCGCGGCGTCCCCGGCTTTCCTGGAACACCCGGAAAAGCCGGTGGACCCGAAGCTGTGCGGCCCCGTGCCGGCCACCGTCGGGCAGGTGGCCCACATCCTGGAGTCCCGCATCATGGAGATCCTGCACGTGGCGCTCAACCGCCTGCACTACGCCGGAATCAGCCTGGCCGCGCCGCACAGCATCGTCATCACGGGCGGCTGCGCGCAACTGCCCGGCCTGCGCGCCTTCATCAACGAACTGGTGGAACTGCCCGTGGACATCGGCTTCGCCAATCTGCCGCAGGGAATGTTCGATCTGGCCCGCACGCCGGTCTTCTCCTCGGCGGTCGGACTCACGATGTACGCGGCGGCGCACTCCGACAAGCCGATGCGGCACTTGGATGAAAAAGTGAACAAACCAGAACGAAAATCGAATCTTTTCAAAAAGATAGCCGACTTTTTCGGCGATTTTTTTGACTGATTGGGATCGGTCTCTTAGGATGCCTGGGAAGTTCGTCGAGCACTTCACCGAAACCGGACGGCGAATGGAAATCGTGACCGGTTGCGCCCCATGAAACGGAGGAACGAGATGCCTTACACCCTGGATGAAAACATGACCGGAGAAGCCCGAATCAAGATCATCGGCGTCGGCGGCGCCGGCGGCAATGCCGTCAACAACATGCTGAACAACAACCTGGGCAGCGTGCAGTTCTATGCGGCCAACACCGATCGCCAGGCCCTGGACAGGAACCTGGCGGCCGTGAAGATCCAGTTGGGAGAGAAAATCACCTCCGGTCTGGGCGCCGGCGCGAATCCCGAAGTGGGACGCAAGGCGGCCGAAGAGAGCGCGGACGCCATCCGGGCGGCCGTGGCGGGCGCAGACATGATCTTCATCGCCGCCGGCATTGGCGGCGGCACGGGCACGGGCGCGGCTCCCGTCATCGCCCGCATCGCCCGGGAGACGGGCGCGCTCACGGTGGGCGTGGTAACCAAGCCGTTCCGGTTCGAGGGCAAGCGCCGCATGCGCCAGGCCGAGGAAGGCATCGCGGCCCTGCAGGAAGAGGTCGACGCCCTCATCGTGATTCCCAATGACAGGCTGCTGTCGCTGTCCTCCAACATCAGCATGATGGAAGCCTTCTCCCGCGCCGACGAGGTGCTGCTCAACGCAGCCCGCGGCATCACGGACCTCATCCTCGAGAGCGGCTACATCAACGTCGACTTCATGGACGTGCGCTCCGTCATGTCCAACAAGGGCCGCGCACTGATGGGCATAGGCGTGCACAAGGGCGACCACGCCGCCGTGGAAGCCGTGCGCAACGCCATTTCCTCTCCGCTGCTCGAAGACGTCTCCATCGAAGGCGCCACGGGCGTGCTGGTGAACATCACCTGCTCCCCGAACCTCTCGCTGCAGGAGATTTCCGAGGCCGCCATGCTCATCGAGGAAGTGGCCAACGAAGACGCCAACGTCATCTGGGGCTCCGTGGTGGATCCCAGCCTGCAGAACGAGGTACGCGTCACCATCATCGCCACCGGCTTCGACCAGCGCGCAGCCGTGGCCGCTCCGCCACCCGCCAAAGCGGCCCCGCGTGAAATCGTCACCACGAACACGTCCATCCGGCAGCAGCAGATGTCCCTGCCGTACACGTCCACGGCGCCCTACTCCCAGCGGGAGGATTCCGGGCCACGCAACGCCTACTCCACATCCGAGATTCCTCGGGTCTCCCCGTCGCAGGAACTGCCCGTGGAAGCGCCCCGCTCCACACCGCCGAATCCCTATTCCAAGCCGGACTACCTGCGCAAACTGGAAATGGCGCAGAACATGTCCTCCATGAATTCCACGCCCTGATGGAAAGCGATGGAAATCGACGCGGCGCCAAAGTGCGCGCCGTTCGCCCCAACGCCTGATGCCCACGCCTGAATGGAGGGCGCAGATCGCGTAGCGGAGTGCGGCGATTGTCTCCTGATGTCCACGCCCGGATGGAGGGCGATGCGCAAAGCCGCACTGCCCACATCCGGGTGGAGGTCACGACACAACAGGAGCCCGTCTTTGGCGGGCGCAGAAGGATTTCACTGGAAATTCAATGGAAACCTCATGAGACCCGGCAACGGGCCGCTGCCTCGAGGTGCTTTCGCCGGGGATGCAGAAGGCGGAACCGACCCGGGCGGTAACTGCTCTGGACGATAGCCGACTCAAGCGCCATCGCCCGTCGAACCTGCATTTTCCGTGGATGAAGAATATCCGCTGGAATATCAATCAGTTGAAGTTGACACGCAGGGTGTAGGCTCCGCTGTAGACGGAGCCGCCCGAGACGTAGGAATCGGCCACGATGAGGTAGCGGCCCGGGGCCACGTCGCGGGTGAAGGTGGTGTTGTGGCGCGTCAGGCAGGCGCGCGAATCGTCCATGACCAGCAGGTGGATGTCGATGTCCACGGGGGAGGTGCATTCCACTGTGACGGTGAGCGTGCCGTGGCGCGGAATCTTCACCTCGTAGACCACCTCGGGGCCGCCTTCGTTGGCCGTGGAGCAGTTGTACTGCGAAAAGCGCGAGGCCGCCCCCACCGTGGTGTGGCTGTGCACGTACGGGAAGGACGTGATCCTGAACGGGCAGTCGTGGCTGCCGTCGGGCGTGCATGTCTGCCCCCACAGGGAGCGGTCGATGTCGCGCGCGTCGATGAGCCAGTAGTCCACGCGGTCGCCGCTGCCCGTCCAGGCGCTGTTGATGAAGGCGGTCCAGTTGGCCATGCCTGGGATCACCTGGCACCCGGCGCTCCACCCGGCCACGCGCGCGCGGCCCAGCGGGGCGTCCACGGAACCCATATGGATGTTGTGTGCGGATCCCACGCGGATGTAGTCGAGCGTGGAGCCCGTGTTGAGCCAGCCGTTGCGGTCGCAGTCCCAGTGCCCATTGGCGTTGGCATCGTCGGCCGTATTGTATTCCCAGTTGTATGCATATTCATTCATGGAAAGCGCATTGTAATCGCGATGCCAGCCATTCGTGTAGCGATACAGGCGGTTGGGCAGCAGGGAACTGGTCGTGTCGTAACTGTTGTCTCCCGTATCGGTGTTCACCGGGAACTCGCGCACGTGCTTGACGCCCGCGGAATCGATCCACAGAAGGGCCAGCGTATCGTTGAAGTAGTCGGGAGAGTTGCGGTTCCACACGAAGCGGCCCGGATAGGCGCCGCGGATGCCCACCACGTTGCGGAAGTTGGCCGCCGTGTTCATGGTGACGCCCAGCGTGCGCTCCACGATCTGGCGGTAGAGGTCGAAAGCCTCGCTCTCGGTGAGCATGCGCACGCCCGCGGGCGTCTCGTAGCAGCGGGTGCCGCCCCAGGACTGCGCACGGGGAAACAGCGGCATGTTGTCGGAATATCCCGGCATGACGATGGGCGGCGGAATCATGCCGTCCACGGGCGGCGGCGTCATCCACCACAGGTAGGCCGGCGCCGGTTCGCCGTGGGTGATGGGCCCCATGTCGTCATCCGGGTCCACGAAAACGGGGGCCGGCACGGTGGAGGGGCTCTTGAGCGCGCCCGTCACCGGCGGCGGGAAATCCGTGTCGTACGTGAAGTTGCAGGACGTGGGAGCCGTAGATATGCAGGTGTGCTCGGGGCCGCAGGTCTGGGGCGCCTGGCATTCGGAATCGTCCGCGCAGTAGCCGGCGCGCGTCTCGCAGCGCCACTGCGCATTGCACAACTGCCACGCCTCGCAGTCGTCGTCGTTTTCGCAGGCGCCGTCGATCTTGACGCAGAAACCGCCCACAGAGCACGTCTGCCACGGCTGGCAGTCGCCCGGCTCCGTGCATTCCGGCGTCGTGTTGTTGGTATTGTTGGTATTATTATTCGTATTATTTATATTGTTTGTGCTATTTATATTATTTGTATTGTTTATATTGTTCGTGGTATTGTTCGTATTATTTGTAACATTGTTGGTATTGTTTTCATTGTTCGTGCGGGTCGTCTCCTCGTTGCCGCAGGAAACCAGCACAAGCAGGGGAACCAGGATCCAGAAAGCACGCATGCGACACCTCCGGCGCCCCGGTAGTGTAGCAAAAATGCCGCGCAATGCGAGCCCCGAAAAAATCACATTCGTTTTTATGGATTCATGCAGGCGCTGGCACACGGAGAAAAAGGGCGGCAGTGCAAGGATGCCGTCCAAAAACTGCGGGAATCATCTGCGACGCGCACGCCCATCGGGCCGGGAAACATCAGTGAGACCCGCGCGCGGGACTTATTGCGATGCGCGCAAGAGCCACCCACAGAGAAAATGGGTGGGCAGAAGCGGCTCCCGTTGCCGGGCGGGACGCCCCATCATTTCCTTCAGGAAGAAAACGAAAACCGGAATCCTCGACCCGTGTCAGGTCGTCCGCGCCTCACTCCATGCAGGGAGAAAACGACACCCGGACCGTGTCGTACGCCTTCTGCTCGATCCAGCCGCCCTGGAACTGCGGATTGGGCGCGCCATCGAGCGTACGCAACACTTCTACGGTGAGCACGCAGCCATCGACCGCGCCTTGTTTCGGCAGCAGGGGGTCGAGCGTGATTTCGCCCGCATCGGAGAGCGGTCCCCGACTGACGCTGTCGATGCAGTCCCCGCTGATGGTGACGGTGACGGCGTCTGCCGGTTCGGACGCATCCCAGGCGACGCGCAGGGGCGTACCGAAGCAGATTTCCTGATTGGCCGCAGGGCTCTGGATTTCCGGGAGTGCGGGCAGCATGAGCACCGTATGCACTTCCTCGTCGGTGCGCACGAAGTTGAAGTCATAGCGGTTGTCGGCGGCCTCCGGAACCAGCGCAGAAGACCAGTGATACCCCGTAATGGGCTCCACCCACTCCGTGAGCCGGATGCTGTTGACCCGCACGTGCTCGCCACCCGAGAGATCGAGGATTGTCCCGGTGCTCCCGCCCACCCGCAGGACCGCATAGGCCCGGATGACGCCTCCGGCGTTCTCGATGACGTAATGCGTCCAGATGCCGCTGGTCTTGACGTTGGTGCTCTCGGTGACGGAGCAGGACGAAAGAGCCAGAAGCGTGAATAATGCAAACAACAGTTTCTTCATGGTTCCTCCTTGGGCTGAAAATGCACAATGCGCTCGGTGCAGACCATCCGCCTGCGGTCCAGAAACCCCATATACCACAGATTTCCCCGGCGTCCATCCCAGCCCAAGGAAAACGCCGCGGCCGCCGTCTGGAGCCAGTTCCTGCCGAGCGCCAGCCATTCCTGCCCAAGGAAAACGCTTGTCATATCCATTCCACGCAAGACTCTTCCCCCTGCTACCTGGAACAGCAAACAGCATCACCATCTTGTGAACTCACGTCCGATTTGCAGCAGCACCCGCCGTCCGAGTACCAGTTGACCCCGCTACTTTCCAGTACCACTGTAAAATTCCACCCGCCAAACGAAATGCGCGAACTTTCAAAACCGAGGCGTGGTCGTTTAGATAACGAAAAGTTCGCTCAAAAACCGAGGCGTGGTCGTTTGGAGAAAGAAAAAAAAGTAAACCTGGAGAAGTATGAAAAGTTGTGTGGAAGATGGGTGTCGTGTCTTTTCATGATGCAATGCGTCTTTTGTGCAAATATGGGATTCTGCAAGCTCTGATTGTGGTTCTTTGGATTCTATTGCAACGCAATGCGTCTTTTGTGCAAACACGGTAAAATGAAAATCAGATCCACGGAAACAGAAGATACGCGTATCGAGCCAGTGCCGGCGCTGACATTCGTGCTCATTTCCACTGACGCCCATCCTTTGATTTCTCGTCCCAAGCGGGAAAGGGGTTTCGGCCAGATGCAAAGTGGTTTCGGCCAGATGCACCTCTGACGCCCATCCTTCGGTCAGGCATATGATTCCTTCCGGTCACTTCGTGACTTCTATCAGAATTCCCGCAATAGGGTTCCCCTTTTGCGCGGGTCTTGTAATTACGACGTTCACGGATCCGTGGTCTCGACTGACTTCGTGACTTCGCTGGTGCTGGAAGAACATAAAAAATATTCATTGCACTCGGGAAGTGGCATGGTAGATTCTTTTGCGGAGGACAAAAATTGAATTCCCCTCCAGAAAGGCAAAAAAAAATGAATGAATTCATCAAAATGCACTTGACACACACACACACACAAATTGCTTGAAAAACTGATTTTTCTCATGGCTATTTATCTAATTATAGCATGTAGCAAACAAGAAGAAAAACCAATCGAATACCAGCTGCAGCCGTACGCAGTGCGCACGAATCCCCAGGTCCCACCTTTCCCCGCGTGGCGGCATCCTGCACAGGATGCCTTCCAGCACGAAGGCATCGCCCTGCATGATGCGCAATTCGATGGCTCTGGAAAACCGTTCGCCCTGGTCGAAGAGGAATTTCACGATGAAACCGGTGCGGCCCGGCAGTTTTCCGGTGTGCAGACCCTGGACGTCGAGCCGATGGATGAGACGCAGCGAAATGCCGCCCGCGAAAAGGAAATCACAAATCCCCGGCAGGTAAACACTGCGCCGAAAATCGGCGAAGCACTTCTGCAGGCAGCCCTGGCCGCAAGCCCCGAAGAACGCTTGTCGGTCGCGATGTACCTGAAACGTCCGCCCGACTATGTTCCGCTCGTGCACCGGCTGGAAGAAGCCATCGCTCTGGGAGAAGTCCAAACCATCGAAAAACGCTACGATGTCCGAAAGCGCCTGCTCGCCGAACAGCAGGCCCTCGTGGCCCGCGAGATATCCCGGGCGCAGGCCGCCATCGCATCCGCCGGCGGCGCGATCACGTATGCCTGCCGCAACCTGTTCTGCCTGGAGGCGCAACTGCCGGCCGCGCAGATTTTCCTGCTGCAGGACGAACCCTGGCTGGCGCGCATGGACGCGGTGGAAGAGATCGACGAAAATGCCCTTCGGGGAAGGGAAATTTCCGCAGGCACCCAGATGCTCCAGTTCCAGCAGGAAAATTACATGGGCGACCAGAATGCCGCCAGTCTGGGAGTCGTCCGCCTGGGCGTGACGGAGCACGGCTGGTACAATGCCGCACACGTCGGATACCGGGAAATGGCGTATCCGAATACGCTCACGCGCATCGTGCTCAACCGGACATGCAATACCGTCTCCTGCACGAATGGCACACCGTCTGCGCCCACGGACCACGCCACGGCCGTTACGGGAATCGCGCTGGGAGATTTGACCGATGGACAGGACCCGCTGGTTTCCAATGCCGATGACCGGGTCGACCGCAGCGGATTCGCCCGCGAAGCCGCCCTGTATTTCTGGCGCGCGGAAAGCGACGGCAGCATCCTCAAGGTGCTCGATGATGTCACCTATTACGACATTCCCGTGCTGAACATGTCGATTTCTGCCGCGGGAGACACGTCCTGCAAGGGGGAATCGACCCTGTCGCGGGCCGTAAACACGCTGTTCGAATCGGGAACGGTGACGTTCATCGCTTCGGGCAACAACGGCCACGACGACCCCGCGGATTGCCGGGTCGAAGAGCCGGGGTCGGCCATTGCGGCCTTCGTCGTCGGGGGGCATACCAACAGCGCCTACACGGATGGAGAAACCCAGGTGCGAAGTGGCCCCATCTGGGTCGATTCGGACCGTGGCGGCTGCAGTTGGGCGGAAGGGAAATGGCGCACCATCATCGACATGACGGCCCCGGCCTGCCGCATGTGGGTCTTCAATGAATCGGGTGGGTATGACCAAGTTTATACTTACTATAAGGACGGAGAACAACGTACAAAAGAGTGTGCCACGAGTTTCGCGGCGCCCACGGTCACGGGAGCCGCAGTGGAGTTCATCGACTACTACCGGAACGAACGCTCCGCGGCCATCGACGACCCCTGGATTCTCACGGCCCACATGCTGCTGATGGGCGACCGGCAGTCCATCGACCAGAATGGCAACGGGTTCAAGACGGCTACCGGATTCGACAACGTGTGGGGAGCCGGACGGCTCAAGATGCGCAAGTTCGATGATGCCGGCATGGATGATCCATGGGGCTATGCCACGGTGACCACCTGCATTGGCGATGGAAACAACTACTATGTTCCAGACGCCAATGGCATGCTGATTCCGGCTTCGGTCGATGCCTTCAAGGCCGTCCTGTTCTATTACGACTGGCGGCATGAACAGGGGACGTCGATCGACCGCGTGAACCTGACGCTGCAGAAGAAGAATCCGGATGGCACATGGAGCGATCTCATCACGGACACGGGCGATTACGACGAGAAAAAACGCATTTTTTACAACCATTTCTACAACGACACGTATTATCGCATCCGCATCCAGGGAGAAAGCGTGACGTGTGATTATTGCCTGTGTGGAACGAATTCCATGCGGGCAGTGCTTGCATATTTTTATGAAGATTCCGCGCGGGACGATGCCGATGGCCCCAATGCCAGCATCGATATCGAATGATACAAGGAGGAACCCATGAAACCCATATCTTTTTTCATGTCTTTGCTCATCATGAGTGCCATGTCGATTCTATGGAGTTGCGAGGAAGATTCCCTGACGCAGGCCGACTGTGAACGCATCACGGACCCGGCGAAATGCAATGCCACCCGTGAAAGTTCCACCAGAACCTGTCACTGGCAGGGCGGGAAAATGCTTTACGTGCACTGCGGCGACCCGTGCAATGAAAGTATCGGCGAACCCTTTGAAGGCTGTTTCCTCTCGGATTCGACCATCGAGGAGCAAGTCGGATGTGTGTATTACCGGCAAATTGGTGAAGACTATTATCAGATATTCAATGCCAACAGTTGGTTTGGCAATCTGACCGGGTGGAAGATTGGTGACCCGCAGTGCGTCCAGTGTTCTTGGGAAGTCATACCAGGCTCGAAGTGAGCCGGTTTGACGGTCCCCGACGGGCGCAAAGATGGTGCAGTGGCCCGGATGGGGAGAACGCGAATCGAATTGCCGAAAGGAGAAGTCGCGGCATTCTGCATGCGAGCATTCAATACGCGCACGATGCAGAAAGCGATATAGGACGATGAAAGGAATGATATAAGGAGGAACTCATGAAACCCATATCTTTTTTCATGTCTTTGCTCATCATGACTGCCATGTCGATGCTATGGAGTTGCGAGGAAGATTCCCTGACGCAGGCCGACTGCGAACGCATCACGGACCCGGCGAAATGCAATGCCACCCGCGAAAGTTCCACCAGAACCTGTCACTGGCAGGGTGGACGAATGAACTATGTGCATTGCGGCGACCCATGTGATGCGGATATCCCTTTTGAAGGCTGTTTCCTCTCGGATTCGACCATCGAGGAGCAAGTCGGATGCATGTATTACCGGCAGATTGGGGAAGATTACTATCAAGTATTCAAAGCCAACAGTTGGTTTGGCAATCTGACGGGCTGGAAGTATGGCTCTCCGGAATGCGTCCAGTGCTCCTGGGATCGTCTTCCAGACTCGAAGTGAGTTGGTTTGAGTGCCCTTGACGGGCGCAAAGATGGTGCAGTGGCCCGGATGTGGAGAACGCGAATCGAATTGCCGAAAGGAGAAGTCGCGGCATTCTGCATGCGAGGGATTGAATCGCGCACGATGCAGAAAGCGATATAGGACGATGAAAGGAATGATATAAGGAAGAACCCATGAAACCCGTATCTTTTTTCATGTCTTTGCTCATTGCAATTGCCATGTCGACGCTGTGGAGTTGCGAGGAAGATTCCCTGACGCAGGCCGATTGCGAACGCATCATGGACCCGGCGAAATGCAACGCCACCCGTGAAAGTTCCACCAGAACCTGTCACTGGCAGGGTGGACGAATGCTTTATGTGCACTGTGGCGACCCGTGCAATGAAAGTATCGGCGAACCCTTTGCAAGGCTGTTTCCTCTCGGATTCGACCATCGAGGAGCAGTTGGGGTTCGTGTATCATCGTGAAGTGGGAGAAAATTATTACCAGGTGTTCTATGTCAACAGTTGGTTCGGCAATCTGACCGGGTGGAAGAATGGCGCTCCAGAATGCGTTCCCTGCGAAACAGTAAGACCATGAAAAAAAACTGATTATTATTTTAATTTTTTATTTATTGAAACCTAAACCCCAGGAATTTACCAATCATCCAGTTCTTAGCAACCAGTCCCAACCAACCACGCCTCGTCTTTCGGACACACGTGCAATACGCTAAATCTCATGTGATACGCTGCCAATTACCACGCCTCGTCTTTCGGAAATTCAGGCCAACCCCGGGCCCACACAGGCAAAATAAAAAGCAAGCATGGACTTGCTCCCCCCGAATCCCTTTTTTGATGGCTTTCAGTTCAAAATTTTAAAGGTCATACGACATATTAGACTATTTCAAAATACACTTGCCCCATATTATCCAAGCGAATGCGGCATCCCCTATTTCGAGCTCATGCGAAACCTGAGTTCTTGCATCTATGCAAGCAGCGGACCGACATTCACGCCGCGATAGACCCGCAACGCAAACGTCCATCGCGGAAACACCACGTTCCGGTTCCCCTTCCGGAACGCGCGAAACGCTTCCAGATACTGCAGTTCGAACATCCTCAACTGCACGAGCCACGCCTTGCGTGCTTCCGGATTGCGCGAAGCCACTTTCGGGCGATGTGAAAACGGTTTCCATGGCTCTTGCGGCACGTCATCCGGACGCATCGCCAGACACCGCCTGCGTCCCAGAAACCACCGGCCCTTCGCCTCCAGTTCTTCCGCGGCTTCCCCCTCCCGCTGCGCCACGCGTTCTTCCAGGCAACTCATGTAATCTTCGGTTTTCACGACGTTTGCCCCAGGCACCGGTGTAAGCACCAACTCCCGCACCCGCAATTCCGGGTCATCGGTTTTGGAAAAGTACTTGCGGGGGCGCTCGATGGGAATGCGGCCCTTGGCAATCATGCCTACGGTGGAAAGCGCTCCCGGCCACAGATGATGCTTCTGAACGAGTCCCGCCTGCACGGGGTTGGCGATTGTATAGACCACCTTGTCCAGCGCATCGCCGCTTTCAGGCAGCACGCAGTAGTTGGGCCGGGCGCCGCCCTCCCACATGGCGCCGGTGCGTCCCAGCACGCAGTTGACATACCGCGCGATGTTCTGGTTCATGGTTTGGACGAACTGAGGCGCATGGCCGTTGGGGTCGGTGAGCACGACATGAATATGGTTGCTCATGGCGCAAAAGGCATGGATATGGACGGGATGCTGGGCCTGGGCATCGGCGATGCAGTAGAGGATGGCGTCCCGCAATTCTGGAGAAGGCCGCAGAAAGAACCGGCGCTCAGACGTGTTGCGTGTAATGATATACGTCGTGTTCTGGATATACGGAAAGGCTTTCGACATATGGACCCCTTCAGAAGGCGCCGGAAGAGAGAACCATGTGCGGGTTCAGTTGGGCGCCTGCAAATTCCATTTTCTGGCATCAGGCAAAAATCGTTGCACAGATGAAGCGCTTTTTTTATGTTCGTTTGTCAGAGAGAAGAGTTGAACCGAACTAAACTGAGAACAAAGAGAGATTTTTTCCAGTGTTCATGTAAAATTCCAGATAAAAATGGGGCAAGGCATGGTATTGAAAACGAGGCGTGGTCGGTTGGTTCGGGTTCGACGTGCGCGGCGGACAGTTGTGGGCCGTCGTGCCAAACGAAGATGGAACCCATTGGACATGGAATTTCTTCGAACCTGCCATCGACGGTCCATGGAGGCAACGCATGCAGCACTACGAACTCGCGATGA
>CAZEZP010000083.1:0-8861 GCA_964516435.1 uncultured Kofleriaceae bacterium | reverse complement strand
AAAATCCGTAGGCGCCCAAGAGCCCCCATCGGCGCGGCCGGTCCAGAACAGGCCCGACTCCCACAAACGCCGCGAAAATGAACGCCGGCCAATCCGTAAAGCCCGCCATTGCCGTGAATGCAAACAAAAGCGCCTTAGCCCAGGTATCGCCGGTTTCACGAATCACCGACAAGGACCATACAGCTCCCAGCATAAGCGCAATCACGGGCGCTTCGTAATTGGGCATGGCTCCATACTCGATTTCCAGCGGAAACAGGCAAAACGCGGCGGCAGCCAGCAATCCACCTGCGGCTCCCCACTGCCGCCGCGCGATACGCCAGAGAAACACCACTGAAAGAAGACTGAAGAAAATTGGAACGGCGCGGGCGGCGGCTTCTCCTTCCCCAAAGACGAGAAAGGACACGCCCACCAGCATGTGCACCAGCGGAGGATGGTGCCAGTGCACCACCCGGGGCGTGTCATCAGTCAGCGGACCGACGTTCTTGACGGGAAGGAGATGCAGGCGGAAGAACCCGTATCGCGCATAGTTGCGCCCGATGATGGAGCGCAAGGCGCCGTTGAACCCCTGGTGGCCGGCGAGATAGGCCTCCCCGATCCCCTGCAGATGGGTGGCTGCGAACAGCAGTAGCACCAAGAGGAATCCCGCACGCTCCAGGCGGCCCGTGGGAGCGATGCCGGCATTTTCCCGCAGCGGCCCGAATGGGAAAACGCCCCTCATAAGTCCCGATCCCGCGGAGCCTTCGGCACGGCCGGCCTGTCCGGAGCAGGCGACGGCCCCATTGGCGGGTTGCGGAAAGGATTGATCATGTGCAGCGGCTCCAGCATCACGCCCGTCACACGGCTGGAGAGGCTTTCCACGCGCTGGCGCCGTTCATGCGCGATCACCCACTCGTAGAGTTCCACGTTCATGGCCTCATCGGCCCGGCGGTAGGCCTCCACGGCAGCGACATAGTTCCCCGATGCCTCGAGCATCACGCCCGAATACACATGGAATTCCAGCAGACGCTGCGGGTTGACGGCCTTGAGCCGCAATTCCTCGGGGGAAACGTCGCCGGCCAGCATGTGCAGCAGGCCATCCGTCCAGGAACCCTCGTCGGACTTCAGCAGTTCCTGCAGCGCCGGCTTCCAGGAGTCGCGGTCCTGCAGCAGCAGCCGCATGGCGGCGTGCAGGAGGAACAGGTTCTTGCGCCAGGCCAGGGGAAGGGAACGGGCCAGCAGGCCCGACAGGATTTCGGAAGCCTTTTCCATCTGGCCTTGATAATAATACCACCCCATAGCCTCATATAACTCGATTTCATACAACTCGGAGGATTTCGTCTGCTTCAATTGTTGCAATACGGCTTCGGCTTCCTTTTTTCGGCCCAGATCCAGTAGCAGGCGGATCTTCCAGGCGAGAGCGGAAAAATAGCCGGGATCCAGGTCCAGCGCGGCATTGGCTTCCACCAGCGCATCGGCAAGGCGTTTCTGGATGTAATACAGCCGGATCAGGCCGACCCGAAGCGGCAGGAAATGCGCGTCGACCTCGAGCGCCTTCCGGTAGAGTGTTTCCGACTGGGAAAAATCCTGCATGTACATGGCCACTTCCGCCATGTTCTCCAGGTAGCGCGGGTTCTTCGGCTGCAGGCGCGACGCCTTCTCGAAATCCTCGCGGGCAGCCCTGTAATCGCCCATCTGCACATGCAGGTTGCCGAGGTTGTTCCACGCGCTCGCGAAATCCGGCTTCAATTGCAATGCCTTGTTGTAATCGGCAAGCGCCTTTTCGAACTTCCCCATTTCCGTATACAGCAGACCGCGATTGTTATAGCCCCCATACAGCCCGGGATCGATTTCCACCGCCCGCGACAGGTGGAATTCGGCCTTGTCATACATGCGCAGGCGCTTGTACAGCACGCCCAGGTTGATGTGGGTCTTGGCCAGGTCGGGATCCTTCTCCAGCGCCTGCAGGTAGGCCTGCCGGGCCTCCTCGAACTTTTCCTTGTTCTCCAGCGACTTGCCGAGTTGGTGATAATCCTCGGCCGTCTTGCCGCCCGCCTGCGGGGGCTGGGGAATCATCTTGAAGGCCAGGGACGTCTGGTTCCACAGGGCGCTGTACTGGCCGAACCGGCGCCGGGTGGCCAGGATCGCGTCGTTGGCGCGCGCATCCCCGATGATGCCCAGCGCGTTGATGATCTCGATGAGCACGTTCTCGTCGGTCTCGGCCTTTTCATTGAGCCGCGCCAACATGGTATCCACGGCCCGCGCGGAGTTCATGCCCCCCAGCGCCCGGGCGGCCAGACGCCGCACGTCGGACGAGGGGTGCTCCAGCAGTTCGATGAGGCGTTTCTCCACCACCCGTTCCTTGAGCCCGATGAGCTTGAACGTGTATACGTCCAGCCAGCGCGCGCCGCGCGGTCCCCGGCCGACGTCCTCCACCATCTGGTTCACACGGGCCAGAACGGCCTCCTGGCGCTGCTTCTCCCGGCGCATCATGCGCCGCTCGTCGGCCCAGCCGCGATACCACCACGCGCCACCCACCGCCACGAGCACGAGGGCGGCCAGAAGCAGCGCCAGCCGGTGACGCGCCACCCAGCGCGCGATCAGTTCCCGCGGCGTATAGCGGTAGGAGCGCACCAGACGGCCCTGCTGGAAGCACAGGACCTCCTCCACCAGTTCCGATGCCGTGGCATACCGTGACAATTTATCCCGGGAGAGGGCGCGCATAGCGATCGCCGCCAGTTCCGGGGGAACCTCCGGCTCGATTTCCTGCGGGGGAACCACCGGCTTCTCCAGCACGGCCAGAATGGTCTGCATGGGCGTCCTTTCCTGGTATGGCGGCCGACCCGTGAGGATTTCATACAGGATGGCGCCGAGCGTGTACACGTCGGAGCGCTCGTCGATGTTGGCCACATCGCCCAGCGCCTGCTCCGGTGGCATGTATTGCGGCGTGCCCATGGGGACGCCCATCGCCGTGGCCCCCGTGTCCCGGTCCCGCAGGCGGGCGATGAAGCCCGCGATGTCGCCGCCGCGCAGGTCCTTCTGATCCTTGATCTTGGCCAGTCCCCAGTCCAGCACCAGGGTTTCGCCAAACTGCCCCAGCATGATGTTCTCGGGCTTGAGATCCCGGTGGATGACGCCGTGGGAATGCGCGAACGCGATGGCGTTGCACACGTCGATGAAGCGCGGCAGCAGGGAGAGCCGCCCCTGCAGATCGCGGCCCTTGAGCGCATCCAGCAGGGTCTGCCCGCGCACCAGTTTCATGACGTAATAGAGGGTGCCGTCGGCGCGTTGGCCCAGTTCATACACCGGCACTACGCCCGGATGCTCGAGATTGCCCGTGATGCGGGCTTCCGTGAGAAAGCGCAGTTCAGTCTGGCTCTTCCGGGTGACCGGGTCCCGGGAGCCCGAGGAAGTGAACTGGGGCAGAAGCTCCTTGATGGCCACCTCGCGGCCGATGTGCGCATCCATGGCCCGCAGCACGCGGCCGATGCCGCCGCGGCCGATTTCGCCCAGGATTTCGTAGCGCCCCTCGTGTTCCCGGGTGAGCAGGACGTCGCCTTCCGAATCCTGGGCATCCCCGGAAAGCTCACCGGCCGAAGGCGGACGATCCCCCGGCGAAGCGCTTCCGGAGGCCGTCTTCCCGCCCGGCCGTGAGGGAACGGAATCGGCCACATACGTGGCGGCCGTGGCCACGTCCTGCTCATTGTCCTCTTCGAAGCCGGGCCGGGTGACTGGATTCTGCGAGCCGGCTTCCGAACCCAGAGGCAGCGTCGCCCCGGAGGGCAGATCTTCGGGCACCGGCCCGGCCCGTCCTGGAATTTCCGGAGGCCGGCTCATCGAAACGCCTCCATCTTCCCGGTCTTCCTGCGCCGGTAAGGCTCCAGCCGCACCTGCGGGACAAGAAACGACCTAGGCATCCTCCCCCTCCGGGTCTGCGATGAATCCCTCGAGCGTCTCCAGGCGCAGTTCCACCGTCTGGCCATCGACGCGGATGGCGCCCGCCTTTTCCAGGTGGGAAAACGTCCGGCTCAGACTCTCGGGCCGGATTCCCAGGTAATTGGCGATGTCCTTCTTGGGCGCCGGCAGTTCGATGCGCACGCTTCGGCCGGCGGCCGGAGGGTGCGGCGCGGCCAGTCCCAGCAGGTAGGATGCCAGACGCACCACGGCGCTCTTCTGGGAATGCGCGGCCAGCATGGAGGCGAATTCGTCGAGTTTCCTGTAGAGTTGGCCCACCAGCCGCCAGGAGAAGCCGGGATCCCGGGCCATCAGATCCATGAGTTTCGGGCGGGAAAAGCACAGCACCAGGGAATCTTCATGGATCAGGCAGGAGGCCGGATACGGGATTCCCATGAACACGGCCGCCTCCCCCAGCAGTGCCACCGCATGGAACAGGTGCAGGTTCTTCTGGGTGCCGTCGGGAAGGATCCGGTGCACCTGGGCGCTTCCCGCCACCAGGACATACAGGCATTCGGGGGTCTGGCCCGCCATGAACACGTGCTCGCCGCGCTCGAAGGACAGCAGCATGGTGGTCGCGGCCAGCGAATCCACATCCTGCGGGGAACAGTCCGCAAACAGGGGCACCCGGCGGATGTAGGCGCGCAGGGCCTGCGGCTCCGGCTGCAGCGTCTTCATGAGAGCGGCCCCCGGATTTCCATGAAGCCGGTGCGGTTCACGAAATCGTACTGTCCTTCCACCAGGATCGATTCCCCCGAGATCTCGTCGATGGAGGTTCCCTTGAACAGCACGGAATTCTCGTCGTTTTCCATCCGGGAGAGCGATTCCAGGTAGACGTTGAAGCGAGCCTTGTGCAGTTCCACCTCGCACAGGAAGAGAACGGGCAACTGCGTGATTTCCTTCACGGCGCGGAATCCGTCGATCTGGGGGGAGCGCATCCAGAGATCCTTCTTGTCGGGGCCATCGAAGATGCGAAAAATGACATCGCGCTTTCCAAACAGGTTTCTGGAGCTCAAGAGAACCTCCTGCCGTCGATCGAAGCTGTTCGTTTATACCACAAAACCACGGATCGCGTGCAAGAACCTGCATCTCCGAGAGACGGCGCGAGCCTCTCCGCCCCGCGAAAAGCGAAAAAGGACAGGAACGCAGGAAAGGACGATGCCAGGGGAACGAAGGATCAGATGGCAGCCGTGAGGGAAGCGAAAAACTTCGTCAGCGCCCAGACCTCCCGGGCCTTGAGCCCGAGGAATTGGACGCCCACGCCGAAGGTGGCATCATCCACCTTCTCGGTCCAGCGCACCACCACTTCCACCTCGATGGGAACATCCAGGGTGGGGATGGAAAAGCGCACCGGAAACAGTTGGCCCCGCTGCAGGGGATACAGGCAGTGGAAATAGAGACCCCCCACCGACATGTTCTTGATGGTTCCCACCTGGACGCCCTCTCCCAGGAGCACTTCGATGGGGAGTTGCACCTCATGGCGCTGGTTCACTCGGCGAGTCGAAGGATTCAGGGTCATGGCTGCACCTAAAAGCCGGCGCCCGGCCGGTCAGGATGGAAATCTTTCAGCCCGTGGCGGGTCGAGCATCACATCGGACAAAACACGGACGGCCAGTTCGCCGCCGGCCACCACCAGTTCGCCGCGGGCGAGCACCCGGCCGTCGGAAACCAGGAGGACCTCGCCGCCCGCGGAAACGCCCATCGGCAGGATGGCGCCCGGAACGAGGGAGTCCAGATCGCGGCCCCGCAGGCGGATTCTTCCGAGTTCCACCGAAATTTCAAGAGGAAAATGATCCGATGGCGAAGGTTTCATGAACCACCCTCCGGCGACGCGCCAGTCTCCCCCCGAAAAACGCAGGGGAAGCCACATGTCATGTCGGCCCATCCACAGGGAATTTTTAGCCGGCCAGCCCGCATGCAGTACGTCCCCGCGCCCGGCGCCCCGGAGCGATTCCATGGGCAGGAAGCCGGCCGACAAGGCACACTCGAACGAAAAATCCGGTGTCCGGGAAGTTCCGGGAAACGTCCGGCCGCACATGGCCGAACTGGGACTATAAAAAAATAACATATGCCAATCGCTGGACGTCACCAGACAGGACAGGGAAATCGCGGGCTTTACGGCGTCCGCCACGCAGGCATGGGCGCGGGAAAAGGCCAGCGGCCGATCCGCGGCCAGGCGCGCCCAGAAATCGTCGGGCCCCGAAGGCAAATCGGGCCTCTGATGGAAAATCGCCAGAAAATCCAGCGTCGATGCGGGCATTCCCACCCATGCGTCCGTGTCCATGCGCCACCATGCGCAGGAATCCGGCACGCCGGTATCCACCACCTGGAGACGGGCCGATTCCTGCAAACCCGAAGCCAGCGACGGCAGCGGACCCTCCAGGTACCGGCCCAGCCGGGCGCGCAAGGATGGCCAGACGTTGTCGGATGCAGGAATTTTGGGAGCAGTACTATACAGAATAAGACTCATCTCAAAAATAAAATACCAACCTGCCCCCCACATAGCGGAACCTCACCCCGCTTGGCAAGCTGAAAAAGGATTCCCTTGTTTTTTCACATTCGCTTCGCAGCATGGAAAAAAGGGGGTTGAGACTTTCGGCCTTTCGTTTATATGTACGCCAGGCACGCCGACTTCCCGGCCGTGCGGAAAGTTCTTCATGGGTTTTCCCGAGCGCTACCAACTGTTCAACGAATTCGGAGAGGGCGCCATCGCCAAGGTGGTCAAGGCTTTCAACCGCGAAACCGGCCGTACCGTCGCCCTCAAGGTGATCAAGGACGTGACCGACGAGGAGGACCGGCGCCGGCTGGTGCGCGAGATGGAAATCCTCTCGCGGCTGGAGCACCCGTCTGTGGTGCGCTATCTGGGGCACGGAACCACCATCGAAGGCGCGCCCTTCGTGGAGATGGAGTGGCTCGAGGGAGCCACACTGCGGGACGTGCTCGTGGCGCGGGAACGCCTCGAACTCGTGGAAGTCCTGGACATTCTGATTCCCGTCTGTTCGGCGCTCGCAACCTGCCACGAGCGCGGCATCATCCACCGCGACATCAAGCCCGAAAACGTGATGCTCTGCGCACCCGGGGGCCGGGACGTGAAACTCATCGACTTCGGCATGGCCAAACTGCTCAAGGGCACCCCCATCACCCACGATGGGCAGTTGTTCGGAACCCCCCAGTACATCGCCCCCGAGCGCATCACGATGGACCAGGACCTCACCAGCGCCATCGACATCTATTCGATGGGTATCATGGCCTACGAGATGATGACGGGTGAGCGGCCCTTCGATGACGAGGAACCGCAGAAAATCCTGATGGCGCATCTGACGCGGAGCGTTCCGCCCATGCACGAAAAGGCGCCGGACATTCCCATCCACCCGGCCTTCTCGCGCATCGTGCGGCGCATGCTGCGCAAGGAACCGCAGTTGCGCCCCCAGGCGCTCACCCTCTACACGGACCTGCGGGTGCTGCGCTCCACCCTGGACCGCATGGAGACGATCCTATGAGCGATTTCCGCAAGAACGAGGCGCCCCCGCGGCTACGCAAACCCCCGTGGCTGCGCACGAGCCTCCCGGGATATGGAGGCTTCGCGGACGTGCGCCGGAAACTGCGGGACCACGGGCTGGTGACGGTGTGTACGGAGGCGTCGTGCCCCAATCTGGGCGAATGCTGGGCGCACCGCACGCTGACGATCATGATCCTGGGGGATGTCTGCACGCGCAACTGCCGGTTCTGCGATGTCCGCCACGATGCGGCCCCGTTTGCGCCGGATCCCGAGGAACCGCGAAAGGTGGCGGCCGTGCTTTCCGAACTGGGCGTGCGCTATGCCGTGATCACCTCCGTCACGCGCGACGATCTGCCCGACGGCGGAGCCGCCCACTGGGCCGAGGTGATCCGCGAGACGAAACGGGTGTGCCGGGGCGTGGAAGCGCTGGTGCCGGACTTCGGGGGAAACACGGCGGCCGTGGATGCGGTGCTCGCGGCACGGCCCGACGTGTTCGCGCACAACATCGAAACCGTGCGCCGGCTCTCCCCGGCCATCCGGCCGCTGGCCGGCTATGAACGTTCGCTGGCCGTCCTGGCGCATGCGGCGCGCAGCGGCGCCGTGGTGAAGAGCAGCCTGCTGCTGGGCCTGGGCGAGACCCGCGAGGAAATCCTCGAAACCCTGCGCGATCTGCGTACGGCCGGCGTGGCTCGGCTGGCCATGGGCCAGTATCTGGCGCCAGGCCGCGGCCATGCCCCCGTCGAGCGGTTCCTTTCGCCGGAGGAATTTGATATGTTGCGCCTCGTGGCGCTGGAAATGGGCTTTTCGGCGGTTCTCTCCGGTCCGCTGGTGCGGTCCTCCTACCATGCCCATTCCATGGCCGATGACCCCCTCGCGAGGTGACATGCTGTTCTTCCGACATCTTCCCGTCGTCGTCGCATCCTGCATCTGCTTCTTCTCCCTGGCCTCGTGCCGCAAGTCCAGCCGCACCGTGGACGAGGACGACGACAAGATCAAGGCCTGCCAGAACATCCTGAAACAGACCGAAACGGAAACCCTTCCGCTGGTGCAGCCCCCGGCGCTTTCGCGCTTCGGAATGGAAAACGTGGATCTCTCCGTGCTGCCACTGCCGGCCGACAGCCACGTGGCGGTAGGCATCAACCTGGTCGCCTTCGCGCGCAGCGGGCTCCTGGATCAGGCCGCACGCCTGTTTCCGGACGTCGCCATGGCGCAGAACGTGCTGACGTTTCTGGGTCTTTCCCCCGGGCGGGGTGCCCAGGCCCTGCTGGTGGCCGCGCGCTTCGTCAAGCATTCCTGGATGCCCGAAAACGTGACCAACGCCATCCTGGGTTCCTTTTCCCCCCCGGCCCCTCTCAACCTCACCCCTGCTACCGCCAGCCTCACTCCCTGGCTTCCTCACCCCGCACTTACCCCAGCAGAGCGCTATGGCTGC
>CAZEZP010000082.1:0-14320 GCA_964516435.1 uncultured Kofleriaceae bacterium | reverse complement strand
GGTGCGCTCAGAGCTCCAGTTCGACGCTGGCCGGGTCCTTCGCGTCCGCAGCCAGGTCCTCCGCTTCCACCTTCTGGAACACCCCCGTCACCTCCCCCTCGATCGGCTCGTCGTAATCCAGGAACATCTCCTCGTCCTCGTAGAGCAGATCCTCCGCCGACAACTCGATCACCCGCCGCTCCCCCACACGCCGCTCCCGCTTGAACGTCCGCGTGTCCGGCAGCC
The DNA here is from genome assembly GCA_964516435.1 of uncultured Kofleriaceae bacterium. Lineage (GTDB taxonomy): Bacteria > Myxococcota_A > Polyangia > HGW-17 > HGW-17 > HGW-17. Next base: position 14,095 of record CAZEZP010000082.1, on the reverse strand, counting down.
CCCGACGCCGCTCCGTGAACCGCCTATCCCGCGCCAGCGCCAGTTTCACTCCCTCGATGTGTCCGGGCATCGGGTCCAGGCGTACCGCACGGTACGCGCAGATGTGGCACATCGTGAACCACCGACCCAGCAACTCCACCCGCTGCAGATGCGACCGACGGCGCTCCCCGCATATCCGGCACGTCGCTCCCACCGCCACCGGCTGGCTCTCCACCCACGCCTGATAGCACGTCGTGCACCGCCCCCGGCGCAACTGGTTCACTCGCGCCCCGCATACCGGGCACACGTAATACTCGATGATTCCATTCGCCAGATACGTCATGTTCCTTCCCGCGGCGGTCTCTCGCTTCCCGCCGCCGGCCAATCTACCCCCCAACGGCCCCATTTCGCAAATTTTCCTCCCCCCTTCCGGCCGCGGGATTCCACCTTTCCACACTTCCCTTGCCGCTGCGCAGAACACTGAAAAACCCGGCCGGCCAACTTCCGGATTCACTTTTCCTGTTCCATGACCTGAAGGATGCGTTCGCGCAAAAAACTGTAGCGCTCCTGCTCCCGCACGTTCTGAATGGCCATGTTCATGGCCTTCCGGCTGCCCACGATCACCACCAGGCGGCGCGCACGCGTGACTGCGGTGTACAGAAGATTGCGCTGGAGCATGACGGCGTGCTGCGTGTGAATGGGAACCACGACGGCGGGATACTCGCTGCCCTGGCTCTTGTGGATGGAAATGGCATAGGAAAGCACGCAATCGGACAACTGATCCAGATCCCACTCGAGCGACCGGTCCTCGAAGCGCACCCACACCCGGCGCGCCTGCGTGTCCACGTTCTCGATACGGCCCGCATCCCCGTTGAACACCAGGGAATCGTAGTTGTTGCGCAACTGCAGGATGCGGTCCCCCACGCGCCAGTTGCGCCCGCTGGCGAAAAACGGCCGCCCGTGCGGGTTGAGGGTTTCCTGCAACTGCGCGTTGAGCGCCTCGGTGCCGAGGATCCCCTTGTGCATGGGGGTGAGCACCTGGATCTCGCTCATGGGATCGAACCCATACGAATCCGGTATGCGCCGGGTCGCCATCTCATGCACGAGCCTGGACACGGCCTGGGGGTCGTCGCGCTCGATGAAAAAGAGATCCCCCTGCACGCCCTTGCCCTGGGATTCGAAGCGGCCCTCGTTGATCTCGTGGGCCGCGGATACGATCATGCTGCCCTGGGCCTGCCGGAAAATCTTCTGCAGACGCACCACCGGCAGCACGCCGGAATCGATCATGTCCCGCAGCACCATCCCGGGCCCCACGGAAGGCAACTGGTCCACGTCTCCCACGCAGCACAGCGAAGCGCCATCCGGCACCGCCTCCAGCAACGCATACAGGAGAGGCAGATCCACCATGGACACCTCGTCCACCACGATCCACTCGGTATCCAGCGGATTGTGGCGGTTGCGCCCGAACCGCTGCGTCTGCGGCGCGAACTCCAGCAGCCGGTGCAGGGTCTGGGCCGGGTGCCCCGTGGCCTCGGACAGCCGCCGCGCCGCGCGGCCCGTGGGGGCGGCCAGTTCCACCCGCAGGCCGGCCTTGTCCAGCGCCGTCGTGATGGCACGCACCAGCGTGGTCTTGCCCGTACCGGGACCGCCCGTCACCACGGTGAGCCCCGAGGAAAGCGCCGTCTTCACCGCCTGCTTCTGCTGCGGCTCCAGTTGGATATCCAGAGCGTTTCCCAGAAACTCATCCAGCCGGGCCAGCCGGTCTGTGGGAAAACGGCTCTTCGTGCGCGCCAGGCCAGCCAGATTCCGGGCGGCCTTGCGCTCGGCATGCAGAAAGAACGGCAGATAGACGCGCCCCTCGTCCACGACGAGGCGCTTGTCCCGCGAAAGCCGCTCCAGCACCGCCGGCAAATCGAAATCCTCCCGCTGCAGGAAGGCCAGCGTGCGCTCCTTGAGGACGTCGGCCGGCAGAAAGACATGCCCATCGAGTTCCGCCTGCTGGAGCGAGAAAAGGCAGGCCGCGTCCATCCGGCCCGGCGAATCCTCGGAAACGCCCATCGAACGGGCGATGCGGTCCGCCGTCAGAAAACCGATGCCGTCGACCTCCAGCGCCATGCGGTAGGGGTCCTCCCGCAGCACGCGGATGCTCTCGTCGCGGTACCGGTTGTAGATGCGGTGCGCCGTTCCCGGCCCCACGCCATAACTCTGCAGGAATACGAACACCTCGCTTAGGTGCTTGTACTTCCTGTAGGATTCGCAGATGGTCTTCAACCGGGTCCGGCCGATGCCCGGCACCTCCCGCAGGCGCTCCGGCTCCCGCTCGATGATTTCCAGCGTGCGCTCCCCGAAATGCTCCACCATGCGGGCGGCGAAGGCAGGCCCGATGCCCGAGATGAACCCGCCGCCCAGAAAGCGCACGAGCCCTTCCCGGCCCGCTGGCGAAGCATATTCCCAATGCAGGACGCGCAACTGCATGCCCCAGCGCGGATTTTCCTCCCACACCCCGTGCACGCGGATCCACCAGCCTTCCTGCGGCTCGGCCATGCTGCCAACCACCGTGATCGCCTGATCCGCCGACTGCAGGCGCAGCACGGTGAAACCGTTTTCCCGGTTGTGGAACACCACGTCCGTGATTTCTCCCGTCCAGGTCTCCTCCTGCCCTTTCTTGCCGAATCCTGCCGGGAACAGACTGGGGGTCTTCATGGCGCCCATGTTCTATCCGATTCACGCCTCCTGCACCAGACATTTTCGGAAATCCGCCGGAAAGGTTGCCCCGTTTCGCGCAAAAAAACACGCCGCCGCGCGCGCGCCGAAATCCCGGTGCGATGCGGTTTCATCCCCTTGCGTCCCCCCCCCGAATGCCTTTCAGGCATCACTTCGATTCGATGACCGTGACCTTGAGCTTGCCCAGGCTTTCGAGCCACTGCATGTCCGCAGTCGTGCCCATGAGCACGTGCGTGACGTCGGCCGGCGTCTGTTTCCAGGTGGGATCCACGTCCACCCAGCGCCCGACCCACACCTGCGTCCAGGCATGATACCCGAGTCCCTCGAGACAATCCCGGGGAGAATCGCACATCTTCACGAAACCCACGCCGCCCACCTGGCGGGCCGGATATCCCAGCGCGCGCAGGAGCGCGGTGGCCAGGATGCTGTGCTCCGTGCAGTCGCCCTTCTTCATGCGCGCCACCATGCGGGCGCTGTCGATGTCGGATCGCATGGTATCCTGGACGGTATCCCCGACGAAATCCACCACCGCGCGAATCACGTCGACCGGCTGGTAGAACTTCCCGGCCGCCTGCCGGGCCATCGCCACGATTTCCGCATCGTCGCTCTCGATGTTGGGCTCGGACCCCAGGTATTTCTTGACGGTTTCCGGCAGTTTGGCCGGATTCGGCTTTTCCCAGCCCTTCAGGGTGTCCACCGTGAGGGTGAGCCGCTTCTTCCCATCCACGGTCTCCAGTTTGTAACGGGTCTCATTCAGGAATTCGGGCGCTGCGAACGGTCCGTCCATCTGCAGGACGAGCCGCGCGAGTTGCCGCGGATTTTCGATACGCACGGGGATAATGGCATCGATTCCCGTATCGATCCGGCCGCCCATGCCTTCCCGGACGCTGCGGGCATCCTCCCGGCGCATCTCGATCGTGCCCACCCGGCTGACCACGAGGATGCCCTGTTCGTCATACACCGACACCACGCGCGATTTGGGGTTGTCCGAAACGGTCTCCACCAGGTGATACGTGCGCGTCCGGCCATCGACCTCGCGCTGCACGGAGGCCACCACGCGTCCGGCCTCGTGGGACACGGATATGTCGGTGCTCATGAATTTGCGTGCACGCCAGGCCTTTCCCGGATTCCAGGCCGGGGGGCCCTTCTGGAGAATGACGGAAAACGCGAGATCGCTTTCGGATAAGCCCCCCAGCGGGCGGTTGGGCACGTATTCGCGGGCCGGGGAAGGCTTCTCCCCGGGGGCCTTGTCCTCCACCGTCGCCGCATGCGAGCCGTCGGGCCGCCGCACGAGCCGCACCGTGCGTTCCAGGTGATCCGCCTTCTGCACCGTGAAATGCTCCAGCAGATCGCCGCTCTGCGCGTCGTATGTAACGGTCGTCGCCAGGTCCAGCGTCTTCTTCCCGCCCAGAACATTCATTTCCATGCGGAAGGTCTGCTTCTGCTCCACCAGACGCCTTCCATCGACTTCCCAGACTGTCCAGGCGGAACTCATGGCGCCCACCTTCTGGTTCATGACGTAGACACCGTACCAGACTTCCCGGCCCAGCAGAGGCACCGCCGCGGCCACTTCCCGCGGCGCCACGTCCAGAAGCGGGATATCGGGAAGCTTCTCGTACTCCAGCGGAGGGACCCCTTCCGGAAGCACGGCTTCGGGAATGCCTTGCGGCTGCTTTTGCGCATCTTTCGGCCCGTTTTCCGTCGGCGCGGCGGGCGGTGCCATGGCGGCATCCGGCGATTCGGATGGCGGAGCCTCCCGGCGGGATCCCACCGACGTGCAGGCTGGGTTGAAGAAAATCAAGGAGAAAACGACAGGAAGGAAAATGGGGAGGATTTTCATTTCTTCGCCGCGATGGCGTCCAGTTGCGCCTCGAGATCCTGGGTGAACGCCTTGCGGGCGGCTTCCAGCGCGGCCTTGAGGGAAGCCTCGACGGCGGACACGTCGCCGGCCTTGCCCTGGTCATACAGTTCGATGGCCTTCATGACGTCGGGCATCGCCTGGCACAGCGCCTTGCCGGCCTTCTCCGCGGCATCCAGGTATTCCTTCAACTGCGGGCTGTCCTTGAATTCCTCCAGGTCGTCGTGGCGGTCGATCATTTCCTGGGCGATCTTGCGGAACTGCTCGGTCACGTCGTTGTTGCAGCCCGTTCCCCAGTCGCGCAGTTCCTTGGTGCGCGCCTCGCCGAACCAGCCCGGGATGACGGCCTCGAACTTGCCGAACATGGCATTGCCGCCCTGCGGCTCGGTCTGCACCAGTTTGACGCCGTGCATCTTGATGTAGGCCTCGCGGCCAAAACGAAAATCAGTATAGGAGCCATTGAGCGCCTTGAGCGCATCGGATGTGCTGTTGAGGAATCCCATCTTCACGTAGAAGGTACCCTTCACGTCACCCCAACTCTCGATGAACTGCTCCTGGGTGGGCAGGGTGAATCCCATCTTGAGGCTTTCGCCCTCCAGCGCCACCTTGGCGAAATTCTTGGCGCTGCCAAAGAGGCCGCCGCTCTGATAGCGGGTTTCCACCTTGAGTTTGATGTCGGCCTTGGAGCGCATCTCGATGAACTTCAGGGGGCACAGGTACCAGTCCTCGTTCTGGGTGGAGCTTCCGGAACCGGGCTGGATGAGCGCCTTCCATTCGTCTCCCTTGAGCACCAGTTCGGACGTAAAGTTGTATCCCGTCTCCTGGAAGGGCTGGCAGGTCTTCTTGAAGAAGTTCTCGGTCTTGGCGAGCACGCTCTTGTGCAGGGTCTTGAGCGAGGGAACGAGCTTGGGATTGAGCCCTTCTTCCTTCTTGCCGCCCGCGCCGCCCTTGGACCCGCCGCCGCCCAGCACGAAGAACAGGATGGCGCCCAGCACTAGGACGCCGGCCACGGCACCGATGATCACCACGTTCTTGTTGCCCTTGGGCGCGGCGGCCGCCGCCGCCTGGGCCTGCTGGATGGCCGCCACCGTGGGATCCACGTACACGGCCGGCTCCGCCGGAACGTCATTGGCGACCGGCACCGGCGTGGGCGGGGGTTCAGGCAGACGGTGGTAGCAGAACGGGCAGACATCCGATGCCTTGCGGGCGGCTTTCGTGACCATCTCGTAGCAGTACGTGCATGTGACCATGGAACCATCACCTCCAAAAAGGCCGCCCGTGTATAGCACAGCGGCATCATCCTTGGCCAGCAAAAAGAAACGCCTGTATCCGGCGGACTCGCGGTCGCCCCCAGGAAACCGCCTGCAACGCGCTCATATGCTGCATGCCATCGGAATTTGTTTTCTGAAATTCAAATCCGCCTTTGACTCGACGCGCCTTTCCGGGTATGAATGCGCTCGCCGCGCACGCGAGCTGCCGCCGGCGGCATGAAACGCAAAACACCTTGCAGCTTCGGGAGTTTTCAAAATGAGTTCTTACCTGTTCACATCCGAATCCGTCACCGAGGGGCATCCGGACAAGATCTGCGATGCGGTCTCCGATGCCATCCTGGACCACATCCTGGAAAAGGACCCCAACGCCCGCGTGGCGTGCGAGACCATCACGAAGACCGGGATGGTGCTCATCGCCGGCGAAATCACCACGGAATGCTACGTGCATTTTCCGGACGTGGTGCGGGAGACCGTGAAGAACATCGGCTACACCGATGCGAAGATGGGCTTCGACTACGAGACCTGCGCCGTGCTGTCCGCCATCGAGCAGCAGAGCCCCGACATCGCACAGGGAGTGGAGGGGAAAGGCGCCTACGAGCGCGACGACCAGGGCGCCGGCGACCAGGGCATGATGTTCGGCTACGCCACGGACGAAACGCCCGAGTTGATGCCCATGCCCATCATGACCGCCCACCAGTTGGCCCGGCGCCTGGCCGAGGTGCGCAAGGCCGGCATCCTGCCGTTCCTGCGGCCGGATGGAAAGACGCAGGTGACCGTGCGCTACGAGAACGACCGGCCGGTCAGCATCACCACGGTGGTGGTGTCCTCCCAGCACGATCCCGACGTCACCCACAGGCAGATCGAGGAAGCCATCATCGAGGAGGTCGTGCGCAAGGTCATTCCCGCCGACCGGCTGGCCCCCGACGTGCGCTTCTTCATCAATCCCACGGGACGCTTCGTCATCGGCGGCCCCATGGGCGATTCCGGCCTGACGGGGCGCAAGATCATCGTGGACACCTACGGCGGCATGGCCCGCCACGGTGGCGGTGCATTCTCCGGCAAGGATCCCTCCAAGGTGGACCGTTCCGCCTGCTACTGGGCCCGCTACATCGCCAAGAACATCGTGGCCGCGGGCCTCGCCCGCAAGGCCGAGGTGCAACTGGCCTACGCCATCGGCGTGGCGCACCCCGTATCCCTCATGGTGCAGACCTTCGGGACGGGCCGCGTGGACGACGAGAAACTGGCCCGCGCCGTGGAGCGCGTATTCGACAGCCGGCCCGGCGCCATCATCCGGCAACTGGATCTCCTCAAGCCCCGCTACCTGGCCACGTCTTCCTATGGTCATTTCGGGCGCAACGAGGAATCCTTCACGTGGGAGCGCACCGACCGCGTGGAGCAACTGCAGGCCGCCGTGGGTCTGTGACCCGTCCCGTCATGCTCCGCCCCCTGCTTCTCCTGTCCGCGACGCTGCTCGTCATCGCCTGCTCCCGCCCTGGAAAATGGGAAAACAGCATGGCGCAGGGGCGACGCCACCTGCAAAGGCAGGACCACGAAAAGGCGCGCAAGTCCTTCGACCGGGCGCTGGTCCTGCGCCCGGGAAATCCGGACGCGCTCATGGGCCGGGCGGCGGCCCTCGTAGGGCTCTCCCGCCTGCCGGAAGCGCTCGCGGACATGGATGCGGCCATCGCCGTGCAGCCGCGCGCCGAGTGGCGCGCCCGCCGGGGCATGGTACTGTACACGCTGGGAAGGCTGCCGGAGGCTCTGGCCGATTTGGATTTCGTCCTGGCCGCACATCCGGGACATGCCCCGTCGCTGGCGGCCCGGGGCATGGTCCACCTGCGCTTGCGCCACTGCGCCGCAGCCGCCGCAGACCTGGCGGCCGCGCGAAAGCGGGGCGTGCCCGTACCGGAGGAATGGAGCCGGGCCTGCCAGGCGGAGGCCGCACCCTCCCAGCCGGACGCTAACAGCAATGAATGAATTGCAAGGAGTCGCTCATGCGCATCGATCTGGAACAAATCAAATCCAAAATCCTCATGCACGCGCTGGAAATCGTCAATGACCCGCGGGTCATGAAGGTGCTCAGCCATCCCCGGGTCATGCAGGCCGTCTCCAAGGGAATCGAAATCAAGGAAAAAATCGATGCTACTGTGCGCGTCTGGAAGGATGGCCCCTCCTCCCGGCCCGAAGAGAACTGAACCGTCGGCGTAACTCGACGGCGCCCCGGTGAACGTCGCGCAGCGGGCATTTCCTCCCTGAAACCGGGATGAAACCGGTGCATGGCGCCAGTTTCGGGCCATAAGTTGCACCTGTCCTCGCAAACGCTGGTTCGGCCGCTCACGAGGCTTGGCCTCTTGCGGGCTTTCCGCGGGCCGTGACCGCGTCAGAGCTTGAATTCGTTTCCGAGGAACTCCGTTTCGATGATTTCAGTGTGATACAGGGAACCCTTGAATCCAACGGCACGCTCGATTTCCTTGCCGTTCTTGAAGAAAACCACCGTCGGGGTGCCGCGGATCCGCAATTTGCGGGCGACATCGGGATTGACCGAGATGTCGCACTCGGCAAAGCGCACCTGACCTTTGTATTTCTTGGCCAGCGACGTCATGATGGGCACCATGGGCTTGCAGTGTGTGCAACTGGGAGCCCACAGGTCCAGCATCACAGGCAGGGGACTCTTCACCACTGTCTCCTGGTAGTTTTCATCGTTGACGGAAACAATCTGCACATCGGGATCCGGCTCGAGACCAAAAATCCGCTTCAACCAACTCATGCCTGCCTCCTTGATGCTTCTGCGACCCGCAAGCGCCCGAAGCACGCCGAATTGTAACCATGGGAAAACGGTGGACAAGGGGAAACCGCCAAATTCGGATGCTTTTATCCATTTCTGGTGAAAAAGACGCAGGAAGCCTTTTTGCGCCTTTTCCGAGATATTTCAAAATTTCAAATGATATCAATCGGTTGCAAAAAAAAATTTTCACATCGATGTTGGCACGATTTGCGCTCGTCCACGGGACGAGGAGGTGTTTCATGCGATGGCGCATGTGGTACGTCGTTTTCTGGATGACCTGGGTTTCCTGTCGGCAGGATCCCCATGCACCGGACCTGGACGAATTCCCCCGCGTGAAGGGTTTTTCGGGAGAACGCTGGCCGATACCGGCAGAATCGCCCGTGGAAATCACGTTTTCCCGTCCCGTGATGCCCGTGCCGGCCGGAGGCGTCCACCTGCTTGCGCAAAAGGATGTGGGCGCCTGCAATCCCGCCTGTCCGGGAACCTGCCACGCAGGAAGGTGCTTCCTTTCGCGTGTGGACGAAGCCTTCCTGGTCGACGCCTCCAGGGGTGGGCTGTCGCCGTCGCGCGCGGCCGGCACCGTGGAACTGGAATGGGAGACGAAAGCGGACCGGCTCCTCCTGAAACCGCGCTGGGGCTCCATGTGGCCGGCCTGGCGCTACGACCTGGTGCTCACTCCGGCCATCCGGGATCTCGAAGGCCGCCCCCTGCTGGACGCGCAAGAAAAGATGGCGGCTTTTTCCCTGGAATTCTCCACGCCGCCGGCCGATGATCTGGCGGCCGAAGCCATCTGGCTGGCTCCGATGCGCGATGCCCGCGGCGTTCCCCAGAACCTGGCTTTCATCGCCCTGCGCCTGCCGGGGGAAGGGGCCATGGGGCCCGGCATCTTCATCCTGGCGGGACCGGATGGCGAAATACACGAATTGACGGCGGAGCCTTTTCTTCCGGGGTGCGCGGGGGAGCCGGCGGGATGCGGCTCGGTCCTGCTGCGGGTGCCGGCCATGCTCCGCTCCGAGACCCGCTACGAGCTGCGGGCCATCCGCCGCGTGCGGCTCGAAGGAGGCCGCTATCTGCTGCCCTGGATGCGGCTGGGGGCTTTTTCCACCGGTGAACTGGCGTGGCTCTACCCGCCGAAGTGGCACCTGGAAGACATCTCGGCCGTGACCGGATGCACGCACGTGGCGGGACGCCTGGATGGAGAAGCCCTGCTGTGGCTCGAGGATGCATCGGGGCCCCGCACAGGGACACAGTGGGTGCGCGACGGCCTTGCCGAACTGGCCCTTGCCGGCCGCGAACCTTTCCGCGTGCACGTGATGGGGCTGGAAGGCAGCCATGAACTTGGAGGATTCGTGCCCGCGGCGGCGGAATCCGAAAATTTCATTCCCGGCCCTGTTCTGGTGCGGGTGTTCCCCAACCCGTCGGGCCCGGAACCGGCACAGGAATTCGTGGAAGTGTTCAATGCCTCGCAGGACCCCGTGGAACTGGAGGGTTACGAGTTGACCGATTCGCTGGAGAAGTCCGGCGATCTCCTGCCGGCGCACCGGCTGGAGCCCGGCGCGCGGGTCCGCATCGCCGGCAAGGGATACGCCTGCGATTTGCCGGGCGAACCCCCGTGCGACACGGATGTAATGATCCTGGGTTCTTCGCTGGCCTCGGGAGGGCTGGGGAACGGCGGCGAACCGCTGTACCTGTTCAACCCCTGGGGCGAACTGGCCAGTCGCTATGGGGGCTGGCTGGACACGGCGAAAACTCCGGGAGCCTCCGTGTGGCGCGCATCACCGGCCGCCTGCGATGTCCCCGCCAGTTGGCACATGCAATGAAATGAAAACAATGTATTGCAATTGTTATTGCAATTTTATTTCAATTTCCATGTTCGGCCAGCCAGCGTTCTGCATCCAGCGCCGCCTTGCAACCGGAGCCGGCGGCCGTGATGGCCTGCTTGTAACGGGGGTCGGCGATGTCGCCGGCGGCGAAAACCCCCTCGAGGCTGGTATGGGTGGTATTGCCGCGGGTCACGATGAAACCGGCCCCATCGAGTTCCACCTGACCCCGCACCAGTTGGGTGTTGGGGTCGTGGCCGATGGCGATGAACAGCCCGGTGACGGCGATTTCCCGCTCCTCTCCGGTCTTCGTATCTTTCAGGCGCACGCCCGTGACCCCGGCGCCGGAGGGATCGCCAAGCACTTCCGAGACCTGGGCATTCCAGATGAAGCGGATCTTGGGATTGGCGAATGCGCGTTCCTGCATGATGCGGGAAGCGCGCAACTGGTCCCGCCGGTGGATGAGGGTGACGCTTCTGGCGTGATGCGTCAGATAGATGGCATCTTCCAGCGCGCTGTCCCCGCCACCCACGACGGCCACATCCTGGTCGCGGAAGAAGAAGCCGTCGCAGACGGCGCAGGCGGACACGCCGAACCCGCGCAGTTTCTGCTCGGAAGGAAGCCCCAGCCAGCGAGCGGTCGCCCCCATGGCCAGAATCACGGCCTTGGCCCGGATGACGGTTCCCGAGGACAGATGCAGGACCTTGGGCTGGGAAACCAGTTCCATGCGCACCACCTCATCCGATACGATGCGGGTGGAGAACCGCAGGGCCTGATTGCGCAGATCCTCCATCAGTTCCGGTCCCTTCACACCGTTGGGATAGCCCGGAAAATTTTCCACTTCCGTAGTGTCCATCAACTGCCCGCCTGCGGCCAGCCCTTCGATCACCAGCGGCCGAAGGGCGGCGCGCCCCGCATAGATGGCCGCCGTGAGACCGGCCGGTCCCGAACCGACGATGACGAGATTTTCAGGGTCCAGAAAGGAAACGGGAGAATCGATGGAATCACTCATGGCACACCTCCTTCACGAGCTGCCGTTTCATATGCGCCTGAAATGCACGCGGTCAATGGGGTGCATGTTTTTTTTCTTGGCCATTGCGGCCACCATCGGGTGCCGGCAGGCAAGAGAGGAGCCGGTTTCTGTACGGATCGCGCGCGAACTGCGTCTGGCGCGCTGGGAACGGGAAGCACGGCGGTTGCGGGTGCAGGCCGCCACCCACCCGGATGCCCGCATGCGCAGCCAGGCGGCCCGGCGATGGGCCAGACTGGCATCTGAGCGCCGAACCCGGATCTGCCGTGAACTGGAGACGCTGCGCAAATGCCCGGAATCGCTCATTCCGGAATGCCGCCGGACGGATCGGGAGGCATGGGCGGCTCCCGTTCCGCCGGGCCGGACGCGCCCGGAAGACTGCCTGCAGGTTCCCCTTCTGGCGGACCTGGCATGGCTGCATTCCATGCCGCTTCCAGTCGCCGCCGGCGCTCCTGCGTCAGCGGTTCGATGCGCAGATCGTCGAAGTTGGCGTCGGATTTCCAGTTGGAGAAGCCGAAATGGCGGTTGTCCGGACCGTACAGAGGCTCCGGGTCCACGAGACGCAGCGCCGGGACGCCGTCGATCCACCAGGAGATGACGAGCCGGGAACCCTCGAAATGCGTGGCGATCCGCCATTCGTGCCATTTCCCGATCTCCACGGGAAAGCGGGAAGTGGCCAGCAGCCGGGGATCGTGCTCGTCGCGCCGCGCGATGAACGTCTTGGAATTGTTCCATCCGCCCTGGCACAGGACATAGCCCGTGGCCAGATAGCGCCCCCGATTGAAGGCGAAGCTCCTGCCGTCGCCGAACAGTTCGATCTTGAGATCCCCATCCGGGGATAGGGCGCGCGCGCGCAGGGAGATTTCCACCTCCCGCGGCAGGGACCGCCTCAGCCACAGGGGATGGTTGTAACCCCCCGAAATGGTGAGGACACCCCGGTCGATGACATAGCGGCCGATGGTATCGAACCACACGGCCCCGGGCCGTTCCCGCTCGAAATCGTCCGCGAACGGGACGGACGCCGGTCCGCTTTTGCAGGCGGAAACCAGAAGGAAAAAAGCCATGAAAGGCAGACGGATGCTCATGAGCGCTCCAGAACGGAAAGAACCGTTCCCCTTTCCGAAAGGCCGGCCTCGCTCATGGGCGGACGGGTTCTTCCGCCGGAGGCGTTTGCGCCGGGTTTTCGGTGGACATGCCGGATTCCTCCGGGACTTCTCCCGGCGACTTGCGCGCCGGGGGTTCCCGGAAGACGACGGCCTTCTTCATGCAGCGATGAAAATCCACGCAGTTGGACAACTGGAGGCACTTCTTCACTTCATCCTCGTGGGGCGAGCACACGGAAACGGCCAGATCGCGGGTCTGCTCCAGTTGGGACTTGAGTCCCGAGGACGGCGCGCAATCGATGGTCTTTTCCACGGCTTTTTCGCAGGTGGACTTGCAGGAGAGGAAAGCCGGCAACAAGGTAAAGAAAAACATGAAATGACGAACCTGGCCCATTCGCATCAGTCTCCGTCCCCGTTTTTTTCATGGAACCGTCCTGAAGGCAACGGGAATTTTTTTCCGGAACGAGCGTCCCGTCACAAAAGCGTCCCGAAAGGGGGCTTTTCGGATTTTTCAGTTGTACCGCATGACGCTTTTCAGGATAAATAGGCGGCATGGACGATCGATGACCGAATGAATCGGCCGGGAGTGCACCTTGGAAACGCCACAGAAAATCGGAAAGTTCACCCTGCTGGAAAAGATCGGTCAAGGCGGCATGGCGGACGTGTACCTGGCCGAGGCCAACTACAACGGCCTGCGCAAGACGGTGGCCCTCAAACGCATCCTGCAGGCGCTCTCCGCCAACGCGCACTTCCAGGACACGTTCCGCTACGAGGCCGAACTCTCCATGGAACTGAACCATCCCAACGTGGTCCAGGTGTTCGAATACGGCCAGGCCGCCGCCCACGAAGCCGATGCCGGCTGCCTGTACATGGTCATGGAATACGTGGACGGGGTGGATCTCATGAAGTTGATCCGGAAGAGCCGGGAAACCGGGTCCCCCCTGCCGACCGGACTTTCGGCCTATATCATCGCCGAGGTACTGCGCGGGCTGGATTACGCCCACCGTCTCACGGGCCCGGATGGACGCCCCCTCGAACTGGTGCACCGCGACATCAGCCCGCAGAACATCCTCCTGTCCCGCGAAGGCGCCGTCAAGGTGACCGACTTCGGCATCGCCAAGGCGCTTGGGCGCAACGAGGAAGACGGCATCCTGCGCGGAAAGCTCCATTACATGAGTCCCGAGCAGGCGCGCACGGACCCGGTGGACTGCCGCTCCGACATCTTCGCCGTCGGGTTGATTCTCTATGAGATGGTGACCGGCGTGCATCCCTATGCGGCCTTCAAGGGCCACAAGGCGCTGGAAGCGGCCACCCGGGCGGAAATCACGCCACCCTCCCTGATCTGCGCGGGCATTCCCGTCGAACTGGAGCGCATTCTCCAGAAGGCGCTGGCCCCGCGCAAGGAAGATCGCTACCAGCGGGCCCGGGACATGCAGGCGGACCTGGCGCGGTTCCTGCATGGCCTGCCCGAGCTGTACGATGCCTCCTCCCTGGTGGATGCCATCGCCAGACTGTTCCCCGAGGA
>CAZEZP010000081.1:0-11258 GCA_964516435.1 uncultured Kofleriaceae bacterium | reverse complement strand
TGGGGATGGCATTCCCGACATGTCCGACAAGTGCGTGAAGGATCCCGAGGACAAGAACAATTTCGAGGACGAGGACGGCTGCCCGGATGCTACGCGCGACACGGATGGGGATGGCATTCCCGACATGTCCGACAAGTGCGTCAATGACCCCGAGGACAAGGACGGTTTCGCGGACGAGGACGGCTGCCCCGATGCCGACAACGACGAGGACGGCTTCTGTGACGACAACGAGACCATCCAGAAGAACCTCGCGAAGTTCGCCACCGTGTGCACGAAGGTCGACAAGTGCTCCAACGAGAAGGAAACCATCAACGGCTTCGAGGATGAGGACGGCTGCCCCGACAAGGGGCCCGTGAAGGCCATCATCACCCGCACCAACATCCAGATCCTGGACAAGATCTACTTCAATACGGGCAAGACCACCCTCAAGAAGGAGAGCTTCCCGGTGCTCGACATGGTAGTGTCCATTCTCAAGTCCCACACCCACATCCAGATGCTGGAAATCCAGGGCCACACGGACGATGTGGGCGATGACAACGAAAACCTCAAGCTCTCCGACGGCCGCGCGGCCGAAGTCATGAAGTACCTGGTGTCCAAGGGCATCGACGCAGCCCGCCTGCGCTCGAAGGGCTTTGGCGAAACCGCGCCGGTCACCGACTGCAAGCCGCTCAAGGGCAAGGCGCAGAAGGACTGCCGCGCCACCAACCGCCGCGTGGAATTCAAGATTGTGAACCAGTAGTTTTCCAACGGCCGGTTTTTCCCGCATCCGCGTTCTCTCCTGCAAAACCCGTAAAAGTTTTTCAATAGGGGTGACATTCGTGGCCCGTTTCCCGGAACTGCGGGATGAATGGGCATGGCCGGGCATGTCCGCAGCGGCGGCGCGAATGCCGGGTTTATGCAAAAATATTGCATGCCTCCAGTGACGTGAAGCAGAAATTGCGGTAGCACCGGCGAAGTCCACTTCACATCGACGCGACATATCCAAGGTGAGGTCTTGCAATGAAAAAACATGGAATTTTTTGGCTTTTCGTTATCTTTTCCCTCTTTTCGCTGGCCCGGTGCCATTCGGCTCCCAACACGGATTCGCGGGGAGGGGCCAACCCCCCGGCGGCTGGTCCGGAAAAGAAAGCGCAGGCAAAGGAAACGCAAACACGGTAGAGGAGTAGAGGATTTCGATGGAAAATCCATCACCCTGCGTCATGGCGCCAAGGGGGATCCGGGCATCATCGGCTGTTCCGACGGTACCCGCGAGGCGTTTCACGATGTGAATGCATTTCCCACGATTGCCGGCTGCCTGGCTTTCTGGGATGGCGAACGAAGCCTGCGGGCGCCGTCCACGGGCAGGGCCTGCGGAGAAAAGACGCCCTGCGGCGTTCCGGCGGATGCCTGCGCGGCCGGGTGGCATGTCTGCAGCCGGGACGGCCGGCTCCAGGATCTCAAGGGGCGGCTGACGGGCGAACAATGCCGGAAGGATGCCGGCGCCGGCCGTTTCGTGGCCGCCATTTTCCACTGCAGGACGCAGTCTGGATGTCAGTACGATGCCGACGAGAATGCGGTCTACGATTGTTTCGATTCCGGCTGGTGTTCGGAACCCGTGTGCTGCGGAGAGGACTGTGGGACGGGCGCCTGCCCCGGCGGCCTGTGGGAAAAGGATACGCACATCGCCCAGGGAACGGATCAGGGTTGCGCCAGGATGACCTCCACCCGCGCCGGCGGCATCCTGTGCTGCAAGGATTGAGTTTTTCCGGGCGCATCTGGAAAGGCACGGAGCCCGGTCTCTTTCTTCGGCCCCGGCGGGTCTGCCGTCGGTTTCATCCGGAAATGCCGCAACGCTAGGGGTGTCCGGGATCCCACCAGCGGCAGCGCACGCTGCCGCCGAGAGACGTTTCCAGATGGGCGGCGGCGGCGAACAGTTCGGCTTCCTGGCCCGGAAGCGTGGTCAGTTGCAGGCCCACGGGCATGCCGGCAGAAGAGAAACCACAGGGGACCGTGATGGCGGGGAGACCATAGACGTTGGCCATCACGGCGTGCGGCAGCAGGGTGCGATGGCTCAGCGATGGGCCTAAAAGGGCCGCCACCACGCGGCCATGCGGCGGGGCGGGTGTGGCCCAGATGGGGGAAAGCAGGACGGAACCCTCGCCCAGTTCCTCGTGCAGCGAGGCGAATCCGGCTTCCAGTTCTTTTTCTGTTTTTTGCCACTCCGACATAGATGGCGCAAACAGGAAAGAGCCCAGGATGGCCCAGGCGATCCAGGGATGCTGGCGGGGCTGGTTTCCGGTGATGCGCCGGAACAGGTCGGCCGCGGCCGACGGCAGGTGGCCCCATCCATTGTCCGTGTCTTTTCCGTAGGCCAGGCGGGCCATGGTGCGCCCGCCGTCGGAGGACAGGATCTGCTGCCAGATGCGGGCGGCTCCCGGAAGCGCGCGCGGCACCGCAAAACGGGTGGTTGTGGCGATGTCTGCCAGGGCCGCGGTGGCTTTGGCCAGGATGCGATCGATATCCGGGTGCAGGTGGAACCCCTCGAAATTTCCGGCCACGAGCAGGCGTCCGATGCGTTTTCTGGAAGGAATGGCGATTCCTTCGGGATGCAGGATTTGCGCCAGGAGGCGGGCATCGCGCACGGAGCGCGCCAGCGGGCCGAAGGAAATCATCCGCATCAGCACGGAGAAAGCGGGATCGGGAAGCGGGAAATGGCCTTCCCATGGGAAGGAGGCCGGCGCCGGCTTGTAGCCCACCACGCCGCAGAAGGCGGCCGGGAGCCGCACGGAGCCGCCCATGTCCGATCCGATGCCGAAGGCAGATGCGCCGATGGCGACGGCCACGGCTTCCCCACCCGAAGAGCCGCCCGGGGTGCACAACGGATTCCACGGATTGTTCGTGCGCCCGTAGAGCAGGTTGTCGGTTTCCATGGAGAGGCACAGGGGAGGCGTGTTGGTTTTGCCCAGCACGATGGCCCCGGCATTACGCATGCGGGCCACGGCGGCGGCATCGGTTTCGGCCACGTGGTCCTTGCGGGCGGGAAGGCCGCCCGTGGTGTGCATGCCGGCCACGTCGAAACTCTCCTTGACCGTCATGGGAACGCCGTCGAGCGGACCCAGCGGCTGGCCGCTGCGGTAGCGCGCATCGGAAAGCGCGGCTTCCGCCAGAGCCGCTTCGAACCGGTTTTCCACGAGGAAATTGAGGGCGCCCTGGGCGGCGGTGACCAGGTCGATGCAGGCGCGGATCACCGTGGACGGGCGATGCAGCCCCGTCCGGTAGGCTGCCGTCAGTTGGGTGGCATCCATGTCCAGGGGGCCGGGAAGCCGGCCCGGCAGGATGCCCGGCGCCTGCCGGGCCTCTGCGGCCCGAGTGCATGCCGGTGGCCCATCGTTTGGGGAAACCTGGATTTCCGAAGGATGTTCGGAGGTTTTCCTGCGTTTTCTGGACGCCATTCACCCCTCCTTGCGGGCCCCAATTTCCCCCATTTCCCTCGAATGTGCAAGTGGAACGGTTTCGGCCGTTTCAGGCGCCGGCCGGAAAGGGCCCCATCATGCGTAAGCCATGTGCAGGTACACGAACAGCATGGGTGCCGCGAACACCACGGCATCCACGCGGTCCCACACGCCGCCGTGACCGGGGATGATGCTGCCGGAATCCTTGACGTTGTAGGTGCGTTTCACGAGCGACTCGGCCAGATCGCCGAACTGGCCCATGATGCCCAGGAGCGCCGAGAGCGGCAGCGCCACCTGCAGGGGCAGATCGGGAACGTACAGCGTGCCCAGCGCGCCCGCGCCCATGGAGGCGGCCAGACCGCCGATGGCCCCTTCCCAGGTCTTGTTGGGGCTCACCAGCGGAGCCAGTTTGTGGCGTCCCAGGGTCTTGCCGATGAAATAGGCGCCCGTGTCGCCGAACCAGACCGTCGTGAGCATGAGCAGGATCCAGTATCCGCCGTGCGGCATCTGCTTGGACAGTCCCGCGAACGAGAGCAGGTAGGCGATCAGGAACAGCCCCACAAAATGCTTGCCCATGCGGGCGGCCGCCGTGGGAGGATGGGGGGAGAGCACCACGAGCGCCACGGCGGTTACCATTACGGCCCAGATGCCCAGTTCGATGAGGAAGCGGGGCAGCATCATGGAAAAGGCGCCCAGCAGCGTGCCCATCATGACCAGGAACATGCGGTCCCACATTTCCGTCACGTCGAAGGCGATGACGGCGTATTCGAGCAGGGACAGGAAAATGGCCAGCAGCACGAGCATCAGCCATGCGAACGGGTTTTCCCAGAGGGCGGCGGCCACGACGACGGGCGCCAGCACGGCGGCCGCCGCGACGCGTTTGACGAGGTTCATTCCGAATCGGCTCATGGTTTCACCGGTGGATCTGTTCGGACGTGAGGCCGAAGCGGCGCTCACGCGAGGCATAGTGGGCGAGGGCTTCGTCGAGTTCCCGTTCCCCGAAATCGGGCCAGCATACGGGCGTGAACCAGAATTCGGCGTAGGCGCACTGCCACAGCAGGAAATTGGAGATGCGCCATTCTCCCGATGTGCGCACCACCAGGTCCACGGGCGGGAGGTGCGCCGTGTGCAGCCAGGATTCGAAGCGCGCGGCGTCGATGTCCTTCGGGGTCAACTCCCCGCGCAGGCAGGCGTCGGCGGCCTTGCGCACGGCCTGCAGGATTTCCTCGCGTCCGCCGTAGGACAGCGCGATGCAGAAATCCATGCCACGGTTGTGCGACGAGGCTGCTACGAGTTCGGCGATGGCTTCCTGCAGGCGCGCCGGCAGGCGGGAAATGTCGCCGATGGTGGAAAAGCGGATGTCGTTGTCCAGGATTTCCCGGCGCTCCGAGACGATGTAGCGGCCTAAAAGGTCCATCAGCCCTTCGACTTCCTGCACCGGCCGGCCCCAGTTCTGCTCGGAAAAGGCGTAGAGCGTGAGCGCGCCGAGCCCGATTTTGCGCGCATGCGTGGTGATGCGCTTCACCGACCGCGCGCCGGCCTCGTGGCCCGCCAGCCGCGGCAGTCCGCGCGCCTTGGCCCAGCGTCCGTTGCCGTCCATGATGATGGCGACGTGGCGGGGCAGGCGGGAGGCGTCCTCTTTCATGCGGCGGATGATACTGAAATCCGGGAGATCACTGCAAGCTGAAATTTCCATGTTTTTGCAGGATTTTTCTGGAAACACCCGCGAAAAAACCGGAACTGTTTTCTTGTGCGACTTCGATCCCCATGCAATACTTTCATGTCTTCTGGAGGCCGCGATGCACCGGATGTTCTTTCTCCGTTCTCCTCTCGCTTCGCTTCGCCGGCCTTCTTCCATGCGTTCTCCGATTCAACCGGTTCCGTTTTCATGCCGACGACGGTCATTTTTCCGTTCCACTCCAACCATGCAGAATTTCCAGTAAGGAGGTAGCCATGAGCCGGAAGTATCTTTGGTTGACGCTGTTCGTGCTGTTTTCCGGATGTGTCGGGGAGGAAGGCGTGAAAAACGAAACCGGTGTCTTCGCGGCTGGCGGCATTTCGTCCAACGCCGCCTCTTCGCGCCTGGATGCAATCCGGAATTCGGCCCGGCCGCTTCAATCCTGCTTCCTGCCCGTGGGTGAGAACGGGATCCACTACAGGCATACGAACATCACGGAAATCCAGGGCTGGGGTCCCGCCGCCTTCACGATGGCACCCGACGGCGCGTTCTGGGTGGCGGACACGGCTGGCTTCCGGGTGGTGGAAGTGACGCCCGAATGCGAAATCGGCCGCATCCTGTCGATGCCGGATCACGTGGTGGGCATCGGCGATGTCGAGGTGACCGGGAAGGGCGTGTGGGTGCTCGACGTTGCGGCGCAGGAGCCCGCCGTGTACCTGTTCGATTTCGATGGATACCAGCGCACGCGCCTGCCTCTCGGCGAGGGTGCCGAATCCGTCACGGGCCTGACCCTCGTGGACGGCGCCATCGCCGTGGAGCAC
Organism: uncultured Kofleriaceae bacterium; assembly: GCA_964516435.1. Classification (GTDB taxonomy): domain Bacteria; phylum Myxococcota_A; class Polyangia; order HGW-17; family HGW-17; genus HGW-17. Next base: position 5,328 of record CAZEZP010000081.1, on the reverse strand, counting down.
GAGTTCGGCGCCTATGTCGAGGAACTGGTGGGGCTGGGCGGTGAAAATGCCGGCCGCATCCACGTGTACCATCAGGCGCTCGGGCATCTGGTGGCTGCCGTGCCGGCGGACATGAGCCGTCCGGACGCCGCTCGCGGCTACGTGCAACTCGATGGCCGCACGATTCCGGTGGAAGTGGAGAATTCCCTGGGCGGCCTGCGCTTTCTGGGCGCTGCTGCGGACGGATCCTTCTTCGTAATGGCCGAGGAGGTCGCCTATGCCGACGCCGTGCGGGTCGATCGCACCGTATGGCGGTTCGACGCCAAGGGGAATTTCACGGGAATCGCCCGCGTGCCGCTGGAGGAGCAGTACGTGCATGTGGAGCATGGCGTGACCGTGGCGCCCGATGGTGCCGTGTACGCGCTCGTCACCGGGGAGAAGCAGGCGGAAATCCGCCGCCTTTCGTTCGCGGAGAAGCTCGAATCCATTCTGCCGCCCGCCTGGAACCGCGGAATGCAGGAAGATGCCGTGCCGCCTCCGCCGGGCACCTGTGTGTCCCGCACCACCATCATGAACACGGCCTGGTCCATCCGCGACAACAGCAAATACCTGAGTTCCACCAACACGGATGGCGCCTGCTCGGGCCGCGGCAAGCCGCGCTACATCGGTGGTGCAGGTACATACCGCAGCGTGGCCTACGACTGGGGCGGCTTCGATTCGCTTTCCGACTACAACGCGGCCATGTCGCCGGGTACCGGCAAGGCCGGCGACATCAACACGGCTGCCGTGGAGTCCTGCTCCCGCGGTCTGGACTGCTCCGGCTTCGTCAGCCGCGCCTGGCAGCGCACCACCAAGTATGGCACGTCCACGCTTTCCCAGATTTCGTATCAACTCAGTTCCACGTCTTCCCTGCGCGAAGGCGACGTCATGAACAAGGCCGGCTCCCACGTGGTGCTCTTCGAGAGCTTCGCTTCCAGCGGCATCTGGACGCTGGAAGCCACCACTACCAACAGTTACGATCGCGTGGTGTACATCACCCGCTCCTGGAGCGCGCTGAGCGGCTATGTCCCCCGCCGCCTGAACACCGTTTGCCCCTAAGTTTCCTTCTGCGTTACCGGATGATTCGTCTTTCGTAAAAATCTCATTTTCCCCTTGTCAGCCGTGGGGGTTGGCAGTAGACATGATGCAGCTTGGGCTTGCATTGAAATTCTTTCCCCGTCCGAGAAACGAATGGAAATCATCTGAGGTGCGTGGATGAAGGTTTTCTACAGGAACACGGAACGCGGGATGGTGGAAGTCGCACAGCAGGAGGATGGCGGCTGGCTCCACGTCGAGGAGCCCACGCCACAAGAGCGGGATTTCCTGATGCAGATGGGCATTCCCGTAGCCTTCTACAACGACATCGAGGACGTGGACGAACGCCCGCGCATCGAGGACGAGGACGGCTGGACGCTCATCATCCTGCGCATTCCCTGCAAGACCCGCGACCCGCTGCTGCCCTTCACCACAGTGCCGCTGGGCATCCTCTTCAACGAGCGGCACTTCGTCACCATCGCCCACTACCACACCGAGGTCATCGGGGATTTCGTGCAGTATACCCGGCGCAAGTCCCTGCGGATTCCCAACTTCGTGGATCTCGTGCTGCGCCTGCACCTGTCCTCGAGCGTCTGGCACATGAAGTACCTCAAGCAGATCCATCAGCGCATCAAGCATTTCGAGCAGCAACTGGAGACCTCGGTGCGCAACGAGGACCTGCACAGCCTCTTCCAGTTGGAGAAATGCCTGGTCTACTTCACAACCTCGCTCAAGACCAACGACATCCTGGCCACCCGCATGCGCATGCTCAAGTCCTTCCGGGCGGTCTACGACGAGGAGCTCATGGAGGACGTGGACATCGAGGTGCGCCAGGCCATGGACATGACGGCCATCTACAGCAACATCCTGTCCGGCATGATGCGCTCGTACGAATCCGTCATCTCCAACAACCTCAACATGGTCATGAAGCGCCTGACCTCGATTTCCATCCTGCTGATGATTCCCACCCTCGTGGCGAGTTTCTTCGGAATGAACGTTCCCAATTTCCTGGAACAGAATCCCCTGGCCTTCGTGACGATCGTCGTATTGTCGATTCTTATTTCCGTTCTAAGCGCATACATTTTTACGATGCGCAAGTGGTTCTGAAACTTCAATAATAGTTCAATTTAAATTTATATTGCAATACGGACAGGAAGGAAAGCCGGAGGGAGGGAAGGAAGCCGAAAGCGTCATTTCCCCGCGCACAGCGGATCCAGGGCCAGCGTGTAGAGTTGCGCGTGCGTGAACACGGGCACCTCGCCGATGACGGCCAGGCCGCATGCCGGCTCGAACGCCTGCATCAGGCCGCGGTTTCTGCCGAAGTTGGGTAGCGCCGGGTCGGCCACGAAACGCTGGTCGCCGTACTGGTCGGGCGGATCGAACGTGCCCGGCGTGGTGGCCTGCAGCACGCGTTCCCAGTCGCCCGTGTTCGTGTCGTAGAACCACAGGTCATTGTAATACATGTTCAGTATTTCATTGTAATTGTCATTGACGATGGCGCCCCCGTGCAGGAAAAAGCCAGAGCCGACATTGGAAAATGCGCAGGACAGGGCGTGGCGGGCGCCCATTTCCGGCGGCAGACTGCCGGGGGTGACCTGGCCGCTGGCGGGATCCACCACGAAGAACTGCGCCGATGGCGTGGAAGTGTTGCCACCGTCGGTCGTGGTGAGGCCGCCGAAGGAATACAGCAGGCCGGTTGTGGAATCCACCGCCAGGCAGTTGTCGTAGATCTGCGGCATGGACAGCGTGCGCGAACTCCAGACGCCCGTGTCCAGATCCAGTTGATAGAGCGTGTTGGAGAAGCCCGAGGGGCCCAGCGCGCCCAGGACGTAGAGCCGGCGCGCGGCGGTGTCGAAGACGTGCGTGTAGTTGATGAGCGAATTGCCGGGACGGGTGCCGCTGGTGGTGACGAGCGTCACCGAATAGTCGGGCGCGATGCGCATGAGGCTGGCCGCGCGCGGGCCCGTGATCAGCACGGCATTGCGGGTGGAATCGAAGCCGATGAACTGGCACCAGTCCTCGCCGTTGCAGAAGTTCTCGTCGGCCGGCGGCAGGCTGCCCGAGAGCGTCTTTTTCGTGTGCTCGTGCGTCTGCAGGTTCACGTGCCAGACGTATGCGATGGCCGGATTGTTGATGTCGCGCCCATAGGAGGTGATGATGCCGCCGAATGGCGGCGCCCACGCCCAGGCCATGCCGTCCACCGGCATGTTGAGCGAGGTCCCGTTGACCACCGGATCCACGATGGTGATGGCCTCGTGCACCCAGGCCGTTTGCGGCGCCGTGCGGCAGGCGGGCGTGCCGCCATCGTCCACGCATTCCTGCCAGGGGCGGCATTCCACGGGGCATTGCAGGCGGCACGTGTGCGCACCGTCACAGGTGTAGGCGGCCGAAGGGCAGTCATCGACGGTGTTGCAGCGGCCAGGGCTCAGTTCGCAGACCGTGCCGGCGCACGTCTCCCATTCCTCGCAGGCGGGGTCGCAGGTCTGATTGTTGGTGTTGTTGCTGTTATTATTGTTGTTGGTATTATTCGTGTTATTCGTGTTATTCGTGTTGTTCGTATTGTTCGTATTGTTCGTTTTCTTGCTGGAGCCGTCATCGCAGGCCGCGGCGACGAAGAGCACGAGGAAGAACAGGGAGAAAAACGATTTCATGAAGACACCTTCCTTTTATTCGCCGAATTTCATGTCCTGCATCAGGTGCATTTCGCGGCGGAACACGAAATTGTATAGCAGGTAGATCCCCAGATGGAAAGGAGAACGCCAGTGGGTTTTCCAGTCCATCAGCCGCAGCGCGATGCCGCGCCAGGAGTAGAAGCGCTCCCAGGCCGAAAAGCAGGCGCGGGTGAGTTCGTCCGGCGTCATCCGGGCCGGAACGAAGGCCGCGTGGTTGTAGCGGTAGGCAGGATGCGTCCACCAGGCGCCGTCGAACAGGAGCCGGTTCTCGCGCGCCAGTTGGCGGTAGAACGGGGTGGCCGGGTAGGGCATGAGCAGGTTGAAGGCGGCGAACGCGAAGCGCTTTTCGATGGCCCAGTCGCACAGGCGGGCGATGCTCTCCGGCGTGTCCGCATCGTGCCCCACGGTGAATGCGGCCCACAACTGCATGCCGAAGTCCCGGAACACCTCCAGGCGGCGCTCGTAGTCCACGCCCAGGTTGCGCGTCTTGCGCATGGCGGCCAGGGCGGCAGGATCCGTGCTTTCGATGCCCACCAGGTGCCCGGCGCAGCCCGAGCGCATCATGCGGTCCATGAATTTCGGATCCTCGGCCATGTCGATTCCGCCCTGGGACGCCCAGCGGATGCGCAGCGGGGTGATGGCCGCGAACAACTCGAGCGCGGCCTTGCGGTCGGCCGTGAGGTTGTCGTCCACGAACATCACGGTTTTAAGATTCTGCTCGGAGATTTCGCGCACCACGTCGTCGATGGCCCGGAAAAGTTGGCGGCGGTCGAAGTACACGGCCGGCGCGCAGAACGTGCAGGCGTGCGGGCAGCCGCGGGAGAACTGCACGAGGGAGAGCGGCAGGTAGCGCTTGCCCGCGAAGATGGAGCGCCGCGGCAAGAGGCCGGCCTGGGGCGGGGCGGCCGGCGCATCGTAGCGGGGCTTCAGGCGGCCGGCGCGGGCATCGGCGACGAGACGGGACCAGATTCCCTCGGCATCGCCCGTCACCACGGCATCGACGTGCCGGGCGGCTTCCTCCGGCGCAAGCGTGGGGTGCATGCCGCCGCACACCACGGGCACGCCGCGGAGCCGGTATTCGGCCGCGATCTGCCAGGCCCGGCGGGCCGTGAACGTTTCCACCGTGATGGCCGCCAGATCCGTGGGCTCGTCGAAGGGCACGGGTTCCACGCGGTCGTCGACCATGCGCACGTCCACGTCCGGGGGAGTGAGCGCGGCGAGCACGGCCAGCGTCAGGGGCTCGATGGCGCTTTTTTCGAATTCTCCCGGGCGGGGGCGGCCGATGCAGGGGCGGATCAGCGTGATTTTCATGCGGCCAATCTACGGGAAACCCGCAGTCGGCGCAACCATGGAAAACGGGCGGATCCGTGTTTCTTGCAGAAAGCAAACTGGCTTCATTTCATGCCAGCCACAGGCCATCTTCAAAGTCGGACTTGACCTTTCCGTTTGTCAGGAATTTCCGCTATTTGATTCGAAATCAAAAGTTGTGGTTGCCATTTCCGGTTTTTTGGTATTCACTCTCATGGCATCGGTTCATGCCAGAAAGGAGTAGACCATCTGACCCAAGTGGACAACGTGGATTTGTTTCTGGAAGAGTACCGGT
>CAZEZP010000080.1:0-8436 GCA_964516435.1 uncultured Kofleriaceae bacterium | reverse complement strand
GGCCGGGGCGGAAGCGCCGCCAGGACGTCCTTGGCGGGCGGAATGTCCTCGGGCAGCGTCAGCATCGGCTTGACGGCCGGCAACTGGGGGGAGGAAGGGATGCGCGGAATCGCGGATGCCGAGGGCGTGGGAAGTTTGAGGGCCAGCAGGTCGGCCGTCCGATCCGTCGGCACGGTTTCGGGCCGCACGATGGATACGCCCTGCGGCGCGGAGATGGCGATCCGGACCTGACGCCCGCGCACTTCCCGGATCGAAATGCGGATGTCGTCTCCGATCCAGATTTCCTGGCCGATTTTTCTCGTGATCACCAGCATGGGTTCATCCGCTTTTCGTTGAGTCATGTTCCAATCCCGGCTGGTTTCGAGCCGGTTCCTGCTGTCAGAAATTTCAATACATACCCGGAAATTCGAAAAACACCAATTCTTTTTTCATTTTTTTTTCGATTTTATGGATGCACACCGGAACCGGTGTGCGGACGCCCGAAAACGCAGCTTTACGAAGTGCCCGATTTTCTGCTACTCCCTGCACAGGAACGGGAGGAAACACATCATGATCGAAACCACCATCGCATCCCTCGTCGAGACCTGTGATCCCCGGGCTGCTGCCATCCTGAAGCGGGAGGACGAGCGCCAGGCGGCCGTCCTGCGCATGATTCCGTCGGAAAACTATGCCAGCCCCGCCGTGCGGGCCGCGCTGGCTTCCACCCTCAACAACAAGTACGGGGAAGGCTATCCCGGGCGGCGCTATTACCAGGGCCAGGCCAACACCGATGCCATCGAACGGCTGGCCGTGGAGCGCGCCACGCGGGTGTTCGGTTACCCGTACGCCAACGTGCAGGCCCTTTCGGGCGCGCCGGCCAACCTGGGCGTGTACACGGCGTTTCTGAAGCCTTTCGAGGGGCGCATCATGGCCATGCGGCTGGATCACGGCGGACACCTGACACACGGCAGCCCTGTTTCGGTCACGGGCCAGTGGTTCGAGATCCGGCACTACGGATGCAATGAGAACGACGTCCTGGACATGGACGAAATCCGGCGCATGGCGCTGGAATTCAAGCCGCACATCCTCGTATGCGGATACACCGCCTACCCGCGCGTGATCGATTTCGCGGCCTTCGGTGCGATCGCGAAGGAAGTGGGCGCCATTTCGCTGGCCGACATCTCTCACATCGCGGGGCTGGTGGCCGGCGGCGCGCACCCGTCGCCGTTCCCCCACATCGACGTGGTCACCTTCACCACCCACAAGACCCTGCGCGGCCCGCGCGGCGCCATCATCCTGTCCAAGACGCCCGAGCATGCCGAGGCCATCGACAAGGCCGTCTTCCCGGGACTGCAGGGCGGGCCGCACTTCGCCACCATCGCCGGCATCGCGGTGGCCCTGCATGAGGCCGAGAGTGAAAATTTCCGGCAGTATGCGGCCCAGGTGGTGAAGAACGCCCGTGCGCTGGCTGGCCATCTCAGGGAAAAAGGCTTCCACGTGGTTTCGGGCGGCACCGACAACCACCTGCTGCTGCTGGACGTGCGCAAGTCCCTGGGCCTGCCCGGCAAGCGGGCGGCCGAACTGCTCGAGGAAGTGGGCATCGAGTTGAACTTCAACACCGTTCCCAACGCCTCCGACCGGCAGAAGCCGCTGTTCCCGGACGGCATCCGCATGGGAACCCCCGGGCTCACCACCCGCGGCATGAAGGAAGCCCACATGGCCACGGTGGCAGATTTCTTGCACCGCGCCATGACCAACATGAAGACGGGCAAGGTGGAAAAGGACGAGAACCCGTGGAAGGATCCCGACAAGGCGCGCGCCCTGGCCGAGGAAATCCGCGCTTTCGCGCTCTCCTTCCCCATGTTCGCGTAAGGGGGGAGACATGGAAGAACGCAAGCGCGCCCTGGTCATCGTCATGGACAGCGTCGGATGCGGCGCGGCCCCGGATGCCGCCGACTACGGCGATGTGGGGGCCGACACGCTCGGCCACATCGCCGAGGCCTTCGCCGAAAACGGCCTGCCTTTCTCTCTGCCAAATTGCGTGTCCTGGGGGCTGGCCAACATCCACCCGCTGCCGCAGCACGCCCCCGTGGAGGCGCCCAGAGCCTACCATGGAAAGATGCGCCCGGCGGCGCGCGGCAAGGACACCACCTGCGGGCACTGGGAAATGGCCGGCGTGATTCTGGAGGAGCCCTTTTCCCTGTTCCCCCACGGTTTTCCGCCGGAACTCGTGGCGCAACTGGAGAAAGCCACGGGACACACGTTCATCGGCAACAAGGCAGCGTCCGGGACGGCCATCATCGATGAACTGGGCGTGCAGCACCTGGATGCGGGCTCCATCATCCTCTACACCAGCGCCGACAGCGTGCTGCAACTGGCCGCGCACGAGGACGTGGTGCCCATCGAGGAACTGTACCGGGTCTGCAAGGCCGCGCGCAGGCTGTGCGATTCCTGGCGCATCGGGCGCGTCATCGCCCGCCCCTTCATCGGAGCGCCCGGTTCCTTTTCCCGCACCTCGCGGCGCAAGGATTTTTCCATGGATCCGCCGCGCCCCACCATCCTCAACGCACTCTCCGGCGCTGGCTGGCCGGTGACGGGCGTGGGCAAAATCTACGACATCTTCAATGGTTCCGGCATCACGCACAGCATCAAGACGGAAAGCAATGCCGAGGGCATGCGCAAGACCCTCGAGACATGGGCGCACTTCGAGCGCGGCCTGCTGTTCGTGAACCTTGTGGATTTCGACATGCTCTTCGGGCACCGCAACAACTGGCGCGGCTACGGCGAGGCGCTCATGGCGTTCGACGCGTTCCTTCCGCGGCTCGAATCTCTTATCCAGCCGGGGGATCTGGTGGTGATCACGGCCGATCATGGCAACGATCCCACCTTCCCGGGAACGGATCACTGCCGCGAGAACGTGCCCGTGCTGGCGCTGCGCGCTCCGGAGCCCGGACTGCCTCTGGGCGAGCGGCGCACCTTCGCCGACCTGGCCGCTACCCTGGCCGCCCATTTCGGCATTTCCTGGGAGGGCCCCGGCGTTCCCTTCTTCCTGTAGCGGGCCATTCTGTCCGTCGCTTTTGGCCGCGCCGGCCGTGCAGGAGCACTTGCCAACACGAAAAAACCGGATAGGATGGCGCCGCCGGGGGAGGAGGTCCCCCGGGTCGTCCGTTTTTTCCATCTCACCAGATCTGAGGTACACATGAAAAAAATTCTCATCACCGGTGCATTGGGTCAGATTGGTTCCGAACTCATGGTGGAACTGCAGAAGCGCTACGGCCACGACAACGTCGTAGTCACGGACATCCGCAAGCCCGCACAACTCGACGCCGTGTTCGAGGTGCTCGACTGCACGTGCGCCCACCGCCTGCACGAGATCATCCTGAAATACGACGTGGGCCGCATCTATCACCTGGCGGCGCTGCTTTCGGCCGTGGCCGAGGCCCGTCCCCAGGAGGCCTGGCGGGTGAATATGGACGGCACGCTGCATGTGCTGGAAGCCGCGCGCATCCACGGCTGCCAGGTGTTCGTGCCCAGTTCCATCGGTGCGTTCGGGCCTTCCACCCCGCCGGACAATACGCCGCAGGACACCATCCAGCGCCCCACTTCCATGTACGGCGTCACCAAGGTGGCTGGCGAACTGCTGTGCGACTACTATGCCAAGCGCTTTGGCGTGGACACGCGCGGCCTGCGCTATCCGGGCATCATCTCCAACGTGACCCCGCCCGGCGGCGGCACCACGGACTACGCGGTGGACATCTTCTACGCGGCCGTGCAGCACGGGCATTACACGTGCTTTTTGAAGCCCGGCACGTATCTGGACATGATGTACATGCCCGATGCCATTTCCGCCGCCATCGACCTGATGGAGGCCGACGCCTCCCGGCTCGTGCACCGCAACGCCTTCAACGTCACCGCAATGAGCTTCGAGCCGGAGCAGTTAGCGACTAAAATACGCAAGCACATTCCGGGTTTCCGGATGGATTACCAGGTGGATCCGGTGCGCCAGGGCATCGCCGATTCCTGGCCCAACCACATGGACGATTCGGCCGCCCGTCAGGAGTGGGGGTGGAAACCCCGCTATGATCTCGCGCTCATGACCAAGGATATGATCGAGGTTCTGCGCCGCCGCTTCGGCAAATAATCCTGTCTTCCCCCGCTTCCCGGACTGCCGTCCGCTATTTTTTCGGGATGTTTTTTGTGCTATACAGGGTTCCCCCGAAAGGGGGTGACGTGTTTTTTCATGCCTGAGATGCATTTTCCACGGATTCACCAATCGGTGGCGGCCGTTTCGACGTTGCTGCTGCATGTATTTTTGTTTTTGGCCTTGTGGGCAGGCACGTCCAGTTCTCCGCGTTCGATGCTGCAGGAAAAACCCATCCCGGTGGAACTGGTGCAGGAAAATCCCAAGGACATCGCGGCAGCGGCTGGGCGGGTGGTGCCCAGGCGGCACGACTCTCCCGCGGAGCCTCAACTGCCGGATCCGCCGGCGCCGACGGATCCGCTTTCCGAAAATCCGAAGCAGGAGGTGAAACCGTCTTCGCCCCCCCAGGTGCCGGAGAGCATCGTCGACTGCCGCTTCATGGACGAGGCCGCCTGCTCGCCCTGCCTGGCTGACCCCAAGATCTGCACGGCCTGTTGCCAGAAGTCGGACAAGCCGGGCGCCGGTGGGACGGATCCCACGGCGCCATCTTCTCCTGCCGGGACATGCCTGCATCCGCCTTGCGCCGAGACGGACCCCTGCCCGCCGGATGCACTGGCCGAGATGACATCCTCGTTCTGTCCCCGTGTGCGTTCCTCCATCTATGCCAAACTGGGCACCATCCGCCTGTCGGTGCCCGATGACACCCGGTTGAGCGCCCGCATCCAGGTCACCGTGAACGCTGCTGGAACACTGAAACTGGAAGGGCTCCTCTCCTCTTCGGGACACGCCGGATTCGATCAGGCCGTGCGGGATTCGGTCGCCCGCGCGGCAGCCGTGGTTCCGCCCGCACGCATCCTGGGCTGCGTGGCTGCCCGCGGCTGCATCTTTCCCGTCACCATCGGTGCGGACAAGGCACCCTCTTCCGGGGGGGCCGACCCTGCGGAGCAATGAATCATGACGAGTCGGATTTCCTGGATTTTCCTGGTGCTGGCGTTGGCGTGGTCCCCCCGCGCCCATGCCGTGCAGTGTCCCATCCCCAACTGTCCTCCGGACCAACTGTGCTTTTGTCCACCGCCGCCGCCGCATCATCTGGTGGTAGAAAACCCGGCGGGCGATGTGGCGGATGGGGCGGGGGCCCGGGCCGCGGAGCGCATCCGCGTGAACCTGGGGCTTACCGCCATGTTCCAGATGCAGCCAAAGTTCGCGCCCAAGCCCGAGCCGGTCAACAAGCCCGAGGACCAGATTCCGCAGTGGACGGTGGTGACGGTGGAAGTGCCGGATGCGCAGAAGGCCGAGTTGAAGATCCGCGTGGCCCAGCGTTCACCCATCTATGGTGTGAAACGGGCGGAAATCGGGTCGTTCACGCTTACGCTCGCAGCGGAGGAAATCCAGCGCGCCCAGCAGATCGACGAGGCCTGCAACCGCATCATGAGCATGATTCTGAAGCGCAAGTTCGCCGCGTTCGGCGCCCGGCTGGCGTACGTGGAGCGCACCGGTCCCGGAAAAGGCGTCATCCGCATGGGGCGCGTGAACGCCGATTTCGCCGGCAAGAACGCGGATGCGGGCTCCATTCTGGGGTTTTCCTTGTCGCTGAACCGGTCGCCCGTGTGGTCTCCGGACCGCAAGGTGATTCTCTTCACGTCCAGCATCCGCAACAACTTGGATTTGTACCTGGTCCCTGCCGATGGCTCGCGCGAGCCGCACCGCATCAGCGCGTGGCCCGGCATGAACCATTCCCCATCGTTCTCGCCCGACGGCAAGACCATCGCCCTGACGATGGATCATGCCGGCAGCCCGGACATCTTCCTTTTGGCAGCCGATTACGCGACCACAAAGAAGTGGCGCATCATCAAGCAGTTGACGAACCACTACGACATCGACACGAGCGCGGCCTTCTCGCCGGACGGCAAGCGCATCGCCTTCGTGTCCGCGCGCAACGGCCGTGCCCAGATCTTCGTCATGAACGCCGATGGCTCGGGGCAGCGCCTGCTGCTCTCCACCCCGCACCGCACGTTCACGCCCCGCTGGTGCCGTTCCGAAAACCGCGAGTTCATCGCGTTCACGCAGTTGGTGGGCAACCAGAGCGTCATCTTCATCTACGACGTCGTCAACCAGAACGGCTGGCAGGCGACCCCCGCGGATGCTCCCGATGCCGAAAATCCCACATGGAGCCCGCATTGCAACCTCGTGGCGTATGAATCCCATGGCGATTCCCGCCGCCCGGCCGGCATCTACATCAGCCCGCTGGTGGGCGGCGCTTCGGCCCGCCTGCTGACGGGCGATGCCCGCATGCCCGCCTGGGAGCCGGCCACGCTCCCGGATGACGCCGCACCGGTCGCCCCCTGAGCCATTCTGGAAACGGTTTCGCTCGTTCCGGAGCGGCTTTTTGCGTTCCTCCGTCTTTTGCCCCTGCCGAAGCCCCATCGGGCCATTTCACTTTTCCGCCCACGGAAATGGGTTTCCAGTCTTGCTCTTCGTCAGGCCTTCTCTTCGGATGCACGGCCTGAGGAAAGACTCTTCCCCCGCGCGGCGGAAGCGGCGATGCCGGCGGCGCCCAGGATGACGAACACGAAAAACACGGCGCGGGAAGCCGAAAGCAGGGCGGAAACGTTGTGCCGGCCGAGGGGGGATTGGCCGACGTAGGCGTGCAGGGTCAATGCGGCGATGCCCATGCTCAGCATCTGCCCCGTCAGGCGCATGGTACCCACGAGACTCGAAGCCGTGCCCCAGTGGCATCTTTCCACCGAATTCATGATGGCGTGGGTGTTGGGCGAGGAGAACAGGCCGAAACCGAGCCCGAGCAATGCCAGTCCCGCGTAGAGCGCAGCGGTTCCCGTGCTTTCGGACAGGAAGGCGAAAAAGGCGATGGCCGCCGTGGAGCACGCCATGCCCGCCGTGGCGAGGATGCGGGAGTCCATGCGGTCGGACAGGCGGCCGGCCACGGCGGCGACGATCATCATCACCAGGGGCTGTGCGATGAGCACCATGCCGGCTTTTCGGGGGGTATGGCCATGAACGTATTGCAAATAGAGGCTCAGGAGGAAGGAGACGGCGAATGTCATGGCGTAATTGATGAGGGCCGCCAGGTTGGAGAGGGCGAAGCGGCGGTTGCCCGCCAGCAGGCGGACGTTCAGCAGGGGGGAATTCGCGCGGGCTTCCAGGACCGCGAAAGCGGCGAGTCCTGCGGCGCCTGCCGTGGCCAGCACCAGGGGAATGGTGTCCGGCAGGTGGGAAAACCCGTACATGAAAGCGGTCATGGCGGTGATGTATAAAATGGCTCCCGTCCAGTCGAAGGGCGCGCGGGCCGCTTCCCGCCATTCCGCGCGAATGAAGGAATGCGTAAGCCCCGCGCAGACGAGGGAGAGGATCGCGGCAAATCCGAACAGCGAATGCCAGCCGAGGTTGGAAATCATGAAGCCGCCCAGGGCGGGTGCCAGCGCCATGCCCGCGTACACGGCCGTGACGTTGTAGCCGATCACCCGTCCGCGGGAAGAAGCCGGAAAGACGTCCGTCAGGATGGCCATGCCCGTGGAGAAGATCATGGCGCTGGCGGCTCCCTGCAGCACGCGGGCGGTCAGCAGGGATGCCAGATCGAATGCCAGTGCGCAGAAAAGCGAGGAAATGGCCATGAGCAGATAGCCGCTGAACAGGATGCGCCGGCGGCCCAGGATGTCTGCGGCCCGCCCCAGCGGTACCAGAAACACCGCGCTGGCGAGGATGTAGGTCATGGCCACCCAACTCATGGGGCCCGCATCCAGGGAAAAATCGCGGGCGATATGCGGCAGGGCGAGGTTCACGGCAGCGCCGATGAAGGGCGTGATGAAGGAGCCGGCCATGACGACGGCCAGCACGACGGGGGGACGAACGGCGTTGTTCTGCATGTTTTTTTATTGATGGTTCCAAAAAGTTTTGGTCACCGTGGTGCCGGGTTTCAGCGCCGGCGCCAGTGTCCCGGCACGAAGAGGAGGCCCCGCGGCGTGCGCCGCCAGGAGGGCGCAACCCAGATCTGCTCCCGCTGCGGCGCGATCACCCAGCGGCCGGAGACCCAGATCCAGGCGTTGCCGTCCCAGTGCCAGTAGCCGGCGCTCCAGACGGCTTCCGGAAGCGGCTGCGGCTCCCGGGTTTCGACCTTGGGCGGCGGTGGCTCGGCGGGGGCCACCACGGTCTTTTCCGCTTCCAGGTCGCTTTGCGGCACGCGCCAGAAACCATACAGCCACACCCAGGAAAAGCCGTTCCATTTCCAGTAGCCCGGCACCCAGACGGCGTTCTGGGAGGGCTGGGGCGGGATTTCCTCGGCCCGCGGCGCTGGCGGCGGG
>CAZEZP010000079.1:0-6074 GCA_964516435.1 uncultured Kofleriaceae bacterium | reverse complement strand
CTGGGTCGGCGCGGAGGTCAAACCGGGCGCGCGTACCCGTCTGCTGGTGGCGGAAGGCTGCCAGAACGTGACCATCCGCGACATCATCCTGATTCAGCCCGAAGTGTGGATGCTGGTCATCGGCGCGTGCCGCGCGGTGCGCATCCAGAACGTGCGCGAAATCGGGCAGGTGGTCTCTTCGGATGGGATTGACGTGGTCGGCTCGCGGGACGTGCTTATCGAAAACTGCTGTCTGCGGAACAACGATGACTGTATCGTCATCAAATCTACGCGCGGCGACAGCCCGCTGGGGGTGGACTGGCGCGGGGACGTGGAAAACGTCATGGCGCGAAATTGCGTATTGTGGAATGCGCCAGCCGGGAACGCGCTTGAAATCGGTCACGAGTTGCAGGCGGAGCATGTCCGCAACATCCGCTTCGAGGACATGGACATCCTCTGCGTGCATGGTCACGGCGCGCCGTTCAGCATTCACAACGGCGACCGGGCGGTGGTGGAGAATGTGGTCTTTGAGAACATCCGCGTGGAACATCACTTCGACAAACTGATTGATTTCCGCATCATGCGCTCGCGCTACAATCACGATGAAGAGCGCGGGCAGGTGCGCAGCGTCACCCTGCGGAATATCGAAGTGACCGAGAGCGTCTTCAACCCCGGCTACACCATCTCGGTCATCGGCGGGTGGGATTCCAGCCACACCATCGAAGGCGTCCGTTTCGAGAACTTCCGCCTGGGCGGACGGCGCGTGCTGAAGCCCGAAGACCTGCCGCTCTATACGGCGCACTGCCGGGAGATTACGTTTAAGTAACTGCGTACCGCTGTTTAAGCCTGCAACTTCACCGCCTGTCCATAGAATACTTCGCAAACAAACAAGGAACACCATGAACATCTCTCATCTGTGCTGTGAATACGCCGAACATCCGCTCGGCATGGACGTTCCCCGCCCGCGCTTCTCGTGGCGGCTGGAATCCGACCGCCCGGGGGCGCGCCAGACTGCATTCCAAATTCTCGCCGCGAGCGGCGGCGAAACGCTCTGGGATAGCGGCAAAATCGAGTCCGACCAATCGCACCTGGTGGAATACGCCGGGCCGCCGCTGCGCTCCGGCCAGCGGGTGGAATGGCAAGTCCGTGTGTGGGACGGGGACGGCCAGCCGACCGATTGGAGCGAAACCGCCTGGTTCGAGATGGGTCTGCTCAACCCCGCCGACTGGCGCGCCGAATGGATTGGCTCCTTCCTGGTGGGTTCGGCCCGCGCCAGCGTCCCCGCGCCCTACCTGCGCAAGACCTTCCGGCTGGAAAAGCCGCCCGTCCGTGCCCGGCTCTACGTCACCGCGCTGGGGCTGTACGAAGCCTGGCTGAACGGTCAGCGGGTGGGTGACGCCGTGTTGACCCCCGGCTGGACGGATTACCACGTCCGCGTCCGTTACCAGACCTATGACGTGACCGACCTGCTCCGGCCCGGCGAAAACGCCCTGGGCGCGATTCTGGGCGATGGCTGGTACTGCGGACACGTCGAATGGCGCGACCGGCAGCTCTACGGCGACCGCCCCAAACTGCTGGCGCAGCTGGTCATCACCGATTCGGATGGAAACAAGACGGTTATCGTCTCCGATTCTTCCTGGAAGCACCACTTTGGCCCGCTGACCGAAGCCGACCTGCTGCACGGCGAACACTACGACGCGCGGCGCGAATTTCCAGGCTGGGATGCGCCCGGCTTCGATGGCTCGGCCTGGTTTCCGGTGGAAACCTTCTCCCACCCCGCCGGTCTGAAACTTGTCGCCCAAAACGGGCCGCTCGTCAAAGCGCATGAGCATCTCACGCCGGTTGAAATGCGCGAAATCCGCGAGTGGGCCGGCAGCCGCTACATCTTCGACCTGGGTCAGAACATGACCGGCATCGCGCGTATCCGCGTGCGCGGCGCGGCGGGCGCGACCGTGCGAATCCGCTACGCCGAAATGCTCAACCCGGATGGTTCGCTCTACACCGCCAACCTGCGCACCGCCCGCGCCACCGATTACTACACCTGCAAGGGCGAAGGCGAAGAGACCTGGACGCCGCGTTTCACCTTTCACGGCTTCCGCTATGTGGAACTGGCTGGCCCCATCGAGCCGCCCACCCGTGAATCCGTCACCGGCATCGTCTGGCATTCCGAGAATCCGGTCACTGGCGCGTTCGAGTGTTCCGACCCGCTCATCAACCAGTTGCACCGCAACATCCTGTGGGGCTGGAAGGGCAACACGGTAGATGTCCCCACCGACTGCCCGCAGCGCGATGAGCGCATGGGCTGGACGGGCGACGCGCAGGTCTTCAGCCGCACCGCCAACTTCCTGACGCAATCCGCCGCCTTTTGGGCCAAGTGGCTGCAAGATTTGGAAGACGCCCAAAGCCCGGAAGGCCACATCCCCCCCACCGCGCCCAGCACCAACGCCATCCGCACCGGCGATGGCGGCCCGGCCTGGGCTGACGCCGCCGTCATTATTCCCTGGAACGCTTACCTGGCCTATGGCGACCGGCGCATCCTGGCGGAACGCTACGGCATGATGAAACGCTTTGTGGATGCGCTCACCGCCGAAGCGCCCGATGGCATCCGCGTCCACCCGGCGCGCGACCCCTGGGGCGGATTTGGCGACTGGCTGGCGCTGGACGGCTCCGGCAAACTGGACGGCGGCACGCCCAAAGACCTGATTGGCACGGCCTTCTACGCCTATAGCGCGCGCCTGCTCGCGCAGATAGCCGAAGCGCTGGGCTACGCCGAAGATGCCGCCGCTTACGCCGCCCTCTCCGAGCGCGTCCGCGCTGCCTTCCAGCGCCGCTACGTTACGCCGGAAGGCTTTGTGAGCGGCAACACCCAAACGTCTTACGTCCTGGCGCTGGCCTTCGACCTGCTGCCCGAAGACGCCATCCCCAGCGCGATGGACTGGCTGACCCGCGACATCCTGCGGCGCGATACCCACCTCAGCACCGGCTTCGTGGGGACTTCGTACCTGCCCTTCGTCCTCTCCCGCTATGGCCGCGCCGACCTGGCCTATGCCCTGCTCTTCCAGAAGACCTGGCCCTCCTGGCTGTATGCCGTCACGCAGGGCGCGACCACCATCTGGGAGCGCTGGGACGGCTGGACGCCGGAAAAGGGCTTCCAGGACCCGGGCATGAACTCGTTCAATCACTATGCCTACGGCGCGATTGGCGACTGGCTCTACCGCGCGGTAGCGGGGATAGACACCGACCCGCGCGAACCCGGCTACAAACGCATCCTGCTCCATCCGCGCCCCGGCCCCGGCCTGACGCACGCCCGCGCCGCGCTCGAAGCGCCCTACGGACTCATCGTCAGCGCATGGCGCATCGAAAACGGGCGCTTCGATTGGGACGTGACCATCCCGCCCAACGCCCGTGCCACCCTCACCCTGCCCGTCAGCGGCGAGACGCATGAACTGGGCGCGGGGACGTATCACTTTTCCGAGCCATACGCAGAGTAATCCATCAAAAGCCACGCCATGAATCCCTCTCACCCGAACCCCGATTCTCAACCCATCTCTTACCCTTACTCCCAATGGACGATTGGCGCGGCCAGCCGCAACGCGCGCTGGCAATATGCGGAGGGGCTTGCTCACAACGATTCGTTCATCGAAACGCCCCCGCCGGAGCGCTGGCAGGCCTGGTTCGAGTCCCTGCTGACCTACCGGCGCGCCGCCCTCGCCCCCGATAGAGAAGAACCAGCCCTGTGCTTTTGCATCACCCCGGCGCGGGAGGGGCAAGCGGGCGAACCGGAAGGCGCGCTGCACTTCGACCAGTTCGCCTACCTGCTCGACCTGCGCCCGGGCGAAGCGTTGCGGTTTTCTCTGCAAATCCACGCGCCCCCTGCCGAAGCCCGCATAAGCGCGGAGTTTGACCTGAAAACCAAAGGCGAAGAGCGCGGTTTTGTGGCGCGCCAGAAACTCAAGGCGGAGTCGTTCCCCCTTGCGCTGACCGGCGACTGGCAGACCGTCTCCATCACCGCCCTCGTGCCGGAGTTCGACCCGGCCCGTTTCTCGGCGGCGCCCCTGCTGCGCTTTGCGCTCGAACCGTCCGCGCCGCTGACCCTGCGCGTGAAGAACGTCCGGCTCACCGCCCCGCCCACCGAAGCGCGGCAAGCACTGCTGGAGCGCATTCAGCGCTATCTGCAAAAGCAGGCCGCCGAACCCCTGCCGCCCAGGTTCGCGTGGGAGAGCGGCAACTTCGTGATGGGCTTCGTCTTCCTGTGGGACCATGCCTTTTGGGACGCCGAAGGCGCCCGCTGGCGCGTGGCCGAGTATTGCGAGACCATGAACCGCGAGTTCGGCGGGATTCAGTCGGTCATTTTATGGCACAGTTACCCCAACCTGGGCATGGACGAGCGCAACCAGTTCGACATGCTCAGAAATCTGCCCGGCGGCCTGGACGCGCTGCGCCGGATGGTGCAGGCCTTTCAGGAGCGCGGCGTGCGCGTCTTTTTGACCTACAACCCCTGGGATTTGGACACCCGCCGCCCCGAACGCCCGGATTTAGCCGAACTGGCCGGCCTGCTGGCCGAAAGCGGCGCGGATGGCGTCTTCCTCGATACCTGGCGCTCGGCCCAGGGGCCGATTTCCCTTTTCGAGAGCGAGACCTCCATCCGTCAGGAAGCGGCCAAATTTGGCCGCCAGGTGGCCTTTTCCGCCGAAATTTTGCCCCTGTTCAAAGACCTGCAAGGCCCCGATGCGCTCACCTGCTCGTGGGGTCAGGAGATTGAGCCGTTTCACGTCACCGATTTGTCGCTCATCAAGTGGCTGTTCCCCGCCCACAAACAGCACTTCATCCAGCGCATGAGCCAGGAGAAAAACCCCATGCTGACCCATGCCTGGCTCAACGGGCAGGGCGTGGTGGTGTGGGAGAACATCTTTGGCGCGATGAACTTCTGGAACGCCGCCGACCGCAAGCGGCTGCGGAAGATGAACGCGCTCTGGCAGGCGCTTGGCGAAATTTACAGCAGCGAACGCTGGAAGCCTTTCCTGCCCACGCCGAACCCCGACCTGCTGGCGAGCGAATGGGAAGCGGACGGGTGGACGGTCATGAACCTGTGCAACCCCTCCGACGGCCCCCGGCAGGTGACTCTGCCCACGCGGCGCGGCGCGCGCGTCTATGACCTGTGGCGCGGGCGCGAATTGCAGCCCCAGCCGCGCGGGGAGAGCCAGGCGGTGGAACTCCTCATCGAAGATTTTGGCTGTCTGCTCCAGGTCGAAGGTCTGTTCCCGCCGGAGCGTCTGGCGCGGCTGTTGGAAATCATCCAGGCCGAAGAGCGGGCGACCCTGCCCGACCCGGACGACTACGCCCGCGAACGGCCGCTCTACGAGCCGCTCTCGTACCCGTATCGGGCCGCGTCCGGCCAGCCCCTGGCGTTCCCCTGGCTGAAGGTGGCGGGCGGCGACTACGCGCTCACCGTCCGGCATTTGCTGCGCGAAGGCGGCTGCTACCCCGACCCGGACGGGCGCGACAACCACGACCTGAAGACCATCCACGAACACGGCGCGCTGTGGGTGCTGCACGAACGCAGCGTCACCGTCCCCGCTTTCGACATCCTGCCGCGCGTCGTCACCAACGGCGAATTTGAGCAGTTCCTGCAAGCCACCGGCTACTGGCCGCGCGCCGCCGAAAACTTCCTCAAACACTGGGGCGGAAGCGGCTGCCCGCCCGCGCTGCGCGACCAGCCGGTGGTGTACGTCAGCCTGGAAGACGCGCGCGCGTTTTGCGAATGGGCGGGGGCGCGCCTGCCCACCGAATGGGAATGGCAGATAGCCGCCGAAGCCCATCCGCAGGAGTTCGTCTTCAACGAAGTGTTCGAGTGGAACGAGAGCGAGCGCTTCGATGGCCGTAACTGCTTCGTCACCCTGCGCGGGGGCTGCCGCCGCTGGCAAACCGTCAGTTCTTGGTGGTACTTCCCCGGCGCGCCCTACGGTCAGCCTGCGGGCGGCGAACACTCGCCCCAGTCGCACGTCAAGTATTTCCCCTTTTCCCCCGCCGTTGACCGCGCCGCCCCCATCGGCTTTCCGTGTCTGTCCAGGTCATTCTGCTCCGGATAAAATCCT
>CAZEZP010000078.1:0-193375 GCA_964516435.1 uncultured Kofleriaceae bacterium | reverse complement strand
AGTTTCAATCGCTTCAACAGCTAAGGGGGATCAAAAGACCACCCTTTCCAACCCTTTGAAATTCAAAAGAAAAAAGAAGCCATTTTGGACGAAGAGTGGCTGATGCATCTAAAAGACGTAAATTTCTGGCATAAAGTTTTTTTGTAGAAAAACTTTTTCCTTGACTTTCAAAGGTTTTGACCGTCTCGAGTGCAAAAAGAGGCCCAATTTTCTACCTAACCCATTGAAATTCCATGGAAAATCTTAAAAAACCCCATTTTATATGGGCAAAAAACGCATTACGGCTATGGTTTATTTCAAAGAAAAACTCAGAAACTTTCCATCTGCTTTTATCACAGGTTTTTTTCTTCTGGCAAGCGAAATTTTCGCGGATAGTTCCAGAGATCAGTCGAATATGAAGTAATCCTCGTTCACCACCGGCGGCCGCGGCTTGCCGAGCTCCACGACCTTCGGTTCCACATCTTTTGGAATGGGGTACACATGCAAGGCATCCTCCTTGGGGTCGATCAGTTTCGACAACTCATCCAGAAGAAACTGTTTTTCCCCTCTTTCCAGACGCGCTTCGAACGCACTCTTCTGAACGGCCACCCCATACTGGGAAAGCAGTCTATGCACCTTGGTTCGCCGCGAATCCGAAACGATGTCATATACGAAAAGCGTCAACTGGCTCCATGGCTGATTCGAAGACATGTCTATCGCCTTTTTCTTTCCAGAGATTCTGAATCTCAAACGATTCATCACAAAAATTCTTCACGTATCCACATTTGGATCGAAGGGCGGAGGCGCACAGCCTGGATCGTCTTCACTGTCCGGAACACGCAAGGCCTCCGGAACGATTCCGTGCTCATCCTCACCTGCCACCACGATGTACGGCTCGCGTTTCTGGCAGGATTCCCATTTCAGCGGCAAATGCAGTTCCGAGGTTTCCCCGAGAATCAGGGACAGCATGGCATTGACGGCCCCATACACCAGTTGCCGCGGCGTACCTGCCGAAGCCTTTCCGCCAATGGGCGTGCGCATGTGCTTCTCGTAGGCATTGAGAACGATTTTCCTGGTTTCGGCTGTCATGTACACCGCACCGCCCTGCTGCTTTTCAAACCCTTCCTTTTGCACCATGCGCTGATTGACGATGCGCAGGATCAACGGGTCCGCCACGATGGCGCGGTAAGGTTCCATCAGGTCCGATGCCAGTGCCGCATGTGCGCGGTGCAACTCGTGCAGAAATCCAGGATGCGGGTCCAACCCATGGAAGATCAGGCATGTCTCGAACTCGGAAAACAGGAGCGCATACACGAATGACATCAGGCTGTTGATGGGGTCCAGCGGCGGGCGTCTGGAACGCTTGAAGAAATCGAAATCCGGCCGCAGGATGCGCATGCGGAAAACACGGAAATATTCCTGGGTCGCCGCTCCCTCCAGCCCCACGAGCGAGGATATTTCCCTGGCGTCCGCCATGCGGTTGCGGAATTTGCGTATATTGTCGATATTTTCCTGGAAATCACTGACTTGCCCGATGCGGTGGATCATGGCATCGCACTTGGCCTGCAGGATGCTGCGGGCCACCGCCAGACGACGCACGGGATCCGAACGCAGGTCGAACTGTGCGCGCAGACGCAGGGAATTGAAGTTGCCTTCGGGAATGAGGACAGCGTATCCCTTCCCCTTTCCCGAGTAATAGATGATGGGAATCCGGCGGTTGATGCAGGATGCAAAGAAGCCAGAGGAAAAACTGCCGGTCGCCATGTAGACGACGCGGCTGATGCGGTGCATGGCCACCCGGCGCAGCAACTGGTTTCCCTTGCGGCATTCCACATAGCCGTCCTTCACCTGCACGTAGATGGCCTGCCCGGTAATGTAGAGCGTGCGGTAGTGCTCATTGAGACCTCTGGTAACGGCATCCGCCTGCTTGACGGCAGAATTCGAACCATCCTGACCTGGCCGCGCGGCTTCCCGGGCACGCTCTCCGATGCGTTCGAGACGCGCATCCGGAATCCGGTCGTAAATGCCGTTGCGGTCGATGTAATGCCCCAGCCAGGCAAAAGGCGTACCTTCGAAGACGAAACGCCGCGTCTTTTCATCCTTGATGCGCAGGCCGCGGGAGGAAAGGGCGCGCGAAAGCGCTTCCAGGGCGGCATCGAGAGCCGTGGAATCCTTTGCCATGAGACAAATGTCATCGGCAAAACGCAGGTATACGGCATCCACGTCCTTCATGGCCATGTCCACGGCATGGAGGTAGAGGTTGGCCAGCACCGGCGACAGTGGACAGCCAAGCGGCAAACCCGAAATCTGGATGTCCTGCCCGCGCAGGCGCACAGGAGCCGCCAGCAGTTGCATGATGACGCTCACCATGCGCTCGGGCGCCCAGGAAAGTTCCCGGCGCAAGAGTTCACGGTCCACGGAAGGAAAGAAATCGGCAATGTCCACGATGCAGATGTGTGGTGCATCGATTTGGAGCAGGGCTTCGCGGGCGGCCATGGCGGCCGTGAAACTGCCACGCCCGGGACGGTACGCATGCGAACAGGGAAGTGAAATGGATTCCATCCGCTCAATGAGAACGGGCAGAAGGGCTTCCTCCACCAGGCGATCGGCGGGATGGGTGACGGCCAGCACGCGTTCCTTGTTGTTCTTGCGCTGGATGAACCCCGAAAGCGGAAAGGCTTCAAAACGCTCCCGCAGCATGCGGTCGCGGGTCCGTTCCACCAGCATCATCCAGTCGGTGTTTTCATCGAAGCCAGGCACCTTTTTGTTCTGCAGTCTCTCGGCCGCCCCTACCAGTTGCTGGAGGGTCGGCGCCCAGAAGGCAGGCTGCATGACCGGCAGCGGAGCAAATTCCAGATCGGCAGGAATCTGCGGTTCATCCATGAAAGTGTGGTTTCCGGCATCGGAACTACCAAAACCATTCGTGTTTTCATTGGTATCAGACATGGGGAACCTCCTCGAGAACCAAATTTTGAACCGATCCTATCGAAAACCTGGAACATATGCATTGAAAAAAATAGAAATCCATGGCAAATCCGGAAATCCGAGGTGACGGATGGAAATCTGGAAAGAACCGGATGCGTACAATCCTTTTTTCTCGCCCCTGTTCCTGCCTGTCGCAAAGCAGATCTATTCCTGCCGGTTCCATGAATTCCTGCAACTTCCATCCCATGAGGGCGCTACCCCTGGCACGCTCGTGAATGGCTGCTTCCGGGGAATCATCCTGGCGCATGCATGCCGGGAAAGCCGGCTGTTTGGAAGCGAAGACGTGCATGCCCTGCAGGAGATGCTGGTGCGTGAGGATTTCCCTGCCGTCTGCATGGGCACTGAATTCCATTGCGCGCAACCCGGAACATGCGCATGCGAGGATCTCCACCGGCGGCGCTGTTCCTGGCAGCCGGGCCGCGTGCTGCCGCCGGTCGTGCGGATTTCGGCGCCGCGGTTGTGGGAGCCGGATCCCGTTCGCGAATGGGAAATGGAAATCACGCTCCTGGGACGGCGTGCCATCCGGCATGCCGAACTCATCACGCGATTGGCGCACCTGATGGGCCGCGTGGGGCTGCGTGTGGAGGGAAAGCAGCAGACCTTCGAGGTTAAGGGCCCCATGGAAACATATTCGGGATGCATTGGCGGCGAGTTGCATCCCGTGAGCAGCCCGGCAGCATCGCCGGAATCCCCGCATCCGGCCGGTCCGGATTCCATCGTGATTCCGGATTCCACCAAACGCCTGCTTCTGGAACTGGCCACGCCCCTGCTGCTCAAACCCGCACGCCGGGGCAGGAAGCCCGAATACATGGAACCGGATGGTGAACTTCACCCGGCCCGCCTGCTGGGCAACATGACCTTCGACCTTTGCGCGCTGGACATGGAAGACCGCGAGGATGCCCCGGCCATCCAGAGCCGGCGCGTCCTGTGCGAAGCCGCCAGGGCCATGGTGCAGACGATGGGCCTGAACATCCGCGTTCTGGCCGTCCAGTTGCATCCGGCCCGCCACGGCGCCCGGATGTCCCGCTCCAACCAGTGCGAAATACGGCTGGACGGCCATTTCGGCCACATGATCCTCAGGTGCCCGCCGGATACGCTTCCCTGGATCCGGGCTCTAGGCCACTGGCGCGCAGGCCAACTCGCCTCCAAAGGCTTTGGTGACATCCGCCTGTGGTGGGGATAAAATGAATTGTTTTTTTTTTTTTTGTTTGTTCCTTTTTCAAAAATTTAAAATTTAAACACATTCTGTATTTATTTTTTTTAAAAAACATGGACACGTGAGACCTTTTGTGTTAGTTTGTTTCCGTTTCCGCTCTTGCACAAATTAGTTTTTTTCACAAAGGAGCAATGCATGAAAGAAATCCCTTGCCCCAGTTATGAAGAGATAAAAAAACTCAAAAAATACCGAGCGTTTCCTGACAGTGAGGAACAGGTCACGATTTCGGTTTCCCTGAAAACCATCACCCCCATTCTGGGGGGTGGCACCCAAAATCGTAAACTCGATGAAGTGGACATCATCCGGGTGCCCACGATCCGCGGGCATCTGCGTTTCTGGTGGCGGGCACTTCATGGAAAAAATTATCCTTCTCTGCAGGAACTCAAACAGGCAGAGCACGGCATCTGGGGCGGCATGGGAGTAAGACGTCAGGATGAACCCCAGCGCTCCAAGGTCGAAGTACGCGTTGAAAATATTACAAACTACAAAGAAAATTCAGAAGATATTTCTCTTTCTGACAAGGAAGGGTATGTGTTATGGCCGGCGCGGGCTGAAAAAAACAAGGATAAAACTATCAAGATACCAGCAGCCCACCCGTACAAACCCGACTTGCAGTTCACATTGCATGTCACCTGTCCCAAAAGCCTGAAACCGCAAATCGAGAATACCATCAAGGCATGGATTCTCTTTGGCGGCTACGGTTCCCGTACCCGGCGCGGCGTTGGTTCGCTGACCGTGACAGGCGCCCCGGAAGAAATCCAGAAATGGCTTCCCCGGGAGTGCTCCCGAAAAGAATTCGAACGGCTCCTGGGCGTGGACGTGTTCGCAGTGCAATCAGATATTCCATCCCGGCAGTTTCCAGTCCTGCAGGGTGCCCGCATATGGGCAGGAACAGCACAAAATAACAGTCACGATGCCTGGTGTACCGCCATTTCCTGGCTGCAGGATTTCCGGCAAAAACCAGGCCCCAACCCTTCCACTGCACAACCCTCGCCATATGCAAGAAACCAGGGTAGCACCGGAAAACCCGGGCGGTCCAACTGGCCGGAACCCGACAAAGTCCGCCATATTCGAGACTGCAAGAGTGGACATTCGCCCCGCTACAATTCCACCCCTGCCTTTCCACGGGCCGGTTTTGGATTGCCCATCGTGTGCAGCGCCCCCAATGCCAGAGCGGAGTTCGGGGGCAATTTCGAAATCGTCTGGTATGACCGTCAAAACAATCTGCATGAACGGCTGGCCAGTCCGCTCATCATCAAGGCGCTTCCTCTGGCAAATGGCAAATTCGTGCCCTTTGCCATCTGGTTGAACCGGAAATATCCAGACGGACAGGTAGGCCTCAAGGATAAACCTCAAAAATTGGCTCCCTTCGATAGACTGATTGCTCCGAATGATGAGATAAAATACAAATATCTCAGGCAAAATAGTTTACAAGATGCGTTTGCGGAATGGTTAAGTGATCATCAAATCATGGAGGTGAAATAATGCAACACCTCATCATCATTACTTTTGGGCCTGTCCAGGATTTCATTGCCCAGGCCCGTCGTGGGCGAGACCTGTGGTTCGGTTCTCACATGCTTTCCGAAATTTCAAAAGCCGCAGCCAAATGTCTGGCCGACCAGGACGTCGAGTTGATTTTCCCTGCACTCCAGAAAGATGCCATGGAATTGGCGCCCCACGATTCGCCATCGTACCAGGGAAAACCGGTATTCAACGTGGCCAACCGGGTCATGGGCATCGTACCTGAAAATTCGGATCCGAGACAACTCGCCGAGCAGGCCATCAAGGCCGCCAGGAAACGCTTATCGCTTTTCGCAGATGATGCAAGGGAAAAAGCAGGAAACCTGCTGGCTCCTAATATCGGTTCCGTGTGGGATGAACAAATCTCGACCCTGCTGGAAGCCTACGCCGTGTGGGAACCCTTGAATGGCGATCTTGTGACTGCCAGGCAAAAAGCGGAAATCACCATCGCGGGACGCAAAAACCTGCGGGCCTTCTCCCAGTGGGAACATCAACGCGGAAATGTGCCAAAATCCAGTTTCGATGGCATGCGCGAAACCGTACTGGCAGAGCCTGCAAAACGTGATTTCAAAACAGCAGCCCGTTTCCGGATTCCCGACGGAGAGCAACTGGATGCCGTGGGTCTCATGAAACGCGTAGGAGGTGATCCACGGCAGTTCGTTCCCATTGCCAACGTTGCACTGGCAGCCTGGCTGGAGGAAGCGAAAAAATGCCCGTCATTCCAGGAAATCCAGGAAAAATGCCTGAAACACCTGGAACTGGATAGAGTCGAGCGTCCGGACATCGCTTTCGTAAAAAACTTTCCTTTCGATGCGCAAATCTTTTATGAAAATCGAATTCCTTCCTATCTGAAAGAACAACATCCCGAATGGACTGGAGAAGAAATCGGGGAAGAAGTGGCCAAAATCAAGGACTGCCTGTCCCCGCTGTGGAAGAGTGTCAAGGGAATCACGCCCTACGTGGCATGCCTGGTCGCCGACGGGGATCACATGGGGGCCTCTTTCGACAGGCAAACAAACAAGAAGGACCTGCAAACCCTTTCCAGAACCCTGGCCCGTTTCGCCGGCCTCGCACAGGATATCGTCCAAAAACAGTACCGGGGGGCACTCATCTATGCAGGGGGCGATGATGTACTGGCGTTTGTCACCCTTCAGGACGCCGTTCCCTGCGCGCAAAAACTCGCCGAGACATTCGCCAGCCTGTTCAAGAATTTTCAATTGAATCCAACTCCAACCCTGAGTGTGGGACTGGGAATCGGCCATGTGATGGATGGAATGGCCCATCTGCTGGATCTGGGCCGGCGAGCCGAAAAACTGGCCAAGGGCAGCAACATGAAGTTGCCTCGTTGGCAGGTACCACGCAACGCATTGGGAATCCTGCTGGACAAGCGTTCTGGAGGAACCCTTTCCTGCCGGATTAACTGGAATTCGAATCCAACAACCACTTTCATGAGTGATCTGAGCCTTCTCGATACGGCGATTTCCACAAAAAAAATCTATGAAATCAAGCGACTGGTGGAGTTCTTCTCCCAAATGGAGTCTACGGCTGGTTCGACGATGGCTTTATACGGAGAACTCGTTCGCATCCTCTCACGCAGTCATCTGGGGCAGGAACGCAAACCCATATCTCCCGAGGATGCCGGCCTGCGCATCAATTCGGGCGACTTGCCTGAAACCCTGGCGCGAATCGACGAATGGGTGCAGCGCATGCGCATCGTCCGGGAAATCGAGCGGACCAAACCGGTTTGCCGCGAAAAAAACAAGGAGGAAAACCATGATTGAATCTTTTCATGTCCTGGAATTGCGCGATGGTTTTTTCGCCAAGGATGGACGTGGCTGGTATACGAACGTTTCCGGGCATACCCATTCCGTGAACTGGCCCTTTCCTTCCACGATTGCAGGTGCCCTGCGCACGTGGGCGGGATTTTTGCAGGAAAAAAAGCAAGGACAGCAGTTCACTTCAGAAAACTGGCTGAAAATGCAGGAGGATTGCCTCATCCGAACTGTCCTGGCGATGTACGCGCCCGCAGGAGAAGACTGGAACATCCAGCACCGCGTGTGGCCGCATCCCGCAGATGCCATGTTCCAGGAAAACAGTTGCCAGCCCGTTTTCCTGAACCCACAGCCGCCCGCAGGCAATACGCTCGACCAGGATTTCGAGGAAACAAGAGAAGCCTTGTGGTATCCTCGCCCGGCCGACCGGTCCAAGCCGCAAAGTCCGCCGGCATGGTGGAACGAAAAAGCATTCATCTCCTGGTTGCTGCAGAAAACGCCGGCTTTCAAGGACGATGAAAGGATTACCGTAAGCAAACGGCGTCAAACCCATCTGAAAATCACTTCCGAAACCCAGACGGCTGAAGAAGGCATGCTGTTTTCCACGGAAACCGTGGAGGGACTGGTACAAAACAGGAAAAACCATTTTTTCCAATGGGGGATGGCCCTGCATGTGCGTTCCCAAAATCAACTCCCGCAGGAGGGACTCCTGTGCCTGGCTGGAAAGCGCCACATCAACCTGCTGAGGACCACTACATCTGACTTGTTTACCCTTCCCATTCAAATGAAAAAAGACATTCCTCCGGAAATTCCGGGAATCCGGGTCATCTGTGTCACACCAACCATTTTCAAAAAAGGATGGCTTCCCGATGGCTTCCAGATTCACAATCATGAGTACACAGGCGAAATTCTCGGTCATGAAGCGATTCTGAGAGCGGCTTTCGTTCCGCGGGCCCAGGCTGTTTCCGGATGGGACATGGTTCGCCAGGCACCCAAGTCGACGCTGCGACTCGTTCCACCAGGAAGTGTGTTCTTTTTTCAGAAAAAAGATGCTTCCGCCTTTACGCCTGCAGACATCGAAAAGGGATGGCTGGGCGTATGGGGAGATAAAAACAGTGATGGATATGGAACCTTTGTTACCGGCATCTGGAATGGAAAATAAATCAAAAGTAAAGGAGACAAACACATGATTTGCGCGAATCTGTTCATTCATGCCCTTTCACCGCTTCACATCGGCATCGGTCAAACCGACGACATCATCGATTTGCCCATCGCCCGCATGCAATCCACCGGCATTCCCATTCTTCCTGGTTCTTCCATCAAGGGCGTTTTACGGGATGCCTGTGCACAAACCGCCCCCCCCCACGAAGTACATGCCGCTTTTGGCCCGGATACCGACTCTGCCTCCGATCACGCAGGGGCCGTGACATTTGGAGATGCCCGCTTGCTGTGCCTGCCTGTGCGTTCTTTTTATGGAACTTTCGCATACGTCACTTCGCCATTGCTTTTGCAGTTGGCGGCACGGGATCTGAAAACCTGCCAATCAGAACCACCGAAGACCATTCCAGTATTCCAGTCTTCAACAACAGGTTTCGTATGCGATGGAACTTCATTAACAGAAAAAAATAAAAATATTGTTTATCTTGTAGAACTCGACATCAACGTCAAGCCTGATGAAAATACAAAGCAATGGGCTTCTTTTTTGGCAGAAAAGATTTTCGAAACCTCTGAAGAAAAGAATTCATTTACCAAACGTTTTGTGGTGGTACATGATGAAATCATGACGTTCCTGTGGGAAACCGCTACCCAGGTAGACACGCGGGTACGTCTGGATTCCAAAACCCGGACGGTGGCGACGGGTGCATTGTGGATGGAAGAAAGCCTGCCTCCGGAAACCCTACTGATAGGCATCACCTCCATTGGCAAAGCACGCGACAGGAAAACAAACTGGGATGAAAACCAGGTACGGGATTTCGTGTTCGGTAACACAGGCATTCGGATAGCTCAATTTGGTGGAAAATCCACGGTAGGACGCGGTCTGTGCCGGGTGAAGCTGCAAGGGGGAGGTGTTCAATGAAAACTTTGGAGCAACAGCGGGCCATCATCGCTTATGCGTGTGTGAATGAAAGAGATATCCAGGTGGAAAATTACAAGATCGCCGTCAACACTTTTGGCACCACGATTTTGCGTAGTGGTTTGTCGGCAGCCATGTGCCTGGTAGAACGCAAACACGAGCAAAACCCGATGTACAAAAAACTTCTCGAACATCTGGCCAAGCCTGAATTTCAAATCCATGCATTGCAGCAACAAAACTGGAATCAGCAACCTAATATCATCCGGAAAATGGAACTTTCAACCTACATGCTGACTACCCGTCAGGTCCTGCGAGCCGTTTTCTGGCTCAAGAGAGCCATCCAGTCTTTACGGGCTGAAAACAAATAGAAAGGCAGGAATGCATGAGGCATGTTCTTGAAAAAGTATTGAAGGAAAAATTGCCGGAACACATGGGCTTGGCCTACGACGTATGGGCTCCTGTATCGACGCAGGGAACCATCGATGAGGCAGAACGGGATGGCTGGTTTGACAAACTATCGAAATGGAATGCGCCGGGTGATTACAGGTTCTTCTTCCAGCACTGGGAAAATCTGACAAAAGAGCCCCATTTTCGCGTGGAAAAAATCGAAGCCGCCAGCCGCCTGCTCATCGGACATGGCAATGCGGCGCCTTCGGAAGTGGGGCTCACCGTGCATCATACATGGGGAGTGCCCATGATTCCCGGTTCCGCCCTCAAAGGGCTGCTCAGCCACTATGTGGACGTGTGTTTTGGACCTTCCTGGAAACATCGTGAATACCATCCACGAAGCCCTGAACACCCGGAAAAGGAACGCGCTCCGTATGCAGGCGTCCGCTGGAAGGGAAACAGGATTGAAATGGGCCCTGGTGCCATCCACCAGGCGATCTTCGGAGCTCCCGACGCCGATACGGACGAATTGCATCCAGAAACTGGGGCATTCAAAGGCCTTGTCACCTTTCATGATGCCCTGTGGATTCCCGGTACTCCGAGTTTGATGCCCTTCGCACGCGACATTCTCACGCCACACCAAAAAACCTACTACACGGGAGAAGGGGTTCAGGAACCCAACGATTACGATGACCCCAATCCTGTGGCTTTCTTGACTGTAAGGCCAAAAGCACAGTTTCTGGTCTGCCTCTCCGGCCCTTCAGACTGGGTCGATCTGGCAATGGCGCTCTTGCTCGATGCCCTCGAAGAATGGGGAGTGGGAGCCAAAACGGTGGCAGGTTATGGCCGCCTTATTTCTGTAAGCAAATCCAGGAATTCTTCGGCTGCAACTTCAGGCTCTTCAAGCACCGAAGAAACATTTCAACAAACAATAAATTACAATAAGGGAAATAAAAAAATTAGTATTCAAATCAAATCTGAAAAAACAAAAAAAACTTCTGTGGAAGCAGACCTCGAGGAGTTGGTGAAAGAACAACAAATATCTGCTGAATTCGCGCAGAAAATCAAGGAAAGCAAGAAAGAGGTCGAAGGAAAAATTACTATTGCCATCGATGGAAACAATGTAAAAATCACGCGTATCGAGCTCATTTCATGAGCCTTCCATCGAATTCCTGCTAATCCTGACGGTTCATAAAAATCCGACGCGACTTTCAAGATCGAGTTCATAGAGTGCTGTAAAGAGGTGGAGGCCACCACTTCGGTTTTGTAAATTCAAGATTGCCAAGGTTTTTGATTCGCTAGAGGAGGAATAGATGGCCGGATATGAAGTTGGCGTGAACCAGGAGTTTTTGCCATCTTTTATCGAGCCGGGATGGATTGGCGCAGTTGGTGGAAGAGGTATTGAATCAAATACTGGAAAACCGACCGAAGCCTTGGGTGCCGGGAAACACGAGCGCACCGGGGAGCGGGCCGGGTACCGGAACGGGTATCGGTAGCGGATGCTGTTTTCGCGCGTGGGTCCACTGAACCTGCGGGTGTCTCAAACGCGGGTTAGGTCGTTCTCCGTGGAGATATTCCAGCGGTATCAACGCATCTGCAGGCGTTCTTGCTGGCGTTGATGGAGATGGTCGTCAATGGGGTCTCCACCCGGAAAGTCACGGAAATCACAGAGCAATTATGCGGAGCGAGTTTTTTCGAAGTCGACGGTGGGCGCGCTGTGCGCGTGGCTGGAACTGCCGGTGAAGGGCTTCAACAGCCGTCGCCTGGAGGAAGCGGCGTTCCCATTCGTTCTGGTCGACGCCATGTTCTTCAAGAGCTGGGAGCATGAGCGGGTGGTGTCACGGGCGGCCTTGATCGTGAGCGGCATCCGCGAGGACGGCTACCGGGAGGTGTTCGGGCTCCAGACCGGTGATACGGAGAGTTTTGCCACCTGGGATGAGACGTTCCGGTGATTGAAGGGGCCCGGTGATTGAAGGGGCGTGGGCCTGCGGGGTACGATGTTCGTCATTTCGGATGCCCATCATGGCTTGCGGGAGGCGATTCGCAAGAACTTCCAGGGAATGACATGGCAGCGCTGCCAGGTTCATCTGCTGAGCGACATCCTCGGCAGTTGCAGTGTCCGTCACCGGGAGGCGGTGGCCCGGACGCCAACCTGGTTCTTCACGCATCGGACCTTCCAGAGGCACGCCGCCGTCTGGAAGCATTTCGCAATAAATACGAGAAGTTCGCGCAGAAGTCCGTGGCCTGCCTGGAGGAGGGGTTCGATGACGCCATGGCTTCTGATGGCCCTGCCGGAGAAGTACCGCAAACGCATGCGCAGCACGAACATGCAGGAGCGCATGAATCCGGAAGTGCGGCACCGGGAGCGGGTGATCCGGATCTTCCCCAACAATGCGTCCGCCGGGCGGTTGACCGGCGCGCTGCTGATGGAGCCGCATGAAACCTGGCTTGAACTGCGCTGCCTGGAATGGGAGAATTCTGGGAGTGGGTGGGTCGTGAAGGGGGCCAGAGAGAGGAGGTGCCGGGCTGCGGGCAGGCGCTGTGAACTTGCCCTGACGAATACAGAATCCTCCTGATCGGGTCAGGCCGCACTCGGCACGGGCACCTGCCATGGGTGCCCTGGAGAGCCGGGTACAACCTGACCTGGACGCCAACGCCCTGCCCCCGACCTCGGCAAGGCGGAGAAGATGACATGAAGAGGTCGAGGACCGGAACCGGCGCCTGGAGAACTCAAGCGCATACTGGACCGAAGGCATTTACAGCAACATTTGGACTTTGACTCATGCGGACGCTTTCGAAGCAAACAGGATGCGGGTACTGCCTGCCGAGGCAGAAAGAATCTGGTAGTCAGTGTCTGCCTGCAATCCCATCGAATCCAGAACCGCGGGAATCACTTTTGTTGGAATGCCTTCAATCAGATTGCTTGCGCCTACCAGAAACTGCAATTTATTTCCATGTAAAATGTATTTTTGAAGACTTTTTGATGAAAAAACATAATAATAATTCCATTGATTCATGGATGCTCCTTTCTCATCAAAAGCGAAAGTTTTTCGGGTTTTCCACTGTCAAGGAAAAACTCCGGTTTTTCAGGTCTTCCAGGCCATATTTGTTCAGATTTTGCAATAAATGGTTGGCGACCCTGCCCATCCAGCGGTCGTTGGACAGAAGAATCACGCGGGAATCGGCACGCTGGATGGCAAACACGATGGCGCTGGCCAGAATCATGGTATCGCAGCCATCCATGAGTTTTCCGGATGCCAGGTTGTGGCGCTGCCGCTCAATGAATTCCAGGGTCGCCGGGTCGGGATTCTCCTGCGCCAGTGCAGCCTGCAGTTTCTGGCTGGTTTCACCAACCAGAGACTGGATGAAATCATCTTCCGGCCGGATGAATGCGAAATCGCGGGCCAAGCCGATGAAATCGATGTTCACGACGGATGCGATTCCGGAGGTTTTGTAATCTCTTACTTTATGTTCAAGCAGATATTGATACACATGAAGATATGAAGATAGAACTCTTTGATGCCACGAGTTGTAATCGCTATAATCAATTTTCTTTTGAAATATGGAAGCCGTAAATTCCGTCCACACGATATCCGGAATATAGACGAGTTTTCTGCCTTTCAAAAATCCGTCGATTTTCTTGGCCAGAGACGAAGGCTCTGGACTGTAGAGGGTAATGATTTCATACAGGACGTTCGTATCCAGAAGGAAAATTTCATGCTTCATGATCATCCCCCTCGTCCTGCATTGAAAGTTCATCGAAACGCTCATCCTGCTCGCGGATCAAGGCCACGTCTTCTGCCGTCAGTGGCATGCCGATGCGATCCCGGAATTCCTCGGGATATTCGAATACTTCCTGGCGGCCATACCAGAAACGGGAGCGTTCGATGGCCTGCTGCAGACTGGATTCGAAACGGGGATCCGCAAGGTCCAGAAGGCGGAACGGATGCCGGTTTACCAGATTCAGAATGGTGCCGCGATGCGTCTGGGGCGTATCCCCGGAACTATCCACGGCCACGATGACATGCGGTCTGGGCTGGCGCCCAAAAATCCGCTCCAAATCGCTCCAGGTGCTCTCCTGGTCCCGGAACATGGTGTGCAAGAGCAGAATGCAGCCGCATTCCTGCTGGAAATCCACGACTTCCTGCAACTGCGTGCAAACATGGATTTCCGCATCGGGATAAACGGCTTGGATCCAGGGACGGATGCGCTCGGGCGCAAAGCGTTCTCCCAGGCTGGGATGGCGGTACACGAGAACCCGCGAAGGCGGCTCGAGTTCTCCGAGATCGAAGCGGGGCACCGGAATCGGACGCTCGGCCAGTTCCCGGATATGGCGGGCCAGATTCTCCACACCGTCATCGCCCTTGAATACGTATCCCTGGAAATGGTAGTTGGCGGCCGTGAACCAGTCGGGCACCTCGCCGCGCGCACTGAAGACGACGATGTTGGTCAGCGAACTGAATTTCCGAAGCGCCCGGCCGACATTGGAACCGCTGGCATTGTCGATGTCCTGCACCAGGGACATGTCGATATCCAGCACATAGACATCGAAAAACTTCTTCTGCAGGCCCCCCA
This sequence comes from uncultured Kofleriaceae bacterium, assembly GCA_964516435.1. Classification (GTDB taxonomy): domain Bacteria; phylum Myxococcota_A; class Polyangia; order HGW-17; family HGW-17; genus HGW-17. The sequence continues at coordinate 178,866 of CAZEZP010000078.1, read as the reverse complement.
GCACTTCCGACATCCGGTCGGTCACCTGCACAAGATGCCCTTCCTCAAGCAGGCGCTGGGCGGCCTGGATAGCCGGATTCTGGTCATTGGCAAAGATTTCATCGTCCATGATCAAGATTTTGAGTGAACGCATGTTTCAATCCCTTTCTGGTTCTTTCAGTGTGATAATGAAAACCGTACCTGTATGGCCATCCTGTTTCAGGATTTCGTACCGTATCGAAGCTTCCAGCAGCCGGCAGGCTTCCCGCACATTGGCCAGACCAAGACCAGCATTCTGCTGGATGCCCTTGGAAGAGGCATAGGGCTCAAACAATTTGTCATTGGCACGCAATTCCTCCGGAATGCCGCCGGCCCAATCCCGAACTTCCAGCGCCAGACGGTCGTAATCGAACACGACATGCACCTGCCCGCCGGAAATCCGGTTCCGGGCATAGGCCTCCCGGGCATTTTGCACCAGGTTCTGCACCACGAGAGCCAGATATTCCTCGTCCGTCACCACCGGCCGCGGAGTTCCCTGCAGTTTGGCCGTGACATCTGCATCCGCGAAGCGTTCCAGGAACGATTCCATGGACGCTACGCCCCGCAAAGAGGGTCGCTCGCGCATGGTCAGGCGGAACGAACCCAGAATGGTGCGCACGTGGACCATGGCGGCCTGCAGTTGCTGCCGGCTTTCCCCATCGGGATTCCTTTCCTGCAGTTTCCCCAGGATTCCCCGGATGGATTCGATCTTGGAAACGACATCATGGCGGAAACGGTTGATCTGCTCGGCCGCCGTGAGGAACGAAACCAGTTGCTGGCGGCGTTCGCGTGCCACCCGGTTTTCCGGATATTCCGCCAGACTTTTGTCCAGCCACGAAATCGCCTGCATTTCGGCGGCAAACCGCATCCGGGAATGTTCAGGGGGCGGCGGCAGAAACTGGCTCACATCACTGCACAGCAGCAGGATCTCGGAGCGCACCCGTGCCATATGCTCTCCCGAGAAAAATTGCAGGAACACCTCTGCCATCCAGATTGTATTATAATAATTTTGCTGCAAATGACCTTTACGCAAAATATTTCGACGTTCAAAATACAACATATCCATAGATGGATCGAGCAAAATTTCATATGGGAAAGCGCCATCACGGCAAAATACCTGGAAGAACCGGTCGTAAATATCCCGCACATGCCACTTGAGTTGCCTTTCCTGTTCCTGCAGGGAAATGCCATCGTCTTCCGTTACCTGCAGCAGCGTCACGCGCAGGGCATGGCGGTAGAGGTCCGAAATGACATTATCGGCTCCCCGGCGGCGCTGTTCGAATGGAATGTTTCCGGATACGTCCAGGTATTCCTTCAGAAAATCCTGGAACAACCGGCAGGATTCCCGTGGATTTTCCGCCTGCCCGCGCTGGATGCGGCCATGCAGGCTCACCAGCAGGTTGTTGAGCACCCGCTGGCGTTCCTGGAGATTCTCCACGTCCACCGGTTCCCGCCGCAACCATTCGAGTTGCTGGAGGTGCAGCAGAAATGACGACTCGTAGTCCTTGTTCCGGAGCGCCTCGAGCGCCTTTTTCCGGGTTTCCTCATAAACCGGCGAGTTCATGTTCCCCTCTTCTGAAATTCGAGCAGCGTCTGAACATGCACGTTGGCATGCCGGAAGGAATAATTGAAATTGTCTGTCAGGATGAATATCCCCTTAAAATTCCGGGCATGACGATCGATGACCTGAAAACATGCATCGTGGTGCGAATTGATGCACAGGATCAGATACGGCTGGGCATGCTGCTGGAGAATTTGCTGCAGGGCGACTTCCGGCTGGGCATGCACAACGACTTGCACGAAGGAGGGTAATTTGGTCGTACCGCCATTTCTCCGGACGGCAAATGATTGATACAGAATCCTCTTTCCAAAAACCTCGAGAGCCCGTGCATAGATCCGTTGATAATCCAAATGGAAATTGGAGAGGATCGTAATCAGATTCCCCTGCACGGCGGCGGCGTGTCCCGCTCTCTGATGGGTGTTTATATCTCCGTCGGCCAGCAGGCTGCGAAGATCCCACAGGGACGCCCGGAAATTCAATGGAATGGCCAGGGAATGCAACAGAAACTTCTGCAGCACGGGATCGTTCGTAAGATGTCCTGCCCAGGACTCGAGCGCATCTTTTTCCAGAAAATCCTGTCCCCGATATATGTCATCCAACGAAATCCGGCGGGCATCGGCCAAAAATTCCAGCAGCAGCCGGCCCACCAGGTAGCTGTAGGTTTTTTCGTTGAATTCATTGAGTTGCACGATTTCCGGCGCCGAATGCCGCGGCTGGAGCATCCGCAGCAGGAACTGCGGAAAGGCTTGCTGCGGATGCTCCAAATGGGTAAGGCGGGAAACATGGGTGAACAACGGCGCATCCGTGATGTCGAACCGGATTTCATCCCAGGAAATCTCGGGCAGGAGAATGCCGCTGGCATGCATGTCGATGAATGTATTGATGATCCTGGAAATTCTCTTGTATATGTAATTTTTATCCGGGTTATCCTTGTTGATGGAATTCCCCTGCTTGCTTTTATAAATTATATAAAAATATTCATCTGAAAAATACTCTTCCAGCAATTCAGGCAAATAAACCTTGTTTTTGCATAAAATCTTCGATACCTGTTGCAACTGCAACTTCAAGGAAGGAAAATACATCGTTCTTTCCACGGAAGTCAACGGTATCAAAGGAGTCAACCGGGAAGCGTCTACATACAGCCCTTGGGCATTGAGATAGAAATTGCCGGCCAACTTCTGCAGGGTGGCCATCAGGAAGATTCTCTGCTCCCAATGTTCATGGCGGGTTTCCCAGCCCGGAAAAGCAAAGAAAACCCGCCGCTGCGGCGGCATGAGCCGGCGGGAAATCTCGCCGCGATCAACGGGTGGACTTGCCTGTGTTTTTCCTTCCACCATGGCATAGTAAGCCGCACGCATCTGCGCCATGTTCTGAAACCGGTTCTGTGGAAGTTCATCGAGCGCTGTGAGTAAAAATTTTTCCCATGCCGGAAAATCCCTGCGAATCAAGGAAAAATCGAACTGGTTGTGGCCCATGGAAACTGCCGGGGGCTGCCGGGCCAGGATTTCGTAGAGCGTGGCGGCCAGCGAGTAGACATCCACCGCAGGAGTGACATCCGCCGCAAGGATGGAATTCTGCAGCTGCTCGTTGACCTCGGGCGCGCAGTAGCCCGGCGTGGTGGTGATGATGCCTTCGATATTGCCATTGATTTTCTTGACGACGCTGCCCAGATCGATCAGCACGATGGACTTGTCCGTGGTGTGAATGATGTTTCCCGGCTTCATGTCGCCATAGATGCATTGCAGGACGATTTCCCGGCCATCCGTCAGTGTCATCCGGTAGGGTTGATGCAACACCTCCAGAATCTTGGTGATGCTGACCAGAATCCTTTTGGCAAAATTCTGCCGTTGCGTCGGGTCTGCCAACACCCAGTCGCCAACGGGAACCCCGTCGAAATAATTGAGCACCAGATAGGGATCCGAAGTTGAAAACTCACTGCACGTGTACAGATCGCCCGTGGATTCGTCCCGGTGCGGACCGTGGAGCATGGGATTGAAATCCTCGAATGCATCCAGGACGATTGGAACCCCACCAATACCGCGTTCCCACAAGTATTGCAATACGACCTTCTCGGAACGCATCTGCTCCCGCCGGGCGAGGATTTCCTCATCACGCGCCTTGTCGCTTTTGTACTGGAAAATGGATGGTTTGTAGATGAGGCTCTTGATCAGCACCATCTTGTTGTGCAGACGCGTATCCAGCGCCTTGTAGATGATTCCCATTCCCCCGCGGGCCAGCACCCCGGTGACTCGGTAGCGGCCCTGCTGCAGGGTTTCTGGAATCTGGTACTGTACGCCCTTGTTCTCGAAGGTCCTGATGGTGGGCAGCATGTCATCCTTCCTGCAGCGTCAGCGCAATCTCTCCTGCGATTTCCAACTGTCGGCCAACGGCCAGAAACATCCCCTGTCCGGCCGGCAGCAGTTTTCCGTCATCCAGTTCGACATCCACGCTTCCAATGTTTTTCACGTATACCCGGTTGTTGGAAATGAATACGCGCAACTGGTTGCGGGAACACAGGTCCCGGTTCTCCCTGGAAAGATGGGGAGCGAGATCCACATCCACGGCCAGCGGCGCCGATCCGGAAGCCCTACCCACGACGAGACTCTTTCCCAATCCCACGGAATGGCGCGAAATTTCTTCCGTTCCATTTTTTTTCCGCACGACCAGAAAAACGGGGCCGCGCAACTCTGGAACGGCATCGATGCTTCCCGTCCAACTTCCCGATAAAGAATTGGGGGATGCCAGGGAATCCGCCGGAGAATCGGAATCCTGCGCCTGTATCCCGGTTTTTCCGGATGCTTCCTGCCCCGTTTGCCGAGAATCTGCGGCCGCCGAAAGGGAATCCCTCGCATTGTCCGGGGAAGCCAAAATTCCGGGACGGCTCGATTCGGACGGAGCGAAGTACGTGGATACCTGGATGATACGCAGCCGGAACTGGGACTGCACTTTATATTTTTTTTCTTCACCCCATACGCAGGTGCATGTGGCATATCCTTCTTGCAAAGGCATCAGTTTCCATTCATTTCCGGCCTGCGAACGCTCCAGACGACCGATTTCCGGCAGCATCTCGCATTGCAGAGAAACGGCACCGTCCAAAAGCGGGAACTGCCAGGAACCATTCACGGGAATCTCCAGGACTTCCGGCAACCGTACAAACCGGCTCTCGATTTCCTGTTTCATGTCCCCCCGGTTGCAGATGAAAACATAGACATCATCGGCTTCCTTGCACTGGATGTGCAGATGTCCGTTCTCATCCTTGTGAAGTTGAACGTTTTCTTCCGGAAAGTTCTCCGGAATGGTCCATTCTACGTCCGTTTCTGGATAAAATGGGTTGAATAAATAGTTGTTCGATGAAGTGCCCGCACAAAGAAAGGCTTTCTGCGTCATGCAACACCTCGATTACAACGTGGATGTATTCTTCGGCTGTGTCGTGCGCACCCGGCTCGATCGCGAGGAGCGATGTAGCATCCGGTTGAGTTCCTCCTGGGAAAGATTCTCGTTGCGCTGAACCTTTTCAAAAGCCTTTCTCAGCATGCGCTCCTGCTCCACGTCGCCCAGGCTCCGGGCATCCTTGATCAGACCGTCCATTTTCTTCAGGCACTCGGCGATGTTGCCATTCTGGTAGAGGCGCAAGGCCTGTTCCAGACCAATGAGCAGTTCCACTTCCCGCAGGCAGTCGCGCACGAAACTGTCATAGCGCACGTTTTTGTCGTCTTTCGACAGGTTGATCGTCCAGGCGATTTCCATCTTTCCCGGGTTGCCGGTCGCGGGATCCCGGTAGGTAACCAGGATATCCGCCAGTTTGACATAGGAGGCATCCGGCAGGTCCGCATGGCAGCGCATGACGAACTGCTTGGGATTTCCCATGGACAAATCCCCGATGAGCATCTGGTAGAACGTCCCATGGGCACTCGTGGTGGAAGAGGCGGACAGCGAGCGCTTTTCGGGCGCGCACTGGTAGATTTCCACGTCGCGCACGTGATTCCCGAAAAACACCTGCAACTGGAGGTTGGCAGCTATCGTGCGCTGGCCGGAACGCAGGATGTTGCGGAATATCACCTGCGGATTGGCCTCCCGGGCGAGGTTTTCCGTGATGCCAGCACAGAGGGCGGAAAACTGACGCATGTAATCGAAATTGAATTCGGCGCCAATGCCCATGGAATCGATCATGATTCCCTGACTGGCCATACGCCCGGCAATTTCAACGGCCCGCTGGGGGTTGCCGCCATATGCGTGCCCATCCGTCAAAAAAATGAGCCGGGTAACGGGGTTGACCCGGTTCTGGCACACCGTGCTGGCTACCTGCATGGCGGCTTCGAAATTGGTGCCGCCATCCTGGCCCATGTATTCCTGCAGGCAGGTTTCGATGCGGGTGGATGCCGACCTGCGCTCATGATCCAGCAACAAAGTAGCGCCTGTATTGAAACTGATGAATGTCAGCGTATCCAGATCCGACATGAGCGGCAGAAGCGAACGGACGGCTTCCACCACCTTCTGGCGCTTGGACATGCCCACGTCATAGTAGGCTTCATTCATGGAACCGCTGGAGTCGAGCAGCAGCACGAGATCCGTGCCCGTCTGGACGTTCTGGCTGGACGTCGGCGGCTCCACGACCAGCACCCCCTCGATGACCTGGTCTACCTGGTTGCCCGGAAGGTAATCCGGGTTGGAATACATGGTGAGAATGACTTTTCCTTCCGACATGCTTCAAATCTCCTTTATATTTATTATAATTTACGTTCTTTTTTTGAATCCCTGATTGTAATAGAAATACTGGATTCCTTTTCCCTGGAACCTGGCTTCTCCCTTTCCTTTTCCTGCCCCGATGCCAAAGTTGCAACGGGCAGTCCCATGTTCTTCAGTCCCACCACGGCCACGTCGTCTTCCCCCGTTTTCTTGGCTTCATCGAGCAACTTCTGGATCCGGTCATAGAAAGGAAGCGCATCGGTTTCCCGCAGGATGCGAAGCAACTCCGGAAGGGCATCCTCCCGCTGGGCGGGATTGTGTCCCAGACAACTGAGCAGGCCATCCGTGCAGAACAGCAGCAAATCCCCCTTCTGCAGATACAGGGAAACACTTTCCAGGGCATTGGCATCCAGACTGGAGACGAATCGCCCCTGCTCGATGGAAAATTCCGGAATGACGAGCGTCAGTTCTTCGTCCCCATCGACGCGGGAGCGGATTTCCTGCGCATGGGCCGCTTCTTCGAGAAGCCGGTCGCGCAGCCCGTTGTGCGGCGTATTCAGAATGTACGCATCTGCACCCCGCACGAAAATCACCTCGCTGTCGCCCATGTGAACGAAATGCACCCAGTTGCCGCACACCACGCCCAGCACGAGCGTGGCGCTCATGGGATGCTGGATGTCTTCGGCCGATTTGCTTTCCTTTTTCAGTTGCTCATTGAGTTTTTCAATAGCGGCCTCATTCAATTTGCGGCACAAATCAAGCAGAAAAGAGCGGCTTTCTTCCGCAAACTTCCTTGCATCATCCGTGGGCAATGAATCCAGGAAGGATGCAATCTGTTCCTTCTGATTTTGCACCTGATCGCGCAGGAAACGGACCATGCCGTCCCCATCCCCGAAATCCGCCGTGCTCACGCCATCGCTCACGAAGATGAAATACCGGCTCTTCTCGTGCTTTCCGGATTCAATCACTTCATATTCGTCTTCGCTGTGCGTTCCCTTCTTGTGTCTCCCGCGGCGCACATCATACTCGCATTCATATCGCGCTTCCTGATAGGGAAGTGGCGCCAGCGGATTGTTCTTGGCCGCGCCGATGATGCCCTGAAGCATCTCCCGCGGTTTTTCCGCAATCTTTTCATTTTGCGATTTTCCAAACCAGCGCGACAAAAATTTTTTCATAAACACACCTGCCCTCGAAAAATACTTGAGGAATTTGGGGATCATGGTCCGGTCCATTTTCCGGAATGGAACCTCGGGGAAAAGCAACTCCAGCAAAAAATACAGGAAGGCGACCCGCTCCAGGTCGCTGTCGATCTGGCCTGCGGCAATCCGTGGATTTTTTACGGCCATCTTGTAGCCATACTGGTTCCGGATTTCCGGATTGACGACGGTTTCGTCGGAAACGAACATCTGGGGCCACGCGAAAGGATGAAACAGGATGCGGCTGCCATCCCACAGGATCAGATCGGGATCCAGCCAGAAAACATGCCGGTTGTATGAACCGAGTTGATCCAGCGCATCCGCCAGCGTTTCCAGAATCCGGCGTTCTTCGGAATCCCCATCGAGTAGCCGGCGAATGAGTTCCTTTCCCGTGGGAAGAATCCTGGAAAGGGGTGAAAAATCTGCTTTTTCCAGAAAACATTGGGAAAAACCCGCCACATTCTGGACCAGCACCAGTTCCGATTGCCGGGGCGCGGCGATGTAATAGCGCATATGGCCGGGCGTACATTTCACCCGATTGCTATTCAGCCGCTCACTCCAGAAGGCGACCCGCTCTTCAAATTCTTCAGCACTGAGTTCTTTCATCTCGAATAGCATTCTTTCTCCTTACCTTCCGTTGCGTTCCTGGATTTCCCGGGTATGCCGCTCGAATTCCTCGCTGATGACTTGCACGATCTTTTCGGCTTCCGTGAGATGCTGCAGGGCTTTTTCCATGTCTTTCTCATACTCCTTGCGCCATTGCGGAAGCGAAACGCAAAACTGCTGGTCGTCCTTGAGCCGATCTCTCAAGACGCGCACGGACTCGTTTGCTGACAAAAAGAATTCGATGCTCTGCAATTGCTCCAGGAGTGCGCGCAAATCGGCCAGCGTCTTGTTTTCCAATCCCAGCGTATTTTCCAAATTTTGAATCGTATCTTCAAGTGCTTTTTTCTCATTCTGGTTTTTTTCAATCTTTTCCTGCAACTGCGCGATTTTCTGCTTTTCCGTTTCCATTCCCGCCGAATGCACGCAAAAATCGATGGCTACGATCAATTTCTGGAACTTTTCCATCCAGGCATCGGATTGCCCCCAGGAATGACTCGGCGGAAGCATGTTGAAAAGTTTCAGGATGGCATCCATGACCTCCAGCACGCCACCTTCCGGATGGTTGCGGATTCTTTTCCGTATTTCCTGAAAAAAGGCCTGTTTCGGATCCGACATGATTCACCTTCACATATTCTGGTGCATGTATTCCTGCATGGCGTTTTCCAGATCTGCCATTGAGATGTTTTTTTCACTTTCGGACTCTTCGTTCCAGCGCGACTCCAAAGTGTCCACCAGTTTTCCCACGAAATTGCGCACCATGCGTGCATTGCCGAACTTCTCCCTTTCCAGGGCACGCACTTTTCCAAAGAAATCCGCCAGCGGCGCCTGCATTTCCAGGGGGAAAGACATGTCTGGATATTCTTTTTTAAATTGTATTAAAAATATTTGAAGAAGTTCTTCATTACTATAATCTTCAAATCGAATTGTACTTTTAATGCGACTCTTCATCCCGGGGTCGTATTCCAGCAAACGCTTCATCTGCTGCGGATAGCCTGCAAAGACGACCGAAATTTCATGCCGGTGATTTTCCATCAAGGGCACCAGTGTCTTGAGAACCGCTTGTCCATAGGAATACGTTTCACCTCTGGGGGTGGCATCCACCAACTGGTGGGCCTCGTCGATGAACAGCACGCCGCCCAAAGCCTTTTCGAAAATCTCCCGGGTCCTGTTTTCGGTTTCCCCCACGTACCGGCCAATGAAGTCCATTGCCGTATGCTCCAGACAGCGTGGTGTCCGCAAAAGTCCGCGCGCATACAGTTCCCGGGCCAGAATCTGGGCGACCGTGGTTTTCCCCGTTCCCGGATTGCCAATGAAGAAATAATGCCCCACGTCCACCTTCTGCCCCCGATTCTGCTTGCTCTTGAAACTCACGAACAGTTTCTTCAGATGCTGCTTGAGAGACGCCATGCCAATCAGGTCATCGAGCGTCGTTTCCGTCCTGACCGAAGTCGGCTGGAAATATTCCGGATGCTCGAAATCCTGGGCACACAGTTCCTTCCCCCTGCGGGCATCGCATCGTTTGCGGGCATCTTCGCAAATCCGGCGGATTTCGCCTGCATTGCCCCAGTCGTTCCTCACCGTCCGGTTGGCCAGCAGATTCTTCACATAAAAATCGAGGTTTTCCCGAACGTCGGATTCGCAGGCATCCTTCGCCAGCATCCGGCGCATGATTTCAGCCAGTTGCGCATCCGTATAATCCGGAATCACGATTTCCTTTACGCGCCTCCTGAAGCCGGGATTGGAGGCGATCAGTCTGCGCATCTCGTTGGGATAGCCGGCCAGGATCATCACGAAACGCCCGCGCTGCGTCTCCATCGCCTCGATGAGCGTATCGATGCACTCCTGCCCGAATGTATCGCTCTCACCTTTGTACAGGGAGTACGCCTCATCGATGAAGAGCACGCCTCCCATGGCCCGCTCCAGCACCTGGCGGGTCTTCACGGCCGTGCTTCCCACGTATTCCCCCACCAGGTCTCCCCGTGTCACGCCGATGAAATGCCCCGTTTCCAGAAGCCCCCGTTCCTGCAAAAGTTTTCCGATGATGCGGGCCACAGTGGTCTTGCCGGTTCCCGGATTGCCAAGCAATGCGAAATGATCCAGGTAAGGGTGGGTTCCGGTGGTTTTCTGTGCGCCCAGCCTTTTCGGCCAGAACATCTCTTCTTTTTTGGCATCCTCCTTTTTCGCTTCCTCCCGGTTCAGGGTGGCCAGTTGCAACAGAACCTGTTTCTTGACTTCCTCCATGCCTACCAGGTCGTCGAGCAATTCCTGCGCGCTCTTTTCGGCCTTCATCTCCAATTTTTCCTCAACTGAATCCAGGCGAAACTCCCGAACCTTTTCCAGTCTCGCCGCTAGAACATGCAGACCTTGATTTTTTTCTTTTGACCACGACGCTGCCAGCACCCCCATGGCATCGGCATCCGGCAGGTGGACAGGCCGCTGTTTGACCACCCGGAACCAGGAAAAAAGCCGCCGGCATTCCTCTCTTCCCGGCGGACCGATGTAGGCGAATCCAGCCTTGCCGTCGCTCTGGCTGTTTTCCCGGGTAAAAAACAGGTCTCCCAGACCCATTTCTCCAAACTGGCGCGCCAGGTCCTGAATGTTTTCGGTGTTTTCTGCAAATATCATGAGATTGCGGTTATCGTGCGGGAAAAACGTCATCGTATCGCACAGGAAGCCGCGAAAATTGAAAAAAACGGGATCCTGCGGGTGGATGTTGAACAGCAGGCTGCGCTCCAGCACCACCACGGCCGCCGAAATGTCCCGCTGGAGGATGCCCATCACCTGCGGCAGCAGCATGCGCGCATCGCCCGCAAAATCATAGCGCCACTGCACGGGGGCTGGCGCTTCCGCTTCCGCTGGCGGACGCGTCGTGATTCCTTTCGGGCGTTTCATGAGGCCGCGAATGGATGCCGGGCGCGGTTTCTCCCGGCGGCTTTTGGCCTGCATGGCTTCTCTGGCAGATTCTTCATCCCAGAAAAAGAGCCCATTATGATCAACAAAAGCGACAATATCATAATTCAATTCTTTTTTGAGATATTCATGAAGTACCAATTCAAAGCGCATGTAACGCCCATCGGGCATGAGGAAATAATCCTTGGTTTTTCCGTTGAACAAAAAGATGCGCCGGGAATAATCACTCAATAGCGCAAATGCCTGTTCCTGGGACTGTGCCATCGAATCTCACCGCCTCTCAGAAATTCAGGTGCATGCCTGCCGGGGGAATCCCCGTCATGCGCACGAAATCGGAGCGGATTTCCACTTCCAGCGTGCGCGCACCGGAAACGAACCATTCCCGCCATGCCTCGAAGCGCGCCGTCCGGAATATCAACTCCTGGTTGGAAGAACCCCGAAGGCCTTTCGAATCGTTCAATTCCTCGATGTATGGGCCGCAAATGAGCAAATCAAAAAATGGAATGAGCGATTGAAAGCCTGAATGCTGCAATAATTCCGTATAGGTGTATCCCGTATATAAAATGGCGCTTCGTGCGTCCCGGGACGTTGTGCGCATGAGTTCATGCAATCCTTGCCATTGATCCAGGGGCTCTCCCCCCGAGACCACCAGCACGGGCATATCAGACTGCTCGATCCAGGAATGCACCTTTGCCACGGAATGCTCCTGACCGCCGGCCGGATCCTGCCACATCGGAGCGATGCAGCCCGGGCAGGTGCGGGTGCAGCCCTGCAGCCACAGCACACAGGCGGGCTGCGGACCGAACGCCGTGGTTTTGTGGCAAAAATCGGCCACACGCAAAAAAGTCATGATCATGCCTTCTGTTTCACGCGATAGCGCTCCAAATCGAAATCCTCGGGCGGCGCCGGCCGTGTCTCGTAGCCGGGTTCTTCCCTCGGCTGAACGCCGATGGCCTGGTTGAGTGCCCGCATGCGGGAACCATGAGTCACGGGATTGAGCGAACTGAAACTGATCTTGATGTTCTCTCCATCCCTGGTGGGCACCACCCGCACCAGGATCTTTTCTCCCGAGGCGTTTTCCAGCAGCAGTACATTGGCTTTTCGCTCGTCATCCTGCTCGAAGAAGTTGTCGATGACCTCGAAGCCCTGGCGTGCCAGCGCCTCGACGATGCTTTCCTGCCGATCCATGCTAGCTATGTGCAGAAAATGGCGACGCAAGCCTTCTTCCATCGCTTCCGCATGCAGTTGCAAGGTGGCTTCGACGCTCTCGCGAAGTTGCCGGAGCGCATCGATATCGAACCGGGACATGTCCCGCACGGCATCCTGCAACTGGACCTGTCTCGACTCCAAATCCTTCCAGGCTTCCTCGGCCCAGAAGCGCAGGTCGATTTCCACCGGTTCCTTCCCGCCTTCGGATGTGCCGTATTCCTGCCGCAAAACCGGATTCTGGAGCGCCTGCGCAAGAAACTCCATGCCCTGCCGGATTTCCATTTCCATCTGCGCCGCCTGCTGGTTGACGATTTCCAGTTCCGCGCGCAGGGCGAAGGAATCGACGTAGAGGGCCTGCACCTGACCAATGACGGCTTCGAAATTCCCGCTGGCCATGTTCTGTTGCATCAACTCCCGCATCTGCACATGCTTCTGCGCTTCCACCGGACGAAAACGGCCTGCCTGGAGCCGATCGAGCTCCGTGAGCAGAAACTCCTGTACCCGCATCCATTCTTCTGCAGTTTTCTGCCTGTTTTCACGCTCGAGACGCAGTTCTTGGCGCAACTTTCCAATGGAAGCATCCACGTGACGCCGTACAGCATCTATGGACGATTGCAATCTGCCTTGCATGTTTTGCAGATCACGTTGAAAATTCGCTTCCACCTGCTGGATGTTTTGATGCAAAAAATTCACCCGCTGTTTCACATATCCCTGCATCTGGCTCTGCATGCTGGAAATCTTCGCATCCATCTGCCGTTTCAGTTCCTGCCGCTGGTTTTGCATCTGACCGCGCAATCGGCCCACCACTTGTTCCAACTGGCTCGAATACACCGGGTAATCCTTGCGTCCGCTCATTTCGTGCCTCCAAGATTCTCCCGAACTTCCGTTTCGCGGACGGAATGCCCGGGCTTTTCTGACGACTCAGCCAAACATCTCCCTGCACATCATGCCTGCAACTTCCGGTATAACCGTCCATGTTGTACCCAATGTGCAGAGAAGCACGCTGGATGCCGTGAAATCCACGTTTTTACGGGCTTTCTGGTTCTGATGGTCAAAAGGAAAGTTGGGTTCCACCGATGTTCGCCTTTGAAGTCACAGGGATTTCAACAAAAATCGAAATCGAAAAAAGGTTATTTCATTCATTTCGAAAAATTTCTTGAATCTTGAAAAACTACCTGTAGTTGAATGTCAATACCGAAAGGACATCGTCCAGCGAATCGGCAGGCGGATATCGCTCGAGCACCTCCCGCAGAAATCCGGTTTTTTCACGCACAACAGGAAGCACGTCCTCGAGCCGGACGGGATTCGGCGCTTCACCGTCGAGAAGCACCAGGGCACGCCTGTGGAATTCTTCTTCTTCCGTGGTCACCCAGGCCAGCGTGGCAATGACGGCGGCCATCATGCGCAAGGTGGCGCCATGGCTGCCTCCCGCTCCCTGGCTGGCGATGTCGATGGCCTGGCGCAGCCAGAAAATGGCATCTTCGTCCTTTTCCTGCTCCAGGGCGAAAAGACCGCGATACATGGCGATCAACTGCCACGGGTGCGTATCCGGCAGGATTTCGCGTGTGACGTTTTCCATGTATGCCCGGCGTTTTTCCGCGTACTCGTCGAGCGAATCCAGCCAGCGCACATACAGGTGATGGCGAAACTGGTTCTCCAGCGACAGGTTCGGTTCTCCAGGTCGCATCAGGGCGGCGACCAGCGTTTCCGCATCCGGATCCTCGGCATCGATGGCCGCGAACGCGCGGTAAATGCCCGTCTGATCGAGTTCCCCGAGACGCTCCCCGGGGCTCAGGTCGGCCCGCTCGAAGAGCGAAATCGCCCGTTCGAACTCGCGGCGGGCTTCCTCATGGTCTTCCATCATCGAAAGGTACTGGCCGCGTGCCGAATGGGCCCGGCCCCTGAAAAGAAGGGAAAGGCGGTGCTCCTCTTCGAGCAGTTCCTCCACGATCGACAGGGCTTCCTCGGGCTCGAAACGGTCCGCGGCCCGGACGGCCAGATTCAGATCCACGTGCGCCACCAGGTCGGCATCGCCGTTTTCCAGGGCGATCTCACGCAGTTGCGCGTAGTTGGCCTCCAGGTTTCCCAGTTTTTCCGGATCTCCGAAATGGTTGGCATGCTGCAGCCGGATTCCCAGGTCCAGCAGGCGAAGACGTCGCGGCGCATCTTCGGAGAGTTCGCCTACCACCCGCTGCACGAGGGAAAACTGTCGGGACAACGCGTGCAGATCGCGCACTTTCTCCTGATAGCGCCGGTCCAGTTCCTCCAGCAGGGAAAGCCGTGCTTTTTTGTCCTGTGCAAGCGCTTGCCGCACATTGTCGAAAAACGCCTGCAGGAAGGGCAGATGCTGGTTGGGCGCCATCTGATCCAGAAACACGTCCGGACGGAAAGTCTGATGGGACTGCAGAAACTCCAGCGTCGAGAGCAACCCGGGGGAAATGCGCATCCGGTTGGGAAAACTGTCGAAGCCAATTCGTCTGGCCACGGCGGCGGCATTGTCATTGGTGTTGCGGAACGCCAGGTATGCCAGCAAATCCCCGTACGCCAGGTATCCCTGTTCCTCGATCTGGGAATCCGAAAATTTATTTGGCAGTCCTCCAATTTTTTGCACCCACTGGAATTTCTGGATCCGCCACCTCTGGAACAGGGAAGGGTTGCGCCGGGCCGCCTGGGTCAGAATTCCCTGAAATTCCCGCGTATGATCGGTTCCATGCTCGTATCCGGCAATCGCCTCGCAAACGACGTTCACCCCTACGGTTTCCCCAGCCTTCAGTTCCAGTTTTTCCGGCAGCAGCCATCCCAAAACCACCAGAAGCGTCTCATGCACCATCTGTTCATAGGCCAATCCGCGCGATATTTCCGGAGGCGGCTCGAATTCCACGAAAAACGGAATGGCCCGGTCGCAGGCATCGAGTCTTTCGAGATAATGCCGCATATTGTCAGTTCCGCGAGTATGCTGCGGAGGAATCGGCAGAACCTGGGGATCCGGTTTTTCTCCGAGCCATACGATGCCAGCCAGAATTCCGGCAATTTCCTCATGCGGCCAGGATTCATCAACGTATATCGATATGATTTTATTGAGTTTTTCCCGGAATCCCACATTGATGGGCCGCGGTTTCAAGAACAATTTCCGCGGTTGTTTCGATTCTGGGTTTTCACCTGACTGCAATGCTTGGTTGCTTTTGAATGGATTTTTGTCTTTTGGACCGTTTTGAATCTGACTCTTTCTCTCACGTTTCTTTTTCTTTTCTAAAGACTCTTTGAAGGTTATTTTTCTCTCTTCTATTTCTTTATCCAGAATATTTTTTAATGGATAAAAACAATCTTTTTTTAAATTTTCAAAAAAATCAATATACCTTACAAATTTTTCATAGGCATCCAACTCTATGCTTTTTCTATAAAGATCAAATAATTTTCCAATAAAAATAACGAGAAATTTCAATCTAAAAATACAATCTGAATCAGGAATCCACACCACAAGTGGATCAAGATTCAATCCATAAATTTTTATTTCTTTAATCAAATTTTTTAAATAGGGGTGTGGATATTTGTTGCGACCAGAACGAACCAGCCGCTTGATAATTTTGTTATACAAAAGGAGGATTTCCATGTTTTTTGATTGTGTCATGACAAACCCCTTTGACTGAGTATTTTCACAACTTTTCAAATCAGACAACCATTTTTTTGGAAGATTATTAAAAAGCAGGAACTCTACAGCAAAATTTCATTCTTCCCGAATGGGTTGAAAATCATTTTTCCTGGCTTTTTCCGTTTCTTCCTGGACGAGTATCTTCAGTTCTTCCGGACTGAGTTCCATGCCGGATTCGAAATACGCCTTGACGCCCTTGCCCAGACCGTAGGTGATGGCGGCGGCGATGGGGATCTTGAAGCCCGGCAGGAAACTGGCCAGGATTTTTCCCAGAGTGCTGGCCGCACTGGCGCCCAGCAACATGGCCACCATGGACTGCGTGACACTGATGCCATATGCATTTCCAATCCGGTGGATCATGTAGATTTCATTGAGCACCAGCGGTCCCACGTCGGCCAGCGGAATGGGAACGATGGCAATGGCCGCCGCCCGGCCGGCTGCCCATCTGATGGCTTCATCGGCCCGTTGTGCGGCACGCGCCAGCCACTGCTGGCGGCGTTCCCGGAAATATCCTTCCCAGGTCTGCCAGAAACGGCGCAATTCCTCCTGCGCGCCCAGCATGGTTTCCCGGGCCAGATTTTCCGATTGCTCAACGAGCGTTTTCAATCCCGTCCTGTCCTTCGCCGATACGATCACGATGCGGGAGGCATCCAGGCAGGATTGCGCCGCGGCATGCAGTTCTTCCCGTTGTTTCCTGCCGCGGTCACTCCCCTCGAGCAGGTCCATCTTGGTGAGGACCAGGAGGCATCGCGACGAAAAATGCCGAATCACCTGCATTTCCGCATCCGTGATGCGGGCGCCGCTGCCGTCCACACAGAACCAGATGCAATGCACCAGAAATTCGGGCGAGTCGCTTGCCAGCCGGCGCCGCATTTCCGCACGGATGAATTCGACCATTTCTTCCAGGGACTGCCCGGGCACAAAGCCCTCCGTATCGATGAAATTGGCAGCCGGGGTCGAATACACCTGGAATCCCCGCGTGGCGGGCGCACCATGGCCGATGGCGCTTTCCGGAACGGTCCCGTCATCGGTGATCGCCTGTATGAGCGAGGTTTTTCCGGACCCCGTCTTTCCACATACGAGAATGTTGGGTTTCATCTGCCCTGCTCCTTTTCGTATTGATTCTTGAAGTTCATGAATTCATCGATATCGAAATCGATGTTGTCGATATAATACTGTGAGTTCGATTCGATGCGGGCGATGGCGGCTTTCTCGAACTTATTGGCGACGTACCAGCCCAGGGCACCGGTGAGCGTGCCCGCGACGGCCGCGTTGATCGCAGAACCCAGAAAAGGAAAGAGTTTCAGCAGACTGGAAGCCGTGTATATGCCGACCATACGAAGAAGCAGGGGATAGGCGAGTTGTTTCAGTCCTTCTTTCGGCAAATCGTACAGGGCCGCCAGGGAACCGATCAGACTCACCTGCACGCCCATCAGGATCGGTGCATCGGAAACGGGGATGGGAGTGGCGCCAATGGCCGCTGCGGCCGCCGTGGCGGTAGAGATTATGGCCGAAGCCTTGCCCTTGCGGCTTCGGATTTCGGCAATCTTCATCTCGCGGTCCACGATCTGCGCATCCACGAAAGCGGCCCGGTAGGCGTCCGGAAGCATCTCATACGAGCGCGCCACCAACTCCCTGACGCCGATGGATCTCGCCTGCGCATCGGATACCGCAAAGATCTGGCTGGCCGGAATTCCGCAGGATTCGACGATTTCACGGATGGCGGCTTCCTGCTGGGGACGCGTGATGTCGACCTTGCTGATCGCCACGAGCGTGCGGTTTTTCGGGAGAATGTTCTGGATCAGACTGCGGTCGCAATCCGTGACGCGGGCGGAAGGCCCCTGGATGAGATACCAGATCAGGTGGATGTGATTGTCCACGTCCGGATCGTTCTGGCGCTCCCGCAGGAAGCGGCGCGTGTTCTCCATGAACTCCGCTTCCGTGTGGCCGAGTTCGAAGCCCTTGGAATCCCAGAGGCGAATCAGTTCGTTTTCGAAGTATTCGTATCCCTGGGTGACGGGCTTTCCGCTGCCGATCTTGCTTTCCGGCACCAGGTCATTGCCCAGGATCGTCTGGATCAGGGATGTTTTTCCGGCTCCCGTATAGCCGATCACCAGAATGTTGGGACGCTTGAAGTTCTTCTGGCGGGTTTTCTGGTATTCGGCCTCAAATTGCCGGCGCATTTCCTGTTCGTTCATCGTTTTCATGAGCAATCCTTTCTGAAGACCGCAAAATGGTCTTCTTCGCTGAAAGACGGAAGTTTTTCCTGCATCTGACAGAAGTTCCGGTATTCGTGTTTCTCACGCTGAAAAATTTTTAATGAAAAAACCGGCTTGACAAACCTATACATTTTTATTAATTTTAATTTACAAAGTTTTGATTTTATCTATCGTTGATTTGTTCGGTTTTTTTTGAAATTTTCAAACAATAACAAGGAGCAAAAAAAATGAAAAAAATTGTGTAATGTTGTTTTGTTTTGTTTGTGTCTCTATTTTCACTGCTTAGGTTCATGCCATGGAAAAAGTGGCAATTCTTTATACTGCAGGGCCTCTTGTAGAACCTGGAAACAATCAGACCATGAAGTCATGGCATTTCCTTTGTACAGAGAACCAAATGTTTTGTCAAGAACTTTTTTTATTGGAAAATCAACAAATTGCAGAATTTTTCAAAGGTTCCGATTCCTACTGCAGACTGTAGGCGAGGATTTGGGGGACCCGTTGGGCAACGTCACCGGCCGGGCCAAGTTATGTCTTACTGCAGGCTGTATTGGACCTTACTGCAGGCTGGAGGTGAGGATGCGGGAGAGGTCGGGGAGGAAGAGGTCGCGGTTTTCGCCCAGGCCGAAGCGGTAGCGCGAGCAGATCTCAAGAATGGCGGGTAGAGACGAGGGCGGGCATTCGTCGGCAGGCAGGCGCACCGGCATGTCCAGCGAAAGGAAGAAGGATTCGATGGCTTCGATGCAGGCCAAGGCGGCGCGGGTGTCGTCGGCCTCGGCGATGGAAAAGACGCGCCGGCCCATCTGCGCCAGGCGTGCACGCTTGGATTCCAGGCGGTCGCGCAGCAGTTGCGGCAGAATCGCCGTGAGTGTGCGGGCGTGATCCATGCCGGTGACGGCCGTGACCGCGTGGCCGATCAGGTGTGTCGTCCAATCCTGCGCCACGCCGCAGCCGATGAGCCGGTTGAGCGCCAGGCTTGCGCACCACATGATTTCCCCGCGCACCGCCAGATCCTGCGGCCGGGCGCGCACGAGCGGCGCCGTCTCCACCAGCGTGGCCAGGATGGATTCGGCCAGACGGTTCTGCAGCGGCGCGAAATCCGGGCGCGTGGCGTACTGCTCCATCACGTGCACGAAGGCGTCCGCGATGCCGTTGGCCGTTTGCCGCCAGGGCAGGCTCAGCGTGAAGGCGGGATCCAGCACGGCGAAGCGCGGATAGAGCCTTTCATTGCGGAAAGCCTGCTTGTCCGTGGGGGAACTGCGGGAAATCACGGCGCCATCGTTGTGCTCGGAGCCCGTGCCCGGCAGCGTGAGCACGGCGCCCAGCGGCAGGGCATTGCGGATCTTGGCCTTGCCGATGACCAGATCCCATGGATCCGAACCCTCGTGCACGGCCGCGGCCGCGATGAACTTGGCCGCGTCGATGACGGAGCCGCCGCCGCACGCCAGGATGAACCCGACGCGCTTTTCGCGCACGAGGGCCACGGCATCGAGCAACTGGTCCAGGTGCGGGTTGGGCCGGATGCCCGGAAATTCCACGAAATCCCGGCCGGCCAGTTTTGCGAGCACCGCCGCGCGCGCGCCGCTTTCCGCAAACGAGCGGCCGGCGGAAAGCACCAGGACCGGTCCTTCGCCCAGCCATTTCCCATCCAGTTTTTCCAATGCATTTTGACCAAACAATATGCGAACTGGATTGTAATAAATAAAAGGAAACATTTTTAATATCCTTTTTCAATAAAACAATATTTCGGTATCCACCTGTATCATTCCCATTTCTCGCCTTCCGGAAGCGGAGTGGAAGGGCGCTCGCGCCGGGTGCGCGGGGGCTTGTCGGGCGCAGACTTGTCGGGCTTCTCGAAACGCGTGCCGCCGGGCTTGAGTTCGATTCCGGGCTCGCCCTCGGGCCGCGCGAAATCCTTGACGCCCGTCTTGGCCGGCATGAAGCGCATGGAACCGAGTTGGCCCGTCATGGAAATGCCGAAATAGCCGTCGGCGCGCTTGCCGCGGGCCGAAAGCGACATCTCGATGCCCTCGAGGTTGGGATGGCGCTTCTTCACCTCGTCGGAGAACTTGAAGCGGAAGTACAGGTTCGTGGAGGAAATCTTCACCGGCGTGCGGAACGTGATGAAGCCGCTCAGTTCCGCCTCGCCGTCGGGGCTCGATGCCGAGATGTCGCGGAACGTGGCCTTGCCTTTTTTTATTTCCACCTCGCCCGCGAACTTGCCCAGCGACAGCGGCGGCAGCGTGAAGCCTTCCTTGGCCCACGCGGCGGAACCCGGATTGTTGGGGGTGGCCACGAAGGATGCCTTGACCTTGGCCTTGCCGTCGCCCATGACGCACTTGCGGCAGGAGAGATGGATCTTTCCGTCGGCGGACTTGAGACCGTCGGGAGGCATGTCCAGGTAGCCCTTCACGTCCAGGCGGCCGGTGAGCGGCAGCGTGATGGCGGAGGCCATCCCTGGAATCTGGTCCACCCTGATGCCGTCGATGTCCAGGTCCACGTGGCGCGACTTTCTGGATTCCACGAAACGCCCGCGAATCTGGCCGCCCAGAGCCTCGGCGTCGAAATCCACCTCGCGCCGGCCGCGCAGCATGCCCCAGATTCCCATCTTCAGATCCAGTTGCGCCACCTTGATGCGGGTGGGCTTTTCGGGATCCTTGGGATTCCTCTCTTCCAGGACCAGTCCTTCGAGCGTCATGCCCGAAAATCCCGACAGAGACACGGAGGAGAGCTTCACGTCGTAGCCCGTGGAGCGCTCCAGTTCGTACGCCACGCGCTGGCGCACGAGGTTCCAGTCCATGAATCCGTCGAAGGCCAGGTAGAACGCCAGCCCTCCCAGCAGCGAATACCCGAAGGCCACGGCCACTCTGATTGCGATTTTCTTGAGCATGAGGGTCCAACTCCCTTCCCGATGTGGACGGGCTTCTTACAAGCCATGTCAAATCTCATCGGTCACGGGTTTTTCGTCTTTGCTGTCACTACTCTTGCCTTTGTTTTTTTCATCCAAGGCTTTTTCATGCAATTGTTTCAATTCTTCAGCACTTCTCTTGTAATAACTACTTACAACTATCGTAGGATCGATGCGATCCGGCTGCCCGCGGCGCGTGTTGAGCTTGATCTCGGTGACCAGAATCAGGCTGGCGCCTTTCTCGATGCTGTCGAGAAACTGGATGAAACTCGCGATCGGGGCGTCGTTGAAGCGCACTTCCACGCTTTCCACCTGGTATTCCTGGTTGTCGCCCAGATCCTTGGGCTTCTGGGGCGTGAAGTTGGGCGAAAGGCCCACCTGGGTGGCCAACTGGTCCAGATGCCCCTGCAGGGAGGGCGGCTTCTGTACGGCCTTGAATTCCAGGCTGCCCAGACTCTCCTGCTTCTCCTGCAGTTGCGGCGCATTCTTCTGGAGAAGCGAAATGGCGTCCTCGATGGCCCGGATGCGTTCCCGGCGCTCATCGAAAGCATCGATGATGAAGAATGCGAACACCGAGAAAATGAAAAATACGACCACGAACAAAAGCGCCACCACCACGCGGCGTTCCCGTGGGGCGAGTTGGTCATAGGCGTTTTCGATGCGTTGCGTGAAATTCATGTGTCCACCTCCCCCCGGCTACAGGCAGTCCATCGTGATTTCGATGGAGAATTCGCGCTTTTCGTCCGCTCCCGAACCCACCGTCTTGATGGCGCCCGGAGCAATCTCCTGGAAGCAGGGGATGCGCTTGAGCGCGCGCACGATTTCATCCACCTCCTGGGCCTTGGTGACGACGCCGCCCAGGGTCACCTTGCCGGAGCGGATGTGCAGTTTCTGGATGTCCACCACGACCGGGGAAATGGGCTCTTCCTTCTTTTCTTCCTTCCTGTCGCCCTCCTTGCCGGAATCCGGCTTGTTTTCGGCGCTTTCGCCCGGAACGCCGGCTTTCGCATCCGAACCCGATGGACTGCCCGAATCCGCCGGCCTGGCGGCCTCGGTCTTGGCGGTTTCCGGCGATTCTTCCTTCTTTTCCTCTTTCTTTTCCGCTGTTCCCGGAGCCTCCGGCGCCGGATTTCCGGATGCGCGCAGGGCATTTTCCGGCAGGTTCTGGGAAATCAGGCTCAGAAGCGTCCAGGCGCTCATGGAAGGCAACTGGGCACCGGAGGAAGCGCGCGCGCCCTTCTGGGAACGCTGCTTGACCTGCTTGCGCACGGAAGCCGGATTGTAGGTGGTCTTGCCTAGCACTTCCCCGCTGATCCGCCCCAGGCGCTCGAGCGCATCCTTCTCTTCCCTCTCGAGGCGCCACAGGGTGAACAGGGCGGATACGGAGGTCATCAGGAAGAAGAGGCTCAATCCCCACGCGATGGCCAGAGCCTTCTTCTTGACGAGGCTCTCCCCGGAGCCATACGCGAATTCGCCACGGCGGAAATTGAGGATTTCCGGCTGCAGGCACGACAGCGCCTGCGCGGCCACGGATGCGCGCTTGGGATCCGGGACGTCGCCTGGAATCTGGGCGATCTGCACGGGAATCTCGAAGAAGGAAGCCGCCACAGCGGCCAATCCGGCCAACCGCGCGCCGGCGCCGCACAGCACCAGCCGGGAGACCGGCACGCCGTGGCGGGCCTGCGCCTGCAGCAGGAAACGCCGCCATTCTTCGAAGGCGCGGCCCATGGACGAACGGATGACCTCCTCGTACCCTTCCTCGCCGGGAACGGGCGGCTGGATGTGCCCCGAAGAAGAGAGCCAGGAACGAATCTGTTCTGGATTCTGTGAACTGTAGGCAGCCAGCGCGCTGACCAGGGATTCCATGCCTTCGGCCCATGTCCGCACGGAACGCAGGCGGCCGTCCACAACGGCGGCCAGATGGGTCAGGGTGGCCCCGATGTCGATGACCGCCGTGCAGCCTTTTTCCGCACCCGCCAGAATCGCGGCGCGCGCGGCGGGATGCACCAGGCGGTACGGCTGGATGCCCGCCTGCGCAAACGCCTGCAGTTGGGCAGAAATGGTCTCCCGCGGGACGGCCGCCGCCAGCACCTCGGTCTTCTCCCTGAGAACCGTGGGCACCGTCACCACCACCATGTCTTCCACGTCCCCGGGAATCTGCTCGTCGAGCTCGTAGTTCACCAGGGGCTCCACCTTCTTCAGGTCCGCGAATGGAAATTCCAGGTTGCGCACGAACAGGGGACCGTCCACGTTGGCCGCCACGTGCCGCACATGGGAGAAATCCAGGCGCGCGGCCAGTTCCCGCAGGGCCGCGGAAAAGCCTTCCGCATCGGCGGGACGGGGAAGGACTTCATAGCGCAGCACGCGCACGCCCGCGCGATTCTTTTCCACGACGCACCCGGCCAGGGTGGAGGAGCCGATATCGATGGATCCGCACAATGTCATGAGCCGACCTCAATCTTCTTTCCAGTAAATGTAGGCGCCCGGACCCGATGCCGAGGCGTTCGCCTGCGTGGAGACGGCCAACTGGTCCCAGACGGCCTCGATGGAAAAGGCGGCCTGGTCTGAAACGCCGACGGCCCGCAGACGGTAATAGCGCTTCTGGCCGCCCACCACGAGCGAGCGCAGTTTGGCCGCATCCAGTTCCACGCCCTGTACCTGGGCGTCCGCGATGCCATCCCCGCCCAGGTCGCCGGAATCCTCGACCGACGTCTGCGTGAGGCCCGAGATGAGCGTGGACGCCGCGCCCGGATTGGCCACTGCCTGCACGAACGCCTGCAGGTCCTGGCACAGCACGGGGATTTGCGGCGCCACGGTCGCGGCCAGCAGTTTGAGTTTCACGGGGTCCGTGATGACGGGATCGTTGGGATTGACCGCCGTAAGCACGATGAGGGCCGCGAGCAGTTGCCAGTTTTCGGGATCCATGGCGCACAGGTGCAGTTGGCAGCCGCCGTAGACGCTGAAACTGGAGCCGAAATTGGCCCAGAAGATGTCGTCCACGCCGCGAATCAGGCGAAGATCGCTCACCGTATCCAGCAGATTGTTTCGAGACAGGCTGGGTTGTGGAAGATTCTTGTAATACGAGTTTTCATCTTCGGTGCTTCCCGTGGAACTCTGATCCAGATCGATGTAATCCACGATGGCGGCCACCTGTGACGGCCGGTCCAGCGTCTGGCCGTCGTCGAGCACACGTCCGAAGAGTTCGTCGTAGCGGCGGTCCAGAAAGAGGCCCAGCGTCAACTGGTTGAAGCGCTCCAGTTGTGTGGAGTTGTAGGCGCAATTGACATTGATGCGGCCTTCCTCCGGGCGGAACACGTCGAGCACGCCCGAACCCTTTTCCGGCAAGGCGCCCAGTCCGAGTGCTTCCCCGCCCAGCATCTTCGATGCAAGTCCTTCGTCGAAGAAGAGCGGAATGATCGTGGGCACCAGTTGCGTCATGTCCAGACCCAGATTCTGGGCCATGGAATTGTTGTCGATGAACTTGGCCTGCACCCGCAGGAAGATGCGCGCGATCTCCAGCGTGGAATAGGCGTAGTAGCGGGCGCGCAGCCGTTCCCCCTCGGCGATCGCACTGCGGTGGTGGATCTGGCTGCGATAGATGAAGATCTGGACAAGCACCGCCACCAGCGACAGGCCGAACGCCACCACCAGCAGGGCCACGCCCCGCTGGCCGCGGGAAGGGGAGGGACGGGAGAAAGGCGTCGCGCTGCGCATGGTCACTGCACCTTGGGCATTTCGATGGGCCGCACCGGGCGCGACGGGCCGCCGCCGTCGGGGCGCGACGGGCGCGAGGAGCCATCCGAAGGCCTGGACCCGTCGCTGCTGCCGCCGCGGGTTCCTTCCTGGGTCTTGAACTGCGTCACGCGGCCCGTCGCCGGAAGCAGGTTGAGCGGCTCCTGGATGTGCGGCCGCGCCATGGTGTGGAAATGCATGATGAAGCCGGTGCCCGTATCCACGCCCAGATGGATGCGCACGAGCGAAGGCAGCCGCTGGTTCTGGCCGTCGAGCGTGGTGGTGTCCCAGGTGTCGATCCATTCGTCGCGCGTCGGATCGAAAAACCACATCTCGAAAACGGCCACGCCGCGCACGAGGCGGCGGGTACGGGCCGGCAGATTGAGCGGGTCGGAGGCTTCCAGCCGGTAGGACTCGCTGCGCACGAGGGAATAGCGGCCCTTGCTCTCCGGATCCCTCTCCAGGCGGTAATGCACCACGCAGGAATCGGATTCCTTGGCATTGCGCGAAGAAGGACGGTGCGAGAGCGTGGAAAACATCACGTCCATGCCGCCCAGGTCGAAGACAGCCTTGAAAAAAGTGCGTTTGAACTCCACCGTGGCGTCTTCGGCCATGGACAGGTAGGCCATATTGATATCCGAAACCAGCATGTCCAGGGCGGCGGCGGCGGCGAACGTGCGCTCGGAGCGCTCCTCGGAAACGGCCTGGGCCGCGCGCGTGGTGCGCACCGTGGAAATGAGCAGGAAGGACATGAACGCCACCAGCGTCATGGCTACGATCATTTCCACCAGGGTGAAACCGAGCGGCCGTTTCATGGAATTCGGCCTCCGGAAGCGGGATTTGTTCCGCCGGACGGGGAGGATCCTCCCGTCAGAGAACCAGCCAGTCCCGAAAGATCGAGGATGTTCTGGTCGAGCACCGTGGGATCCGTGAAAAAGGCTATCAGTTCATAGGATTTTTGACGTTTTCCCAGGTTCCAGAACACCGTCACCCGGACGCGGCGCACGGCCTGCTCGAGCACGTTCTGGATGGTCGAAATGGCCATGGTCAATATGTTGCCCATCATGCCGGAGAGTCCCGAAAGCACGTCGCCGCCCCCGCCGGGAATCAACTGGGAGAGGATGTCCTGGAAGAAGGGCGGCAACTGCATGTCGCCGGCGGCTGCCGCATCGGCCGCGCCCGTGGTGTCCGAGCCCCCCAGGGCGCCGGAGAGTTGCTGGGTGAACATGGACAAATCGGGCAATTCGATTTTCTCGATGGAAACACAGTAGCGGAACTGCTCCACGCCCTCGAGGTGATCGGATTCGAAATCCCCGCACGTCTCTCCCTCGAACGTGCCGCATCCCTCCTTGCGCATCAACTGCTCCGTTTCCAGCATTTTATAGTTGGCCAGATGGATTCCCTGCAGGCGCATGCGCGCGCCGATGTTGCGCGCGAGCGAATCCGCCTGTCCCTTGAGCAGCCACAAAAGCGACATGCCCAGGATGGTCAGCGCGACCATCACTTCCAGCAGGGTGAAGCCGGATTCATTGCGCATCGTCTTCGCCTCCTGCCGGCAGTTCGTTGCCCGCGGCATCCACGCACAGGTCGGATGGGACCGTGAATCCGGATTCGTAGCGGATGGAGCCGTCCATGGGATCCACGATGAGGCTGATTTCGTGATCCCCCGAGGAGCGCAGCAGGATCACCGCGCCCTCGTTGGTGCC
Source organism: uncultured Kofleriaceae bacterium (assembly GCA_964516435.1). Lineage (GTDB taxonomy): Bacteria > Myxococcota_A > Polyangia > HGW-17 > HGW-17 > HGW-17. Next base: position 152,469 of record CAZEZP010000078.1, on the reverse strand, counting down.
GTCGGGATGGAAGACGAGCCCCACCTTGCCTTCCTCGAATTCCTGACCGAGGCAGGGAAACACCACGCGGGCGATGCGCACGTCCTCCAGGGCGAAACTCGCCTTGAGTCCGGTCTTCAACTCTTCCCACTGGCTTACAGGCGGCAGGAACGGTTTTCCGGTATCCGCCGGCCCCAGTGGGCCCACCGGATTGGCCGGGTCGAAACGCACCCAGTTCTCATAGCGCCATTCCAGGTTTTCCGCGGTTTCCTCCTCGATTCGCGGGTCCCGCACCGGGGCCGGCTGTCCCGGCGGATACTGCTGCAGGGTGACCGTGGAGCCCTCGCGGTCCAGATCCATGACCAGGCGCAGGATGGTGCGCGACGTGCGCGCACGCCCCGAAACGAAGCGGATGATGCCGGACATCTTGCGGGCGGCCTCGCGCAGTTTCATGCGGGGCACCTGGGAAAAGCCCGCGGCCACGGCGGCCGACAGCAGCGCCGCGATGATGACGACCGTGAGTACTTCCACCAGCGTGAAGCCAGTTTCATGCAACCCGGTCCTCTCCAGCCGGCAGTTTCGCGCTTTTCGGGGCATTCCATCCGGGAAGGGTTCACTCACCGCAGTCCTCGTCCTTGATGTCGTCGCCCGTGCCGAAACTCTCGTCGGCGCCGGCCGAAATCACGCAGAACGTGCGATCCTGCTTCTCCACGCGGATTTCGTTGCCCCAGGCATCGAGCAGATCCTTCTTCTTGAAGGAGCCGTCGGAAACCAGCCCCTCCAGGATGGCCTTGGCGTCCTTGCCCTTGTTCTCGGGCTCGGCGGCTTCCGCGTTGATGGTGGCCGCGATGCGGTTGACCTGGGTCTGCGTGGTCTTCTTCTTGGCCTTCTTGAGGTACGACATCACACCCACCGTCACGGCACCCATGACCATACCCATGATGACGATGACCACCATGATTTCGATGAGCGTCATGCCGTACGGCTTGCGGCGGGGCTTTTCGTTCCGGGCGGGAGAAGCGGTATTTTCGAGGGTGATTTCGGTGTTTTCCATGAGTTATCTCCTTGAATCAGAAACCAATATTATTCATTTGCATGATCGGCATGAGTATTGAAAATACAATAAAAGCAACCATACCACCCATGAAAAGAATCATGAGCGGTTCGAGCACGGAGGTGAGCCGGGAGAGGCTCGTTTCCAGTTCGTTGTCGTAGGCCTGGGCCACGTTGTGCAGCATCTGGTCGAGTTGCCCGGATTTCTCGCCGATGGCGACCATGTGGCTCACCAGCGGCGGAAACTCGCCGGAGCGCTCCATGACGCGCGCCATGCTCTCGCCTTCGCGCACGGCCACGGCCACGTCGTCGACCACCTCCTGCAGGCGCGTGTTGCCCATGACGCTCTTGGCGATCTCCAGGGACTGCAGGATGGGCACCCCGGAGCGCAGCATGGTGCCCAGCGTGCTCGAGAAGCGCGACACGGCCAGGATGCGCGCGAGATTGCCCGCCAGCGGAGCCTTGAGCACGAAGCGATCCCAGCGCCGCCGCCCGGATGGGGAATTCTTCCATTTGCGGAAGCCGTAGATGGCCGCGGCAAGGAACAGAAGCATCCAGAACCAGTAGGAGCCCACGAAATGGCTCACACCGATGAGCAGGCGCGTATAGATGGGCAGCACCTGGCCGCTGTCCTCGAATACCGTCACCACATTGGGCACGACCGTGGTCATGAGCAGCCCCACCATGCCCGCCGTGATGAACATCATGATGACGGGATAGGTCATGGCCGAGGACACCTTGTCCTTGAGGCGGCGCTGGCGCTCCAGGAAATCCGCCAGCGTGAAGAGCACGGAATCGAGATTGCCGGCGGCTTCGCCGGAACGCACCATGGATACGTAGAATTCATTGAATTCCCTGGGATGCTGCTGCAGGGCTTCCGCCAGCGAGCGGCCCTCGTTGACCACCCGGCGCACATCGGCCACCAGCGCCGCGAGTTTTCTCTGTCCTTTGTCACTCTGCAACTGATCCGCGATGGCCGCCAGGCTTTCGGTCAGCGGCACGCCCGCCTTGAGCAGGGTAGCCAACTGGCGGGTGAACACGGCCACGGAGGCGGAAGATACCTTGTTTAAAAAAGATAAATCCACCTCGCGCTGGAGTCCTCTGCCTTTTTTCTCCGTGGCCAGACGCACTTCCTGCAGGAAAAGGCCTTCCTTGCGCAAAAGCGCCCGCAGGGCCTTCTCGGTGTCGGCATCCCGGGTGCCCTTGACCGTCTTTCCCTTGGCATCCAGGCATTTGTAGGCATACAGCGGCATGGCGGCTCCTCGTGTCACTGCGCGTCTTCGGTGGTCACGAGCATGACTTCGGAAAAACTCGTGATGCCGGAAATCACCTTGCGCGCGCCGTCCTGGCGCAGCGTGCGCATGCCCTTGGATATGGCCAGTTTCTTGATCTGGTTGGCGTCGATCTTCTTCATGGACATGGCGCGGATGTCGTCGTCCATGAGCAGCAGTTCATAGATGCCGGTCCGGCCCGCAAAGCCGGTGTTGAGGCATTCGGGGCAGCCGCGCGGCCGGAACACGTGCCCGGGAGGCGGCGTACGGAAGCCCGGCGGCACCGGATGCCGGTCCGCCTTGCCCGCGAAGAATGCATCCGGATCCACGCCCATCTCCAGCAGTTCCTCGGCCGTCGGGACGTAGGGCTCCTTGCAGTGCGGGCACAGGCGGCGCAGCAGGCGCTGGGCCAGGATGCCCACGAGCGAGGAAGCCACCAGGAACGGCTCCACGCCCATGTCCACCAGGCGGGTGAGCGCCCCGGCGGAGTCGGTGGTGTGCACGGTCGAGAGCACCAGGTGGCCGGTGAGCGAGGCCTGGATGGCGATCTCGGCCGTTTCCAGGTCGCGGATCTCGCCGACCATGATGACGTCAGGGTCATGGCGCAAAAACGAGCGCAGGCCGGCGGCGAAAGTCAACTGGATCTTGGGATTCACCTGTACCTGGGAAATGCCCGCCAGTTGATATTCCACCGGATCCTCGATGGTGAGGATGTTCAGGTCCGGCTTGTTGATCTTGTTGAGGCACGCGTAGAGCGTGGTGGTCTTGCCGGATCCGGTGGGGCCCGTCACCAGGATGATGCCGTGCGGGCGCTCGATGAGTTCCTCCATCTTCTGCAGGTCCGTGGTGTAGAAGCCGATGTCGGCCAGCCCCAGCAGGATGGAGCTCTGGTCCAGCAGACGGATGGTGATGCGCTCGCCGCGGGCGGTGGGAATGGTGGCCACGCGCATGTCGATGTCGCGTCCGGCGATCTTGCGGCGGATGCGGCCGTCCTGCGGCAGGCGCTTCTCGGCGATGTCGAGCCCAGCCATAATTTTTATGCGCGCCACAATCGAATTTAAAAAGTTTTTATTTGCATGCTTTGTTTCATACAATACGCCATCGATGCGATAACGTACCACGACTTCCTTTTCGCCGGGTTCGATGTGAATGTCGGAAGCGCGCTCCTTGGCGGCATTGAAGATGATGGCATTGACCCAGCGGATGATGGGGGCCTCGTCGGAGAGATCGATGTTGTCCACGAGGTCGTCCACGTCCTCCTCGGCGAATCCCTCACCCTCGTTCTGCAGGTCTACGCTCTGGCTCTTGCGGGTGTAGGCGCGGTTGATCAGTGAGAGGATCCGGTCCTGCTCCATGAGCACCACGACCACGGACGCCCCCAGGCGGGCGGTGAGATCGTCGGTGATCCAGTAGGCCATTGGATCCGATACGGCCGCGAGCACGCGCCCATCCTCGGCATGCCACAGGGGAATCACCTTGTTCTGCTTGGCGTAGTTGATGGAAATGCGCTCGAGCAACGACAGATCCACCTCTTCCGGCTTGATCTCCTGTTCCTGATAGAAGAGCCCCTGCTGCAGGGCCAGCGCCTGGAGCAGGACCTTTTCCGTGATGACTTTTTCACGCATCAGCCATTCGCCGATGCGGCAATTCTCTTTTTTATGCCCTTCCACGGCCCGGGTCACGGCATCCGCCGGGATCCGGAAATGCGTGGACAGGATTTCGCCGATGAGCCGGTGTCGCAGCATGGGTGCATTCCTTACCGCTGGAGGGATTTCGGTTTCTTCGAGCCGGAATCGGCCGGTTTCTTCTCGTCCTTCGAATCCGGCCGGACCGCGTCGGCGGGCGGCGCGTCCGTTTTGCCGCCATCCTCCGCGCCCGGATCCACGGGCTCGGCTTCCTGTTCCTCGCGCAGTTTCTGCAGCATATCCTGCAATTTCCTGACGTCTGTCTTGCTCACCCCCACGGGCCCAGAGGAATCCACCACCTTGTATTCGTCCATGGCCTTCTTGCGCTGCACCACTTCCTCTTCCATGCGGGCGGCCGTACGGTTGATCTCCTCGAAGAAGCCGTGCTTGTGCTTGTAATTGATGTCGGCCTCGAAATCGTGGTCCTTGAAGGAAGAATACTTGTCGATGAATTCCTTGCGCAACTTGACCTTTTCCATGAAGATCCGGCGCAGGTCGCTCTCGTCGCGGATGATGTAGGGCGTGATGAAGATGAGCAGGTTGGTCTTCTCGTTGACGCGCGTCGTCGTCTTGAACAGGTATCCCAGAATCGGCATGTCGCCCAGAAGCGGCACCTTCTGCACATTCTCCTTGGTCTTCTCGGTGATCAGGCCGCCGATGACCACGGTCTGCTGATCCTTGACCACCACCACCGTCGTGGCCTTGCGCTTGGACGTGGTGGGTCCCACGATCGGGTCGATGGATTTCACTTCATTGATTTCCTGCTCCACCTCCATGCGCACGAAATCGCTCTGGTTCACGTGCGGGGTGAGCTTCAGGCGCAGGGCCACGTCCTGGCGCTGCACGGAAACCATGGGAAGCGAAGTCAGCGACGTGGAGGAACTGCCCAGAAGCGAGGAGATGGAACTGTAGCCGCTCTGGAACGGCACGTTCTCGCCCACGGTGATCTCGGCCTCCTCGTTGTCGGTGGTCAGGATGTGCGGCGAGGAGATGACGTTGACGGCATTGTCCGTCTGCAGCGCCTGGAACATGACGCCGAAGGAAGGGAGGGTGAGCCCCGGAATGCCCAGCAGGGATTCGGCATCCTTGATTTCAGGCCCGCGCAGGCCCACGGCCAGGCCCATCAGGGAAAGCGGATTGAGCACGATGGAGTTGAGCGAGGAATTGGTGATGGATCCGCCAAACAGGATAGATTGCTTATCTCCGGAACCGATAGGGTCTCCGGCATGCATGGAAAGCCCCAGATTGCGCGTCTTGTCGAGGGACACCTCGAGGATGGTCACTTCCACGAACACCTGCCGGCGCGGCCGGTCGAGTTCCTTGATGACGCGCTTGAGCGCCAGGAAATCCTTGTTGGACGCCACGATCACGAGCGAGTTGGTGGCCGTGTCGGGCTGCACCTGCACCGGGCCCTGGAAGATGCTGTCGGTTCCACCGGCACCCCAGGGATTGGCGCCAGGATTGAAATTCTGCTGCGGCTGGCGGGTGTTGGTGTTGCGCGACGTGGACGTGCGCGTGCTGCGCGTGCTGCGCGTAGTGCTGGTACGGCCCATGGACGAGCCACCCGTGAGCGCGGTGAGCAGCGAGGCCATGTCTTCGGCCATGGCATTCTCGAGATAGATGATGTTGATTTTTTCCTCACCGCCCGGCAACGGGACATCAAGTTTATTGAACAGTGCCAACAATTCCAGATACGCCTTGTCGTTGGCCACCACGATCAGGCTGTTGGTGCGCGGCTCGGCGATGATCTTGGAAATGGAACTCTTGGTTCCGACGTTCTGCACGCCGCCGCCCCCCTGCGGCTGGCCGCCGGGATTGTACACCTTGGGGCCGCCCGCAGTTTGACGGCCGCCGAAGGATGGCGATGACCCGCTGGATCCCGAATCCGAAATTTCGAAGACTTCCAGCAGTTTCCCTGCGATTTCCTCGGCATCCGCGTGCTTGACCTTGAGCACCCACACGCGTTCGTCGTGCACGCCTTCCACGTCGAGTTGCTTCAGGATCTTGAGCAAACGGTTGATACTCGTTCCCAGATCTGTAATGATTAAAAGATTCGTCGGCGCATATGTTGTAATATCACCATACTTCGACTTGAATTTCCCGAGGACTTCGGCGATTTCCTGAACGCTCGCGTGCTTCACGCGGATCATGGCCGTCGTGAAACTTTCATTGTCGGGAATGTCTTCTCCGGGGCGCCGAAGCGGCATGATATTACTGTTGGCGCCCTGGATTTCCACCACCTTGTAATAGGATCCCGTCTGCACGATCGTCAGGTTCATGGATTCGAGCGCCGAGAGGAAAGCCTTGTACGCCTCGAATGCCGTGACCTCGGACGGGCTGTAGATGGTGACCCGCTGGGCGCGCAGGCCGGCGCTCACGATGAAGCGCTTGCAGGTGATGGAGGAAATCCAGGACACCAGATCCGCCAGCGTGGCCTCCGGTTTGAGCGTCACCTTGAGTTTGCGGCCACCCGGGATGTTCTTGCATTCGTTGAAATTGGGGTCGTCCTTGGCCGACCCGGCGTCCGCCGTGGAGCCGGGAGGCGGCTGCTTGGATCCAGGCTGATTTCCGGCCTGCGGATTGTAGCCGCCGGGCGGTGGAGGCGGTGTCGGCGGCGGCGGTGCAGAAGGGCCTGCCGGGGTCATGGGTTTGATAGGACGGTTGATCGGCGGATTCTGCGCGAAGACGGATCCAGCCGCCAGAACGATGGAGAGGAAAACCGAAAGGGAGAGTGTCTGCATCTTCATGGGGCACGCTTACCGGATGGAGTAATCCATGTTGATGGTCTGGCCGCCGCGGTTGAGTGTCACCGTGAGGTGATTGGCGTCCTTGAGTTTCGTGTACAGGGCGAACGTCTGGTCGATGGAATCCAGTTGGATGTTGTTCACGGAAGAAATGACGTCTCCGGAACGGATTCCGAGTTTGTAGAAAATCGAGAAGGAGCGGACGAACGTGACGCGGAAGCCGCCGTTGGGATCCGGCATGACGCGGGCGCCGCTGGACGCCGTGGCCATGTTCTTCATGAAGTCCGTGATCACCGAGCGGTCCACCTCGTACTTGTTGGGTCCCACCTGGCGGATCTGGTCGTCGCCCGGGCCGGTGTTCCCCATGCCGGGCGGCGGGGTCGTCGTGGCCACGATCGGCGTATTCTTGGGCTCGCCCATCAGTTCGAGCACCTTCTCCTGCCCGTTCTGCATGAACACCACGCGCTTGGGCTCGATGGAAACCACCTGGGCGTCGCCAAAGGAATCCCCTTCGGAGAGCAGCACGAACTTGGCGTCCGACTGATCCGTGAGCACCACGGTCGCCAGCGAATCCTTCGGATCGGAAGCCACCATCGTGGTCACCAGCGCGGCTCCCTCCAGCGTGGCGGCTCTGGATCCCGCCGCCGCCGTCGCGTCTCCGGGCGCCGGGGTTTCCTCCACCAGGATGGGATCGCAGGACGCGCAGAACATGTTGCGCTGGAGAAGCGCCTTGTAATCGGCTTGGTACTGGGGTTTGACCGGTGCCGAAGCCGCCTTTGTTTCCGGGCGGCGAACGGTTCCGGAATGGGTGGGGTTTTTGTATAAAAAATACGAAACGGCGCTGGCCGCCAGCGCACCGGCGCCGACGCCCTGAACCAGCACTAAAAGCGCCTGGATGAGATGGGGAGCAAAACGATTCAGTTCTTCCATCACTTCGCCATCTTTCACGGATTGGGGCCCGCGGATGAAATTCCTGCCTCATGCGGACCGGCGCCTTCTGCATGCAAGAACCGCGCCGGATGAAAAGCATTCCGCATCATGATGATTTCGATTGAATTTTCAAGAAAAAACATGGTTTTTCCGAGAATTTTCCATGCGCCTGCCGGGATTGAAAAAACGAAAACATGACAAATTGTCACGAGAAGATGCAAGGCGGCTGTTCCGTGTGACAAATTGTCACGGGAAAACTTCGCAAAACAGGCGCCAATGCACCGGCGCCGGCAGTTCCTCTGGCCGCTGCTTCAGGTCGAAGCCGCAGGCGGCGGCCAATCGTGCGGCATCGATCCCTGGCGCCAGCGTGGCGAGAATGCGGCCCATCTGCTTGCGGCGCAAGGAAAAGACCCGCGTCAGCCAGGCGGAGAAATCATCCCAGGGCAAATCTGCTTCCGCAAAGGGGCGAAAGGCGACCACCGTGGAGACCACCTCGGGGGCGGGAAAGAACGACCCGGGACTCACATGGAATACCATCGATGGGGAGGAAGCCAGTTGGGAAACGATGGAGAGTTGGCCGTAATCCCGGCTCTTCGGCGATGCCGTGATCCGCATGGCGACCTCGCGCTGGAACATGAGCACCCAGCGGGCGGCGGAACGTCCCGTCCGGAACAGTTGAAAGAGGATGCGGGAGGCCACGCAATAGGGCAGGTTGCCTAGCACCACATCGTTCGGGGATCGAAGCAGAGTGTAAAAATCGGTTTCCGCGGCATCGGCCTCGACGAGAGCGAAGCGTGCCTCCCCCGCGAACTTCTCACGCAGCGCGGCCGCCGTCTCGCGATGCAACTCGATGCCCGTCACCGAAAAGCCGCGGGCGAGCAATTCCTGCGTCAGGGCGCCTGGGCCGGGCCCGATTTCCACCACGTGCCCTGGATGATCCGACACGATATCGACGATTTTCCGGATCACACCCTCATTGATGAGATAGTTCTGCCCGAAGGCCTTGCTCGGAAACCAGGTCAGTTCCCTGCCATGCACGGATTTCACGCTCATTCCCCTCCCAGCAGCAGGAGCATCCGCATGGCCTCGTCCTTCATGGGACCGTCGGGGACGAGAGTTGCGTATTTCTTGAAATACTTGATGGCCTGCGCCCGGTTTCCCGTTTCCTTGTAGGCGCCCCCCAGCAGCCTGTAGCTCTCGGTCAGCATGCTTTCGACCGTTTCCGCCTGCCAGTGGGCGGCTTCTTCCGGAATCCGCTGTTCCGACTGGAGTTTTTCCAGTCTCTTCACGGCCTCCTCCAGGTGGGGCAGGGCCATCCGGATGTTTCCGTTGGAAAGCGCCGTCTTTCCGAGCATGTAACGGGCGAGGATGTTGTCTCCATCCGCCCCGACGGCCTTTGCGAAGGCATCCTCGGCTTCCTTCTTCTGGCGCAGGGATAGATGGCAGCGTCCCGTGAGGATGTGCTTCTGCACCTCTTCGATGCCCTGGGCGTTCTTCGTCTTTTCCAGCAACTCCAAGGCTTCCTTCGGCTTGTCCTGGGTCGCGAGAATCTGCGCCTTGCGGAAGAGGAACGGCGTGTAGTCGGGAATCTTGCGCAACCCCATGTCCATGGCGGCCAGCGCCATCTGCGAGCGCTTGAGGCGGCTTTCCAGTTCGCTCCAGCGCATGAACCAGCGGGGATCCGGCTGCGCCATGAAGGAAACCGCCTGCACCAGGGATTTCTCGCCGGCGTCGAATTGTCCGCTCTCCAGTTGCACGAAGCCCGTCACCATCAGCGACTCGAAATCCTGCGGGTTGATCTTGAGCGCCTTTTCCACGAAGAAGCGCGCGCGCATGAGGCGGTCCATGCGGGTGCCCTCCAGGTACAGTTGCGCAGCGGCGCGGTACAGTTGGGGATCCATGAGTTTTTCCTGAACCTTGTCCAAAATGACGTGGGCATCCTGCAATTTTCCAAGCAGCGTGTATATGCGGATGACCGCAGCGGCTATCCGGGCATCGGCGACCAGTGATGATGCGGCTTCCTCGGCCCAGCGTGCCGCTTTTTCGTTCTTCCTGTCGGCCTGGATCGCCATCTGCATCTGCAAGCCTTCGAGGATCCGGGCCACGGCTGGCGATCCCTTTACGGATTCCGAACGCTTTTTGAGATTCTCCGCATCCCCCTGATTGAAAGCCAAAACGGCATCCAGCAGATCCAGGAACGCATCGATCGACACGCCCTGCGGTTTCTTTTCTTCCTTCCAGGAAGCCAGGTCTTCCCGCATCCAGTTTTTCTGCTCCGAAATCCAGATTCCCACCCAGAGCAGATCCAGTGTTTTTTCGATATTTGCGCTCAACGCGGCATCCAGCGCCTTTTTCCATTCCTCCCGGTCGGAGCGGGAAAGCAGCAGCACCAGCGGGGCCACCCATGTCTTTTCCGGATTGGCCTTCTTCCACTCGTCCCAGTTGGAGAGCGCCGTCTGGATGCGGCCTTCGGCCAAAAGCGAAACGATATGCGCGACATCCGGCTGCGCTGGAACCTGCGTGGCGATCCACCCGAACTGCCCGTGAAACACCTGGAGGCTCCTGCACGGCTTTGCCGATTCCGGATCGAGTTTCAAGGCCTCCTCGCACAGCGTCATGGCCTCGTCCAGAAGACCTTTCTGCCAGGCAGAGATGCCTGCATGCATCCTATGCAGGGAAGTGAAGCGCGGACCGTGATCGACCCCGTTTTCGGCTTTGCCGATCGCAGGAAAGCCCTCCGGCAGGAACAGGAACGAGAAATCCTTCTCATGCGCGCTCATGAAGCGCTCGCCTTCGAACAAATCCTTCCAGAAGGCGGCTTCCCGGTTTTCCTGGAGGCTCTTCGCCGCGCTCTCGTCGCCGGCTTTGGCGGCAAAGAACAGCACGGAAGGCGGCACCGTGGTTTCCGTGTTGCGAATGAACGAGAATTCTTCCAGGGCTTTTTCCTTCTTGCCGAGTTCCAGTTGCCGGACACCACAGACGAACCGCCAGAACGGAGAATTTTGATTTTCGCTTTTCGCCCTGGACAGGATCTCTTCCGCAATGCGCCCGGCATCCACCGGATTCTTCGATGAAAAGACCTTGTCGATCCAGGAGGCCTTGGAATGGCTGGCCAGCACCATGGCGCGCAGGAACTGGTAGCGGCGCAGGGCGGGGGCGCCGCCGGATTCCAGATTCTGGGCAGCGAAAGGCGAACAGGCTTCGACCCTGGAAAAATCATGGAACAGCCAGACGAGAGCGAGCGCCGATTCGCAGTGGATCAATTCCTTTCCCGATGCGGATGAGAGAAGTCCGGGATAATCCAGATTCAATATCTTTCTTTCGTGGTCGGATATTTCCTGTTTGGTCACGGTTTTCTGTGAAATGGAAGGTCCAGCCGTCTCCTTTCGGGCATCCTTTTTCTGGAAGAGGAAAAATCCGGCAGCGGCGGCACCTGCGACCAGAAGGAGCAGAAGCGGAAGGAGCAGGGAGGCTCTTCTTTCACGGTCGGATTCTGATTTCGTTCTCTCCTTTTTCGCCTTTTCGGCCGTCGCGGGAATCACTTCATCCGAGTCGTCCATGAGCGGCAGCGTCTTTTCCTCGGTCATCGGCTGCAGGGAAAGTGGCTGCATGTCCGCCTTTTCCCGTGAGCTTCCAGCAGATAATCCCGAAAAATCGATGCCCTCCGATGTAGAGAACAATGAAGACCGGATATCATTCCCGGCCGGCTGATTTTGCGGATTCAGCGTATTTTCCGCCTTCCCGATGAACTCGTCGAGTTTCAATTCCAGCGGACTGGATTTCATGTCGATTCTGAGTTCGGGAAGAGCGCCACCACCGATGGGAGGCAGTGAGAAATCTCTCGATTCCCTGGAACTTTCCTCTTCCTCCTTCTGCTTTTCTTCCGGCAGATCCGGGCGAATATCCGGCAGATCCGGGCGAACACCCGGCAGATCCGGGCGAACACCCGGCAGATCCGGACGAACACCTGGCAGATCCGGACGAACACCCGGCAGGTCCGAACGAACACCCGGCAGATCCGGACGAACACCCGGCAAATCCGGCTTGATCGCTGGCAAATCGGTCTTCAATCCCGGCAGGTCAGGACGAATGCCCGGCAAATCCGGCTTGATCGCTGGCAAATCGGTCTTCAATCCCGGCAAATCCGGCTTCAACCCTGGCAGACCGGCGCCCGGCGGAGAAGAATGAGGAAGAACAGACGAATCCTTCGATGGCAGAAATTCGATGATCTTGGAAACTTCTACCCACACGTTGCGGTCATCGGAAATCCATTCCGTTTCCTTGAGTTTCTGGGTACGCACCAGCGACAAGACCTTTTCGACGGGAAAAGGACCGAATACTTTCTCGTTTTCTCTCTTCACATAGACATGAGAAATTCCATCTATCGAAAAACGAATGGAATTTTCATCCAACTCCTTGAAGCAGTAGGCACACTGTGTCGCATTTTCGAAAATGGATGAACCACAATGCAGACATTTGCGAATCATGGATGACCTCTTCGGGTTGTGACTCCCTTGCCGTTATAAATCATGATCGTTCCGAAAGAAACGGGGATGGTAGCCCTATTCCCATTTTTCCTCCCGAAGAACAGGAAAATGACAACTCATGCCAGATATGAACAGGTTTCCATGCAAAAATGTCGATATCGTTTTTTTCGACTATTCCGCCTGTCGATGAAAATTCCCTTTTCATCCTGGTCTTTTCACCATTTTTCGACAGAGAAGACTTCTCCATGTATGGATCTTCATGGATCCTGTTGATTTCTCCCGAATGAACGGATAATGTGCCGCAGGCGAGGTAGACCATGAAAATATCAGTGAACAAGTCCACGTTTCTCAACGGAATTTTCATGCCCCAAAAGATATCCGAAGGAAACGCGAGCATCCAGCCCATTCTGTCCAACATCCAGATCCAGGCGCAAAGCGATGGCAAAATCGTATGCAAGGCCACGGATATGAGCACTTCCGTCGTTTCGGAATTCAATGGCGAAGTGTTTCAGCCCGGCACGATGACGGTCAACGGCAAACTCTTGTATCAACTGGCCAGCAATTTGTCTGGAAATGAAATAGAAATTCAAAAAAATGATACAATAGTAAATATATTTAGTCAAAAAAGTCAATTTGAAATTACATCTTTGAGAGATGAAGATTATCCGACGTTTTCATTTTACGAAGATAGTCTGTATACCTCCTTCGAAGCGTTCATCCTTCGCGAACTGCTGGATTTGACGTTGTTTTCTTCCGGAACCGACGAAAGCAAGCCGCATCTGTGCGGCGTGTATTTCATCACGGACAAGAACATCGCCAGAACGGTAGCCACGGACGGGCACAAACTGGCCTTGGCGGAATATCCTTATGAAGGAAAATTTCAGGTATCCTCGGGAATCATCATTCCCCGCAAGGGAGTGAACGACATCATCAAACTCTTGTCTGATGATAATATAAATATTGGTTTATATTATGACCGTGATAATAAAATTCTTGGAATCAAAACAGATACGACAAAAATGAATATCAAACTGGTGGATTCCAAGTTTCCACCTTACGAGCAGGTGATTCCGCAATACAAGGAGAACCGCCTGGTGGTGCCCAAGGATGAATTCCTGCAGGCACTCAAGCGCATCAGTCTGCTCTTCGATTCATCCGAATCCGGCGTCATTCTGCAGGTAGAGAAGGACCGCGTTCACATGAGCGGCATCGATACCATCAAAGGGAAGGGCCGTGAGGAAATCGAAGTCGATTACGTGGGAGAACCCATGCAATTGGCTTTCAATATCAAATTTTTCGAACTGATCATCAATAAAATCAGGGGCAAGGAATTTTCCATGTTCCTGCACAGTTCCAAGAGTCCCGTGCTTTTCAAGCCCGTGGATACGTCGAATTTCCTGGCTGTTCTCATGCCCATCCGCATCGACTGATTTCTCTTTTTTTCTTTTCTTCCCTTTCCATGGAATTGCAATCCATCACGCTGACGCATTTCCGCAATTACGCGCATCTTCATCTTTCTTTTCCTGAAGAAGTTCAAAGCGTTTACCTGTATGGAGACAATGGCAGCGGAAAGACCAACTTTCTGGAAGCCGTTTTCTCCATCTACACGAGCAAGAGTTTCCGCAACCGGAAGAGTTTTCAGGATTGCGTGAAAGACAGGGAGGATTTTTTTCGCATCCAGGCCGAAATCAGCGGAAATTCATGCGAAATCGTATACTCGAGAAGAGAAAATAAAAAGAGTTTTTTCCGGGATGAAAAGACCGTAGGGGCTCTGGATTTCATCCGCGGCAGGCGCATCCTGTATTTTTCACCTGAAGATACGGCAAATTTTCTGCAGAGTCTGGAATACCGCCGTTCCATCATCGACCGATACATTTCCTACATGGATGAGCATTACATCCATTTGTTGAATCGATACCAGCATCTGCGCAACCGGCGCATTCAAATTCTTCTTTCCAGCACGCGGAAGATGCGGGAATTGCTGCAAATCGATCATGCAGAATTCGCGGAAACGAGCCAGTCCATTTCCTCCATTCGGAAAAAATTCCTGGAAGAAACATTGAAGGATAGATTTCATTTCTTCCTTTCCGAAAAGAACGCGAAGTTGCTGGGAACGGAAATACGGTATCAGGTGCGCTCCATTCCCGAAAACGCCATCGAGCAGGAGATGATGCAGAAGAAATCCCTGTTCGGTTGCAACAAGGATGAGATTCTTTTCAGGAAGGATTCCCGCGATATCCGCCATTTTTTCAGCAACGGGGAAAAAAAGGCGCTATTGCTGGCCTTTCATTTTTCCTTCCTTTCCCTGTTGCGGGAGAAGAACGAAAATTGCCTGGTTCTGCTCGATGATCTGGAAAGCGAAATGGATGAAATCCGTGTTTCCAACATCGTTCGTGTCATCCAGGACTTCGGTGTGGATTCGATCATCACCGGAAGACGGAAGAATCCGGATTTTTCTCACGCGTGGCAGGTGGAAAACGGCAAAATCGGGTAAAAATCGAACTGATCAGGGAATCGAAATCAATTTCAGGATCGAGAAATAATCAAGGCTGTGGGGGAAATTCCAGGATCAGAAGATAGTAGTTCATGAAATTGAGATTGGAAATTTTCGGACGGACGGTGGATTTCGGATCCTTGAAGAGAAAGTCGATGAAAAGTTTCGTTCCCTTTTCATCCCGGTAAAAGCCAACCTTTTCGATGGGAGTCTGGAAAAAACGCGTGATGAGGTCGCGCCATGCGTGCTTGTCCCATGCAGCGCATCCAGGTGCAATCAGGCGATATACCAGCATGGAATTGGCGCTCAATTCCTGGGTTTGCAACTGGAAGGGCACGCTGAAAAGGAAAAAGAAACGGGAACCGCCAGGGGAAGCGAGCAATTGGAAACCCGGCCACAGCAACGTGCATTTTCCCCCGGGAGGAGGAATTTCTTTTGGAAGTGTGGGATTCGGGGGGGATACGCCATCGTACTTCGCTACGACCACGTTCTTGGGCTTCGGGGCATCCTTGGGCGTTTCGTTCGATGTTCCCTGCAGAAAAAACAGACACGTGAAAATCAATGTATGAAGCATCGCTCATCCTTTTTTCAAAACTTCTTCCGTCATGTTTCACGTGAAACATCGACCGGATAACCTAGTTCCGCAAGGTTTGCATATCCACGACTTTTGAGCAAATTTTCAGGAAAAAATCGTCGTGGCTGAACAGGATGATCCTGACGCCCTTCTGGCTTTTTTCCAGGAGGATTTCTCTCAATATCTGTTTTTTTTCGGAATCCAGGGCATTTTCCGGCTCATCGATGATGAGGAGCGAACAGGGATGCTGCAGGGCCCTCTCGATGGAAACGGCTTTTTTCTGGCCCGCGGAGATAATTTCCGGTCCCACGGATTCTTTTTCCGTCAGTTCATGGAAATGCTGGAGGAAGTGGAGTTCACCGATTCTGGAGAGAAAGAGATTGTCTGCCAGACTCAGGGAAAATACGGAACCATTCTGGTCGATATAGGAAATAGCGATGTCGCTGCGTTCCTCGTTCTGATTGTCCAGAAAGCGGATGCTTCCTTCCCTTGGATGAAGGATGCGGGCGAGGAGCAACGCCAACGTGGTTTTTCCGGAACCGTTGCTGCCGCGAAAACCTGCAATGGGATCCGTGATTTCCAGATTCATCCGGACGAAGAGGGGAGTCGAATCATAGGAAAAAGAAACATTTTTCATGGATATGCGGGAGAGGGACACGAGATTTCGAATGGAGGAACATTCCGGAATGTCGCTTCGCTGCAGGATGAATGAAAGATTTTTCATCCGCTGCAGGCTCAGGAAAGCTCCCACGTCGCTCGAAATGCCGCTGAGCGGCGTGTACAGAAGCGAAAGTCCCGCGAGGAAGGAATGAAAATCCCGGGGAGACAGGGATCCCTGCTGGACCCAGTTATTGCCAGTGTAGAAGATGAACGCAACGGTAATCAAAAAGAGGATGACCTGGATGGGATGATGGGTCATGCGGATGCGATCGAAAAGCATGGCGTTCTTCATGGATTTATCCAGGAATGATGCGTGGATTTTCTCCATGAACGAACCTTTGCCGTGAATTTCGATGATGTCACGGTAACGGGCCGCCTCCAGTTCGAATACCGAGAGGCGGCTTTCCGTGTCGATGTAGCGGGAACGGATGGAATTGATGATCCGGCCATGAAGAAAACCGAAGAGCAGCAGCAGCAGGAAGAATATAAAGCAATACAGGAAGAGGGCAGGTGAAAGATAGAGGAGAAAGGCCGAGAAGACGGCAATCTGGAGAACTCGCCGGAACGTGCCCCGAAAGAAGGAAAAGATGGATTCGCCAAGCCAGTAGATTTCTTTCTGGATTTCGTTCCAGTCGTGTTGGCTGTTTCCGGTGATGGTCATTTTCTTGTGGATGTACTGCTGCAGGATGTTCCTTCGGGTATCGCGCGTCCAGGCGTGGGAAAGGCCGGAAAGAATCCAGTCATCGAAGATGGAAAAAACCTGGTGGAAGGAAAAGATGAAGATGATGTAGACGGGAAAACTGTCCCTCTGAACCTTGCGGGAAAAGAAAATGAGGAGGAAACCGGCCAGGGTATGCAGGAATATCAGTGTGAGGGCGAAGAAAATTTTTTTCGAATAGGGTTGCAGGGTACTCTGGATGTGAGTGAAAGGAATGTTCATCGGAATTTTCCTTCAAAGGGGCATGCCTTGCAATGCACGGGGACTCCGTGCGGCATTTTTCCCCTTTTGTGTGAATTGCATGCTATGCGGATGAAGGAGGATTTGCAATCCGGGGCCGCCGGGCGAATCAGCGCATGGAGCGGGAAAGGACCGGATTTTCCAGCGTATCGATGCCGGAAATGCTGATGCGCACCGTATCGCCGTGATGGATCGCTCCCACGCCGCAGGGGGTGCCGGTCGTGACGACGTCGAAGGGCTGCAGCGTCATGATGGAGGAAATGAAACTCAGCAACTGGAATGGACTGAAAATCATGTCGCTCGTGGGGCTGTGCTGCTTGAGTTCATGGTTGACGCGGGTTTCGATGACGCAGTTCATCGGATCGATGTCGGTGACGACGGTCGGACCCAGCGGCGCGAAGGTATCATAGCCCTTGGCCCGCGTGTACTTTCCCTCACGGCGCTGGATGTCGCGCGCGGTGACGTCGTTGAGGATGGTGTATCCGAGAATGTAATCGGCTGCCTTCTCCACGGGGACGTCCTTGGCGGTCTTGCCGATGATGAATGCCAGTTCTCCCTCGAAATGGACTTCCTCGCTGTCCGGCGGCAGCAGGATGGGATCCATGTGGGCGATGACGGCCGTGGAGGGCTTCATGAAAAGAAGCGGCTCCCTGGGCAGTTCCTTTCCCGTCTCCTCGGCATGGGCCTTGTAGTTGAGGCCGACGGCCACGATTTTTCCGACCGGCACCGGCGGCAGGATCTTCCCCTGGGAAGTCTCGATCTTGTCGAGCAGGACGCGCGCCTGGATGCCGCGGCCCTGCATGAGCAGTTCCAGTGACTGGGATACGGCCAGGATCTTTCCCTGCTCATCGATTTGCACGTAGTACTCGATGCCGGCACATTGACGTCGTTGAAAGCGCATGATTTTCCTCCATATTCGAGGAGTTACTCGATTCCTTTCGATGTGATGCGCGTGCCTCCGCCCAGATAGGGAGAAAGCGCCCTGGGAAGCACGATGGTGCCATCCGGCTGCTGGCCGTTTTCCAGCAGTGCAAGAAGCGTGCGCCCGACCGCCAGCCCGCTGCCGTTGAGCGTGTGGACGAGTTCCGGCTTTGCTCCGGCTTCGGTGCGGAAACGGATGCGGGCGCGTCGCGCCTGGAAATCGCCGCAGTTGGAGCAACTGGAAATCTCCCGGTAGCGTTCTTCGGACGGTAGCCATACTTCCAGGTCGAATGTCTTGGAACTGGAAAATCCCATGTCTCCAGTGGAAAGAAGTACGACGCGGTATGGCAGTTCCAGCGCCTGCAGGATGCCTTCCGCCTGGCGGGTGATGTCCTCGAGGGCCTGCGCCGACGTTTCGGGCGTGGTGATCTGCACCATTTCCACCTTGTAGAACTGGTGCTGGCGGATGAGCCCGCGCACGTCGCGCCCGTAGGAACCGGCTTCGGAACGGAAGCAGGGCGTGGCGGCCGCATAGCGGATGGGCAGTTGATGCGGCTCGAGTATTTCTTCCCGATGATGGTTGACCAGCACCACTTCCGCCGTAGGGATCAGGTAGTAGGGATCCTCGTCGGCCGTCTTGTAGGCATCGGCTTCGAGGTTTGGCAACTGTCCGGTTCCCACCATGGTTTCGCGCTTGACCAGGAGCGGCGGGGAAATCTCCACGTAGCCGGCCTTCCGGTGGAAATCCAGCATGAAATCGATGAGCGCGCGCTCCAGCCGGGCTCCGGCCCCGATGAGTACGGAAAAGCGGGACCCCGACATCTTCTGGGCCCGGTCGAAATCCAGGATTCCCAGTCTTGCGCCCAGGTCCCAGTGCGGCAGCACGGGGAAATCGAAGGTGCGCGGCTGGCCCCACGAACGTACCACCTGGTTGCAGGACTCGTCCCCCACGGGCACGTCCTCCTGGGGGATGTTGGGAATGAAGAGCAGCAGTCTTTCCCGTTTTTCCTCGAGTTCCGCCAGAATTTTTTGTTTATCGCGAATCATGTCCGACAGTTCGCGCAGTTGCGCGCGCAGGGCGGCCTGCTCTTCGCCCTTGAGTTCCTTCATGCGGGAACTGCGCTGATTCTGCTCATGCTTGAGGTTGTCGATTTCCTGCTTGAGGGCTTTCCATTCCAGATGGACGCCTTCGAGTTCGTCCAGGCGGGAAATGGCGTTGGCGCCGCGGGTGGAAAGACGCTCCCGCAGCCACTGGGGTTGTTCCACGAGCAAACGGATGTCGATCATGAGGAAACACGTCCTTTCACGAGACCCGTTTCTATAACGAAACGGGTGATTGTGTCCATGCCAAAGACCCGGGAAATGAAAGGGGGAACCGCCGATCCCGAAAGTGGGAAGGCCTCGGGTATTTGCAGGAGATGAAACTGCGGGCGGAGCATTTCGCAATTGATTTGCGCCGGGATGTTTCACTAGAATGCAGGCACCGCCCGCGGGCGAAGGAAGGGAAGGCATCCATGACGGACGAAGCGTCGCACATCGAGGAAATTCTCAAGAAGCAGGTGGAATTCGACGGCAGCCGGTGGAGCCGGGAGGCGACGGCGCAAATCGATGAGCAGTATCGCGCCCGGCATCAGGATGGATTGCAGGAACTCAAGCGCCTGCAGGAGGAGCACGAGAAACTGGCGGCGGACATGAACCGGGAAATCGCCGAACAGCGCAGCCTGCTCGATGAAATCAAGACCATGGCGTCCGGAGAGAAGGGAGGCTTCTCCAGGGGCCTGCGCGGCGCGCTGGGCCGGATTCCCCTGCTGGGGCGTCCCTTCCGGCGCCGGCCGCTGGCGGATTTGCTGGCGGCCAAGATCGACATCGCGGATGGTCATCTGAAGAAGATTTCCGAATACCTGCGCAGGGTGGAGCGGACCATTTCCGCGCTTCACGAAGACCAGAAGACGCTGCAGTCCAAGAAGGTGGAGGCGGCCAAGGGCAAGAGGCAGTTCGTGGATCTGGTGCTGGAGCTCAAGCAGGCGCGGGAAGAGATCATGAGCCGCTTGTCGCAGATTCAGGATGCCAGTTCCGAGGAATACCGCACCCTGGAAGCGCAACTGGTGGAGGTGGACCGCCTGGTGTGGGAACATGGACAAAAAATGCAGATGTTCGACCATGCCCTGTCCCATCTCGATTCCATCATGAAGATGAACCGCCATTTCGAGGAAATTTCGAAAAATCTGCATGCCAACATGACGATCATCCACGATACCGCCGAACTGGTGCTCGATGAACTGCGCCAGCATGCGGCGCGCCTGGCCACGCTGGCGGAAGCAGGCCAGTTGTCGCTGCAGGTGACGGCGAGCATGGAGAGCCTCAAGGAAAGCATGAACAAGGTGGCGGTGATCACATCGGAAACCTCGCTGTTCCTCACGCGCAACGTGGAGCAGATCGTGGCCGACATGCACATCTACGACCGGCAGGTGGAGGATCTGGTGGAACGCAATCTCGCCGCCGAAAAGGAAATCCGCCAGCAGCAACTCGAGCGCATCCTGCAGAAGGCGCTCGAAGAACGTGAAAAAACCGGGGAATGAACGATTTTTCCCAGGCCGCATCCCATCTGCTGAACCACCTGCGCACCGATGTGCGCGCACCGGATGCCCGGGCGGCGGCGGATGCCTGCCTGCATGCGGGGAATTTCGCTCATTCCGTTTCCGGCATGCCGCTGCACTTCGGCTCCCGCCATGCCCCGGCGCCCCGCTCGCGGGTGGATTGGCTCGGCGCAACTGGCGGGAGTGCACGCATGGAATGGATTCGGGATCGCGTGGACCCCGTGCACCACGTCTGGGGCCGGCATCGATGCGTGTTCGAGGTTCGCGGAACTGCGGGTCCGGATCCGTTTTCCCTGCCGCCGGCATCCGACTTCGTGAAACCGGCCATTCTGGATTTTTTTGAAAATGCTTTCCTCCAGGAGGCCGAACTGGGATTCGTGCAGGCGCTGGCCAATTCCGGTGTGCGCATGGAATCGGCATCCTGGGTGCGGCTGGGGCCGATATGGAGCGCACGGGTCTGCCCGGATGCTTTTCGCGGTTTCTTCGAATCGCATCCAGATGCGCTGCTGCTGCACGTTCCGATGGAAATGGTGTCCGCCATGGAAGGACCCGATATCTGCGACGATCCGTTTTTCGAGCATCCCGGGATTTTTCCGCCAGACCGTCTGCATGCATTCCGGCGCCGCGCGGGATATCGCGTGGAGCGCCGGAGACGGCTGGTGCTGAGCGGAAGTTCAAGTGATTTCGAGCATTTTCGCGAAACCTTTCCCTACCTGAGACCCGAGTTTCCGGAGGCAGGTCCATGACGCGCTTCACGTTTCACGTGGAACAGTTCGCACCGCTGCAGGCCGACCTGGCACCCGCCATCCTGCAGGCCGGCTGGCCGGCATTCCTGGTTGCCTGGGAACGCTGGCCCTATGGGCTGGGACCCCGGGGCCATGCGGTGCTCGGCATGCTGGAGCGCGCCGGCGGCGTGCTGCTGGCCATGCAGGGATTTCTCCAGCGCAGCACGGGGGATGCCGCCGGTGACGCACCGCTTCCCCTGAACCGCCTGGTGGCCGTGCATGCGGCCGCATCGTTTCTGGCCCGGGGCATGGACGAGGTCACCCGCGGCCGCGTGCGGACCGTCAACGCGCTTCCACAGGCCGAAACCCGCGCCATTCTGCTTCGGGATCCACTGCTGGAAGTATTCCTGAAGGACGCATTCCTGTTCGTGAAGGATCACGTGCAGAAAGGATATGCCGCCGACGAGGCGCTGTGTGCATATGCGCATCTCATGGCGTCCTTCTGCATCATGCAATCCATGGATCCGCGCTACCACGGGGCATTGAATGGAATCAGATCGAATTCCTTCGAATTGTTCGAGTTTTTCTATACACCCTTTGGAGACATTCAAAAAATCCAGCCACAGCCCATTCTTCCCGTCCGGATGGAGGACATCGTGGGCAACGAGGAATTCCTGGCCGCGGGGCGCCGCCTGGTGCGCGACGTGCTGGCCTACGATCCCCGTTCGGGAACGAATCCCAAGCGCATCAATCCCATCCTGTTCGCGCTGGGAAAGCCGGGATGCGGCAAGACGGCCAGCGCGCATGCGCTGGGCCGGCATCTGCTGGAGCGCGCAGCCGCGGTGGGGCTTTCAGCCAAGTTCTGCGTCATCCGGCGCACCGATTGGGCCTCGGCATACCAGAACGCCTCGGCTTCGGCGCTCATCGAGCGTTTCACCAGCGAACTGCAGGGGTTTCCCGGCGTGGTGGGCTTCTACTGGCCGGATATCGACACGGCGTTCGGCACGCGTTCCGGCGGCGACCTGCGCCCCGAGGAAAAGAGCATCCTGGGGGCGGCGTTCGGCCTGTTCGATGGCACGCTTCTTCCCGGCAACGGACAGTGGTTCCTGATCTGCGACGCCAACTACATGCAGATGGACGACGCCACCATCAGCCGTCTGGCGCAGCAGCCCTATCTGCTGGAAGGCCCGGTGACGCCCCAGCAGTACACCGTGCTGGTGCGCGACCGCCTGCTGGGGGAAGAGTACGCGCCGCACGCGGGGCTTTCGGCGCGCCAGTGGAGAGAATTCGGTGAAAAGGCAGCCGCAGCCGGGCTTTCGGGCCGTGACTGTGCCCATTTCGCCCGTCGGCTGTGCGCGCTGATGGACGACGTGGAATATCCCGATGGATTTTTCGAAGCCGATCCGGATGCCCGCCGGGAAATGCTTCGCAAAACCAGACGCAATCTTTCGGCGCGCGAATTTTTCGAGCAATATCAATACGTTATGGATTTCGTGAAAGCAGCCAGCGCGCGCGAGGAGGAAGAATTGGTGAATGCCCGGGTGCGGGAATGGGTGCGGGAGGAACGGGCCCGCCGCCGGGCGATGCTCGAACTGGAAACGGAAGCGTGATCCATGGAAGAAGATGGATTCTCCCTTCTGCGGGAATGGCTGTTTCCCCGTGTCGAGGGCGGTTTGCAGGCGGTGCAGGCGCCCGATGCGGACGAGAGGAGCCTGGAGCATGCGCTTTTCCAGGTGCTGCAGGGAGCCGTGGCCGCCGGCGCGCGGGATCTGGACATCCGCACGTTCTGGGATCCCGTCGGGGCCGGTTTTGCGGTGGCACAGTTCGCGCATGCCGCGGATGGTCCCGATTTCACGCAGTTGAAGCAACTGCTGGAGAAAGGCATCTGGGAAACGGATTCGACGGACTGGACGCGCATGGAGATTTCCCTTCCGGTCGGGCCGCCCGATGGGTGCATTCTGACGCTGTGGCGAACGCATGCTGCCGGCGCCACGCTGGAAGCCTGGCTGCTGTCGGATGGATCGGCCGAGATCCATGTGTTGTCGGAACCGTCGCCGGGGCAGCGCATCCAGTGGTTTCTGCGCGGCTTCACGCCCGAAACGCTGGAGGGTCGTCTGGCCAGGGTGCTGCAGAGCCGTCCCGCGCGGCCGGAACTTCGGGTGTTCGTCAATGGCAGGGAGCATTCGTGGCCTTCGACGCCTGCGGGCGCGCTTTCCGCCTGCAGGCTCAGTCGTCCGTGGGGCGAGTGCGTCCTGTACCGGCTGGATCATCCCGATGGGGAAATCCGGCTGTTCCATAAGGGTTTTTGGGTCCAGAGCCAGCCATGTCCGGTAGCGTTCCATCATTTCGACTGGGATTCCCGCTTCCGCATGGATGCCGGCAATGCGGCTTCCGCCGTGGCGCGCGACTTTCAGGACGCCATGAAACTGGAGAGGAAAGCGCAGGATGAAAAATCCATGCCCGCGGATGAAAAACCGGCCTGTGTGGCGCACATGCTGGAGGCTGCGGGGCCGTTTTCCGAACTGGAGCGCATCGGAGCATCCCTCCTGCGGTTTCTTCCGGGAAACGGGGGCCGACTGCATCTGGTTTTTCTCGACCCTGCGCCAATGGAATGCTGGCCCATGTTCGTCCTTGCATCCGACGACCGGGAAATGCCGCCATCTGCGGGGGTTTTTGAACTAAAACTTCCCGGTTTTCCAGCGACCGCGCTGCCAGTGGCGCGCCGCGTGGCATGCCGTCGCTTTCCGAAACCGGATGTTTGCGGGGAATGGGCGCTGGCGCTCGATCATCCCTTTGTGCACCACCTGTTTTCCATTGTCTCCCCACCGGAAGCCATGTATTTTCTTGTGCGTCTGATTGCATTGGAACTGGGAATCGATTTCAATGGCAATGAATGGAAAAAAGCAATCGATTCCATGAAGTTTCAGATATAAAGAAGAGAAAGAAGAAAAGAATGAATGAATGGATTTCCCTGCCGCCGCCCGAATTGAACGAGACACCCTTGAAGAATGTCCTGCTGGCGCGCCGAAGCGTCCGCCATTTTTCTCCCGATCCCATCACGCAACGTCAACTTTCGAACCTGCTGTTCGCGGCCGATGGGCGGGTGTTCGACGAAGCGGGCCGCGGGTGCCGCACGGCGCCGTCCGCGGGCAGTTGCTATCCCGTGGAAATCCTGGTTTCGGCGCACCGCGTGGAGGGCATTGAGCCCGGCTTGTATCGCTACCGGCACGCCCGCCATGCCCTGTCCTGCGAAAGGGAGCGGGACATCGCGAAGGACCTCATGCATGCCTGCCTGTCCCAGCCGTGGGTGCGCCAGGGGGCGGCGGTCTTTCTTCTCACCGGCATTCACGAGCGCATCATGCCGCGCTATAAGGACCGCAGCGTCCAGTATCTTTTCCTGGAGGCCGGCCACATCGCCCAGAACCTCCATCTGCAGGCGGTGGCGGAAGGGCTCGGCTCGGTGCCGGTGGGGGCGTTCACGGAAGAGGAACTGCAGCCGCTGGTGGGGTTGTCCGTCACCAGCGAAAAGGTATTGTATGTGATACCCGTTGGTGTTCCAGACCCCGCATATAAATCCTGCTGATTACAATAAATTGCAATTTTATTTCAATACCCCGTGCAGTCCCGGATGAAGGCGTGAAACTCGGCTGGCCGCCGCCATACGCGTTCGGGCACGACGACCGGCTTTCTGCAGCGGGCCGCCAGAATGGACGCGAGGATTTCCAGGTGGGATTCCGGCAGGTCGCGGCGCGCCAGGCCGGCGAAGGTCGCAGTGTCTTCCGGGCGATCGTAGGCGGCGAGCGCCCACAGCAGGCGGGAGCCTTCCGGTGCGCGTTCCTCCAGGAAGCGTCTGCCATGCCGGGGAGAGAAGAAATCCTGCATCCGGAGCGCCACGGCGGCGGCCGTCTTTCTTTCTCCCTCGAGCGCGAACACGTGGGCCAGGGCTGCAAAGGCATCCGCCGAAAGCCCCTTGCGGGCGAACACGGCCAAAAGGTCCCGGCGCAGGGTGTCGTATCCGCAATCCTTCACGCGATTCAGCACGTCGAACCAGTCCTCGTGCTGAGTTTTCAGGAGGATGGTGCGAGCAATGGGTAAAAATGAAGGATGGCAGCGGGATGCCAGCAGGTTTCGCGCCTGCCGGGCGACGGGCGGCCACGGGCTTTTCGCGAGGCCCGCGATTTCGGGCGTCAGGGGCGCCTTTTCGGGCCAGTGGGTCAGAAGCACCCACTGGGCATCGGGACGCCGCGTGCGGGCCAGTTCCAAAAGTTCGCGGGGCGTGGGCTGCAGATGCAGGAGCGTGGCGAGCCCCTGCAGGCGCACGACGTCCGGACCCGGCCTGCGGAGTTCTTCCTTCACGCGGGCCCGCAGTTTCCGGTCGCCCAGGATGGACGCCGCCCGCAGGAGGTCCAGCCGCTCCTGCAGGCTTTTCGCCGCCGGCGCCGCCGCCAGGCACGCCACGGCTTTTTCGTGGACCCGCGGGTCGTTTTTGGCCCAGTGGGTCAGCACGAAAGAGCGCTGGGGCAAAATCGCGCACCAGGCCTCCACCAGGGCGGCCCGGTCGGCGGGGCGGACGTGATCGCGCACCATGGAGGAGAGTTCCGGGCGTTTTTCGAGAATGCCGTCCAGAATGCCGGCTTCGGGAACCCCGCCCGCAAGGAACGGTGGCAGGATGCGGGCCAGGATTTCCACATCTGCGACGGTCTTCATCTTCTCCAGAAGTGCGCCGCGGGCTTCCGGCCGCGCCAGGATACGGGCCAGCCGCGGCAGGAGGGAAGCATCGGCCCATGCCAGCATTTCCAGTTGGGCGCTCACCAGTTCCGGGGAAGTTCGGCGGATCACTTCGGCTGCAATCTTTATTTTTTGCTCCGGAGGCAGGATGCGCCATGCCTGAGCCAGTTGGGCATCGGTGAAGCCGCCAGCCGTCTTCAGTGTGATTTCGGCGGGCCACGAAGCCGCCGCCCCTGCGAAGAACGCCACCGGATCCGGCGCGAAATCCATGGCCGTATAGAGGGAAATTTCGGAAATGGCGGCGTTTTCGCCGGGATACAGTTCCTCGATTGTGATTTCGAGGCAGTTTCCTGGAGGTTCCTTGAATTCCACGTGCCAGGGAACATGGAACGATCCGGGCGTGGAAGCCGGATCCTGCGGGAAGCGCAAGCGCACAACCCGGTTTCCCGACGTGATCCGCAGGCTTTTGAGCCGGGCATGGCGCCTGAAGGCATTTTCGCTGCCGCCGTGTCCCGGCAGGATGGATAGGACGCGCATGGGCGGAAAGGAAACCGGCAGCCTGTAGATGAGAGTGGTTCCTGGAGTCTTCGCATCATCCACCCAGGCCGTTTCGGCGTCGGCATCGGAAAGGCGTACGGGGGAAGGCGCTTCCTCGTCGGGGTCCGAAGCGGGCCCGATCACATCCGGCACGGGGGGAGAAAGCCAGGGCCTGCGCAGGATTCCGGGGGGAAGCCCGCGCACGGCCTGGTATTCTTTCGCGATGGCCCTGGTCTTGGCCGTGTTTTCCTCCGCCGGAACCCAGCCGGCCGTCGTGAAGCGCTCCCGGCGCACCCGAAACGGCCGGCCGTCGCAGTGGCGTCCGGCCTCCTGGTAGACTTCGCCCAGGGCGGCATCGAAACGCCAGGGATGTCCCGCATCGATGCGGCCCTCGCGCACCTGGGACATGCCTTCGTTTTGGGTGTTCGCGCCGCTGTTCTTGTTGCAATGCACGAGAAAGAGCGTCTGGCGGTTTCCCGCGACCACGTGCAGCAGGCGGCCCGGCGCATGCCATGCGCAGGAATCCACCGGCGCCTGCGTGTCCGGCGGCAGGGGGCAATCGATGCCGGCTGGCGCCACCAGACGGAGCCGGGGCGAGGTTTCCAGCCGTGCGCCCGAACCGCAGTCGAGCGTTCCCGTCAGCAGGAGGGCGAACATCCACGTTCCCATGTCTCATTCTCCGGTCTTTTTCGTCGGTGCGACCTTTTCCTCGAGTTCCAGCAGGCGGTTCACGAGACGCGCGGATACGTGGGCCGCCTTGGTGCGCCATTTCTCCGGGTTCACCACCAGCACCGAGAACGCCCAGCGCGCGCCGTCCACGGGAAAATACCCGATGAACCACGTATACGTAAGGATTTCCGGCTCCTGGCGCGCCAGCGTGCCCGTCTTGCCGCCCACGGGAACCGGCACCAGGCGCGTCTCGCCGCGGAAGAAACCCTCCCGGGCGGTTCCCGTCTCCACGGTCGCCGCGAGCATGCGGCGCAGTTTGCTTACATCGGGAAAGCGGGGCTGCGCTTCCCATTGCGGATGCTTCACGGGAATCTCCCGGCCATCCGGGTCCAGCGCCCGGCGGATGACGTGCACGGGCGCCGCCACGCCGTCGGCCGCCAGCAGGGCGGAAAGCCACGCCGCATGGAAAGGGCTCATGGCGGTGTGCCCGAATCCGGCGGCGGCCAGCGGCAACGCCATGGGATCGGCTCCGTCGTCGGGAAGGCGGAACACGCTGCGGCCCACCTCGAATTCGAAGGGCAGAGTCTGGTTGAAACCGCAGGCGCTGGCCGCATCCCGCAGGCGCCGGGTGTCCAGATGGCGCAGGGCGAGTTTCGCCAGCACGGCATTGGAGGAATTGGCCAGAGCCATCTCCAAATTTTCACAGACGGCCTTTGGATCGCCCGGCGCCGGTTCCTCCAGATGCCTGGCGGCCAGTCCGGATTGTCCTCCCGAAAAGCACACCGTTTCGTTCGGGTCGAATCCGGGGACCGAAAGCAGCGCCAGCGCGGTCACGACCTTGAACAGGGAGGCCGCGGGCGCCCAGGGGGTCAGGGCCAGTTCGCCGGCCGTCAGACGCGGATCCCGGCTGGAATGGCCGGCCAGGGCGCGTACCTCTCCGTCCGGAAGGTGGATGACCACGGCGGCAGCGTACGGCAACTCGTATTTCTTGAATTCCTGCTCGAAGAACGTCTGGAGAGCCGGCTCCAGCGAAGCCTGCACGAGAATTCCCGATGGCGTCTTCTGCCAGTAGGCGCCATCCCGCTCGCGAAAGGCGTTCAGGTCCAGTTCGCGGCCCCAGTTCTCCGGAATCCGGGGCGCATCGTTCTTTTGTGAGAGATCCAGGCGCCAGAAGGGTTCCGGGCTTTCCCGGACATCGGGCCGCAGCAGCAGGAACACGACCAGTCCGGCGAACACCAGCACGAAGAACAGGATGGGCGCATGCTGCGGTTTCATGACTCGGGTTCATCCGCCGCATTGCGGGTCCATTTGTATGGCAGCAGGTGCAGCAGATCGTGCTTGCGCATGCGGTAGTACAGCGTGGAGCGTGGAATGCCCAGCATGCGGGCGGCTTCGGCCATGTTTCCGGAAGCGGACTCGATGGCCTTGAGGATGTTGCGCCGTTCCTCCTCCTGGAGGCGCTCCGAGAGGGGACGGTTTTCGATGGGCACAGGCGTCACCTGGACGGGCGGAGGGGTCACGGCCGTTCCCTCGGGCGGCATGGCGGGATTGAACTGCAGTTCCGCCCGCGTGAGGACGCCGTCGGTGCACAGCACCATGGCCCGTTCGACGAGGTTCTCCAGTTCCCGCACGTTTCCGGGCCATGAATACGACAGGAGCGCATCCATGAAGGAATCGTCCACACGCACCACGCGGCGGCCGGTGATGGGGGTGAATCGGGCGATGAAATGCTGCACCAGCAGGGGGATGTCCGTGGGGCGCTCCCGCAGGGGCGGCAGTTCGATGGGAAACACGTTGAGCCGGTAGTAGAGGTCCTGCCTGAACTGCGAGGACGCCACCAGCGCCTCGAGGTTGCGGTGCGTGGCGCTGATGACGCGCACGTCCACCTTGATCGTCTCCTCGCCGCCCACCCGCTCGAATTCGCGCTCCTGCAGGACGCGCAGGAGCTTCACCTGGATTTCCGGCGGAATGTCGCCCACCTCGTCGAGGAAGAGGGTGCCTCCGTCGGCCAGTTCGAAGCGGCCCAGGCGGCGGGAGACGGCGCCGGTGAACGAGCCCTTCTCGTGGCCGAACAGTTCGCTTTCCAGCACGCCGGGACTCAGCGCGGCGCAGTTCACCTTCACGAAGGGCCCGTCGCTGCGCGGCGAATTGAGATGGATGGCATGCGCCACCAGTTCCTTGCCGGTTCCCGTCTCGCCGCGGATGAGCACCGTGGACGACGTGGGCGCCACGCGTTCGATCTGCTGCAGCACCCGCGCCAGTCCCGGAGATTCGCCGATGATGTTGCCGAAATTGAACTCCTGGTGGACTTCCTTGTCGAGGTAGCCCGCATAGGCGCGCAGGCGCTGTTCCAGGCGCTCGTTCTCCTCGCGCAGGTGGTACAGTTCCAGCACCTGCAGGAGCAGCGTCCGCAGTTCCTCGGCATTCCACGGCTTGGTGACGAAACGGTAGACGGTTCCTGCCCGGATGGCCTCCATCAGGACGTCCACGTCGCGATAGGCGGTCAGCAGGATGCCGATGGCCCGGGGGCGCACCTTGCGGGCCTCGGAGAGGAATTCCAGGCCCGACATGCGCGGCATGCGCTGGTCGGACACGATGGCCGCCACGGGCTCGCGCTGCAGGATCTGGAGCGCTTCCTCCCCGGAAGCCGCGGTGAGCACCGTGAACTGCGAGCGGAAGTTGAAGCGGAACACGTCGAGGTTGTCCGTTTCATCGTCCACGTACAGGATGGGATGGCGCCGGGGATCGAAATTCACGCTCGTACCTCGAAAATGCCCGCATATGGGCTCAAGCAGGGATAGTATGGAAAGCCGCCTTTCTTGCAAAGGAGAAAATCGCCATGGATTTTTTTGCACGGCTTGCTCCGGGTCATGAATGCTTCTATACTGCCCGCGTATTGGCAGCGGCCCGGGAAGTCCCGGGATGACGGACAGGAGATCTTCATGCGCAGGACGTGGTGGATTCTTTTCGCAGTCCTTCTTTTTCCCGTTCCCGCCCTGGCCCAGTCGGCGATGCTCTTCCAGCCGGGCACCATGAGCGCGGGCGGCGTCATCGAATTCCAGACCCACGAGATGGATTTTCCTTCGCCGGCCGGAGACGCCACGGTCGAGACCTTCCGTTTTTCTCCGGAATTCGGATACTTTTTCCGTTCATACCTGGTTTTCGTCGGCCGCGTGGGCTACGAGTCCATCTCCGGGGACGCGGTGGAGCGCCATGTCTTTTCCATTGGCGGCGGCTTTCGGCTGGTGCAGCCGCTGGCGGTCCTGCACCTGTATGCCGGGGCCGAGGCGGGCGTGTTCTTCACGTCTTACGAGGCTTCCGACGAGGATACCCTGGATTTCGGCGTGATCTTTCCCTTGGGCATGCTCATTCCGCTCTCTTCGTCCGTGGCACTGGACGTGGGTGCGCGAATCACCCGGATCTGGCGTGATAACGACCACCCCGCGGCGTCCAATTACGACAGTTTCATCCTGGATGTCGGGTATCTCGGCGTCCAGGCGTTCTTCTAGTTCTCCGGGCCGCGGTCCGGGAGGTGCATCATGAAGAAAATCGTCGTTCTCCTGTCGTTTCTGGGCGCTTTCCTCCTGCAGTGGGCGCCGTCTTCTCCCCATTCCCGCTCCCTCTCGAAATCCGAGCGCTTCGGCATCGAACTGAAGGCCTGCGAGGAGGCCTGGGCCAGCGGCAAGCCGGACAAGTGCAAACTGTATGGAAAAATCAAGTATGTGGATTCCTTCCCCGACGTGACGGTCAAGGTGGTGGAATCCTTTCCCGACATCAAGGTCAAGATCGTGGATTCCTTCCCCGATGCCCCCGGAAAATGGAAGATCGTGGATTCTTTTCCTGATTACAAGGTCAAATTCGTTGAATCTTTTCCTGATTACAAGATCAAGTTTGTCGATTCGTTCCCTGGATGTAAATAATCAATAAAATAAAAAATAAAATGAAAGATTGAAACCGGACGGCCACCCAGGGGTAAACGACAGGCAGCCGAAAGTCGGGCACGATTCGGTTTTTTCTTTACTCGGGCGGAAAATTGACGGTAAAAGTTTCTTGCTTCGCGGCAGTTCGCCCGTCTGCAAAGGAGAACGACATGACCGACCCCACCGACATCCAGGAACCGGAAAAGAAGACGGAAAGCCAGGAACCGGAAAAGAAGGCCGATGAGGCTCCGGAACAGACAACTGAAAAATCGAGCCCGCTGCGCCAGGCCATCAAGGAAATCGTGGAGCCCTTCAAGGGCTTGGCGAATACGAGCCGCTCCCTGTGGGGCCTGTATCTCTCCTATGTTCTCGAAGGGATGGTGTATTTTGGAATCCTGACCATTTTCGGCAAGTACCTGTCCGAGAACGTGGGACTCTCCGACGTGCACGCTGGCTGGGTGTACAGTTTCTTCACCGGCGGCATCACGCTGTCCATGCTCTTCCTGGGGGGAGTCGCGGACAGGATCGGCGTGCGCAAGGCCCTGCTCATTTCCCTGGGGCTGATGATCCTCGGCCGCATCTCCTTCGCCGCATCCGGAACATTCTTCCCCGGCGGGGGCGGTTTCGGCTCCATGATGTTCCTGTTCATCGTCATCGGGATGCTCTTCGTGGTGCTGGGGTACGGCATGTACCAGCCGGCTTCCTATTCCGGCGTGAAGCAGTTCACCGACGAAAAGAACGCTTCCATGGCGTTCGCCATGATTTACGGGCTGATGAACCTGGGGGCGTTCTTCTCCGGCCTGCTCAGCCCGGTCATCCGCAATTCGCTGAGCATCGGCGCGGTGTACTGGGTGTATGCGGGCTCGAGCGTGCTCGCGTTCCTGTGCGTGCTGTTCATCATGTCCCAGAAGGCGGTGGAGCGCGACACCGTGACGGACATCTCCAAGAAGCCTTCCGGCAAGGAGGGAGAAGCCGGGGAAGGCGCGAAGGAGGAAGAGAAGCCCGCTCCCCTGTTCACGCCGGGGTTCATCGCTGCGGCCGTGGGCGTCATCGCCGCGCTCGGAGGCGTGTTCTACCTGATGTTCACATCGCCGCCGGGACCCGTCGACGGTCCCATGGACGCGTTCGCCCGGCACATGGGAAACACGGCGGGCATGCTGGCTCCCGCGGATCCGCAGAAGCCCGCTCCCGCTCCGACGGAAGAGGAATTCAGGAAGGTCGCCGGTGAAATCTCCCAGTTGGCGGATCGCATCCGGGAACCCTCGACCCTGCCCGATGGGGCGAAACTGGATCCGGAAGTGTATCAGGCGATTCGCGCGGTGGTGCGCCATCAGGCCGAATTCGCCGCCTCCCTGGGCGCGCTGCTGCCCAAACTGGACGTGAAGGCCGAAACGGGAACGCCCGCGGCCCTGCAGGTGCGCACGCAGGTGCGCGCGCTGGGGCTGGCGTACATGTCGGCCGCCTACCGCCTGGTGGGCAATTTCGATGCGAAGGTGCTGGAACGCATCGCCCGCCAGCAGAAGTTGCCGGAAGAGGCGACGATTCCCATTCCAGAACCCGTCCGCGCCCGCATCATGGAGATGACGTCCGCCGACCGGGCCCGCATGTTCGAGTCGCTGGCCCAACTCTCGGAAGAGACGGGCGCCCTGGCCGTGCAACTTCTGGGAGATGGCGTCCAGGCGCTTTCGCAGTCGCTGCAACTGGAAGCCCGCCTGCTGCGGGAAGCCGCCCAGAGAACGGCTGGCGGCCCGGCGGCGGCGAACCTGTTCGTCGACCGGTTCTATGGCGTCGGCACGCTCCTGATCAAGCAGGTGGCCCCGCTTCTGGCCGCCAAGGCCAGCACGCCGCTCAATGGGACGATCCTGTCCATGCACTTCGGACTCCAGGCGGCCTTTTCCGGTGACATGAAGAAAGCCGCGGAAAACGCCGTGTACGTTTCGGGTCTCACCGCTTTCGGCTCGTTCATGAAGCGCTATGGCGTACCGCTGGCCGCCGTAATTTTCTTTACTGTGCTCCTCGTAATCCTGCTGCTCAGGAAGCGTCCCGACCATCCGTTCCACAACGGCCGGTTCGTATTCTTCATCTTCATCCTGATTCCGGTGCAGACCCTGTTCGCGCACAACTGGCTGACGCTGCCGTACTACATCGACCGCGCCTTCGGCGGCACGTATGTGGGACAGAACTTCGAGATGTTCTCGAATCTCAATCCCATCCTCATCTTCTTCCTCACGCCGTTCGTGGCGGCGCTCACGTCGAAGGTGCGCGTGTACACCATGATGGTGTGGGGAACGCTGGTGATGGCCGTGCCCACGTTTCTGCTGGCGCTGCCGCCCTCGCCGGCCATGCTGCTGCTGTACATCCTGCTGATGACCATCGGCGAAGCCATGTGGCAGCCGCGCTTTTTGCAGTGGGTCGCCCAGATCGCCCCCGAGGGCAAGACCGGCGCGTACATGGGCATCGCCCAGTTCCCCTGGTTTTTGACCAAGGTGATGACCGGCTTCTACAGCGGGTATTTCCTGTCCAAGTACTGCCCGCTCGTGGGCCCGCAGAATCCCGAGATGCTCTGGTTCATCTATGGCCTGATCGCGCTGGTGAGCCCCGTGGCGCTGATCGCGGCGGCCCGGTGGATGTCCAAGGGCATGACCAGGTCCGCTTCCGCCTGATGCACGGCATTCGGACCCTGTAATTATCTATTTTCAAAAAAATCAAATCGAAGGGGAAAAACCAGGAACCAGCAGGGTGAGCCAGTTTTCCTCCTGGCGCAGGCGCTGTTCCTGCAGGAATGCGCGCGCGGTTTCGACCAGGCGCGCGCCTTCGTTTCCCTGTACGAGCGCGGCCAGGCGCAACTGGACGGCGGCCGCGTACAGGTCCATTTCCGCCAGGCGAAAACGCTCCAGCGCCTGCCGCAGGCGCACCACTGCCGTATCCGCATCGCCGCGGGCATGCGCCACGGCGCCGGCCAGGGCATAGCCCGTGCCTTCGACCCACGGCAGCCGCGATTTCCAGAGTTTCTTGATCCAGGCTTCCGTTTCCCGCAGTTTTTCCCTGCGTTCCGGTCCGGAAGATGCCAGTGCCTGCAGCAGGGCCGTCTTGCCGCAAAAATGCCAGTATTCGTGACGCACTGACGGCACGCGCAGCAGCCAGGAACGCTTCAGGGCCTTTTCGTCCTGCAGGATCCAGGTTACGGCCTGTTCCGGCCGGATGGCGAACAGTGCGGCCTGGACGCGGGCCAGCAGCGCGAAATAATGCTGCATGTGGTAGCCGCCATGGCTCCAGCGCGCCATGACTTCCTCCACGCGCTTCTGCGCGTTTTCGGGACTTTCCGTTTCCAGGAACACGGTGTTGTTGAGTCCCGAGACCATGCTCGCGAGCGTGAACAGATCTCCCCGGTTTTCGGCTTCGCGGGCCACGGACGGGACTTCGCGGGCCAGTTCGGCCATTTCCCCGAGATAGAAGGTCGACCAGCACATCTGCAGGCGCATGAGGGTGCGTTCCCAGAAGGTTCCCGGTTTCGCGCTCCAGAGGTTGAAGGCGGCGCGGGCGTTCTCGCGGGCCTTCTTCCATTCGCCGTTCATGTACCCCACGTAGCCGTGCGCCGCGTGGACGTACAGGTCGGCATCGAAATCCCGGCACAGTTTGCGCTGTGTTTCCACAACGTCCAGGATGCGCTGGACGTGGGGGGATTTCACGGAGACGCTGGCCGCGAAGTTGGCTTCCATCGTCAGGGCTTCCATCACGCGCCGCGGTTCGCCCAGGTCCAGCGCCACCAGCAGGTAGCGGGCGCTGCAGTCCGAGCCGAGGATGTGGTTCGTGAGCGCCAGCCCGCGGGCCAGCGATGCCAGGATGTCGGCGTGGAGCAGGCGCTGGGGAGAAAGATCCCGGCTGTCCCGGCGGACGAAATCCAGTCCCCGCAGGCGCACCCGGAACCGGCTCCACAGCAGGGAAAGAGCGGCTTTCGTGGACGAGCGCGGCAGGTGCACGCCCAGGGTTTCGGCGATGCCGCGGGACACTTCGATGCCTTCATCGAGATATCCCGACACCATCAGGCGTTCGGCCGCCTGCCGCCTCAGTTCCAGCCCGCCGTCGGGCATTCCCTCGGCGACCCGCAACAGCAACTGGGCGGATTCCCGTCCGCGACCGGCGCCCCAGAGCGCCCGGGCGCATTCCTCCATCCACGCGCGCAGTTCCTCCACGTCTTCTGGAGAAAGGGAATCTTCGGGTGGAAAGCGCAACTGGATGGCCTGGAGCCAGAGTCCTGCCGCCCTGTCGAACGCCAGTTGCTTCGCGGCATCCTGCGCAGCCGCGGCCAAAAAGGAAGCGGCATCCCGCGTGCGCTCCAGGCATACCAGATGGGAAGCCATGCGTTCGGGAGCCACATCCGGCCGGGTCTGCAGTTCCTGCACGATGCGCTCGTGCCAGCGGGTGGCCCGATTGGCATCCATGTGCTCCATCACGGTATCACGCACGCGGTCGTGATAAGGTTCGATCTCGTCCTCGGGAAGGGGTCCGCTGATGCGCACCAGATGCAGAAGGCGCAGCCGCGCCGCGATGCGGAACACCTCGCCCCAGGTGCGTCCCAGCACATGGGCCGCCTGATCCATCCGCAGGGGCCCGAACGACACGCACACCAGTTCCAGCAGCGAGATGAAATCCTCGTCCAGCACGCTGATGCGCGACCACAGCACGTCTTCGAGCTTGAGCACGGCTTTGGGGGAATCCCCCACGATGCGCATGTGGTAGAGCAGTTCATAGATGAACAGGGGCTGCCCGCCGGCTTCCCGCGCGATGCGCGAAGCCACCTGTGGATCCACCTCCCTGAATTCGGGATTGGCTTGCAGCAGGCTCCGGATCAGCGCCAGGGAGGCTTCCATGGACAGCGGCCGCAGGCGCAGCATCTGCATGGCCGGCAGCATCTTCTCCAGCCGTGCCAGCATCTGCGCCGCCAATCCTCCGGAAACGTGCGTGCGCAGGCAAAGCCCCAGCAGCATGGCCGGCGCGACGGTTGGCTGCGTCAGCGCATCCAGGAGTCTCAAACTGTCTTCGTCGGCCCACTGGATGTCATCGATCAGAAGCGCCACCGGCCGCCGGTCGCTGATGCGGCCCAGAAGCTCGCGCAACGCCATGAACGCCATCTGGCGGATTTCCCCGGGTTCGGGAAGCGCCAGCATCCGCACGCCCGTTTCCGCTTCCAGTTCCGAGAGCATGGCCAGTTGCGGAAATACCTGGGACAGGGCGAAAGCGTGCCGCGGCACCAGTTGCAGGCGTTCCTCCCGGGAAAGATCCGCAAGCCAGCGTCCCAGCATTTCCAGGATGGAATCGAAGGCCTTGTAGATTCCCCGCTCCCGCTCCTCGCAGTTTCCGGAGAGCACCAGCGCTTCCGGATGCGCCATCTTGATTTGGCGCGCCGCTTCCTGCAGGAGAGCCGTCTTTCCGAGCCCCGACGAGCCGGTGATCAAACGAACCGACATCCTGCGGGGATTCTGTTCGAATTCTTCCAGGAACCAGCGGATTTCCGTTTCGCGTCCGATGAATACCGGGGACAGTTCCGTCATGCCGCAATGCCTTGGAGCCGGCAGGGGAGTTTCCATGCCGGGCGCCTTTACTTGAACAAAAAATATCGCGCCATGTCAACATTTTTTACAAAAAAGCAGTCTATTACTTAAATTTTTTATTTTTTTAATTTTATAAATAAATTTTTTTTATTATTATAATAATAATTTAATAGAGGGAATCGGGATAATCATGCCGCGGCGGGTTGACGGCCCAGCCCAGATTGTCCCACGTGTTGGCGTCGGCGTTGGAAATTCCATAGAACAGGAAGGTTTTTTCTTTCATCGGAAGCACGGCGGGACACAGTTCGGATTCGTGATTCACGAAGGAATTGGGCGCTACGCGGTCGAAGACGGGATTGAATGCGAACGGCGTGAAGGAAAGGCCGTCCGTGGAGACGAGATAGCCGATGGAATAATTGGCGCGCACCTGGTCCACCGTGCCGAAACTCTCGGCGATGCCGGATTCGAATCCGTAGGCTGATACCCACATCCGGTAGAGAGTGCCGCCGCGCCCATCGCCTTCCACGAGCACGAACGGCGAGCGCACGCGGGAAACGGCGCGCCACAACACGGGATCCACGAGGGCGTCCGGGGTGAGCACCGTCTGCCGGCCGAAAGCCGGGAAGGCGGTCCCCTGCGCGTCGTCGGAGAGCACCGTGCGCACGGCCACGCCATCCCCTACTGTGTAGTACAGGCGCACGCGGCCCGTGGCCGGATCCACGACGGCCGCGGGGGAGTGGATGGAGGGTTCGTCCGCGGCCGGCGTCAGCGCGGGCGGGTTTTCGCGGGTCCAGTGGCGCCCGTCGGTGCTCGTGGCGCGGCCGAAGTGCGTGCCGTGATTCACCTCGAAGTACATCACGTAGCGCCCGTTGATCACCAGCACCGATGGGGCGCCCACGTGATAGCCGTCGGAGACGTCGGATTCCAGCACCGGCGCCGGCGGCGTCATTTTCCAGGTGATGCCGTCGTCGGTGGAGGCGCGGAAGATGACGCGCCGGTCGAAGGCGCCCTGGTTCATTTCCACGTAGAGATAGGTCACGCCGTCGATGCCGGCCACGGGATGGGGCTCGGAGAGATGCCGCGGCTCCACCTGCACCACGCATTCCTCGTCCTCGAGGCATTCGTGGTCGCCCTGGCAGGGCGCGGTGATGCAGCGGGCGCGGTTGAGCGAGCACAGTTCACCAGCCTGGCATTCGCCGTCGATGATGCACATCTGCTGGCAGATGCCCAGGTCGCAGCGCCCGTTGGGTCCTGGGCAGTCGCAGTCCGAGCGGCAGGAGAGGACGCAGCGCGCATTCTGGAAATCGCAGGTCATGTCCTCGGGACACTCGTCGGAACGCGTGCAGAATTTCACGGTGCACTTGCCGCACACGCACACTTCCCGGCCGCGGCAGTCGGCATCGGACGCGCAGTCCTGCATCAGGGGCGCGTCCTTCTTTTGGCAGAATCCGCCGATGACGCCTCCTGGCGGGGCGATGCGGTGCGTGGCCACGCAGATTTCCATGGGTCCCTTTTCCTCGAAAGGTGCCACGCCGGTGGCCACGCTCACGCCGGAATAGGTGTCCTGCGGAGCGAACGTGCAGGAGAACAGCCACAATCCCAGCCAGGCGAACCGTCGCATCGAAACCTCCGCTAGAAATCCGTTTCCAGGCCGACGACCGCCTGGAATATGCCGCCGCCATGCGACACGGTCGGCCACATCGGGGCCGCCTTGGTTTCCGTGCGAGGCATCAGGTGGTGGTACTGGAAGGTCGAGCGCAGGCGCACCGGATGCGGCCAAAGCGCCGGGGAACCCAGATGGATGTCCAGCCCCAGCCCCACCACGTGACGATCGTTGTCCAGCAGGTTCAGGAAGCCCGTCTGATCCGGCACCGGGGACGGCACGAAGGCGTAGCCCGCCGCGAAATCCACGCCGCCGGCGCGCAGCAGCAGACCGGCGTGCGGTACCCAGGTGTCGTGGAAGTTGTCCGCCGGGAAGTGCACTTCCACCAGCGGCGGATTGATGCCGAAATCCAGCCGCATGCGGTATTGCGACACGCCGCCGTCGAAGGAAGACCACTGCAAAAAATCCATCCCAGCGAACAGGTCCAGCGCCTCGAAGAGCGGAAAGGAGAGCGCCAGGGAGAATTTCCGGGGCGTGAAATGGTCGTTCATCTTCAGGAACAGAAGGGTATCGCCGGAAACGACGCCCGTGATGTCCACGTCGGCCACGATGTTCATGTGGGTGCGCAGGATGTAGGGCTCGCGCCAGAACAGCCCCAGGGAGAGTTTTTCCAGCGCTCCCGGCAGGAAGGTCGCGTTCAGCCGGATGCCTCCCTGGGGAACCGCGCCGTAGGGAATGGTGGTGTCGATGCCCATCTCGCCGAACTTGCGTCCGGCGCGGGCCCCGATGCCCACCCGCATGTCGTCGCCCTGCAGGTGGACGAGCATCTGCACGCCAAAGCCCAGATGCAGGAAATTCCAGGGCGCCAGCCCCACGCCGACGGCCGTCTCCACGCGGTGCGGATAGTTGTCCAGCAGGATGAAGCGGGGTTCGGAGGCCGGTACGGCCTGCATGCGGACCACGAACTGGTCGGGAAGATGCAGCGACAGTCCCAGTCCGACCGGAAAGGGGATTTTTTTCCAGAAGCGCGCCAGCGGGAGGGCCAGCCCCAGATCCGTACCATGGGCGTCCAGCACGGAAGCGGATTTTCCGTTGACATCCAGCAGTCCGAAAGATGCATATCCCCAGGAGAACCCGAGGTTCATCCCCTTCAGATCCGCCAGCGCGGCGGGATTGTGCATGGCCGCCGCCCACGCTTCGGGAGCCACGGCCGAACTGGCGCCTGCGGTAGCCTTGTCCCTGAAGCCCAGGCCGAACAGATCCTGCGGCGCCTGGGCGTGCGCGGACGGCGATGCCGAAAGGATCACGATGCAGGACAGCAGCAGGAGGCGGGCGAGCCGAAGCAAGCGCGTCATGGCAGCGCCTCCAGGGAGAGTCCACCCATGAGCACGAATCCCGAAGCCGTCACGGATGGAAATCCGGGATTGGACGTCTGGAAGCCTTCGGTGGAAGGATCGTCGGCATCGCAGGGCTTTTCATCGTACAGGGCCGACGGATCCTCGTCGGGAATCTGGCCCGTGCATGCGGTTTCGATGCGCTTCTTGCGGTGCGTGGCCGGAAACAGGATGTGCATCCGGGAAAACGCATGAACCACGAAGGAATCGGAGAATTTCCAGGAAATACCCGCGGACAGGATCAGTTTGTGAGCGTCGAGCAGATTGGTGATGCCGGTTTGCGCCGTTTTCACAAAGGAAGGATCGAAGCCGGCGCCAGCCCGCAGCGTCAAACTGGAGGACCAGGATTTCTGCCATCCGGCCCGCACGCCTGCGGTGTTGCGGAATTCGTTGGGGGGCAACTGGCCGGACAGCGCGCCCACCATGGGCATGATGCTGTCGATTTGCACAAAGGGGCCATCATAGAATGACCATAATTGTTCGATAATATCTATTTGCACTTTCTGTGTACCGAAATTATAACTTACACCCCATTGCAAGGTATGGGGAGAATACAATGCGGCCGCGGAAATC
The DNA here is from genome assembly GCA_964516435.1 of uncultured Kofleriaceae bacterium. Lineage (GTDB taxonomy): Bacteria > Myxococcota_A > Polyangia > HGW-17 > HGW-17 > HGW-17. Next base: position 112,415 of record CAZEZP010000078.1, on the reverse strand, counting down.
TCCATGTCGATGCTGGTGCCGGCAACGTCGTTGAACGCCAGCGTATGAAAATCCACGCCCATGGCCTGCCTGTAGGTGATGCCGGCCGCCCAGTGTCCCTTTTCCCAGGCGGCGCCGGCCACGAGTCCCAGGATTCCCTTGAGTTCCAGGGATACGCGGGCTTCCATGGCGCGGGTGGCGCCTTCCGCGGCCGCGATGCCGCCGTCGAGGCCGGCAAAATAATTGAAACCCAGTCCCAAACCGATGCGCCCGGCCGAAGGGGATTCATGGGCGAGCAGGGAGATTCCGGGCAGGATCAGCAGGCGCTGGCTGCGGTTCTCATAGTAGGGATAGAAAGGCTCCGATGGCGTGTGGATGCGCACGAGGGAAATCTCGCCACCGGGCGCAACCAGCAGAATGCCCACCCACAGGCGGTCCTTCAGGATGCCGCCGAACGGCGGGGCGATGGCGGCCCCCACGTGGGAGTAGAACGGTTCGGGGATGCCGGTGCTGCCGCCGGGAACCGAAAGCGAGGCATGCTGGGCCGTGACGCCCGCCAGGATCCGGGGACTGCCGCCCAGGCAGAGGCGTCCCGGATTGAAATACAGGCAGTCGGGCCCCGTGCATGAGGATGCGACGGCGTCTCCCGTGCCGCCGGCCTGGGCGGAAGAACTGAAGAGGTCCACCGGATTGGACCAGCCTTTCACGGCCGAAAGCGCCATGCATGCGAAAATCCAGACCGACAGGAAGTGTTTCATGAAAAAGCCCGTCTTCCGGCGACCTCCTGCCGGCGACGGGTGGAATCTAGCAGAATGACGCTTTCGTGAAAAGTAAATAATTTCATGACGTTTGACGCAATGAGTCAAATGGTCACGAAATGATCGTTGCGCGAATCGGGAATGGCACGGGAAGAATGCAATGCTCCGATTACAGATTGTAATCGTTCACGGTCAGGCAGAAGGGGCAGGTGATGCGGGCGGGATAGCCCACATAGGGAACGGGAAGGCGGTGCCTGCAGGATGTGCACTCGATGCTGGAGCGCGAATCCCTCTTTTCGGCCTTGGGAAAGAGTTCGATGTCATCGGCCGCCGGAGTTTCCTCCACCACGGGCTGGGGTGCGGAAACCGCCCGGGCCGCGGTGGAGGCCGCCGGCAGCGGCGGCGGCGCCACGGCTTCGGCTTCCACGGCGATTTCCTCGGCTTCTTCATTTTCTGGAGCCGGTCCGCTGGCAGATTCGACTGCCGCGGGCTCGGCCGCGCCGGAAACTTCCGGGGATGCGGCGGGTTCCGCCGGAGAAGCAACTTCTTCCTTCACGGTGTCCGCCGCGGTTTCGCCCACTACGATTTCCCCTGCCTGGGGGGCATCCTGGACTCTCGGTTGCGCCGGAACATCCAGTTCTCCCACGACGGCTTCTCCCACGACGGCTTCCCCGGATACGGGCACGGAGCCGGCAGCGAATGGCGGGGCCGGCATGCCGAAAACGGTGGCCTTGTGCTCGGCCGGCGCGGGAACGTGCGCTTCGGATTCTTCCCTGGGCTGGGGTTCCGGGACGCGATCCTCATCTGGAATGGGTTCCGGCGATGCGGTGGAAACGGAAGTCTTGGCTTCTTCCTTGACGGGCTTTTGTTCTTCCGGAACAGTTCCTATTTCCCTGGAATCCGATTTTTTTCCTCCGCCAAAAATCTTGCTGAAGAATCCCACGGTGCACCTCCCGCTTGGATGAACCGGCCCACGGATGCCTCGCATGGAGCCGACGTCGTTGCGCTGCCGTGCGAAATCCTTGATTTTGCATGAAAACATCCGGCTTGCACGGCGCGACAGCTGAGAGAAGTATGACGCATTTCGGGTTCCAAGGAAAGGGGAAAACTAGGCTTTTTCGATTTCCCGCATGATGACGAAGCGCATGCAGGTTCCGGAGGCATCCGAGCGCACCAGTTGCAGCCGCCCTCCATGCGCCATGGCGATCTGGCCGGCGATGGCCAGGCCCAGACCGGTTCCGGACTGCTTGGTGGACACGAAGGGCTCGAAGATTTTTTCCTGCAGTTCCGGCGCGATGCCTGGCCCTTCGTCCTCGACGTCCACGAGAATTTCGGAATCGTTCGGCGTGATGCGGATGGTGACAGGCTTTCCGGGGCTGGCCTGGATGGCGTTGAGGATCAGGTTGAGCAGCACCTGGCGCAACCCGTCGGGATCGTAACGCACCACGCAGGTCTCGGGAGTTTCCAGGTGGAACGCGACGTCCGGATACTTCGGATCGGTTTCATACAGGCGGGTGATTTCCCGAATCGTTTCCACCAGATCGACGTCCTGCGGGGGACGCCTGCGTTCGGACGTGTACTGGCGAAGTCCCTTGATCAGGTCGTTGAGCCGGCGGATTTCCCGGAATACGATATCGAAGAGTTCCTGGTTTTCCGGGATGGACTTGACGACGGCCGGGCGCAGCAACTCCAGGGACCCCGCAATGGACGTCAGCGGGTTGCGGATTTCGTGGGCGATGGAGGCCGTCAGCCGGCCCAGCGCCGCCAGCCGCTCCTTGCGCACGAGATCGCGTTCCAGTTGCGCCTGCTCGCTGCGGTCACGCACCACCACGATAAAGCCCTCGTGCCGGTTTTCCACGAGGAGATCCTGCACCGACACCTCAAGTTCCAGCGTGTTTTCGCCGCAGGAGTATGGAGTGCGCAGGAACTCCGGCTTCTGCCGGATCCAGTCCGAAACGGGTGAGGGAAACGAATCCAGGGAATCTCCCATGCGGGCATCGACGCCCAGCATGCGGCAGAACGCCGGATTGACGTCCAGGATGCACCCGTCCCGGGAGACGCACAGCACGCCGTCGGAAAGGGAGCGCAGGATGTCCTGGTGGCGGTTGAAGAGGATGCGGATCTGCCGGGTCTGGTCGATGCCTTCGGCTTCCACGCGCAGGATGTGGCGGGCCAGCGTGATGGACAGCACCGATACCGCCGCCATGGCGCTGCCATGGATGCCCAGCCGGGAGGCCAGTTCGGAGGGATTGAGCGGCTGGAGGTGCCCGATGTGCCCGATACAGTCCAGAAGTCCCGCGTTGCCGGCGATCGGGATGAACAGATACATCCCGATGGAAAGGAGTGTGACAAACGTGGCCCATGTCAGCGGCATGGCCACGGCTGCCGAGATGATGCCGATCATGTACAGCACGACATACGGGGACGAGGCGTGTCCCGTCAGGTGCACGAGAAACGACGTGAGCACGATGTCGGCGAATATGGACAGGAAAAACACCCTGGGCGCGTGGGGAGATTTCCATTGCAGAAGCGCCAGGATGGCAAGAAGTATGAGATATTCGAACACCACCAGGCCGATGACGATGCGGTGGATGAGCGTGCCGGTGGTGTGCTGGCGGGGCGTGAGCCAGAAGGTGAAGGCCGCCGCCGCCACGATGAGCGTGATGAGCGCGAACTTGAGGATGCACAGGAACAGAATGCGCTGGGTGGCGGATTTCGGTTCCGGATGGGAGAAATCGGGGCTCACTTGATGTTTTCCGTCTTGCCGGCCATGGTGAAGACGGGCGCGTACATGGCGATCATGACCACGCCGATGGCGCCGCCGAGGATGACCATCAGCAACGGTTCCATCATGGAAGTCATGCCTTCCACCGCCACGTCCACCTCGTCCTCGTAGAAATCGGCGATCTTGTTGAGCATGGTATCCAGCGCGCCCGTCTGCTCGCCCACGCCCACCATCTGAACCACCATGTGCGGAAAGATTCCGGACTGCTGCAGGGGCTCCACGATGTTGCGGCCCTCGGCGATCTTTTCGCGCACGTTCAGGAGGGCGGCTTCGATGGCGAGGTTGCCGGAAGCCCGGGACACGATTTCCAGCGCGTCCAGGATGGGTACGCCGGAGGAGAGGAGCGTTCCCATGGTGCGCGTGAAGCGCGCCACGGCGATCTTCTTGATGACGGGCCCGAAGATGGGCAGGGAAAGGGCCAGTTTGTGCATGAAGAAGCGGCTTCCCGGAATGCGCATGGCAGCGATGAACGCCGCGATGATGCCGAACAGGGCGGCGAAGATCATGTTGGAGTGGGCGATCGCCCATCGGCTGGCGTTGATGACCTGCATGGTGATGCCCGGCAGTTGGCCGCCCATGGAGGAAAACATGTTTTCGAACATGGGGATGACCTTGAACAGCATGGCCCCGATGCAGCCCAGCGAAACCACCAGCAGGATGATGGGGTAGTTCATGGCCGAGCGGACGCGCCGCTTGAGCTTGGTGTTCTTTTCGATCTGCACGGCCAGGCGGTTCATGATCGTGTCCAGGATGCCGCCCACTTCGCCGGCCCGCACCAGGTTCACGAACAGGGTGTCGAACACCTTGGGGTGATGGGACAGCGCCTCGGAAAAGGTGGTTCCCTGCTCCACTCGTTCCTTCACATCCTTGAGGATCTTGCCGAAATACTTGTTTTCGGATGTGGAGGCCAGGATATCCAGCGCCTGCACCAGAGGAAGGCCGGAGTCGATCATGGTCGCGAACTGGCGGGTGAACACCATCAGATCCTTGGGAGGGACGCCGCCGATGTTGATGTCCAGGTTCGCCAGGTCGGACCACCTGAAAGGCTGCTTTTCCTTCAGGCTCGTGACCGAGATTCCCTGGGCATTGAGCGTCGTGAAGGCGAGTTGCTCGTTGGCCGCCGTGATGGTGCCTTTCTTGATGGAGCCGTCCTTGCTTTTTCCTTCATACAGGTAGGTAGCCATGAATACCTCGCCGGATTGCCGCACCGGCGGCGGCCGGCCATGCACCGGGGCCGGATGCGTCGGGAAATCGCAGGCGATAGTAGTGGATGCGCCCGGCCAAATCAAGAAAACACTCGATTCCGGAACGGGAAACCGTTGTCTTGAGCTTTATTAAAAATATCAAAAACCCATTCTGGAAATTCAATTTTGGAAATTCAATTCGGCCAGCAATTGATATTGCAACGTCAGCGGTTGATGACTTCTACTTCCACTTCCCGGGTGTCCTGGGAAAGAATGGAAACCGCCACCATGGTGCCCGCGATGATGCCGACGCCCGTCCAGAACAGCCAGTTCCGGTAGAAGGGTTCCCGGGTGGCCGGCTGCTTCGTTTCGATGCCTCTTTCCCGCTGGGACAGGGAACAGAGCCGCTCCACCAGCGGATCCGGGAGTTTTCCGCTGGGACCAGGCATGGCGTAGGGGCCGTGATGGGTTTTCGCATGCTGCAGGTGGATCCGGTTTCCCGCCACGATCACGCCCGCTACGGCGCCCGCCGCCTGGATGTGCTTCTCGAGGACCGCGCGCGCCACGGGATCGGGATAGGGCGCCACGCCGGAAATGGCTTTGCGGACGGCTTCCTGACGGTCTTCCGGGAATGCGGAGCGGGGCAGGAGGCGAATCTGTGGAATCAGGGCGAGCATGGTGGAAAGGCGTTCCACGGCGCCGGCTTCCGGCGCATCGAGAAAAACGAGTACCACCGCGGGCCTTTGGGAGACTTCCGCCGCTGGAGGGGATGCCATCCAGATTGCAGCCGCGCACAGAATCCACGTCACCATGAAAGCACCTGCCTTCTGCGTCTAGCGGGGATCGTGAAGAACCGGGTCGTCGTCTCCCGGCAGGCCGGTGAGGAAGAACAGATAGGAGACGTTGGCTCCCCCCACCACCAGTTCCGTGCGGCCGTCCTTCCAGATGGTTTTCAGGGAAAACAGGGAAGTTCCGAAACGTTTCTCTTCCTTGGGAGCCTTCAGTTGCAGCAGGGGCGTATCTGCGGAAATCTGCAGATCATAGAACAGCACTTCGCCATTCCGGTTGGATTCGATGGGCTCTTCCGGGTCCGCGATTGCCAGTTCCGGCTTTCCATCCTGGTTCAGGTCCGAAAGGGCCACGATCCGGCCGCGCATTTTTCCGTCTTCCGCGACGACCCGGTCCGGCTGGGCGGAAAACCATTCCGTCGTGCCGGTTTTGGCCAGGAACAGAAGGGTCTCATTGCAGATGCCCACCACCAGGTCGTCGTTCGCATCGTCATTGGCAGCGCCCGTTGCCAGCGAGCAGACGCGGGCGTCGGGGTTGCTGAAATCTCCCTGCAGGACCTGGGTTTCGAAGGTGAAACCGGGGTTCACGGACACCAGCAGCACGGCCCATGTGGTGTTTCCCGTGTCGTTCGATATCATTCCGCCGATGGCCAGCAGGATTTTTCCTTCCCGCACGACCGGCGCGAGAATCCGGGTGCCGGCGTCCTGCATGGCGGGCACGAAGAAGTTGTGGGGGTAGTCGAAAATGTGCTGATGCGCGGTCTGCAGGGCTTCATCGAAGAAGTAGAGCCGGTTGCGGGAGGCCACGGCCACATCCGGCGTTCTGTCGCCATCGAAATCGCCGTGCAGCGTGCCGATTCCGAACAGTTGCGCCAGTCCGGACAGGTTGCCTTCCACCTGCAGTTTGGGCTCGTCTTCATCGGGATCGAAGTTCACCAGATTCGCCATCTGGTAGTTTCCATCGGAAAGCAGGGCGCGCCAGCGGCCATTTTTGGCCGGAAGCGGCGTGATCGAGGAAACGCTGATTCCCGCGTCGATCCTGCAGGTCTTGCGGGAAATCGCGCCGGTTTCGCTCACCGTCACGACAGCCAGGGGCGTCGTGCCGTTTCCTCCCGCCAGGAACGTGTTGGGGACGATGCCGCCATTCTCGTCCAGGACCGGCGCCACCGCCTGGCCGAAATTGGTTCCCGCGAAGTTGCGGGGCGGTTCGATGACCTGGACCGTGGCCTGCCGTTCGAAATCGTTGAACACGCGCCAGTCGCAGGCGGCCAGGGAAAGCAAGCAGCAGGAAAGGGGAATAAGAAACCTTTTCATGGTGCAGCCTCGTCTAGTAATGCAGTGTCAGCCCCAGTCCCGCTCCGCCTGGAAACAGCAGGGGCTCCCATTGCACGGCGGCTCCGTCGGGAGGGGTTTCGCGCACGCGGATGCGGGAATCCGGCGTGGTATCGATGAAGGTGCGGTACAGCGCCACCGTGATGGACAAGGCGGAAATCCCGTACAGCACGTTGGCCGCGATGGCGTAGATCTTTCCATCGCGAATGCGCGTGTCGTTGCTGAACACCGGTACGCCGGCATCCAGATCGGACTGGATTTCATCCTGCAGCGACTTGGATTTTCCACCGGCCCATACGGCGCCGGCCAGCGCGGCCACGCCCAGCACGTAGCCCGATACGGCGCCGGAACGGCTGGGCGCCTTCTGCAGCGTTACGTCGAATGTCTTCTGCTCGCCCGTCACTATTTCAATTTTTTTGGATACCGTTTTGCGATCCTTCTTGTGGATGGAAAGCCGATGGGACCCTGCCGGCACCTTCACCCTGGCGCAGGGCGCCACGCACACGGTCTTTCCATCGATCTTGACGCGGGCGTCCTGCACGTTCTTGCCCAGGATGGTGATGGCACCTACGGGCTGGCGCTGCATCGGAATGTGCACTTCGTTGGGTTCGCCGGCCTTCGCCTGGATGTCGACCTTCTCCTCCCGGTATTCGTCGTGCACCAGCCAGATGGTGTGCTTTCCGGGCTTGAGCATGCCGGTGTAGGGCGTCACTCCCACATGGCCGATTTCCTTTTTGTCGACGTACACGCGCGCGCCAGGCGCGTTGCTGGTGACCTGCACCCAGGCCATGTTGACGTCCTGCTTCATGGACACGACGATCTCGAGCATGCGATCTTCCTGGACGTTGATTTCCCGCTTCACATCGGAAAACCCCTTCATCTCCAGGATGACGACGTGCTTCCCCGGCGGAATTTCGCCTTCGAACGGCGTCTTTCCCAAAAGATTTTTCTTGTCGTCGAGGTACAGGTTCGCCCCCGGCGGATCCGAAGAGATGGCCGTCAGCGTGCGCGTCTGGATGGGCGGAAGTTCGGGTTTTTCCAGTGCAGGCTTGTCTGCGGGTTTGTCCGCAGGCTTGTCTACGGGCTTGTCTGCGGGTTTGTCCGCAGGCTTGTCTACGGGCTTGTCTGCGGGTTTGTCCGCGGGCTTGTCTGCGGGTTTGTCCGCCGGCTTGTCTGCCGGCTTGTCCGCAGGCTGCTCGGCCTGCCTGCGCTGGTTTTCCTTGTACTCGATGAGGCGCTCGAGCAGCCGGATGCGTGCCTGGATGGCCTGCAGATCCTTGCTGTTCGGTTCCCGCGCCAGGTATTCGACGAAATACTCTTTGGCTTTTGCATACTGCTCGGATTTTTCGTAGCAGACGGCGATATTGAACAGGAAGGCGGGAAGAGCCTTGTATTCGTAGGCCTTGATGAATTCATCCGCGGCCTTCTCATACTGCCCGGCGCCAAAAAGCGCCTGCCCGGCCTTGAAATGCTCCTTGGCCTTCTCTGCATTCTGATCCTTCTTGGACGGTGTTTTCGTCTGGGCAGACCCGGCCGTCGGGAAAAAGCCAACCACCAACAAAAATGCAGTGAAAAACAGCGGGAATATCTTCATGTGCATCTTCCATGAAAGGTATGCGGGCACCAGGCGCCCGGTGCCGCTTTTTACCATATTTTTCCGCGTCGTGCATGGTCGAATTGCCTGTTTTTTATCCTACATTTGACGACTATGTATTCGCATGGTATACCTCGAGCAGGAGGAGCCCATGCAGCCCCAGACCCAGGAAAACCGCAGAAATCCGCGCTGGCGCGTGTATTGCCCGGTCGTCATCCGCTCCCGCGATTATGGAGAATATCCCGCGCTGGGTATCAACATTTCCGCTGGCGGCATCTTCATCCAGACCTTCGATCCATTGCCGCTGGGCACGGAAATCGATGTGCTCATCGGGCATCCGGGAGGCATTCTCGCCCGCGGCGTGGTGCGAAGCCACTATTACATGACCTACCGGGAAGGAGGCCACCCGGCCGCCTGCACCGGGATGGGCATCCGCTTCACCGGTTTCGAGGATGCATCCGTACCGAGCGATGCGGGTGGGGACCATCCGCTGCTGCATTGAGGAACAGCTTGCCTCGCATCAGGGAAACAGTGTAACTTCTCCGCATGACACCGCAGAAACTCACCGAAGCCGTCGATTTCATCCGCAGGAAAATCACCGCCAATCCCACCGTGGGCCTGATTCTGGGCTCGGGGCTCGGAGGATTCGCCCGGGAACTCGAGAATCCCGTGGTGATTCCCTATTCCGACATTCCGCATTTTCCCGTTTCCACGGTGGCTGGCCATGCCGGCAACCTGTTCGTCGGGAAACTGGGCCCCCACACGGTGGCCGTCCTGCAAGGACGGGTGCACTACTACGAAGGGCATCCGCTGGAGACCGTGGTGTTTCCAGCCCGCGTGCTGGTTCGCCTCGGCTGCGGCCGGCTGGTGATCACGAATGCCGCGGGCGGTCTCGCCGGCATGAAGCCGGGGGATCTGGCCCTGATTTCGGATCACATCAACATGCTGGGCGCCAATCCCCTGCGCGGTCCCAATTTCGACGAACTGGGTCCGCGTTTTCCCGACATGTCCAATCTCTACGATGCGCAGTTGCGCCAGATCGCCCGCGATGTCGCCGCGCGCATCGGCCTCGATCTCAAGGAGGGCGTCTATGCGGCCATGATGGGCCCGAGCTACGAGACGCCGGCGGAAGTCCGCATGATGGGCATCCTGGGCGCGCAGATGGTGGGCATGTCCACGGTGCCCGAGGCCATCGCGGCCCACCACATGGGCGCGCGCATCCTCGGAATTTCCTGCATTTCCAACTTCGCGGCCGGCATTTCGCCGCACCCGCTTTCACACGGCGAAGTGCAGGAGACGGCCAATGCCATTTCCGAGACGTTCCACCGCTTCGTGCGGGAACTGGTCATCGCCCTGCCCTGAACCGATGAGTAGAGACAAAAGATAAAATTAGCAGAGGGAGGCGACGTTCTGTCCTTCGAGGAGTGCCTCGAGGATGGTTTCGAGATGGGAAATGTCATGGATTTCGAGAATGCGCGGAACCATGTACTGTTCTCCGCGCCGCATCAGGCGTTTTTCGATGGCGCGCTGGAAATCGTGCTCCAGGCGGTCGTAGGAATGAACCAGATTTTCACATGCGGGAACGGGAGTCTGTGTATTCATGTCTCACACTCCTTCACGTCTTGCGACGTTCGGGCATCCTGCCACAAGCGATCCCGGACCGCAAGTTTTCGATCGGGATGGCTCGCATGAAGGAAATGAAATGGAAAAAACCATGATGGGATACGGTTTTTCGATTCAGCTCGAGTGGGAGTCGCCGCCAGGGGCGGAGTTCTTTGTTTCCGGAAACAGGCAGGAGAAGACGGAACCATGTCCTTTTTGCGAATGCACCCGGATGGTGCCGCCATGCATCCGGACCACCCCCAGCGAGACGAAGAGGCCCAGTCCGGCGTTCCGGCGATGGCTCTTGGTGGAATGGAAGGGCTCGAACAGGTGCGACATCTCGTCCGGCGTCATGCCGGTGCCCGTATCGGCGACCTGCAACTGCAGATAAGGACCTTTCGCAATCGGCTCGGATGGATTTTCATCCTGTTGCACGCGGGAGAGACGCACGTGGACGTCTCCGTCTCCCGGAATGCTGTCGGCCGCATTCTGCAGCAACTGGTCGGCGGCCATCGCGACCCATTCCGCATCCAGCGGGATTTCGCGCACGTCGTCGGTGCAATGCAGATGGAACCGGATGCGTGGCGCATGGCGAAGATTGAAGCGGGCCACCACGGGCTCGAGCAGGCGCAGGGGATGGACCGGTTGCGCCTGCAGTTTCCGGTTCTGGGAGAAGAAGGCCAGAAAACCGAGCAGGCGGTTGCCGTCCAGCAGGGCGTCTTCCATCAATCCGCGGGCCTGCGGGTGCAAATCGCTGCAATGGCGTTTGAGTCCCTCTCCGATGCGGGCGAGCACGTCCCGGAAATCGTCGGCGATGGTCTGGGTGAGTCGCCCCACCGCCTCCGCGCGCTGCGACTGGCGCAACCGTGAACTGAGGAACTGGTTGTCTTCGGCCGTCTGGTGCTGTTCCAGCGCCAGCACGAGTTGCGTGGCGACCGATTGCAGGAAAGCCTGTTCCTCATCCAGGAAATACTGCTCGCCGGGGGGAGAGAACCGGGCGTCCACGAACACTTCCAGCAGTCCCCTGCGGTTTTTTCCGAAAAAGAACGGGTGGATGCGGCTGTGCTCGTGCACGGCGAAGCCTTTCGAGCAGAAGACGCGCCCATCCACATCCAGACGGGCGCTGGTGTGCTCCGGCGACTGGAAGGCTTCCGGGATGGTGTCGATGACGGATTGCAGTTTCTCCTCGAGGGGAATGTTCACCTGCTCGAGAATGCTGACCACCTCGTACAGGCAGGTCAGTTCCTGGACGCGGCGCTCCAGCAGCCAGGAGGACCGGCGCAGTTTTTCCTGCTCCATCTGCAGCGCGGCCGCCGTCTGCTTGCGCTCGGTGATGTCGGTGAAGATGGCGGCCACGGCTTCCACCTGGCGGTTCATATCCACGATGGGAGACAGCGAGCATTCCACCCAGAGCAGTTTTTCGCCCTGCAGGCGGATCTCCATGCGGGCCGAGGTGGACTGGGAATTCCAGATGCGGGAGAGCGCCGCGGACACGTGCGCCTGCCAGTCCGCTGGAAAGACGATGGACGTGAACTTGCGGTTCGACAGCCCCGAGGGGACGCTGCCCACCATGCCGGCCAGCGTCTCGTTGACCAGAAACAGGTGGTTCTGCCGGTCCAGGACGCAGAAGCCGTGGGCCCGGTTCTGGAAGAAGGCGGCCAGCCATTGCTGGGAGCGCTGCAGGGCTTCCGTGATGAGGCGGCGCTCCGAGATGTCCGTGAGCGTGCCCAGCATGCGCAGAGCACGACCCTCGGCGGAACGCTTGATGACCTTGCCGCGGGTGAGGACCCACTTGTAGGTGCCCTCGTCGGTGCGCATGCGGTGCTCGCGGGCATAGTACGAGGTCATTCCCTTGACGTGCTCGTGGATGGCCCTGGAAACGGCATCCACCTCGTCGGGGTGGAGGCGATCCTTGAAATCGAAGTCATCGAAATCCAGGCCTTCTTCCTGGATGCCCAGGATTTCCTTGAAGCGGCGGCTGTAGTGGATGGTCTTCTGCGGAATTTCCCAGTCCCACACGCCGTCGCCCTCGCCTTCCAGAGAGAAGGCCCACATCTCCCCGATGCTCAGGAGGGCGGCCTCGGTGTTCTGGTTCTCGGTAGCGTTTTCCAGCGCCAGCAGGAAGTGCTCGGCGTCCAGAAGCGTCACCGTGACGGTGAGCGGCCGGTGGACGGGTTCCAGGAGCAGTTCCACGGTGAAGCTCTGCCCCACCTGGTGCAGGCTGTCGAAATACTTGCGGGTGACCAGCAGGAAGTTGCGGAACAGCGATGCCAATGGCGCATTCAGGATTTCCGCTTCCGTTCGTTCCGCCTGCCGGCAGAAGGCATCGTTGACGGCCACGGGGACGGCGCCGGAAATGGCGCCATCGTTGCCGCGATGGAAGGTGCACAGGCACAGGCCATTGGGGAAGTGGCGGAACTGGTTTTCGAGGAGGGCAGAAAAAGACATGGCGTCAAATCCACTCTGCCGCGTCTTCCCCGCAGACGTGCACAATAGCGTGATTTAAAAAATGTTCGAGGCCACTTTGTTCCAGTTTTCCCAACTTGGCTGCATAGCGCAGCGCCTGGATGCCGTCGCGCACGGACCAGGGGGCGCCGGCCCGGTGCGCCTTCTGCAGGAATTCGACCACGGTCCGCATGGCCTTTTCATTCACGAAGGGGAGTTGGCTGGCCAGAATCGCCATTTCCTCGTCGGCATCCGGAAAATCCACGTGAATCTGCGGCTGCAGACGCGAGTGGATGTACTCCGGGAGGTCGAACGTGGAGGCATCCGTGTTCATGGTGGTGCAGAAGCGGAAATCCGGGTGTGCGTGGATGCGCAGTCCGGTCACCACGCTTTCCACGTAGCGGCGCTGGTCCAGAAGCGGCGCCAGCGAAGCCCATGCTTTTTCGCTCATGCGGTTGCCCTCGTCGAGGATGCATGCGCCGCCCCGGATGACAGCCGTCAGCAGGGAGGATGCGACGTACTTGATTTCGGATGCGCCCGACAGCACGGGCTGCACGATGAGATCCTCCGGGCGGGTGTCCATGGTGGCCTGGAAAAAATATGCTTCCTGCCCGCGCCGGACGGCTGCGCTGTAGGCGAGCGTGGTCTTTCCGGTTCCCGGCGGTCCCACGATGCGGGGAGACAGCGGCAGATCCGAGGGTTCCACCACCATCCAGGCGGCTTCCACCTGGCGCAGAAGATCGTCCCGGCCCGTCCAGCGGGTATCCAGTTCCACCGGCAGGGCCAGTTCCAGACGGATTCCATCGATGACGATCGAGCGCTGCGTCTCCGGCATGGAGCGGCATCATAGGCATTTTTTCAGCCAAGGCAAGCTGGTGGGGATTCATGGCGTCCATGCGGACGCGGCGGAAGGATGGACTAGTAGGTGCAGGAACCGAAGGAGCCGAGTTCTTCCTCGAGCATCACGTCGCAGGCGCCGTTGATGTTGTCGGCGCACTGGCCGGCGGCAGCGGCGTCTGCGAGCAGCACGGCGCAATCCCACACGGAGTCGGCGGTGGCGGCATCCAGGGTGGCGTATTCGGCGTCACAGGTGTCCGCCGCGGTGCAGTCCACGAAGCAGGTCTCCAGCCAGTCCTGATAGTCGTCGCACACGAGATAGGCGCAGTCCTCGGGGCAAACCACGGGGTCTTCGTTGGTCTGGCAGGCGCCGTCGCCGCAGGTGTCCACGACGCAGTCCTCGGGGCAGTTGGCCGGGTTTTCAGCGCCGGTGCAGGCGCCGTCGCCGCAGACGTCGTAGTTGCAGACGATGCCCAGATACTGGGCGCCGAGGTCCAGGCACTCCTCGATGGCGGCATTCCAGCTCGGGCTGGCAGAGCCGCAAACACCAATGTTGTCCAGCAGGACGTTGTCGGCGCAGTCGTCGAGGTCGATCTGGACCGTGGGCGCCAGGCTGTCGTAGTTGTTCTCGCACGAAATGGTCGTGGAGCACATGCTGCAGGACGCCAGCCAGCGGTCATAGCGATCGCAAGTGATGATGGAGTCCGAAGAATTGCAAGCAGAGAACGAAAAGATGGTGGCCAGCAGGGATGTGAAAACAAAAAGACGTTTCATGACGAACCTCCTTATGGTTATGGCAAAGTCGGATGCGAGACTTGCCCGTTCATTCGGCAGAGTTCATACCACGAAAATGCGGGGTTGGCACGTTTTTTTTCCGAAGATGAAAAAAACACGGAATGAAACCGTGCGGGGAACGGTTCCAGTGCCGTTCCGACGGCCGCATTTTCAGCTGTCAGTACGCGGCCGCCTGCTTTATATTCAGGCTTCCGGAAGAAGAAATTTCTTCCGGGCGACAGGAATTCTCGAAATTGAAAGTCGCATTCATCTCGGATCTGCATTTCGATCACAACGCCGGCCTGCTTCCGGTGCTGGAGGACCGCCTGCGGGAGGTGTCCGTGGACGTATTGGTGCTGGGCGGGGATCTCTTTTCCGGCTTTTCGCGGCTGGGAGCCGCCCTGCGGCGGCTGCGCGACATCGTGGAGCACGTGCTGTTCCTGCCTGGGAACCACGATCTCTGGGTCAACGAAACCACGGGCGCCATGACCAGCCGCCAACTGTATGAGACCGTCCTGCCCCGCGTGGCGGCGACCGCGGAGGCGCGGTATCTGGGCCTGGAGCCCGTGAAGATCGGCGACATCGCGTTCGTGGGCGTCACCGGCTGGTACGAGGGATATCCGGCGGGGCAGTTGCAGGCGGCGGATGCAACGGCCTGTGTCTGGCCGGATTTTCCATCGCCCGCCGATGTGCTGGCCTGGCAGGTGGATTTGCTGGAATCCCAACTCCAGAAGGCCGACGCGATGGCGGACCGCATCTTCGTGGCCACGCACACGGTGCCGTTCTTGCGCCTGCTGGCGGGCAACATTCATGAAGATCTGCGCCCCTACATGGGTTCCGACCGGCTGGGCGACGTCATCCTGCGCCATCCCCGGGTGACGTACGTCACATCCGGGCATTTGCATGCCCGATTCCTCTTTTCCCTGCTTCCGCACGCCATCCCCTGGGAAATCTCGCCGTTCGGCTACCCCAACGAACTGGGAAAGAATCCGCGCGAGACGATGGCGCAGTCACTGCGCATCCTGAATTTTTGATTCCATTCACCCAAAATTCCTGCTGGCCAAATAAGAAAAAATACGAGGCATTTCAGGTAAAAAAGCAGGGTGAGCGGTGGAAATTTGCAAATCCTACATACGTCATATATTGTGTACACATGTAAGGAGAGAATAACCATGTATCCTCTGGCGATCTGGTGGTTTTCCATGTGGCATTTCGTAATGCCCGTCGACGTGCTCATCGATCCCGGGCATGGGGGCACGAATTACGGGGCGAGGGCGCTGGATGGCACCTGGGAGAAGGAGTTGACCCTGGATCTCGCGCTGCGCCTGGAGAAGGCGCTGAACGGGCTCTCCATCCGCACGGAACTGACCCGCCGCACGGACGAAGCCGTGTCGCTGTGGAAGCGCGCCGAGATGGCGCGGCGCCTGCGGCCCGCCTGTTTTGTTTCCCTCCATTTCAATGCCAGCGTGCTGGCCAATCGCAGCGGTGTCGAAATCTACCATCCAAAGGAGGAACTTTCCGCATCGGCCCAGGCGCTTTCGCGAGTCCGGGAAGGCCAGGAACTCCTGGTGGGCCATTATCTGGCGCAACTGCAGCGCTCCACGTGGGCGCGGGGCTCGCGCAACCTGGCGCGCAAACTGGCCTGGCGTCTGGATGCGGACGGCTTTCGTGTGGTCCAGGTGGCCCCGGCCGCCTTCGACGTCATCACGACGCCCGATACGCGGGCCATCCTGCTGGAAGCGGCGTTTCTGGACCACGAATCCGAAGGCAGGCGGGCGCTGGAGGCGCAGTACCGGGAGAACCTGGCGCAGCGGCTGGCCGTGCATCTGGCGAAACTGTGCACGGCCCCGGCGGAGGAAAGCCTCACCTGGTGATTCTTTCGGCGCGGAAGGAATCTGCCACATCCTCCATGAACGGCTCCACCGAGTCCTCGCAGGAGGAATCGTGGACGAAGCGCAAGGCCCAGAGCCCTTCAGGGAACATGCGGATGAACATGGTTTCCTTTCCGGGACGACCCTGGAAGTGGAAGCGGAAATCCACCACTGCGGCGAATCCCTCCACCGGGCGCTCGCCCGTCTTTTCCAGCCGGTAATCGGCCTGCCGCGCCACATAGGAATCCAGGAAACCTTTCATGAAGTCGTCGTCGCTTTCGGATCCGGGCGCTTCCCGCGGCACGAAGAACACCGTGAACGTGGGCATGAGCCGGCAGGCGATGTTCTGGATGCTTCCCGCCTGAGGCTCCCAGAAGACGGGCACCCGGACGCTCACCCGGTGTCCGTTCTGCTCCCATGAAACCGTCTTCGTGTGGGAGCCTACGTCCAGTACGGGGATGCGGAATGCCGCGGCCGCCACCAGAAGAAGCGCCAGGATCCCCATTCCCCGCGCCACGGCGCGGCGCGCGGGCGTGCGGGCGCCGAGCACCAGGAAGAGCCAGCCCAGAAACGAACCGCTCACGAATCCGCCCACGTGCGCGGCATTGTCGATCATGGGGATGGAGAATCCCAGGACGAGATTCAGCAGCAGGAGGAAGACGAGATTGTGGATCTGTTTCCGGCGGAACGAGGGAGGCCACATGTCCCGGACCACGACGAAGAGCATGAGGGTGGCACCCAGGATTCCGAAAACGGCGGACGAGGCGCCCACGGAGACGCCCTCCCGGTACACGATGGCCGAGGCCGCATTGCCCGCGATGCCGGAAAACACGAGCACCGAGAAGGTGCGCAGGAACCCGAAGTGCATCTCCAGTTGCCGCCCGAACATGTACAGCATCAGGGCGTTGAGCACGATGTGCAGCACGCCCGCGTGCAGGAACATGGCCAGCACCAGCCGTTCGGGTTCCTGCAGGATCAGGCTGCGGAAATTGGCGCCCAGGCAAAACAGCGTCCATACGTCTTCGGCGCCCCCGAGGAGGAGTTGCGCCGCGAAGGCCGCCAGCATGATCGCCAGGAAGAGCCCGGTGGCCACGGCCGGCCGGGTTCCCCCGAATCGCAGGAAGAGTTTCGGAACGCGTTCGGCCATGAGCCGCAACTCGGCCTGTTGCTCCGGCGAGGGCAGATCCAGGGACATGGAGCCCAGGGCCAGCCGCTCCCGCGCCAGTCTTCCCATCACTGGATTCTCGTTTTCGAGTTTTTCCGGAAAATCGAGATATTGCGCCGCTTTCTGCCTGTTTCCTTCCTGCAGGCAGGCGAGACCGAGGAAATAGCGCTTGGACGCAATGGTGAAGAGCGGATGGGGACGGTGCGCGGGGTAGAGCGCCCTCTCCAGCGCCTCGCTGTTGCCGTAGACCGCCAGGAACATGATTTCCGCCGCCAGGAGCGCGGATATCATAGCCGGATCCGAGGGCTCGAACCTGCGCAGTTCCCCATAGAACCGCCAGGCGCGTTGCACGTCGCCCAGTTCGAGGCTGGCCCGGATGAGCGCCACCGCCAGGGTGGGACGGGAGATCTCCGGGTTCTCGGGATCGGGATGCAGTTTCTGGTAGGCATCCAGGCAGCGGCGCCACTGGCCGGAAAAGGCCAGCAACTCCACGAGGGTCTCCTGCAGCAACCGGCGCTGCGGCTCTTTCGCGCGGGCGATTTCTTCCGCCAGATCCCGTTCCAGTTCTTCCACGTTTCCGAGGTGCGCCTTTTCCAGGCGCTCGATGTGTTCCACCTGGAGCCGGGCGTCCCGCGTGGGAGCGAACAGGTGGCGCAGCCGGGCGAAACGCAGCGCCCACTTCCAGTCGGTGCGTTTCAGGGCGATTTGGGTGAAGAGTCCGAAGAGCCCGGGGATGAACACGGCCCCCATGAAAATGACCACGCCCAGCAGGGACCAGACGGAATGCTGGTCACCGGAGAAGAAGCCATAGCCGCACAGCAGCGCATCGGCCAGGAGCAGCACGTTGTAGAAAGGATCCACGAAGGGTTCCCGCAGGCGACGCGCCAACTGGAAGACCAGGTTCACCAGGAACAGGAAGATCAGGAAACGAAAGAAGTTGGGGTCCATGGAGCCTCGCTGTCGGTCAGGGGACGCAATGTCCGATGTTTCCGTTTCCGAAGGCGTCGTAGCAGAGGATCTCGCATTCTCCCGCTGCCTGTACATGGCAGAGTTTCTTGCACTTGGAGCCCAGGAAACTGGAAACGCACACGTATCCCGGCACGCAGTCTACGGTTTGCGTGCAGGTGCCGTCGGCGGGCACCGTTCCCCTGGGGGCGTGGCAGGTGCTGGCGTTGGCCTGCGGGATGTAATAGCAGGCTTCATCGTTCCAGAAGGCGCAGCCGATGTTCAGGATGGGATCGCAGGTGACCTGGGTGAAGCAGGAAAGCGCCCAGCGGCAGTCGTCGTCATCGCAGTCCGTCTGTCCGTCGCGGTCGTCGTCGATTCCATTGTCGCAGACTTCATCCCGGGGGATGCAGGCATCGAATGCAGTGCAGTCCGGGTCCACGCAGTCGACGTAGCCGTCCCCGTCGTCGTCCATTTCGTTGTCGCAGATTTCCGGGTCGTGCTGGCAATGGGAGTCCCCGACGCAATCCTGGTCCGCACAGTCGACGTAGCCGTCGCGGTCGTCGTCCATTCCGTTACCGCAATCCTCCAGCCGGTTGGCGCAGGTTTCGCTGGAGAAGCAGTCCTGGTCCGCGCAGTCCGCGTAGCCGTCTCCGTCGTCATCGGTTCCATTGTCGCAATTTTCCTGCGGCGTGGTGCACAGCGGTTTGGAAGTGCAGTCGTCATCCGCGCAATCGACGGTCCCGTCTCCGTCGTCATCGGTTCCATTGTCGCAGATTTCGCGGTGATGCTGGCACAGGGCGTTGAAATAGCAGTCCTGGTCCTCGCAGTCCGTGAAGGAATCCCCGTCGTCGTCGTTGCGGTTGTCGCAAACCTCCCGGGAGGCGCACACGCCGAAGAAGCGGCAGTCGTCATCGGCGCAATCCACCCGTCCGTCCAGATCGTCGTCGATGCCGTTGGCGCAGTGTTCCAGGAATGAACGTCCGGAGTCGGAGTCGAACGAGCAGCCCGCCGTGAAACTGAAAATCAAGTATACAAGTATTATTTTATTCAATTTTATTAATTTATTGAAATTCATTTTTAATAGTCTCCTTATTTCATGATTCATGCAATTATATCATTCAATACTCTTCGCTGCGACGGAAGCGGCCCATTCCCGGATGCGGTCGCGGGGCCACATTCCGGCAAAGGGAATGCGGTTCGGAAAATCGCGAAACCACGTGCGCTGCTGCTTGACATACTTCTCGTGGGCGCGCGCGATGGCTTCTTCCAGTTCATGGGCCGCGATTTGGCCATCCAGGAAGGCTCCCACCTGCCGGTATCCCACGGAATCCAGCGAACGCACCCCGGTGCCGTAGCGTTCCCGCAACTCCCGCACTTCTTCCACGAAGCCGTCCTCCAGCATGCGCTTCACCCGCGAGCGGATGCGTTCGCGCAGTTGCTGGACCGGCGGGTCGATGATCCACATGAAGGTTTCATATGCCGGCGGAGTCTCGGCGTGGAGTTGGTGATGCCGGGAAATGGGGATGCCGGTAAGGTGCCAGACCTCCAGGGCGCGGATCAGGCGCACCCGGTCGTTGGGGTGCAGGCGCGCGGCGGTTTCGGGGTCCACCTGCGACAGGTGCCGGTGCAGGATTCCCGGGCTTTCGTTCTCCATGGCCTCCATGCGCATGCGCAACTCGGGGTCCGCCATGGGACCGTCGAACAACCCGTGCGTCAGGGCGCGGATGTAGAGGCCGGTTCCGCCCACCACGATGGGGATGCGGCCACGCTCGAGCACGCCGTCGATGGCTGCGCTGGCGATTTCGCGGTAGCGGCCCGCGGAAAAGGGCTCGTCGGGGTTGGCGACGTCGATGCAGTGGTGCGGTACACGCCTGCGTTCCTCGGGGGTGGGCTTGGCCGAGCCGATGTCAAGGAAACGGTAGACCTGCACCGAATCGGCACTCACGATTTCGCCCCCGATTTCCAGGGCCATCTCGATTCCCGCCACGGTTTTTCCGGAGGCGGTGGGCCCGGCCAGCACCAGAAGAGGTTTGCGATGCGTCATGGGCGTTTTTCCTGGGCCGGTGCGATGATGCAGCATGGCGCCCGAAGGGCTCGTTCGTCCTGGGGCGAGGAAACATTCATGTGCGGCCCGGTCTCCCGTGGCGACTATTCCCGACGGCTTTCGGGATGTCAAGGATTCCGGAGGCTTCCCGGGCATGGAAATGGATGGTTGATTCCGCTGGAATGTTTGGGCATACTGCCGGGCAATCGCCCGAGGGTGAACCCCGCCCGCAGGGGGCGGTGGCCATGCGAACGCCGAGAAAACGGGGCGCGATCGCCCGGAAAGGTTGCCATGCCTTCCTTCGAACCCGTGGTCGTGATGACGACGACGCCCGACATTCCCGTTGCCCAGGCCATAGCGGACCGTCTGCTGGCGCTGAAATTGTGCGCCTGCGTGAACATCCTGCCGGGGGCCCAGTCCCACTTTTTCTGGCAGGGCGTGTTCGAGTCCTCCTCCGAGTGCGTCTGCCTCATCAAGACGGGACGGCACCTGCTTCCCCAGATCGAGGAGGCCCTTCGCTCGGCCCATCCCTACCAGGTTCCGGAAATCATCGCGCTCCCCATCGTGTGGGGCAACGCGGATTTCCTCAAGTGGGTGGCCGACTCCGTCGTCTGAAGGGCCGGGAATGAATCGATATGGGTGCATTTGAAAATTTCATAAATTTTTATAACGATACCATCGCGCCTCCCATCCTGCTGGCGCTGCTCATTCCCGTGGGCATCCTGTTCACGGTGCTCCTGAAGTTCATCCAGTTCCGCAAATTCGGCCTTTCGGTGGCCATCGTCTCGGGGAAATACCACAAGGACGGCCATCCGGGCGACATCTCCCATTTCCAGGCCCTGTCCGCGGCGTTGTCCGCGACGGTGGGCATCGGCAACATCGCCGGCGTCGCGACCGCCATCGCCTGGGGTGGCCCCGGTGCGGCCTTCTGGATCTGGGTGACAGGATTTTTAGGAATGGCCATCAAATACGCCGAATGCACGCTGGCGCTCGCCTACCGGGAGACCGATGCGGAAGGACTCGTGGCCGGCGGACCCATGTACTACATCGAAAAGGGGCTTTCGTCGAAACTGGGCCGCGCCGCGAAGGTGCTGGCGGTGCTCTTCGCCGCGGGCACCGTCGTCTGCTCGTTCGGCACGGGCAACATGCCGCAGTCCAACAGCATGGCCCAGGCGCTCGAGGGCGCCTACGGCGTTCCCGTGTGGGCGTCCGGCGCCGTGATCGCCGTGCTGGTGTTCCTCGTCATCGTGGGCGGCATCCGGCGCATCGGCCAGGTGGCATCCCGGCTCGTGCCCTTCATGGCCATCTTCTACATCACCGGGGCCGTGGCCGTGCTGCTCATCAATGCCGAAAAGGTGGGTCCCGCGTTCGCCCTCATCGTGCGCGAGGCCTTCACGGGAGAAGCCGCAATCAAGGGCGGCGTGATTTCCGTCATGATCTGGGGAATCAAGCGCGGCCTGTACTCCAACGAGGCGGGCCAGGGCAGCGCTCCCATCGTGCACGCCGCAGCCAAGACGCCCTACCCCGTGCGCGAAGGGCTCGTCTCCATGCTGGAGCCCTTCATCGACACGGTGCTCATCTGCTCGCTCACGGCTCTCGTCATCATCGTCGGCGGGCTGCATGGCGCGGATGCCTCCGGCACGAAGCCGCTTTTCGACGGCGCCGTCCTCACCACCCGATCCTTCGAGGTGGGCCTGGCGCCCGTGGGACTCTCGGGCCTCGGACAGCACATCGTCACCATTTCCACCGTGCTGTTCGCCCTGTCTACAGCCATCTCCTGGTCCTACTACGGGGATCGCGCAGTGCTGTATCTCACGAAAAGCCCGCGAGCAGTATTTCTCTACCGCAACCTCTTTTCCATCGTGGTGTTTCTCGGCGCTGTGCAATCCATGAAGCTCGTGTGGGGATTTGCGGACATGGCCATCACGTTCATGGCCTTGCCCAACCTGCTGGCCCTGTGTATGCTCGCGCCGCGGGTGCTGGAACTGACGCGGGCCTATTTTGCGCAGCACGAGGCTTCCACGGGTTTGGATGCATCCTGAGTATTATTATTTTTTATTGTAACATATATTATAACATATATATTATATGGAGTTAATATTTTATAAAAAAATAAAACGAGGATTTTCATGCAGCCCATCGTCGAAAAAACATTGCAAACCATTCGCATCCTGTGCGCCGACACCATCGAGAAGGCCAAATCGGGCCATCCGGGGCTGCCGCTGGGAGCCGCCCCCATCGCCTACGCCCTGTTCCAGCATCTCATGCGCTTCGATCCGCGCCATCCCGACTGGCCGGACCGGGACCGCTTCGTGCTGTCGGCGGGACACGGCTCCTCGCTGCTGTACGTGATGCTGCACCTGTACGGGTTCGATGTCTCCATCGAGGATCTCAAGAATTTCCGCCAGTTGGGCTCCCGTACGCCGGGGCATCCCGAACGGGGATGCCTGCCGGGCGTGGAGACCACCACCGGCCCGCTGGGAGCCGGCTTCTCCAATGCGGTGGGCATGGCGCTGGCCGAACGCCGATTGCGCGCGCTCGTGGGACCCCAGGTGTGCGATCATTTCACCTACGTGCTGGCCTCCGACGGCGATCTCATGGAAGGCGTCGCCCATGAAGCCGCTTCCATCGCGGGCCACCAGAAACTGGACCGCCTGGTGGTCTTCTACGATTCCAACCGCATTTCGATCGAGGGTTCCACGGATCTCACGTTCACCGACGACACGCTCAAGCGCTTCGAGGCGCTGGGATGGGCCGTGATGCAGATTCCGGCCGAGGATCCGCAACTCATCGTCACGGCCGCCCGGCAGATGCTCACGTACGGTGCGAACAAGCCCAAGTTGATCATCTGCCACACCACGATCGGCCATGGCGCCTTCGAGAAGGAAGGCACGGCCGAATGCCATGGCTCCCCACTGGGGCGCGACGTCATCGAGCGCATGCGCGCGGCGTGGAACTGCGGCGAACCCTTCACCGTGCCCGAGGAAGTGCGCAAGCACGCGCGGGAAGTGCTCGAAGTCCGGTACCAGTCCTATCAGGCGTGGTGCGAGCGCCGGGATGCCCTCTTCGCGCAGGAGCCGGAAAAGGCCGCGCTGTGGAATGCCCTGTGGTCTTCGCCAGCCGAGTCCGCCGTGGAATTTCCCGTGTTCAAGTCGGGCATTGGCGAATCCACCCGCAAGTCTTCCGGGCGCGTGCTCAATGCCATCGCCCGTGCCCTGCCCCACCTGGCGGGCGGCTCGGCGGACCTGGCGCCGTCCAACAACACCTGGCTCGAGGGGTTCGCCGCCATGTCGCCGGAACATCCGGAGGGGCGCAACTTCCATTTCGGCATCCGCGAGCACGGGATGGGCGGCATCGTCAACGGCATGGCCGTGCATGGTGGCGTGCTGCCCTATGGCGCCACGTTCCTCGTGTTTTCCGACTACATGCGCCCGGCTGTGCGCCTGAGTGCCCTGATGAAACTGCCGGTGTGGTGGATCTTCACGCACGACTCCATCCACGTGGGCGAGGACGGGCCCACGCACCAGCCGGTGGAGCACATCGACGCGCTGCGGCTCATTCCCGGTCTGAAAGTGATCCGTCCGGCCGACGGAAACGAGTGCGTGGCCGCCTACCGTTTCGCCCTGTCGCACGCAGGGCCGGTGGCCATCCTGCTCACCCGCCAGAACGTGCCCCAACTGGAGCGTTCTTCCCGGGATCCGCGGGATCTTTCCGGCTATGTCGTTCGCCCGGCCGAAAATCCGCGGGTGCAGGTGTTCACGTCCGGATCCGAGGTCTCCACTGCGCTGGAAGCCGCCCGGCTGTGCGCCGACCGCGGGGTGGAAGTCGAGGTGGTGAGCGTTCCCATGCTCGATCCCGTCCGGCCGGAGCGTGTGGCCGAAATCGCCACCGCCCGTCCCGGGGCCGTGAAGATCGCACTCGAGGCGGCTACCTGCCGCCTGTACGCGGAACTCGGAATCCCGCACCGCATCGGATTGTCGTCCTTCGGGGAAAGCGCCCCCGAAGCCGCCGTGGTCCGCCATTTCGGGCTGGAAGGCGCCCAGGTGGCCGAACGGATACTCGAAATCGTCAATCGAAACCAAAACGAATGAAAGGAAACCCTCATGAAGAAGCAAGCCGTCATATCTACCCGCTTTGGTGAAATCGTCCTGGAATTCTTTCCCGAAAAGGCGCCCAACCACGTGGAGAACTTCCTGAAGTTGGCGGAAAGCGGATTCTACAATGGCACCACGTTCCACCGCGTCATTCCGGGCTTCATGATCCAGGGCGGCTGCCCCAACACCAGGCCCAACGCGCGCGGCATCCCGGGCACCGGAGGCCCCGGCTATCACGTCAAGGCCGAATTCAACGACACCCCGCACGTGCGCGGGATCCTGTCCATGGCGCGCGCCAGCGACCCTGACAGCGCGGGTTCCCAGTTCTTCATCTGCCATGCCGACGCGCGCTTCCTGGACAAGCAGTACACGGCGTTCGGACGCGTGGTTTCCGGCATGGAAGTGGTGGACGCGATCGCGGAAGTGGATCGCAACTCCAAGGACATGCCGCGCGAACGCGTGGAGATGACCGTCACTGTGCGCACGGTCTGAAGATGGCCGGAAAAGAACCCATCGAGGTGTATACCGATGGCGCCTGCTCGGGAAATCCGGGCCCCGGCGGCTATGGCGTGGTTTTGCGGGCCAACGGCGTGCAGCGCACCATCTCCGGATTCCTGGGAGATGACTGCACCAACAACATCGCGGAACTCACGGCCATCCTGGAGGCGCTTTCGGTCATCAAGGATCCGTCGCGGCCCATCCGCCTGTATACCGATTCCGCCTATGCGCTGGGTCTGCTCACGCAGAACTGGAAGGCCAAGGCCAATCCGGATCTCGTGGCGCGCCTGCGAAAAAAGATCCGCGAGTTTCCCCGCCTGGAACTGATCAAGATCGAAGGCCATGCCGGTCACGAGGGGAATGAACTGGCCGACCGGCTGGCCCGCCAGGCCATCGCTTCCCGCACCACCCGGGACGAATACTCGAAAATCGCCTGACAATGCCCGGAGAAACGGGCAGAAAACGGACCGCAGCCGCCGCCTGCGAGCCGGAATGCCGGGTTGCGACTTCGGGCGCCGGGATGTGCCGTCAGGCGGAGAACTTGTAGCCGCACAGCGTTTCGTTGACGTTGTAGACCTGGGACACCATGCCGTCGAGATTGTTGAGAATCTCGATGAAATACATGGAACTTTCCGCCTGGCAGGATTTCTCCTGCAGGCGCTTGAAGTGTTCGATCTTGGCCTGCCGGATGGCGTCCTTGATGCGGCGCTTGGTGGCTTCGGCCTGCTCCATGTGCGTCTTCACGTCGATGTCGTCGACGGACGTGAACAGGGGGATGGTGGATTCGTAGAAGTTCTCGATTTCGTCTGCCAGCGCGCGCAGGGCTTCCTTGGCGGGATCCGACAATTGCACGTTTTCTTCCTTCATCTTGCTGTAGGTGCGCGAGGAATTGAAAATGTAGTCGGCATATTTTTCGAGGTTGTGCGCGCAGGTGATGTAATTTCCGACCTTGACGGCTTCCTCGTGGGAAAGCGTCTGCTGCGAGAGCGTCAGCAGGTATTCGGTGATCATCTTGCGGTACTCGTCGATCATTTCCTCGCTGTGCTCGATTTTTTCATAGGCTGTCTCAATGGCGCGCTTTTCCACGATGATGTCATGGATGCGCGCGGAGTTCTTCAGCACGCGCTTGGCCATGGCCTGCATCTCCTTTTCGGCTTCGATGATGCCCAGCGAAGGCGTGGCGATGAGGCTGTAGTTGATGTGCGCGAACTGCACCGGCGCGATTTTTTCCTTTTTCTTTGGTTCGGGAATGATGCGCGTCACCAGGGTGGCCAGCATGTTGGTGAAGGGCAGGAAGAGGATGACGTAGACCACGTTGAAAACCGTGTGCCCCATGGCGATGTGGCGGCCGATGAAGGGATTGGCACCGATTTCGACGCCATGGCGGGCGGCTTGTTCCTGCGTCTGGACGACGAAATCGGGATTGCCGGGTACCAGCACATCGACCAGGTGTACGAACGGGTAGAAGACCGCGAGCGTCAGCAGCACGCCCAGCACGTTGAACAGCGTGTGGGCCAGGGCGGCCCGCTTGGCGTTGTGGTTGGCGCCGATGGAGGCCAGGATGGCCGTGATGGTGGTGCCGATGTTGCAGCCCAGGACCAGGGCGATGGAGCCCTGGAACGTCAGCATGCCCTGGCTGGCCAGCGCGATGGTGATGCCGGTGGTGGCCGAAGAGGACTGGATGATGAGCGTGGTGAAGGTGCCGATGAGCACGCCGGCCAGCACGCTGGTGTAGTGGGCGCCGTCGACCTGGTGGAAGAGGCTCACGAAGCCGGGATCGGTGCGAAGGGGGGCGAAGCCCTGCGACATGATGTTCATGCCCAGGAACAGCATGCCGAAGCCGAAGACGACCTCGCCGATGTAGCGCCAGCGGTCGGACGGCCCCACGAAACGCATCATCACGCCAGTGCCGATCAGCGGCAGCGCGTAGGAGACGACCTTGAGTGTCACGATCCAGCCGGTCACGGTGGTGCCGATGTTGGCGCCCAGGATGACGCCGATGGCCTGGGTGACGTTGATGAGTTCGGCGTTGACGAATCCGACCACCATGACCGTAGTAGCGGATGAAGATTGAATAATGGCTGTCACTATCAGGCCCACGAGTACCCCGACGAAACGGTTGCTCGTCAGGAAATGCAGGATTTTGCGCAGCCGCTCCCCGGCCACTTTCTGCATTCCCTCGGACATGAATTTCATGCCCAGCAGGAAAAGCCCCAGACCGCCAAAAACGTCGAAGATGATTTTGGTCCAGTTCATGCGAACTCCTGAATGAAAGAGGTCACAAGTTACCGCCTTGCGGCAGCTTGGTAACACAAACGACCCCCTGATGCAACTGAATTGTTAGATATTTGTTTTTTGAATCAAAAAAACTTAAGATATTATTTTTGATTATTGTTGGAACAGTTGCAATTTTCGCAATAGCACTTGCCATCGGCGCAGTTGCATTTGCCGTCGGCGCAGTTGCACTTGCCATCGGCGCAGTTGCACTTGCCGTCGGCGCAATTGCATTTGCCATCGGCGCAATTGCACTTGCCGTCGGCGCAATTGCATTTGCCGTCGGCGCAATTGCACTTGCCATCGGCGCAGTTGCATCCAGTCTGGGGTTCGGTTCCACCTGCAGCGTGATGCGGGCATCCGGCATGCGGCGCGGCTCCATCGGCATGGTGCGGGCATCCGGCGTGCACGTTCGGCGCGGCCGGCTGTTCATTGGCCGCGGTCTGTTGCGTCGGGGCCTGAGCCTGTGCGGCCGTGTTGTCCGCAGTCGCTGCCGAAGGCTGGGACTCCGGGCTTTCGGAGGATTTGCCATTGCAGGAAATGGAGAAGAATGCGGCGAGGATGGAAATGAGAATCATTTTTTTCATGGAAAACTCCTTTGCCGCCATGATGCGGCCTATCGATAACGCCTCTGTAGCAGAATATATTTCTCCCGTCAAAGGAAAACTACACAAATTTTGTGAAGTTTTTTTCAACCGCGATTTTCTTGAGTTTTTCAAAGTTTTTTTCGATTTTGTCGAGATACGTGTCGCCTGCGAAGATTACGGCGTGCTCGTGGTCAGTTCGGCCTGCACGCCATCGGCTTGTACGATTCGGGTTCCGGGATGGACCCGCACATGCACGGGGCGCTCGCCCACGGCGCCTTCCAGGATGGCCGTTTCTCCATCGAAAGCCATACGGGTGAAATCCGGAACCGGATACACTTTCAGATGCAGTCGCCAGCGGACGTCGGAAAGCCATGCCAGGTGAAAGAGCCCCGGTTCTTCCGGGGCTTCCCAGAACAGCCATTCCCGGGAGACGGCAGCCTTCTTTTCGTTGAGCAGGAAAGTGGAACTCGCATTCTGGAATTTAGCCTCCAGCGGCACGCCTGCGGGGGAAAGCCGCATGCGGGCCACCCACAGGTCCAGGCGCCGTCCCAATGAATGCGCTCCCAGAAACACCACTGGGCGATGGGAGTCGCGCCAGTTGGAGCCCAGGCCGCCGGCTACGACGATGTCGGATTCCCGGACCGCGAATCCGTTTTCACGCAGGTACCTGGCGACGTGCTGGCGGGGACTTTCCACGGCCGCGGCGCGGGAGAACAGGTATATCGCTGCCGAGACGGCGCCCGTCGCCAGAACGCTCACACCCCACAGTTTCACGATGAAGCGCAAGGCGCGCCGGGTTTGGAGATCACTGTTCGGCATAGCGGGCTTTCTCGAGTTTCACCATTTCGGCCATGCGGGCGGCGGCCGTTTCCAGAGACCATTTTTCGCTGCCTTCGGCGCCGCGCCGCTTGAATTCCACCTCGCCCTGGGCCAGGTTGCGAGGCGACACGATCAGGCGCAGCGGAATGCCGTAAAGATCCGCGTCGGCGAACTGCACTCCGGCCTTCTCGTTGCGGTCGTCCCAGAGCACTTCCAGACCGGCGGCTTCCAGGTCGGCAACCAGTTTTTCCGCTGTTTCCCCCACGTTCCCCTTGCCAGCGTCCAGCACGCACACGTGCACGTCGAACGGCGAGACGGACATGGGCCAGATGGGGCCGTGGGCATCGTTGTGCTCCTCGATGATGGAGGCCATCAGGCGCCCTACGCCGATGCCGTAGCAGCCCATGATCATGGGACGGCTCTTTCCGTCTGCATCCAGGAACTCGCAGTGCATGGGAGCCGAATACTTGGTGCCCAACTGGAAGATGTTGCCGATTTCGATGCCGCGGGAGACGCGCAGCGGTGCGCCGCACTCGGGGCAGGCATCGCCCTCGCGCGGGGAGGCGATCTCCACTTCGCGCGCGCCGGGAATGTCGCGGGCGG
This sequence comes from uncultured Kofleriaceae bacterium, assembly GCA_964516435.1. Classification (GTDB taxonomy): domain Bacteria; phylum Myxococcota_A; class Polyangia; order HGW-17; family HGW-17; genus HGW-17. Next base: position 83,434 of record CAZEZP010000078.1, on the reverse strand, counting down.
CGTTGAAATTCTTCACATGGTAGCCTTCCTCGTTGGCGCCCGTGACCAGGTTGGGGGAGAGCATCACGGTGCGGTCCACCAGCAGCGTGAACTTCGAGATGTCCAGCCCCACCGGGCTCGCGTAGCCGGGAACCGCACCGAGCGCACGGATTTCCTCATCGTGGGCCGGGCGCAGTTCGCCCTTGCCGAGAATCTTGCCCAGACGGGTTTCGTTCACCTCGAAATCGCCGCGCACCAGGACGAACACGAAATTCTTGCGGTCGTGCACGTAGAGCACGGCCTTGGCGGTCTGCTCGGGCTTCATGCCCAGAAACGCCGAAACCTCCTCGATGGTCTTGCAGTTTGGCGTGGCTACCTTCTCCAGGGGTGCCTGCGGCTGTGCGGCGGGCGCGGCGAAGGTGAAGCGGGCCACTTCGCGGTTGGCGCGGTAGGAGCACTTGCCGCACAGAAACAGCGTGTCCTCGCCCACATCGGTCAGGAGCATGAACTCGTGGGAGAGTCCGCCGCCCATCATGCCCGTGTCGCTTTCCACGTCCACGAAGTTCTTGAGCCCCGCGCGCCGGAAGATGCGCATGTACGCCTCGTGGCAACGCATGTAGTAATCCACCATATCCTCGTGCGTGGTATGAAAGGAATAGGCGTCCTTCATGGTGAACTCGCGCACACGGATCAGCCCGCCGCGGGAACGCGCCTCGTCGCGGAACTTGGTCTGGATTTGGTACAGCATTACGGGCAGTTGCCGGTACGAGGTGATGTGCGCACGCGCAGCCTGCACCACCGGCTCTTCGTGGGTCATGCCCAGCAGCATGTCGTTGCCGTTGCGGTCCTTGAAGCGCAGCATCTCGGGCCCGACGGCCTGGTAGCGTCCGGCTTCCTCCCACAGTTCCCGCGGCATCACCACCGGCATGGTGATCTCCTGCCCGTCGATGCGGTTCATCTCTTCCCGGATGATGCGTTCGATCTTCGAGACCACCCGCTTGCCCAGCGGCATCATCGTATAGATGCCGGTAGCCACCTGCAGGATGTAGCCTCCACGCAACAGCAGGTTGTGGCTGCGCAACTGCGCATCCTTGGGATCCTCCCGCAACGTCCTGGCGACCAACTTGGATACTCGCATGTGTTCGACCCCTTTCGCGATGCCTGCCGGTATTCCGAAACCGGGAAGGCGCCGGGAACTTACACTTTCGTTTTCACTTTTTCAAGTTGCCCGAACCCCCCGAAACATGCCATAACCCCGCCTGAACGGGTGCATGGCCGCCCGTCGGAGGTATTGCCGATGCCGATTTCCGTTACCTTGTGTCCAGAAGAACGCCGCAAACCCCTTCCCGAATGGACCCAGGCGCTGGGGTTCGGCCGTCTTTTCACCGATCACATGTTTCTGATGGATTGCCATGATGGCAACTGGACGAATCCCCGGGTGACGCCCTATGGCAGCCTGTCGCTCGATCCGGCCGCCATGTGCCTGCACTACGGGCAGGAGATCTTCGAGGGCATGAAAGTCTACCTGTCGCCGGAAGGCCGGGTGCTGGGCTTCCGCTCCCGCGACAATTTCGCACGCATGAACCGTTCGGCCCGGCGTCTGGTGATGCCTGAATTCGACATCGAACTGGCCTACGAGGGCCTGCGAGAACTGGTGCGCGTGGATCGCCGCTGGATTCCGCCCAAGCACGGCTATGCGCTGTACATCCGTCCCACCATGATCGCCACCGATGCGGCGCTGGGCGTGCGCCCCGCCAACGATTACCTGTTCTTCATGATTGCAAGCCCGGTGGCATCGTACTACCCGCAGGAAAACGACAATCTCAATGCCGTGAAGATCTACGTGAGCGACAAATACTTCCGGGCCGTGCGCGGCGGCACCGGCGAAGCCAAGTGCGCGGGCAACTACGCGGCATCGCTGGCTTCCCAGTGGGAGGCCAAGAAGGCCGGCTATGCGCAGGTCCTGTGGCTGGATGCGCTGGAGCGGCGCAACGTGGAGGAGGTGGGCACCATGAACATCTTCTTCGTCAAGAACGGCGCGCTCGTCACCAGCCCGCTCAACGGCAGCATCCTGCCGGGCATCACCCGCGACAGCGTGATCCAGTTGGCCCGCCACGACGGCCTGACGGTGGAGGAACGCCCGGTTTCCATCGCGGAAGTGATTTCCGGCGTCGTCTCCGGCGCCATCACGGAAGTGTTCGGCACCGGTACCGCGGCCGTCATCTCGCCGGTCTCCCACATCGCCTTCTGCGGCACGGAGCATCAGGTGGCCGACGGACAGGCCGGTCCCGTGGCGCGCCGCATGTATTCCGAACTGCTGGGTATCCAGTACGGCCGCCGGGAGGATCCCTTCGGCTGGGTCACCGTTCTGGACTGAAAGTCCTCTCGACAATCGAAGAAAATTTCCAGACATGCGGGGTATGCAGGCCACATCCCGCATGCTCCTTTCTATCGATTTTTTTCCTGCGGGAGAAATTCCCTGGGTGGGTGAGAATTACTTTTTCTTGCGCAGATCCATCATGACCAGTTTGGCGATGGCCTTGAGGGTGGGAAACACGCCCTCGCCCGTGGTGGCGACAGCGGAAAATTCCGGCACCTTCGTGGGATTGAGCATCTTGCTCAGTTCCTCCACAGGGGCGGCATTGGGCAGGTCCTGCTTGTTGTACTGGATGACATAGGGCAACTGGTCCAGATTGTAGCCCTGCTCTTCAAGGTTTTCGCGCAGGTTGTCCAGGGATTCCAGGTTGGCTTCCATGCGCTCCACCTGGCTGTCGGCCACGAACACCACGCCGTCCACCCCCTTGAGGATCAGTTTGCGGCTGGCATCATAGAATACCTGACCTGGCACGGTGTACAGGTGGAACCGCGCCTTGAAACCGTGGACGTCGCCCATGCTCAGCGGCAGAAAGTCAAAAAACAGGGTGCGCTCGGTTTCGGTGGCCAGGCTGACCATCTTTCCGCGCGCTTCCGGGCTCGTTTTTTGATAAATGTACTGCAAATTGGTGGTCTTGCCGCATAGACCAGGGCCGTAGTACACGATTTTGCAGTTGATTTCACGGGATGAATAATTGATGAACGACATGCAGGCGGCCTCTAATCGTCATTGAAGAGGTTGTCGATGTCCTCGTCCGTGATTTCCTCGAAAATCGACGGCCGCGACTGCTGGTGTTCCTTGGCGGCCATGGCATCGAGCACGTCCTGGATGTCCTTGGACGCCTTCTTGACGCGCAGGCGGACGAGACCCAGCGATGTGCGCTGATCGAAGAGGACCAGCAGGATCACGCGCTGGGCCACGATGGAAATATGCACGTTCGTGTGTTCCCCTTCATGGAACTGTCCCGTGAATTCCTTTTCCGCCAGCAGGCGGGCGATGCCGCCGGTGGCCGCCACGTTGCCCGCGGTCAGCGAGGAGAGCGAGGTGGTATCGATGTTCTCGATTTCTCCGGAAGAGGCGATTTCCTGGCCGTTCTTGTCGATCAGCAGCACCGCCTTGGAATTGGAATCCCTGCACAGACGCTCGACGATTTCCTGAATCGCCCTGTATTCCTCCTCGTATAACACTTCCATCAGACATACTCCTTCATCGACGAACCGCTTGACGGAACCCTTCACCAACCGGCCCCATGTCTATCAAAGAACCCGGTGGGATACAACCCAAAATTCATGAACCCTTTTTTTCCGCATCCCCTCTCGTTTCCCAGAGTAAAAAACGGGAAACGAAGAAACCGTCCGGACGGAGAAACCCCCATGTCCGGGGAATGAAATCGCCTTCTGGAAGTCAGGATTATGGATTGACTCCCGCGATGCATTTGGGGTAGCGTAGCGCGATCCCGAAAGGGTCCCCGCGGGGACCTGCCCAAGGAGTTGCAAAAAATGAAGTCGTTTCCTGCAATCCTGTTCGTTTCGATGCTGCTGCCGCTCGCGGCCTTTCCGGCCCAGGCCCAGCAGAAGGCCTCCAAGAATCTCCAGTCCGCCGATCTCGATTACCTGCTGTATCTCATCCAGGGCGACAACGCCCAGGAAGCTTCGGCCGCCATTGCGGAACTGGGAAAGCGCAGGACGCCCGAAAGCCTGGATCTCCTCCTGACCCAACTGCTGCTCGGATATCCGCCACCCATGAGCCGCGCCATGATCCAGGCCCTGGGCGAACGCAGGGATCCGCGGGCGCTCGAGACCCTGCTGTTCTACTCCGGACATCGCTCCGTTGAACTGCGCACCGAAGCGCTTTCGGCCCTGTGTGAAATGGACATCAAGGACCCGGCGGTGCAGCAGCGCATCGACGACGTCCTGCTCAGGGCGCTTCGCGACTATGACGAGGCCGTGCGCAACAAGGCCGCGTGGCTCCTGGGAAAGCGGCGCGTCGCCAAGGCCGAGGAGCCCCTGCTCAAGTTGTTTGAGCGCGGCTCCACCGCCGCCATGCAGGCGCTGGGGTTCGTGGGAGGCATCCGCACGGCCAAGGCGCTGGCGCTGGCCATGGAAAGCACCAAGACTTCCAAGGAACCGCTCATCACCACCATCGGCACGCTGCTTTCCCGCCCCGATTTCGGGCCGGAACCCGTCCGCGTGCAACTGGTGAAAATCCTGGGTGAAACCAACCTGCCCGGTGCGCAGAACGTGCTGATGACCTACCATGCATCCGGCCCGGATGCATTCATGCGTTCCCGCAAGTTGGCCTATCAGATTCTCTCGAAGTGAGGCGCATCATGAAGAATACCCTCCGCCACACGATGTTCGCCCTGTTGTTCGCGGCCGCGGCCTGCAAGCCCCTGCCGCCCTTCCATCAGAACACCACCCCCAACGATCCGGGCAAAATCAGCCGGGCGCTCAAGATGATCCAGTTGCCGCCGGCGAAGCCGCACAATGCCACGGGCAAGCCCCTGGCCATTTTCCAGCAGGCTTCTCCCCGCACGGCCGTGGCCGTGGATGCCGCCACGGGTGCGGTCCTGTGGCGCCAGCCCACGCCGAATGCCGCATCCCGTTATGTGATCACCGGGGATTACGTGGTGTACCTGGACAAGACCCAGGGCATTTCCGCGCTGGACGTGCGCACCGGAAAACCGGCATGGCGCAGCCCGGTTCCGCCGCAGCAGACCTTCATGGGGATGTCGGCCGCGCCCAACGGGAAAATCGCCTACGTCACCAACTTCAAGCCCGCCGGTGATCCCCTGAACCAGGTCTCTACCGTCACCGTCCTGTCGGCGTCGGGCCAGAAAATCTGGTCTCTGGAAGCCAACGGCCGCATGGGAACGCCGCTCATGACCGACGACGTGGTCATCGTGCCCTACCGCAGCCAGCATCTGGTGCTGCTGAGCACGTCCAAGCCGGTGGAGCTCGCCCGCATCCTCATCCCGCGGGGCGAGGTGCGCTACATGATGGCCATGCCGGAAGGCATCTTCTTCGGCGACAACCGGGGCCTGTTCCGCCTGGGCGAGAACGTGGTGGAAGAAGTCCGCAATCCGCCAACGGCCTTCGTTTCCGACATCCACAACGTGGAGTACCGCTATTCGCTGGATCGCTACGACGTCGTGAGCGTGGATTACTCGGCGTACGACGTACGCTCCCTCTTGGCCTCCTGGATGGCGGGAGCCAAGGGACCCGCGGTGCGCGGCAGCCGTTTCGTCATTCACATGTTCAAGTATTTTCTCGGATTTTCGGTTTCCGAAGATCGCAAGGCCACCCTCCAGTGGGCCGTCATGCATCCCTTCAATGAGGATCTCATCGGTTCCGTGGCCGTTGGCGAGCATGTGTTCTACGCCAAGGCCAACGGCTCCCTGGAGTGTCTGCGCGTGGCCACTGGCGAGCGCATCTGGCGCACGCAGTCCCTGGATGCCGCCATGCGCGGCGTCACGTTCGATCTCGGCGTCATGGCGCCGCCCTCCTCCGCGGACGTGCAGTCGCCGCTCCCGCTCCTCGATGCCCTGACGGCCATCGCCAATGATCCCGATTCGCGCTTTCCCCTGGCCAAACGCCTGGCCATCGATGCGCTGGCCGTGGTGGGCGGCGCCGGCGTGGGGCGTTTGATCAAGATGCTCACCAATCCCGAGAGTTCGCCCGAATTGCGCGAAAAGGCCGCCAAGGATCTCGTGGCCAGGCCGGATCCGCAGGGAGTGCCCCTGTATCTGAGCCTGCTGCAGCAGCCGTACGACTACATCCAGGGTACCCGACCGCAGGCCGTGGAAGTCATGGCCGAGGTGCTGGGGCTGCTCAAGACCCGCGAGGCCGTTCCCGTGCTGCTGCAACTGCTCGTGCATCCCCAGACGAGCGTCAGGGAACTGCTGGCCATCACCAATGCGCTCCTGGCCATCGGCGACAAGTCCATCATTCGTCCGTTCCGGGAATTCCTGCTGACCTACCGGGCCGATCCGGCATTCTCCCAGGATATCCACCCCCTGCAGAAGATGGCGGAAGCGCTTTTCAAGATGGGAGGTCCCGCCGAGCGCCAGGTGCTGGTATTCCTGGCCGAAGATGGCCGTACGCTGCCGCGCCTGCAGGAATACATCCTGCGGCTTTTCGACGAAAGCCGGAAGAACGCGGCCCCTGCATCGAAACCCTGAAAGAATTTGGGAGTCTTCATGGCGCTGGATTTCTTCACCAAACGCAAACTCCGCAAAGAGGCCAAGCAGTTGGAGGAATCCATCACGAAGGAGGACCGCCCAGACTTGCGGCTTCGACTGGCGGGCCTCTACCGCAAACTGGAGCGGCATGACGAGGCCATCGCGCAGTATCGCGTCGTGACGCAGGCCTACCTCGACCAGGGAAAACGCGGCCAGGCCGAAGCCGTCTGCAAGAGCGTGCTGGAATTCTACCCGCAGCAGGCGGAGTTCCAGCAATGGTATGGCGTCATCACCGGCCGCCCGTTCGGGCAGCCGGAACCGCCGCCGGCCCCCCCGCCGCAGGAGGAAGAGGTGGGGCAGATGATGATGAACCAATGGACGGAACCGGAGGAACCCACGCCGATCGCCGACTACAACCAGGTGAAGAGCGATACCTGGCAGGACGAGAGCGATCCCGCGGGGCGCCGGATTCCCAGCCCTCCGGCCGGCATTCCGCGCATCGCCGCCACGCTCACGGAAACCATCACCAACCGTTTTCCCACCCGGGAAGAGCGGCTTTCCTCCATCGCCAACAACGTGCGTGCCAACCGCAACGAAACCATCGACATCTTCGGCGATCAGGAACAGGACATCTTTTCCGCGGCCTGGAGCGATAACAGCGAAGAAGAAAAGACACCGACGGCCGAATCCGAAGAGGCGGCCCCGGAGGAAGACTTCTGGGAAACCGCCCCGCTGCTGCGGGATCTGGATGCGGAATCCCGGCAGGCGTTCCGTTCGCAGATGGTGGCCGTCACCTACGACCCGGGCACCGTCATCCTGCGCGAGGGCGATCCCGGTTCTTCGCTCTTTTTGATCGTGGATGGAGAAATCCGGGTCACGAAACTGCAGCCTTCCGGTGAGGACAAGGAAGTGGCCGTGCTCAATGCCGGCGAATTCTTCGGCGAGTTCGCCCTGCTTGCGGATCAGAAGCGGCATGCCACCATCACGGCCGTCACCCGGAGCACCGTCCTGGAGATTCCCAAGAAGACCATCCAGGAAATCGGAAAGAAGCATCCGTCGGTGTTGGCTGTCATCAAGAAATTCTACCGGCAGCGCATGCAGGATCTGATGCTCAAGAACCTGCCATTCTTCTCCCTGATCGCGGAAGAGAAGCGCTCTCAATACCTGGGGGAACTGCACTTCTTGCGTTTCGGGCCGCAGACGCCCGTGATCAAGCAGGGAGAAAAGGGCGGCGGCCTGTTCCTGATCCTGCTCGGGGAGGTGGAAGTCGTCACCGAGACCGAGGGCGGGGAGGTCAAATTCCTGGCCGTCCTGGGCGAAGGCGAGTACTTCGGCGAAATGGCGCTGCTCAAGCGCAAGCCGGCGATGGCCACCGTGCGGACCCGCGGCCTGGTGGAAATCGTCCAGGTGCCGCCCAAGACCTTCTTCCAGATTCTGGCGGATCACCCGCCCATCTGGCGCAAGATGCAGGAAGAGGTCGAAAAGCGCCAGTTGCTCAACCACTACGTGATTTCCGGGCGTAGCCAGAACCACATCTCCTATTGATTAATAAAATTAATAAAATCAATTCTCTTTATATCTTTATATTTTTTATGTATTGTAATAAGTGTTTTTTATAGAGGAATGGTTTTCAGGTATTCCGCCTGCGTGCAGGAGAATCCGTTCTGGGAGAGGAGTTGGGCAAAGGCTGCGGCGGCCTCGGGTTCGCCGTGGTTGATGAAGACGTGCGGATGGCTGCGGAAGGATTGCATCCAGTCGAGCAGTTCGTCGCGGTCGGCGTGGCCGGAAAATCCGGAAATCTTTTCGATGGAGGCCTTCACCGGCACGCGTTCCCCGAAGATGCGCACCTCGGGTGCGCCGTCGAGGATCAGGCGTCCCAGCGTTCCCCTGGACTGGTAGCCGACGAACAGGATCGTGCTTTCCCGGCGCGGCAGGTTGTTGAACAGGTGGTGCTTGATGCGGCCGCCCGTGCACATGCCGGCGCCCGCGATGATGACGGCCACGCCCCGGATGGCGTTGATGGCCTTGGACTGCTGGGCCGTGCGGCACAGCGTGAGGCCCGGGAAATCGTAGGGCGAGAGCCCCTTTTCCATGAGCTCCACGGTTTCGTGGTCGAACAGTTCCGGATGCTTGCGGAAAATCTCGGTCACCCCGATGGCCATGGGGCTGTCCACGAACGTCAGGATGGGCGGAATGCGCTTTTGCCGCAGCAGGCCGGTCATGTGGTAGAGGACCTCCTGCGTGCGTTCCACGGCGAAGCCGGGGATGACGACATTGCCGCCCCGCTTCATGGTGTCCGTGAGGATGCGCTCCAGTTCCGACGGGATGTCGGCCACCGCGCCGTGGGTGCGGTCGCCGTAGGTGGATTCCACGACCACGGCGTCCGCGCGCTCGAAGCGGTGCGGGTCGTTGATGATGGGCAGATTCTTGCGGCCCACGTCGCCGGAGAAGACCACGACGCGCTTTTCCCCGGCTTTCTCCAGTTCCAGTTCGATCATGGCGGAACCGAAGATGTGGCCCGCCTCGAAAAAGCGCGCCTTGAGTCCGGGACCCACTTCGACCGATGTCTCATAGGGCACGGCCTGGAAGCGCTCCACGGTGAGATCCACGTGGCGCCGGGCATAGAGCGGCTCGTAGGGATACGGGCTCTTGCGGCCTTCCTTCTGGTGCCGCTTCTCCTTCTTGCGCACGTCTTCTTCCTGCAGATGGGCGCTGTCGTACAGGAGGATCCGGGCGATTTCCAGCGTCGCCGGGGTTCCCAGGATGCGCCCGCGAAAGCCGTCGCGCACCAGTTTCGGCAGGCGCCCGCAGTGGTCCAGATGGGCGTGCGTGAGCAGCACGGCATCGATGGCGTCCAGATCCACCGGCATCTTCGACCAGTTGCGCTCCTGCAGGTCGCGCTCCTGATACAGGCCGCAATCCACCAGAATCCGGGTCTTTCCAACCCGCACCAGCGTGCAGGATCCCGTCACGTTGCCCGCGGCTCCCAGAAACGTCAAATCCGCATCCATGGCACCCTCCCCGGCCGCATGCGCCGGTGCAATGGTTGTATTCCCTTTCGTTCCCGGCCACAATCCAAATCTTTACACGGCGCCGGCGCGCAGCCGGGCGCGGCGCACGTAGGCGTCCACGTCGAACTTGCGCGAAAGGCCGGAAGGCGTCATGGAACGCACCACGCCGAAGCCTTCCCGCGCCACGAAAGGCCGGTCGTGCAGGCCGAACACCCAGGCCACTCCCACCGTGCCGTTGGGTTCGCATCCATCCCAGAAATAGCGATCATTGGATTGCAATAAAAACTGGTATGCTTCTTTCCAATTGGCGCTCCAATACAATACTTGTTTCCCCCAATACATGCGCATGTAATTGTGCATGGTGCCGCAGACCTTCATTTCCAGCATGGCGGCATTCCAGGCTTCATCCGGCGTGCAGGCGGCTTCCATGTCCGCGAAGGAAACCTGCTGGCGCTGCCGGGGCCGGCTTTCCAGCGCCCTGACGGCCCAGGCGGGCACCATGGCCTCCGTGGCATGGCCGGGATGGAACCATGCGGCATTGAGCGAGAGTTCGCGGCGCACGATCACCTGTTCCAGGAATGCTTCCGAGCCGGGTCCCGGAGCCTTTTCGCAGGCCCGCACGATTTCGTGCACACCCAGATGGCCGCAGCGCAGGTAGGGACCCAGCCCGGAAGCGGCATCCAGGTCCGCGCGATGGTGCATCTCGTGATAGTGATGCAGATTCGTTTCGATGAAATGCGCGAGTTTTTTCCGGGCTTCCTTCTGTCCGCCGCGCGGGCGGGCGCGGGTTTCGAGGGAATGATCCCACCCGGGAATCCGGATGGAATCCGGATGGCCCGCGTCCAGGAGCGTACCGGATTCGGAATCCGGGGCCTGCATCAGGGGAAAACGCACTTCCCGGTCGGCTTCGTATGGCAAAAACTCGGGCAAAAGCCGGTGCAGCACGGGCCGGATCGTGCGGGCGGCCGCGTGGGCATGATCCGCGGCGACAAGGGGCGGCACCAGGGCATCGGCTTCCACCGCCAGCACCGGGATGTCCGCGCGCCGGGCGATTTCCGCACGCAGTTGCCGGGCCCACGGTTCCGGGTGCTCGTCGCATACCAGCACCGAAGATTTTCGCATTGCGGCAACCACGGTTTCGACGGTATCGCCGGCCAGAGCCAGCAGGGGGATGCCGCGTTCCCGCAATCCGGCGGCCAGTTCTGCGAGCCCATCGAAAAAGAAGGCGGGGTGGCGGGAATACGTTCGCGGGCACGCCGGATCCGCCACCACCAGCGCCCAGACCCCTGCTCCGTGTTCATTGGCCGTTTCCACGGCGAAATCCAGAGCCGGGTTCATGAAGGGGCGCAGCGCGCGGGACAGCCAGCACAATACGGGTTTTCCGTGCCTCGGCTGGCTGGAGGCCAGCATCCGCATGCGGCGCATGGAGAAGATTTCCTTCTTCATTGGCTGACCAGATTGGCTTCCGGCAGGATACGCATGCGGATGGCGGTTCCATCGGCATCCACCGATTCGTGGGAGGTGTCTTCCCAGGCGAACCAGAAGAATCCGCCCCGCTTCAGGCACACGGGCCGCGTCTGATGCCCCATGGCGGTGGAGGGGATGAAGAACTCTCCACTTGCCGGCACGCCCGATGCGTCGAAGCGTCGCCCGCGCACGCCCGCGCCGTAGCCGTCGAGCGAACTCCAGTCTTCCCACACCACCAGGAATCCTCCCGGCTCCGACAGGGGGCACAGGCGCGGCTGCAACTGGCTCGTCACGGTGGTTTCGTTGGCCAGGAAGTCGTCTCCCACCGGGTTGAGCGCGGTATCGAACAGGCGGCAGTGTACGGCCCATTCCCACGCGTCGAAACTGTGTCCGTTATCCACCCAGCAGGCCGCGACACGGTTTCCCAGGACGGCCACGTCGGGATAGGCCTGAGAGGCGGCCGTCAGGGAATTGATTCCCGCAACGCTCTCCTGCGTGCCGTCGGGAGCGAGGATCACGGCGGAGATGCCGCCCGGCACCGTATCGAAGGTTCCCGAAGCGTCCTCGTGCACGACCAGAAAGCGCCCACCCGGCAGGGCCGCGACGCGCGCTCGCACCTGCAGTCCCGCCGGATTGGCCACGGGCAGCGTGAATTCGCCCGCATCGCCGGTGACGCCGTTGGCCAGCGGATTGCCGTCGGAATCGAAGAGCCGGCCCTTGAGATCCGCTCCACCCAGACCGGACGTGTCCGTCCACACCACGAGGAAGCGGCCCGTATCGGAAGCCGCCGCGCTCACGTGCAGATCCGGCACGCCGAATGACGTGTCCACCTGGAATTCCGCGAGCAACTGCTGGCCGTTCGGATCGAACAGGCGTCCCCGGATGCCGGCTTCGAAAGTGGCGCCGGATTTCTCGTTGATCCATACCACCAGCAGCCGGTCGGCGAGAACGGCCGCGGCGGGAGAGTGCTGGTTGCCGCCGCCCACGACGTCATTGGCCGTGATTTCATCGAGTTTCCGGCCGTCGGCCGAGAAGCGCGCCATGCGAACGCCCGTTCCGCCGCCGTCGGCTCCGCTGAAATCCGCGTAGAGCAGGACGAAATCCGCGGCATCGCCGGGAAAGCCCACGAGAACCGGGGTTTCCTGGTTGCGCACCGTGCGGTCGTTGGCCACGAAGTCCACGCCGTCGGCGCGCGTGCAGGAGGCATTGCAGCCATCGCCCGAGACGTTGTTGCCGTCGTCGCACACTTCACCTTCCTCGAGTTTCCCGTTGCCGCACACCGGCACCTGCGGAATGTCTTCGTCAGGCGTGTCCTGCGGCACGTCCACGGGCACGTCCACGGGCACGTCCACGGGCGCGTCCACGTCGGCGTCCCAGTCGTACACGCCGGTCTCTCCCCTGCAGGAAATCAGGAAAAATGAAACTGAAATGCAAACAATGAAAGAAAATTTCTGTAATTTCATTTTCCGATGACCTCACAGAATACATCGGGAATGAATCCTGTATTGTTTTGCTCGTTGCATTCATTCAACATGGAGCCGCCCTGGTCGTCCCCGTCCGCCATCACGCGCACGAGGGCGGCCGTCGCGGCATTGCGTGGCGGAATGGGCCAGTTGCAGGAAACCGGGATGCACTGGCCGGAAATCAGCGGGGCCGGAAGCGTAGCCGCGCAGATGAAATCTGATGTGGCTGACTGGAAAAAAGTCACCTGGGCTCCCGTGGGGACCGGTTGCGTGCCGCGGTTGCATACCACGGCTTCGAGTTGCGCGGAGGAATCCAGTTGGCAGGAGAAGGAAGCCGCGCGCACGGTGAGATCCGGGCTCGTGCCCACGGGCACGCTGCCCTGCACGTTCTGCCGGTAGTTGTTGAGCGTGGCGTCTACCCAGTTCTGCAGCCAGACGGACGTGCGGGGAATCCTTCCGGATTCGGATACGTTCGTCACGCTGTAGGTGTGCTGGTTCCAGATCCAGCGCGAAGGGACCCAGCGATCCAGCGTATCGCGGTAGACGCGGATGCCGGGATACTGCCCCAGCCACTCGGAACGGCACACGTTGCCGGAACCGGGCGTGCCCGCCACCGGCGCGGCGCACACGTAGCCGCTGCCATCTCCGAAGCATTCGTTGTTGGTGGTGCAGCGGCAGAAACCCATGTCGCACACGCCCGAGAGGCATTCCGCCCCCACCTGGCAGCGCAGGCCGCGGAAGATGGGATCCATGGGCCGTCCGTTGGGCGACGTGGGATAGCCGACACCGCCGGCCGAGGTGGGCTGGATGTTGCAGTTGCGGTTGGAGGGGACCACCAGTTCCGCCCGGTAGTCGCCGTTGACGTCGGCCACGATGGGATTCTCGTTCCAGGTGCAGGAACTGTGCCACTGCGAGAACAGCACTTCTCCGGTGCGGCCGTCATAGACGCGCGTGAATACCTCGTCGGCGTAGACCACTTCCACGCGCCCGTCGCCCTCGAAGTCGAACAGGGAGGTTCCCGTGCGGTTGGAACTGTGGTCCTGGCTCACCTGGTGCCACAGGATGCCGTCCGTGCGCATCGACACACAGGAGTTGATTTCGGGAATGCCCGCGCAGTCGGGGTCGAACACCACGATGGAGTCCGATGCCGCGGCCGAGAACTCCACGCGCCCGTCGCCGTCGAAATCGCCCACCGTGGGCGGTCCGCCGCCGGAGCCTGCCGGAAAGTTCACCGGACCGAAGATGATGCGCCCGTGCACGTTGACCATCACCACGTGCCCGCTGCCTACAACCACGATTTCGCCGATGCCGTCCCTGGTCCGGCGGTCGTCCCCGGCAGAATCCAGTGGATATGTGCCGAAATCTCCGTAGGCCACATACAACCCGGCGGGACCCGTGGTCCAGATGGTGTCCCACTGCTTGGTGGCGGGATTGAACGTGTAGAGATTCTGCCCGCTGGCCATGTCCGGGCGCCCGTCGCGATCCAGATCCGCTACGGCAGGATAGGCGAGGTTCCCCGGCCGGCCGAGCGCGCTGGCGATCTGCAGTCCCGAGGAATCGTACACCATGCCGAACGAGAGGACCTCCGGGTTGCCATCGTCGTCCAGATCGTGGACGGCCACGCCCGACCAGCCCGTGGACTGGGCGCCATAGGTCAGGTTGGCGCCGTTGCCGTCGTGGCCATGCCAGATCCGGGACCAGGAATCGGTTCCCGGATCGTATTTGAACGCTTCCATGCCGCCAAGCCCGTTGTGGGCCATGATTTCCGGGCGCCCGTCGCCATCGATGTCGGCGATGGCGGCCGTGTTGCAGCCGTTCAACTGGGTGCCCACGTTGTACAGTTGCGTGCAGTCGCGTCCGTCCAGGATGCGGATGACACCATAAGAGCCATTATAATATCCAGAACTACCATCCAATCCATTGTAACTTAAAAATACAATGGATGGTTGCACGACATTCGGGTCGCCGTCGAAATCGAAGTCCGCCACCAGCGGGGTCGAGAGCACCTGCACGTGGGTGGGGTACGGATCCCCGGCCGGCGGCGCACTCCACTCGCACTGGATCACGGGGGAAAAGATGCCGGATTGCGGGTGGGTGCCGCAAGCGGGATTGAAGGTGCCTCGCGGGCCGGTGCCATAGGGGATGCAGAAACCGCTCTGGCAATACGTGTCGCCCGCGCACTGCCCATCGTCCGTACAGGCCGTGGGCGTGATGCAGTGATCGTTTACGCATTGCTGGGAGGGCTCGCAGCATTCCGCGCCGCACGGGAAGTTGGGGTCCAGGCATCCGGGGGCATCGGCGTCGGCATCCGGGACGTCCCCGGACACGTCGGACACATCCGGCACGTCGGACACATCCGGCACGTCGGATGCGTCGGCATCGGGACCGGCATCCGCGAGAGACACGCACACGTCATTGCGGCACACCAGATCGCCCGTGCAGGGATGCAGGCGGTCGCAGGGTTCGCCGGCCTGCCGCCCGCGCCACGTCGATCCCACCGTGCAGCCGGCGGCCATGGAAAGCAGAAACGAAATGCCGACAACGAGAATCCGCCGTTTCATGTTCACCTCCACGCCAGTGCGGGCCCGTCAGGTTCCTGCCGACGGATTCAGGCCCAGATCCGAAAGCACCTGCCGCAGTTTTTCCCGCGTGGCCGGCTTCACGGGGACGAGCGGCAGGCGCAGTTCATCCGAGGGCATCAGCCCGAGCATGCGCATGCAGGCTTTGGCAGGCGCAGGGCTCGTTTCCCAGAACAGCCCTTCGGAAATGGGCAGGAGCAGGTGCGCCAGTTCGCGCGCCTTGGAGAGATTGCCTTCGAGCGCGGCGTGCGTCATTTCGGAGAACAGGCGGGGCACCACGTTGGCCACCACGGAAATCACGCCGGCCGCGCCGAGCAGCACCAGCGGCACGGTGAGCTTGTCCTCGCCCGAGTACACCAGGAAATCCGCCCGGGCCGAGCGGAGCACCCACTGGGTCTGGGACAGGTTGCCGCAGGCGTCCTTGAGTCCCGCGATGTTTTGGACCTTCTGCAACTCCAGGACGGTTTCGGGAAGCAGGTTCACCCCCGTGCGTCCGGGGACGTTGTAGAGCACCACCGGCGTGTCTTCCACGGCGCGCGCCACGGCCTCGTAATGTGCGCGCAGCCCGTCCTGGGTGGGTTTATTGTAATACGGGGTCACCACCAGCAGGCTGTCGGCGCCCCAGTCGCGGGCCATCTTCGCCCGGTCGATGGTGGTGGCCGTGGACTGCGTGCCGCAGCCGGCCATGACGTGCGTGCGTCCCTTGACCTTTCCGATCACGAAACGCACGACCTGCTCGTATTCATGGGGACTCCACGTGGCGGCTTCTCCTGTGGTGCCTGCGACCAGGATGCCATCGGTGCCCTCCTGCAGGTGCCACTCGATCAGTCTCTCCAGCGCTGCGAAATCCACGGCGCCGTCGCGAAACGGCGTCACGAGAGCCACGATGGAACCCTTCACGTTCATCTTCCTCATCTCGAAAATCCCCTTTCATGCGCCGTTTCTGCGGGATCCACGCCATGTCGTTCCGCATCCAGCGCATCGGAAAAGTGTACTTCAAAAGCGCCCCGTTGCAACCATGGACGCCAGCCTCGCGGATGCTTCTGCCTTCTCCGCTGCTCGGGCCGAAACCGCCCAGGGTCACTCCACCACGGCGCGGGTTTCGATGACGGCGTTGAGCGAAGCGGACACCGAGCAGTATTTCTCGTGGCTCAACTGCACAGCCCGCTCCAGCGCGGCCAGGGTGACGTTGGGCCCCGAAGCGATGTGCGTGACCACGATGCGCTGGTAGCGTTTGGGATAATCCTCCACCGTTTCTCCCGTGATTTCGATGCGGTAGGAGGAAAGCGGCTGCTTCTTTTTTTCCATGATGGAAACGACGTCGTATCCCGTGCAGCCGCCCAGCGCGCCCAGGAGCGTTTCCATGGGCGTCAGATGCGCATCGGTCCGCTGCGTATCCATGATGATGCTTCCTCCCGATGCGTTGGATGCCACGAAGCGCCGTTCACCGTCGAATTTCACCGTGATGTTCTTCGTCGCCATGTCGAACCTCCGGATTCACCAGATCACGAAACCGATGCCGGCCAGGAACGCGAGGAATTTTCCGTCGAAGCGCTCCCGGGTTTCGCAGTGCCTTATGGCCGAACTCTCCTCGCACAGATCCGTCCAGAAGGGCGCTGCGAATTCCACGCGGCCGAAAAGCCGCATGAAATCCGTGTACCAGTAGGAAAAATCCGCGCCTGTCCGCAGGTATGCGCCTTCGGCGATCCATTTGAGATCCTCGCGCACGAGTCCCTGGCTGATGTAGCCGCCCGCCAGGTCCAGGCCGATTTCCCAGGATTCGCGGGGACCGAGATCGTGCCTGCGCTTGAGCGGAATGAAGAACTTCAGGACCAGAGCCGGCGCGAAGCCGGGACGCGAGACGCCCTTGCCCATGAGGAACTGCGTGTCGAAGGCCGCACCCCAGCCGAAATGACGCCATGTGCGCCAGATTCCCGAGAGCCGCAGGGCCGGTCCGGCATGCGAGGAGAGCCCCGAGATTCCAACGGCCGGTCCGGCGGCCGCATCGAAATGGAAGTTGGGGACATCCTTGCGCAGTCTTTCGAAGGGCAGATGGGCGTCGTATTCGTCCATGCTGCGCAAAAGCCCCTGCTCGTCGGAAACCTGCTCCACCCGCTGGGGCACCGGCGCCGGCTTTGCGGGTTCCTCTTCATTGCCCTCATCGTCCTTGGGCTTTTCCTCGTCGTCGAAGACGATTTCTTCGTCTTCCGGGCCCATGGCGTGCGTGCGCATGGGGGAAAGCATCAAGAGGATTAGCAGAAAACAAATTTTCGAAGATGCATGAAACATGGAAAGTCCTTCAAAAAAACCCCTTCAGTTGGAGCAAAGGCGATCAGCGATTTTCGCGCAGACATCGCCGGCCTTTCCCTGCAGGAAGACGTCCGTGATGAACCCGGTGTAGCGGCTTTCATCCACGTTCACCTCGATGATGAAGGCGCCGCTCTGCTTGGCGGCCATGGGCAGGGCGCAGGCCGGCATCACCTCGCCCGTGGTGCCGATGACGAGCATCACGTCGGCATTCATGGATTCCTGGGCGGCTTCCACCATGGCGTCCCGGGGAATCCCCTCGCCGAAGAAGATGAAGTCCGGTTTGAGCATGCCGCCGCAGCGCGCGCAGAACGGCAGCGGCTCCGAGAGATCCACCTCGGAGAGTTTCCACGTCTTGCCGCACTGCAGGCAGGAGAGCCGCCTCGTGGTGCCGTGGTATTCGATGACGTGGCTGGAGCCGGCCTCCTGGTGGAGGTTGTCGATGTTCTGGGTGATGACGGACTTGACGATGCCGGCCTTCTCCAGGCGCGCCACGGCGAAATGGGCCGCGTTGGGCCGCGCCGAACCGATGAAGTCGTAGAAGATTTCCTTGATCAGGCGCCAGGAGTTCACCGGGTCCCGGAAGAAGTTCTCGAGTTCGAGGAACGAGGGGTCCACCCGGTTCCACAGGCCATCAGGGCCGCGGAAGGGAGGGATGCCGCTTTCCACCGAGATGCCGGCGCCGGTGAAAACCACCGCGTGTCTGGCATTTTGCAGTCTGTCGCAAGCCCGGGACAAATCGTCGGCCGTCATGAAATGAAACTCCTGGAGATTCGGTTGCAGGGGCGTTGGACGCCGTGCGTGTGCACCCTACACCGGAGAGCGCCCTTTTACAAGATGGAACCTGCATGCGCTCTGTTGACGAAACATGAAAACTTTGATAGCAACACACCACCTCTTCCGGCCATGCACGTCTCCGGAACCGTGTCGCGGCACGGAAAAATGACGTGGAAAGGAAATGTCCAAGATGCGAAACCTGACGATTCTGATCACTCTTCTCTCCATTTTCGCCTTTGCCTGCGAACGCATGCCCAAGGAAAAGAAGGGCGCCGCCCCGGAAGGCAACCAGCAGGCGCAGCAGCAGCCCACGGGTCCCAAACCCCTCAAGGTCGAATTCTACGTGATGAGCCAGTGCCCCTTCGGCGTCGAGGTCGAAAATGCCGTGAAGCCGGTTCTGGACAAGATCGGCAACCTGGTGGATTTCAAACTGGACTACATCGTCAATGCGGCTCCGGACGGCACTTTCAAGAGCCTGCACGGCGAACCCGAGGTCCAGGGCAACATCGCCCAGTTGTGCGTGAACAAGCATGCTCCCCAGAAGTTCTGGGATTTCCTGATGTGCCAGAACAAGAACATGCGTGAGGTCCACACCAACTGGAAGGCCTGCGCGCAGCAGTTCGGCATCGACGTGGCCAAGATCGAAGCCTGCTTCAACGGACAGGAAGGCAAGGACCTGCTCAAGGCTTCCTCCGAGCGCGCCCAGGCCCGCAAGGCCGGCGGCTCCCCCACCATTTACGTGAACGACAAGCCGTACCAGGGCGGGCGCTCCACCAACGCCTTCATGCGCGCGTTCTGCCAGGAACTGCCGGAACCCAAGCCGCAGCCCTGCTCTGAAATCAAGCCGCCCCCGGTGGTCAACGTGGTGTTCGTGACCGACTCCCGCTGCAAGGAATGCGCGAAGTTCGAGCGCGGCCTGGAGCAGGTCAAGCGCATGGTCGCCGGCGCCGTCGTGAAGAAGGTCGACTACACCACCGACGAGGGCAAGAAGATCTACGAGGAAGCCAAACTCACGCTGCTGCCCGCGCTGCTGGCCGACGAGAATCTCAAGAAGGACGAGGAAGCCTATCCGCGGCTGGCCCGCTTCACGACTCCGGCCGGTACCTGGCTGCAGTTGAAGGCGTTCCCGCAGATCTTCGACCCCAAGGGCGAAATCTGCGACGACGGCGTGGACAACACGGGCAACAACCTGGTGGACTGCGCCGATCCCACCTGCCGTTTCAACCCCGCCTGCATGGAAGTCTGCAACAACAAGCAGGATGACAACAAGAACGGCAAGGTCGACTGCGACGAGCCCGACTGCCAGTGGGATTTCGAATGCCGCAAGGAAGTGCCCAACACGCTGGAACTGTTCGTGATGAGCCAGTGCCCCTATGGCGTGAAGGCCCTCGATGCCATGAAGGAAGTCCTGGCCAACTTCAAGAACAAGATCGACTTCAAGATCTACTACATCGCCGACAAGGTGGGCTCCGGCTTCAACGCGCTGCACGGCCAGCCCGAAGTGGAAGAGAACATCCGCGAACTGTGCGCCATGAAGCACTATGCCAAGGACTACAAGTTCATGGAGTACATCTGGTGCCGCAACCCCAACATCCACAACCCCGACTGGAAGCCCTGCGCCACGAACGGCATCGACCCGGCCGTGATCGAGACCTGCTCCACGGGCGAGGAGGGCAAGAAACTGCTGGAAGACAGCCTGCTGGTGGCCAAGATGAGCAAGGTCGGCGGCTCCCCCACCTGGATCGCCAACGGCAAGAACAAGTTCTCGGGCCTGGATGCCGAAACCATCAAGACCGAGTTCTGCAAGTACAACGAGAAGGCGTACGCGGCCGAGTGCAAGAACACGCTCTCCCGCAATACGCAGATGCCGGCCGGCGGTGGCTGCGGCGCCAAGTAGTGCCGGTTCCCGCCTGATTTCCTCTGTCTTCCCATATTCATCCAGTAAATAAATTTCGTGAAAATCTGCAGGCAAAGCAGCCGTAAATCGTGATTGCCGATGTTATCCATGCCAACTGGCACCCGTGCCGGCACCGCCGCGGCCTGTCGGGAGCCCGAAGATTTTTGTCCATGAGTAAAAATGTTTTGCAAAAGATGAAAAAATCAGAAAAGAGGGATTTTTCCATGGAAAATCAGAAAAATTTTTGACTGAATTTTTATCATCTATTTTGAATATCAAATAGTGGCGTTTTCAGACAAGAAAAACTTTTTGTGGCCATGATTTCATGAAAATTTTTATTCTATAATTTCTTTGCCTTGCCGGACAAATTAGGATATATAGTGAATCACTGCCCCAAAGGGGCAGGCGGCGCAGGGATGCGCCGTGCAGGTGGCTGGTGAAACATCCGGAGCCGCAGGCGAGGTTCGCTCCAGAGCCACAGGCATTTTGCCAGAAGTCCGGGTCATTCCGTTTTTTCGGTTCACCGGGTGCAAGACCGGATGAAACGGGCTGGGTAGAGGAGGACAAATGCCCAAAATCCCGCGAAAACGTTCGATTCAGCAGTACTGGAACGCGTTGCAGTACATGCAGGCATCCCTGGGATTCCATCCTGAAACCGCTGATTTGACGAGTGAAATCCAGCCATTGATGCCCATGGTGGAACAGTTGATCCGAGACGAGCACGAGTGGATCCATTCCATGCTGGATTCCCGCGCGCGGCTGCTGGCGGCCCGGCAGAACTGGAAGCTCGGCTTCAACCGGCTGCTCAAACTGTTCAACACCTTCGAATACGCAAAGGTGCGGGACATCCAGGAACCCGTGCTGGCTGTGTATCCGCGCGGCAACCGCGGGCCGGATTACGATATACAGGTCCGGGAAGCCGAAATGGCCTTCAGAAAAGTATTGGCCGAAAAGGAAATGCCCCCGGAAATCAGGTCAGGGATCGAAGAGATGCTGCGGGCCGGCGAAGAGGTGATGCGCCGCTGGGATGCCTTCGAGTCGCTTCGGAAACGCAAGGAGCAATTGCTGTCGGATCAGGAAGCCCGCAAGACGGAAATCAACGCGGCGCTGGAGCGAATCGAAAAGAAACTGAAGAAATTGTACCCCTACGAACAGCGCTATTTGAACGCCTTTTTCTACAAATAAAATCATCGATTACGTCAGAACGGACCGCTGGAAAAACCACGGTTCCGTATCGTGCCGTGCCTGGCAAAAGGTGGCGAAGGACCCGGCATGACAGCTGGACGCTTCCAAGCCTTTCATGATATACAGGCGCGTCATACGTTTGCCGGCGGCTTCGTCGGGCGACGGCGCCGTTTCCCCCAAAGTGGAGGACCCATGATCAACGTCGAACGATTCCTACGTCCCGTTTCCATTTCCGAGGCCGTGAACCTGCTGCAGGAACCGGCCGTCTTCCTTCTGGCCGGCGGCACCGCGGCCTCGATGGTGCGCGATGAAAAGATCCGGACGGTCATCGACCTGTCCGGCCTGGAAGAACTCAAGTCCATCGATGTGGACGAGCAGCGCATCCGCCTGGGGGCGATGGTCACGATGACCCGCATCCGCCGCCATCCCGGACTGCCTTCTGCGCTGGTGCGCTGCGCCCGCGGCATCGGCTCCACCCCGCTGCGCAACGTCATCACCGTGGGCGGAGAACTCGCGCACGGCGTGTACTGGAACGATTTGCCCGTGCTGCTGCTGGCCCTGGATGCCGTGGTAGAGGTGCAATCGGCCACCGAGGGCGTTCGCCGGGTGCCGGTGGCCGAATTCCTGGCCGAGCATCCGAAGAAGGCGCTTTCCGGCGGAAGGATGATCACGGCCGTGGAGATTCCCCTTCCCGCAGGCGGCGTTTCCTACGAGAAGTTCGCCCGCACCCTGGTGGACTACACGCTGTGCGACGTGGCGGTGCGCCTGCGCATCGAGGGTGGCCTCGTGCGCGATGCCCGCGTGGCCGTGGGTGGCGTGGTGCCGCTGGCGCGCCGCATCCCGGAGGCCGAGCAGGCGCTTTCGGGCATGCCGGCCACACCGGAATCGTTCGCGCACGCGGCCCGCGCGGCCGTGGAAAACCTGGCATTCCGTCCCGATTTCCGCATTTCGCGCGAATACCAGAAGCATCTCGTGGAAACCCTCGTCCGGCGGCACCTCGCGGCCGCGGCCAACTGACCCGTGCGGTCGAAACGGAGAACGTGCACATGATTCCCATTCAGATGGACATCAACGGACAGATGGTGGAACTGGAAGTGGCCCCGGATCTGACGCTCCTGGATCTTTTGCGGGATCTGGGCGTCACATCGGTGAAGAAGGGCTGCGGCGAGGGGGACTGCGGCGCCTGCGGCGTGCTGCTCGACGGCGTCTACGTGAAGAGTTGCCTGATTCTGGCCGCCGCCGCGAACGGCCGCCGCGTGGAGACCGTGGAGAGCCTGGGGGACGTGGAGAATCCGCATCCGCTGCAGACGGCCTTCGTGGACGCCGGAGCCGTGCAGTGCGGATTCTGCATCCCGTCCATGCTGCTGGCGGCCAAGAGCCTCATCGATGAAAACCCGGACCCCACGGACGAAGACATCCGCGAGGGGCTCGATGGCAACCTGTGCCGCTGCACGGGCTACGTCAAGCAGATCGAGGCCGTGAAGATGGCCGCCGCCGCGATGCGCCAGGAGAAGGAGGAAGGACATGAGTGAGACGTTTTCCCAGGTCGGACACAATGTGCGCAAGGTCGACGGCATGGCCCTGGCCACGGGCGGTAAACTGTATGTGGCGGACCTGGTGCCCGATGGCGCCCTGCACGCCCGCATCCTCACTTCTCCGCATGCGCATGCCCGCATCCGCCACATCGACATTTCCGAAGCCGAGGCGCTCGACGGCGTGCATGCCGTGCTCTACTACGGCAACGTGCCGCGCGTGATGCACACCACGGCCGGGCAGGGCTACCCCGAACCCAGCCCCTACGACACCGTCATGTTCGATTCCAAGGTGCGCTACGTGGGGGACCGCGTGGCCGCCGTGGCCGCCGAGACGCCGGAAATCGCCGAGAGGGCGCTTTCCCTGATCAAGGTGGAATACGAGATTCTCGAGCCGGTCTTCGACCCCGTGCGCGCGCTGCAGCCGGGAGCGCCCGTCATCCATGACGAGCCCGACGCGCACGTGGTGATTCCGGTGCCGTACGAGAAGGAGCGCAATCTCGCCGCCCGCGTGAGCACGAGCGTTGGCAACGTGGACGATGCGCTGGCCAAGTGCGACGTGGTGGTTTCCGGCACGTTCGTGACCCAGTACGCCCAGCACTGCCCGATCGAGCCTCACATCACCCTGTGCGAGCCCGACCCGTACGGGCGCGTGCGCATCACCTCCTCCACGCAGGTTCCCTGGCACGTGCGGCGCATCGTGGCCCAGTGCTGCCAGATTCCCGTGCGCAGCATCCGCGTGGTCAAGCCCCGCATCGGCGGAGGCTTCGGCGCCAAGCAGGAAATCCTGCTCGAGGACGTGTGCACCATGCTCTGCCTGCGCACCGGCATGCCCGTGCTGCTGGAATACACCCGCAAGGACGAGTTCGTGTCCTCGCGCACGCGGCACCCCTCGGTATGCACCACCACGCTGGGCTTCACCCGCGAGGGAAAGATCCAGGCCATCCGCATGCACATGATCCTCAATACGGGCGCCTACGGCTCGCATGCGCTCACGGTGGGTTCCAACTGCGGCTCCAAGGTCCTGCCGATGTATCCCTGCGAAAACATCGACTTCCTGATGGAGGCCGCCTATACCAACCTGCCCGTGGGTGGCGCCTACCGCGGCTACGGGGCCACGCAGGCCGTGTTTTCGCTGGAGTGCCTGGTGGACGAGGCCGCCGCGAAACTGGGCATGGATCCGCTGGAACTGCGCGTGAAGAACCACATCCGCTCTGGCATGGGTTCCCCCATCTTCAAGGCGCTGGGCGAAGGCACCGAGGGCGTGGAGATGACCATCGGCTCCTGCGGCCTGGGCGAATGCATCACCCGCGGTGCCGAGGCCATCGATTGGTCGCGCCCGCGCTCCTCCGAGGGCCCGAGGAAGCGCGGCGTGGGCATGGCCATCCTCATGCAGGGAAGTTCCATTCCGCACATCGATATGGGGGCCGCCACGATCAAACTCAACGAGGACGGTTCCTTCAACCTGCTCATGGGCGCCACCGACCTGGGCACGGGCTCCGACACGGTGCTCTCCCAGATCGCCGCGGAGGTGCTCGGCGTGGACACGTCCATGATCCTGCCGCTGTCATCGGATACGGACGTCACGCCGTTCGATGTGGGCGCGTATGCCTCCTCCACCACCTATCTCTCGGGCGGCGCCGTGCGCAAGGCCGCCCTGCTGGTGCGCCAGCAGATCCTGGAGACGGCGGCCGAGATGATGCACTGCCCGATGGAAGGGCTTTCCATCGAGGATGGCCGCATCCTGGGCGGCCCCAAGGCCATCACCATCTCCGACGTGGCGCTCTACAGCCTGTATTCCCACAACCAGAAGCAGATCATCGCCAGCGCCTCGCACGTCACCGAGAAGAGCCCGCCGCCTTTTGCGGCCCACTTCGCCGAGGTCGAGGTGGACACCGAGACCGGCTTCGTGAAACTGCTCAAGTACGTGAGCGCGGTGGACTGCGGCACGGCCATCCATCCGCGGCTGGCCGAGGGCCAGGTCGAGGGCGCCACGATGAACGGCATCTCCTATGCGCTCACGGAGGAATACCTGTTCAACGAGAAGGGCCGCATGCTCAACCCCGGCTTCGGCCATTACAAAATTTTCACTACGGCCGACATGCCGGAAATGGTCACCATCCTCGTGCCCACCTACGAGACCACGGGGCCTTACGGCGCCAAGAGCGTGTCCGAAATTTCCATCAACGGCGCGCTGCCGGCCATTTCCAACGCGATTTTCCATGCCTGCGGGGTGCGGCTGCGGCAGGGTCCCTTCACACCCGAACGCGTGCTGAAGGCATTGCGTGAACAGGCAAAATAAAATCATATTCTTGCAGGTTTTGCCAGACATGAAACGCATTGCCATTGCAATACTCTTTTTACTGGCTGCGGGCTGCAGGGGAAAATCGAGGCCAGCGGAGCCTGCATCGCCGCCAGAGCCCGCCCAGAGCCTGGACCCCGCGCCTTCTCCATCGCCTTCGCCGCCGGCGAATCCGGAATTGAAGCCCAATACGGTCAATCCCCGCGTCGCCGGGGGAGCGTTCCTGATGGATGAAGCCATCCTGCAGGCCGTGAAACTGCCGGCGGTTCCGAATACGGCTTTCATCCTGCACGGCCGCTTCGACGGCCGCCAGTCCCTGTATGCCTACGTGCTTTCCAGCGGCATCCGGTTTCTGCGCCCGGACGGCACGGTGGTGGCCGAGGCGGTGCAGGGAACCGGCAGCGCCCGCCTGGCCCTGAAGGTTCCCGGCTCCGGCGGCCGTCCCGACCGCGTGCTGGTCGGCTGGGGGCGGGATCCTGCCAGCCGCCTGGCCCAGAACACCGTGGTGTTCACGCTTTCGGACGCTTCCGCGAAACCGGCCGTGCACCAGGTGATCCACCAGACGGTGTCGGACCGCGCCGATCCGCAGGATGCCGTCCTGGCGCCGGATGGCGCCCTGGTGCTGGCCTGGTTTTCCGACAAGTACACCGTGCAGGTGGGACTCCTCGCGCCCGGGGAGAGCCAGGTCAAAACCGTGACTTCGGCCGCCATGATTTCCCGCCTGGGTGTTCTCGGCGCCCGGGAAGGCAGATACACGCTGGCCGTGGCGCGGGTGTATGGCGACGAGCCGGGCTCCGATGGTGGACTGTTCCTGTTCGAGGACGGCCAATGGCGGCGATTGCCAACGGTGCGCGGCGTGCGCGGATTGTGGGTGTCAGCGAAACCCGACGGCTGGGACCTGTGGGTGGGAGATGGCTGGAACAAGGACTACGGTCGCGTCGCCAGGGCGTATCTGTCCGTGGTTTCCGTGCGCGGCCAGGAGGCGCAGCGCCGCCAGGTCGCCGAAATCCAGGGGGGATTCTCGGTGTTCGACATCCTGCCCTGCCATCTCTTCGGGCCGAAGAAGCCCGGCAAGTTGCTCAAGACCAACAACCAGTTGCTGTGGATTCCCGATGCGGCCGATGCGCCGCCGGCGTATCTGGCTTCGTGGTCATCCCCGGACGCTCCGGTCGTGGCCGATGTGGATGGGGATGGATACGATGAAATCCTGATCGCAACGCCGGAGCCCATGGCATTGAAAGCGAAAAAATGAGTTTTCTCATGAAAAGTCGTATTGCGGTTCCTTTTCTTTTGACATGCATTTTGATTGCAGGATGCCAGCACCGGAACCGGCAGGAAGAAAACCGGAAAACGGAGGAACTGCCGCCATCTCCAGTGGTAGACAAGACCGTGGACAGCGCGTTTCCGGAACTCGCCCTGACATTGGCGTATTTGCGATCATATTATTATGATCCAACTAAATTGAAGCCAGCGGAAATGTTTTCAGCCTGCTTGGAGGAATTGCAATCAGACATTGCATCGGTCGCCTTTTCTCTGCCGGATGAAAAGCATGCGCTGGTGCAGGTAGACAACAGGAAGCAGACGTTCGATACCTCCCGGCTTTCCGATCTGGGCAAACTGGAGGAAATGATCGGGGAGGTGCTGGCGTTCGTCACCGGCGAGTTGCGCAGGGATGCCGACGACCCGGAGGAAGTCGAGGATGCCGTCTACAGTTGCATCAACGGAATGCTCGAGGCGCTGGACCCCTATTCGGTGCTCATCAAGCCCAGGTACACCGATGAACTGGAGATGCAGACCAAGGGGGAATACGGAGGCGTGGGCATGGTGCTCTCGGTGCGCGACTGGGATATCACGGTCATCTATCCAACGCCGGGCACGCCTGCCTTCGAGGCCGGCGTGAAGGAAGGCGACAAGATCGTGCAGATCGACGACGAGAGCACGGTCAACATGCCGCTTTCGGATGCCGTCGACCGCATCCGGGGGCCGGAGGACACGGATGTGGCGGTCTACATCCGGCGCGAGGGATGGAAGGAGCCGAAGAAGTTCGTACTGCGCCGGCGCCAGATCAAACTGGAGAGCGTGGTATCGAAGTGGCTGCCGGGAGACGTGCTGTATCTGCGCATCAACCATTTCATCAACTACACGACCGATGATCTGTCGAAGAAGTTCGCGGAGGCCACCCGGGAGAAGACGCCCGCGGGAATCATCCTGGATCTGGCCAACAATCCGGGCGGACTGCTGCCGCAGGCCATCACGGTGGCCAACGCCTTCCTGAACGCGGGCGTCATCGTCTCCACCGTGGGCGCTCCGGGCACGCAGAAGCAGGTGTATCACGCGGAGAAGAAGGGCACGCTCGACGATTCCACTCCCATGGTGGTGCTGGTGTCGTCCCAGTCGGCCTCGGCGTCGGAAATCGTGGCCGGGGCGCTCAAGGGGCAGGACCGCGCGCTCGTCGTGGGAGAGACCACGTATGGCAAGGGGACGGTGCAGCAGATTTTCAGCCAGGGGCCCAAGCAGCCGGTTCTCAAGTTGACCATCCGCGAATACCTCACGCCGGGCGACGTGAGCATCCAGCAGGTGGGTGTGGTGCCACACGTGCGGTTCGTGTCCATCGGCGTCATCGACGACGTGCTGTCCCTGTTCTGGCCAGACGAGCCCCGGGAGCCGCGCAAGCGCACGCGGGCCATCAAGAGCGAGCGCCAGCGCCCGGACGAGAGCCCGCGCTACGAAATCCGGCATTACATCACCGAACGCGCCCAGCGGGAGCGCAAGAACCGCGTGGAGGACGACGGCGCCGACGACGATCTGGTGGAGTTCGCACGGCGCATCCTGGTGGAGGCTGGCCGGCCGAAGGCGTCCGAGACCCTGGCGGGTCTGCAGGCGCTGGTGAACCGGCAACTGGAGGAGGAGGATGCGAAGTTCGTGGCGGACCTGCAGCGGCGCGGCGTGGATTGGCGCAAGGGCGCGCTGGGCGCATCGAAGCCTCAGGTGGAACTGCGCCGCCTGCTGTGCGACGCAGCGGACCCCGAGTGCAAGAAACCCATCGAAAGCGTGCGTCCCGGACAGGAATTCTACCTGGAATTCCAGTTGGAGAACCGCGGTACGGAGCCTCTCTCCCGCGTCTACGGCGTGCTGCGTTCGCCCGCCGATTTCCTGGACGGCCATGAATACCTGTTCGGCGCGCTGGCGCCCGGCAAGACGTTTTCGTGGCGCACCCGGATCAAGGTGCCGCACACCACGGCTCCGGGCGTGGAACCGTATCAACTGGAGATTTTCGAGCAGGGCCGTGGCCGGTTCGCGGAATTCAAGGGCAACCTGCAGATGGAGGACGTGGGGCGGCCGCAGTTCGCCTTCTCGTTCGCCTGGGGCGAGGAGAACGGCGGCGACGGCATCGCCCAGGAGAACGAGACCTTCCTTTTGCACATGCGGGTGAAGAACATCGGCGATGGCATTTCGGAAAAGCCCATGTCCTTTTTGCGCAACCAGGGTGACAAGCGGCTGTTCCTGCTGGAAGGCCGGGCGCAGCACGAAAAACTGGAGCCGGGCAGGGAGACATGGGCCACGATGAAATACAGGATCCAGTCCGGCAAGAAGCCGCTGAGCGTGGAACTGGCCGTGCTGGATCCCGATTTCTCCGAAACCGTGGCCCGGCGCTTCGAGTTGCCGTTCGGACCGGCCGTGGACGGGACGTTCAATCCGTTCGTGACGCAGTTGCCGGAAGGCGCCGAGGTCTTCCAGGATGCCCGCCTGACGGGCCTGCGCCTGGCGCGCGTGTCGGGATGGCTGGATGCCACAGGGCTCTATGGCAAGGCCTGCCGCGTCCAGTTGGCGGACCGGGTCTATGGATTCGCCGCCTGCGATATCCGCACCGACGCGCCGGCTAGGCGGCCCGTGGCCCAGGTGGAATGGGTGCCGCACGTGGTGCCGCCGCGCATCGTGCTGACCGTGCGGCCCGAGAGCCTCACCCGCAAGGAGACGGTGCGCATCGCGGGCAAGGTGGTGCATCCGGAATCCATCCGGGATTTCTATGTGATCACGTCCAATTTCAAGTCCGACAATCCCCGCCAGAAAGTGTTTTATGCCCCCGGAAAGGGGCCCGAACTGTCCTTCGATGTGGATGTCCCCGTGCGTCCGGGACTCAACCAGATCCTGTTGATGGCGCGCCACGACAAGGATCTCACCGGCCATCTCCTCCTGTCCGTCGTGCGCGAGTGATGGCGTGGCCGGCTTTCCTGGCGCGATTCATGGTCCGGACAAAGCCGTTCGCACGGTCACGGCAGCAGGAAGGGAAGCACCACGGCCATCAGCAGGCCATCGGCGAGCAGGATGGCCATGGCGGCGGCGGGGAAGGCACGCGCGGCGGCCGTCAGCGCGCCTGAGCGCGGATCCCGTGTCCGGGCGGCGACGAGACCGCAGGCGGCAGCGGCCGGCGGAAACGCCATTCCATGCGCCAGGAAGCGTGCGAGAGCCAGAAACAGCCAGGCCGGGGTGACGGCGCCGGGGTCCAGGAAGATTCGCAGGTTGGGGTCGAACATCCGCGCGCTGGCTAGCCCTCCCGCCAGGGCGGCCGCCAGGGCGAACAGGCCGAGAACGGGCGTCATGAGGAGGAATGCGCGGCAGCGTGGCGCGAGTCCGGCCGCCGGATCCGGCTTTTCCCCTGCATCGGCGGCGGCGAGGAAGACCGCGTCCGCCGCGAGCCCGGGCGCTGCGCGCAGGGCCAGCATCAGGGAGGACAGCGCGGGGACCGCCAGAAAGATTCCAGCCATGAACCCCTGCCCCGCCAATCCCGGATGGCCCAGGAACCGGTCCAGTTGAAGGCCGATTTGAAACACGGTGACCGCGCTCAGGAACCCGGTGGTCAGCACGATGAAGATCACGCCGCCTTTCCAGAGGGCGCCCGGAACCTGCGGCGAGCCGTTTTCCGGGGAATGGAAGCGCCGGAATGGACAGGAAGCCAGGCGCAGCGCCAGAAAGGCGGTTTCGAGCGCCTCGAGCGTTTTCGAACCCAGAGATTCCAGAGCCCGCACCAGCATGTGCCATCCTTTATGAAAACGCCCGCGTGAGCAGGAAGTTCACCATGACCAGGCCGGGCAGGATCACCGAAAGAGCCGTCTGTGCGGCGCGGCCCGGTCCGGTTTCGTCAGCGGGAGTCGCCAGTCCGAAATGGCAGGATGGCACGGCCGTCAGGAAGCCGAAAACAGTCGCCTTGGCCAGGCCCCGCAGGAAATCCGCCGAATGCACGTTCTGGGCGAGCGATGCCCCGAATGCCGAAAGGCTCACTTCGCCCGGGATCCCGCCCAGGGCCGCGCCAGCCAGGAGGGCCAGGATTCCCGGGACGAACAGCAGGGGGAGAGCCAGGGCCATGCCCAGCACGCGGGCCGAAAGGCGCCGCGGGAAAGTTTTCCCGTCGAAACTGGATTCCGGCTCCATCCGGTCGAGGGAAAGGCCGATCGCGTTGGGAGCGGCCACCCGGGCGGCGAAAAGGATCCCGGCCAGAAGGGGCCCTGCTTCATTGAAAACGGCATAGCCCACGGAAAAGCCGGCCAGGGATACGGCGCCGAGAGGGCGCAGGGCCAGCGCCACCCCCAGCCCCAGGGCGAGGCCCGTGAAAAGGAGCATCGACAGGAAGCCGAAAGCCGGCGCAACGCCGGATGTGTGCAGGGTGCGCACGAATTCCTGCCCATCCACGCGCAGGATGAAGGGCGAAAGGATGGATTGAAGGGCCAGCGCCAGCATGCCGCCCATGTTGCGGCACGCCGAAAGCGTTTCTTTTCCCAGGAAGGCCAGCGCGTTTCCCATCATGCGGCAGCCTATGGAACCGGTCCGCAGCCGGCAAGGAAATTCCTGGCCTGCGGGGCGAATCGGCTATGCGGCATCTTTCCCAGGAGCGTCCGGGCGGACAGGCAGGCTTCCGTTCGGCGGCCCATGGCGGCCTGCAGATGCATCAGGCGCATCCAGGCGCGATCCCGCAGGCGGGAATGGGGAAACAGTCGCGGCAAATCCGACCAGGTCCGGATGGCCGCCTTGCGATTTCCCTGGGAAAAATATAATTCACCTAATAATAGTTGTGCATCATCGAGCCATTCAGAATTGTAATCGCCAAAAAAGAATGAAGATTCATTCATTTGCAGCAATTGCTTCAGGAGTGAAATGGCTTCATCGATTCGGCCTTCGGTCCGGCAGATTTCAGCGGCTCGGTAGAGCGCCGCATCGCGATATGGGCTGTCGGGATGATGCCGGACCAGAAAGATCAGCAGATGCACGGCGTAGCGCTTCCATGCCTTCGTGCCCATGCGTTCGGCCAGGCCGGCGCTTTCCATGAGGGCCAGTTCCGCCGCGAACGTGTCGGGATGGCGGCGGTAGAATGCCAGCAGCCGGCGCACCTGCACGGATGGGGAGTGGTGCGAGAGCCGGATAAACTCGCGCAGGGCGTCTTCGGCGGCCACGGTGGATGGAAAGCGTTCCAGCAGGCGCCAGTAGGCCTCGGGGTCGCGCACACCGTCCGCCTTGAGGATCAGCCACATGGCCCGTCCCCGGTTTCGCTGGGGGGCTTTGGAGTCATTCATGATTTTTTCGAGTTCTGCTCTGGCCATTTCCATCCGGCCCGCATCCAGCAGGCGCCGCGCCGCATCCAGGTGCCGGTCGGATCGTTTTTCCGCCGAAAGTCTTTCCGTGCGTCGCGGATTTTCCCGTGTCTTCGAGGGAGAATTCGGACGGGTACGCAGGCAGGCCAGCATTCCGATGCAGATGGCCGCAGCGATCCAGAGCCTATTTCTCCGCATTTTCGGCCACCAGGAAGGCCAGCGCCTCGTCGAGACTCACGGTTTCCGGCTCCGGAGCCTGCAGGATGGAAACGGGTTCCGGAAACACAGCCGAGCGCATCTGCAGCATGTCCACGTCCAGATCGAAGCCGGAGAGCGGCAGTTTCTGGGGAGAGACTCCCGTTTTCCACGCGTGGGGCGCAATGCCCCGGTGATGCGCGATGGCCATGGCCAGCGGGTATGCGGGAACGGACTCCAGCACGTTTCCGGCCAGCGTGCGGCGGCAGGCGAACGTCCCCTCCGTCCGGGGGATGCATTCCGACACGCCGAACCAGAAATCCCCCTGGCGCATGCAGGCGAAGGCCGCACCCAGCAGATGCAGGGGAGAGACGGACACGAAAGCCGGAACCAGCATGAGATCCGCCGGAAAGCGATTCTGGAGCCGTTCGGCCAGGTCGGCCAGATCCAGCGTGGACATCTGCATCAGGGGCGGAAACTCGTCCAGGCAGAACCACTGCACCGTTTCCAGAGGTTCCGGGAATTCGAAACCAGATTCCTCCATTTCCCACAGGAAGATGCAGATGTCGAAGCCGCACGAATCTTTCAGGAACGCAGCCCACTCGAGCACGCTGCGGGCAGCGTGATCCATTTTTCCGTTTTCCAGGAAACACAGCGCGCGGCGGGACATCACGCCTCCTTCTGGAACAGGGCATCCAGAATGGCATCCAGTTCGCCGGCCACCGTCTTGATGTTCCCACGGGGGCAGGAAGATGCCTGGGATATCTGGCAGCCGATGCAGACCCAGCGGGACGACAGGGGGAATGCCGCCTGGCAGAAATGGAATTCTTCCGCGGTGCAGCCCACGAGCAGGAGGCTTTCTCCCGCGGGTTCGGCCTGCCACCACGGAATGGCGGACCCGTCCGCGTCGGCCAGACGGATCAGGGGCCATTCCTCCCGCGCGCACCAGGCCGAAAGTTCCTGACTCCTGTGCAGGGCCAGGGAACCCATGACCACCATCACGCCATCGCTTCCGGCATGCCCGTCCACGGTTGCCAGGAGACTGGAGGAGACCAAGGTCCGGGGAGCCGTTGCCCGCAGCGGAATGACTTCGATCTCGGCGGCCGTGCCCGCATGAACGGCTGGATTCTGGTTCACGATGGCGACGAGGGGAATTTCCAAGTCTTCTTCAAAGAATTCCGTGATGGAATGCCGCTCGGGATGAAACCAGTCGATCTTGAGTTGCGGGGTAGTGAAGATGCCGGAATTGGGCGCATATACGCCCTTGATGTGCAGGCACAGGCAAGGCGCCAGTTCCAGCGCCAGCCGGGTGGCGCCCAGCAGCAGGAAGGTCGGATGGAACCGGTCGAGCACTTCCATCAGCGCGGCCGCCCAGGTGGCGTTTTCGGGAGGCCCGGCCGCCTGCGTCACCAGAATGACCCGGTCCGCGCCGGCGGCGGCCAGTTGGACGACCTGCTCCTGCTGCATGCGTTCGCTGGAAGGATGCATCAGAACGGCATACAGCGTTGCCCCACGCGCGGAAGCCACCTTGCGCCCCACCGCCAGCGCCCCCAGGCTTTCCTGGCAGATGACGCCCTTGCGGGTTTCGATGACGGTGAGGATCAAGGCCATGGCCGGCCCCCTTCCTGTCTGCGGTTACTCCAGTTGATATTTTGCCTTCATCCGCGCCAGGGTCTTCTTGTATTCGATGTCCCAGGCGGTGGAGCCTTCCTCCAGGTTCTTGAGCCGTTTGCGTACTTCTTCCTCGATCTCCTCGTCCAGGGTCATGTATTTTTCGAGCACAGCGTCGATCTTGGTCCGGATTTCGGCATCCGAGGAGTAGATTTCATCTACGTGCGTGGACTGCATCAGGATCTCGAGCATCTGGCCGCTCATGTACTGGATGCCTTCCTCGCCCAGGGCGAAGCCGCGCTCCTCGGCCTTGGCCCGCTTCACGCGCCCGAAGTGCTCGAACGAGAGGCCGGTGACCTTGAGATGCTCGCGCGCCTTGTCGGTGATTTCCCTCTCCACGCGCAGATATTCGTTCATCACGCTTTCGAGGTCCAGTTGCACTTCCGACGGCGTGCGGGTTTCGATGTCTTCCTCCGTCGTCAGACGCTTGACGATCTCCGCTGCAATCACGGGAATCTTTTTTTGATATAAACGCATGGCCGGCTCCTTGGCTTGCCGCCGCTACACGGGACGTACTCCGGGCGCATCCGGCTTGGGTGCGGCGGGTTCCTGTTTCCTGGCCTTGTTCTTCGACGGGGCCAGCAGCATGGCGACAGCCCTTCCCTCGTTGGTGGGTTTCTGCTCGACTTCGGCGGCCTCTCCCACCTGCTTGAGGATTTCTTCCATCAACTGGAATCCGAATTCCGGGTGGACGATTTCGCGGCCGCGGAAACTCACCACGACGCGCACCTTGTCGCCCTCCTCCAGGAACTTGCGGATGTTGCGGATCTTGAACTCCAGATCGTGGTCGTCCGTCTTGGGGCGGAACTTGACTTCCTTGATGTTGATCTGGGTGGCGTTCTGCCGCTTCGCCTTCTCCTGCTTGGCGCGTTCGTACTTGAACTTGCCGTAGTCCATGATCTTGCACACGGGGGGGTTGGCCTTGGGGCTGACCTCCACGAGTTCCAGCCCTTTCTCCTCGGCCTTTCGGATGGCATCATAGGTGCTCATGATGCCCAATTGCTCCCCATCCTCGTCGATCACCCGGACTTCGGGAACGCGGATGCGATGGTTGATGCGAAACGGCTCCTCAGGACGATTTTGCTTGATTGGCGGACGAATGACGACACCTCCTTCGTTTCGGGCGCTTTCGGCGCGCCCATGATTTTCACTCAATGGCCGGCCACTGGACCAGCTGCTTCATCATAGCGAAAAATTCCTCGATGGGTAGGGTTTTTCCATTGTTTTCATCAGCGGTGCGCAGGGTGACGCTGCGCTCTTCCACTTCGCGCTTGCCCACGACCAGGACCATGGGGATCTTCTGCATCTGGGCCTCGCGGATCTTGAAATTGAGTTTTTCCGGGCGCAGGTCGGCCGATGCGCGCAGGCCGTTCGTTGCACACAGGGCCGCCACCTCGGAAGCCCAGGCGTCCTGGTCGTTGGTGACGGTGACCACGCGGCACTGTTCGGGTGCCAGCCACAGCGGCATCTTTCCGGCGTAGTGCTCGAGCAGGATGCCGAAGAAGCGCTCGATGGAGCCCAGAAGCGCACGGTGCACCATGATGGGGCGCTCGCGTTCGCCCGCGGCGTTGACGAACGTCATGTCGAAGCGCTCGGGCAGGTTGAAGTCCAACTGGATGGTGGAGCACTGCCACTGCCGGCCCAGGCAGTCCTTGAGTGCGATGTCGATCTTGGGCCCGTAGAAGGCGCCGCCGCCCTCATCCACCTCGTAGGCGCCGCCCCAGGCGTCGAGTACGCCGCGCAGGCGGGCGGTGGCCTCTTCCCAGATTTCATCGGAGCCGCAACTCTTGCCCTGCGGGCGGGTGGAGAGCCGGCAGACGAAATCCGTGAAGCCGAACGCCTTGAGCATGTTCAGGGAGAAACGGAACACCGTGGTCAATTCCTGCTCCATCTGGTCGCGCCGGAAGATGATGTGGGCATCGTCCTGGGTGAAGCCGCGCACCCGGAAGAGCCCGTGCAGCACGCCGGAGCGCTCGAAGCGGTAGACGGTGCCCAGTTCGGCCCAGCGCAGCGGCAGTTCGCGGTAGGAGCGCAGCGAACTCTTGTAGATCATTACATGGTACGGACAGTTCATGGGCTTGACCAGGTAGGGCTGGCCTTCCACCTCCATGCCCGAGAACATGGAATCCTTGTAGAAATCCAGGTGGCCGCTCTGGCGCCACAGTTCCTCGCGGGCCAGGTGCGGCGTGAAGACGATCTCGTAGCCGTGCTCCAGATGCCGCTGGCGCCAGAAATCCTCCATCGTCTTGCGGATACGCCCGCCCTTGGGATGCCAGAGTACCAGGCCGCCGCCAATGGTTTCGGAAATACTGAACAGATCCAGATCCTTGCCGATGCGGCGGTGATCCCGCTTCTTGGCTTCCTCCAGGAAGTTCAGGTATTCGTCGAGTTCCTTCTGGGAGGGGAACGCCGTGCCGTAGATGCGCTGGAGCATCGGGTTCTTCTCGTCGCCGCGCCAGTAGGCGCCAGCCGTCGAGAGCAACTTGAAGGCCTTGATTTTGCCGGTGTGCTCCACGTGCGGGCCGCGGCACAGATCGACGAAATCGCCGTGCCGGTACAGCGAGACGGTTTCGCCTTCCGGGATGGCGTCGAGGATCTCGAGCTTGTAGGTCTCCCCCATCGATGCGAACAGTTCGCGCGCCTGCTCGCGTGTGACCTCCTCGCGCACGAAGGGCAGGTTGCGCCCGGCGATCTTGCGCATTTCGGCCTCGATGGCCGCGAGATCCTCCTCGGTGAAGGGACGGGGCATGTCGAAGTCGTAATAGAAGCCGTTCTCGATGGAGGGTCCGATGGTGATCTTCGCCTCGGGAAAGAGTTTCTTCACGGCATCCGCCATGATGTGGGCACAACTGTGACGCAGGGTTTCAATGGAAGGCTGTTCGCTCATGTGCAGACTCCGTTGTCCTTCGGGCGGGATGACGCATCGGGCGCAGGAGGACTTTCGTGCTTCTTTCCCGCGCGAATGTTTCGATTGTGCACCGCATGCCCGAAGAGCTGAGGAAAGGTGTGAAGCGGAAGGGAAAGTCCATCGACCATCAAGCGCAACATGCGCTGCAGGGACAAACGAAAAATGATGACCCTTGTGGGTGCGGGCAGGATTGAACTGCCGACCCCTACCGTGTCAAGGTAGTGCTCTCCCACTGAGCTACGCGCCCGCTGCGATCCTTTGGGACCCGGCTCGCGCCGGGAAAACCGGGGACCGGCAATCGCCTTCCGGCCCGAGGCGCTTTTTTCTACGGAATGAAAACCGGGAAGTCAAGCGAAAAGTTGGAAAACATGGAAAAAGACAAAGGAAATGACGCCGGAAACGGAGAAGATGCAAAACGGTGGAGAATCGGAGATGCGATTACTGGCCGGCGGGGACGGGGTCCTGGCCCGAGAGCAGGGATTCCCGCACCGGCGCATCCAGGTCCTTGAAGGTTTCGCGGGACCACTTCTCGAAGTCCTTGTCGTCCGCCATTTCCTTGTACTTGAGGACGAGCGCGCCCAGTCCGGCCCAGTCCTTGGCGGCTTTCTTCATGCGGATGAGTTCCTTGAGGACATCCTGGCGCTCCACGTCCAGCACGCGGCGCTGGCGCTCCAGGTTGGAGAGTATGCGGATGGCGCTCTTCGGGGCGCCCAGTTTTTCGAGCTTCTTGGCCATTTCCATGGCCTTGTAGTCCAGGTTGGGCAGGTTCTTGAGCACGCTGACGATGTAGTCCACCTTGTCGGCGTTGTCTTCCTTGCCGTAGAACATCAGCATCTTCCTGAGCAGGACCGGATCGTTTCCGCCCAGGTTCACGTAGGCGTCGAGGTGTTCATGCACCGGGAATCCATAGGCCAGTTGCACCTCGGCCAGGATCTGCCACATCGCGACATCCAGTTGCTCGTACAGGTTGGGGGTTTCCATCAGCCAGCGCACGAGGAAACGGGAGAGTCCGGGAATGCCGAGCTTCCATGCGGCCCGCGCCAACTGGTGCACGGCTCCCGACTGCAGCAGCGCGGGGTCCATCTCCACGCGGACGCCGGGCACCCAGGCGGACACGAAGAGCGAGAGCGGGTTCTCGAATGCGGCCAGCACGAAGGCCGACAGCAGCATCGCTTCTCCCGGACGCTCCATCTGCATAAGCCAGCGCACGACCTTCATGTGCTCGGCGACGGAAGGCTTTTCGATCCTGCGCGTGACGTCCACGGCATCCTCGAGGCGTTCCAGTTTTTCGTATGCGGCTGCCTCGATGCGGAAGCGCTCGTCGCCGAGCACGGAAGCGTTCATTTCCGTGAAGCGCAGCAACTGCTGCAGGCGCGGCTGGATCTTGTCCTCCTCGGACTGCGGGTCGATGCGGGAGACGAGATGGTCCGCGTAGTTGCGCAGCAGTGGCACCGTGGCCGTCCCCGGCTTCATGCTCGTGTACACCAGGCCATACGGCAGTTTGTGCGCATCGAGGATCTTTTCCACGCGGAACATCGTGTTGTGGCCCACCCAGGGCAGCACGGTTTCGATGATGGGGCGCCGGTCGGAATTCACGGGCGCGCCGGCGGCCAGTTTGCGCACGGCATCCATGGGATAGAGGTACATGCGCAGGATCCGGTTGAGGGAGATTCCATATGCCGTCGCCAGTGGCTTGATCGCGTCTTCCTTCAGGTGCCGCTCGATGACGTCCGGGTCCACGGTGAAGGGTCCGTTGACGCCCACCATGAACACGGAATTCTCGTCCACCTGGAAGACGTGCCCGTCGGGGAAGACGGCAGCGAATGCCGCCATCAGGCTGCGGAAGCCGTCCTCGTTCATGCGGAAGAGATTCACCCACTGGCACAGCATGCCGCCCGGCCTGAGGTTCTTGCGCACGATTTCGAAATGCTCGCGGGTGTACAGGTTGGCTGCTCCGCTGAGCCACGGATGGGAGGGCTGCGACACCACGATGTCGTAGGTGTGCGGATTGGCCCGCGCATGGCGCAGGAGCGCGTTGCGGCCGTCGTCGATGCGCAGTTTCACGTTGGGCTTGTCCAGTGGATGCGGCCGCGAGCCGAACATGAAGCGGGAAGCCTTGACCACCTCGGGTTCCAGTTCGGCCACCTCGATCTGCTTGAATTTGCCGTTGGTGAGCATGTCGAGCGTGCCGCCCCCGCCCAGGCCGATGAGCAGGACCTTTTCGGGATTGGGATGCAGGAAGTACGGCAGCATGCCCAGGTACAGGATTTCCTCGGCGTAGTGCGGGTTGGTGGCCGCGTGGAAGGCTTCGTTGAGACCGTTGTTGCGCAGGCGCAGCCCGTTTTCGCGCGAGCGGTGCACGGTGACCACGGTCACGGCACCTTCGGCCTGGAAGAGCAGGTTCTTGAGATCGTCGGGGTCGCCGTAGAGGGACTTGACCCGCGATCCGATCGTGTTGGAGTAGTCCTCCACGGAATAGCGGGAGTTCACCAGACGCACCACGTTGACGTTGGGATCCACGATCACCATGCCCAAAAACACGAGCGTGGCATAGGAGAGCATGCGCAGGCGCGTGTCGTTGCGGAAGCGCGCGAACATGCCGAAATCGAGGGCCGATTCCGTGAAGCGTGCGAACAGGGCCGAAGCGAGCGCTACCAGAATCGTCAGGAAAATCATGAACTGGAGCAGGGCGTTGAGGTTCTTGACCGCCGGGATGAGCACCAGGCCGGTGAGGCCCGAGCCCAGGATGCAGCCCACCGTGTTGAATGCATACACGCTGCCCACGGCGGAACTGAGCTTGCGCCCCACCGACGCCAGCCGCGCCACCACGGGGAAGGAAGCGCCATAGAAGAAGGTGGGAATGGCGATGGACAGGAATACGAGGAGCAGTTTCAGGGCGAAGACTTCGCCGGGTGCCTTCGAGCCCGAGGCGATGTATCCGGAAATCAAAAACGGCATCAGGGGCAGCACCAGGATGGTGAGGATGGACCCCAGCGCGGCGCCCAGTTGGAGTTTCGTAAACAGGGCCCACAGATCCGAACTCTTGTCCATTCTGGTTCCCACCCACAGGGAGCCGAAGGCGAGCCCGGCCAGGAAGGCGGCGAGCAGGGCGGAAAAGCCGTAGATGGTTCCATCCATCAGGATGCCCAGGAGCCGGAACCAGAGGATTTCGTTGGAAAGGCTGATGAATCCGCACAGGAAGGCGAAGAAGAGCGCCGCCGTGCCGCCGTACCTGAGGGCGAAGGACGAGAAGTTTTCCTCGAAGCGGGTGGAGCCGGTTTCTGCGGCGGCCGGCCCCTGCGCCATCAGATCCTCGCCCGGCACGGGCCGCAGGCGGAACTCGATGATGGCGCTGCCCAGGAACACGACGATTCCCAGCGTCACCGCGATGTAGACGGCCGCATCCAGTCCCACGGCCGGGATCAGGATGAAGCCCGACAGGGACGTGCCGGCCACGGCGCCCAGCGTATTGATGAAGTACAGGATGGAGAGGCTCTTGCCGGGATGTTCCTTCTCCACCGCGCCGTGCACCAGGATGGGCAGCGTGGCGCCCATGGCCACCGTGGGGATGAGGATCAGCGCGCCGCCGAAGAAGAACCGGATGAACATCATGAGCGTGGGATCGGGATCCGGCCCCGTGAGGCGGTAGATGAAATCCATCTTGTAGAGGAGTGGAGTGCCGAAGAGCCCGTACAGGGCGATGATGGCTTCCAGGATGCCGTAGGCCAGCACCGGCCGGCGGATGCGCGGGGCGAACCTCCCGCCCAGGGCGCCACCGAGCGCGAGGCCGCCCATGAACGTGGCCAGCACGGTGGCCGCCGCCATTTCCGTGTTGCCAAAGGTGTAGTGCAGGATGCGGGTCCATATGACCTCGTACACCAGGCCGGCCATGCCGGAAACGAAGAGGAGAAGGGAAATCAGGGACAACGGGACGGGGCGGGTGTTTTGCGTCGACATAGGCGCAAGTGTATACGGAAAGGTTTTCCGGTTTTCCAGAAAAACATGGTTGGAATCGAATCGTCCAGATCTGATGCGGATAAACTGTGCGCAAACCAGCCTCTTTGACGAACTTTGTCAAGCATTGCATCGAGCCGCGGGAGCCGTTGCACCGCGCTTTGCGTGGTGTTCAGGGCCGCGTGCGCATAGCGCGAAGTCATCTCCAGCGTCGAATGCCCCAATACCTGCGCCACCACCACCAGGTCCACCCCGTTCTGCAACAGCCAGGAAGCGCACGTGTGCCGCAAGAGATGCGGATGCACGCTTCGCGAAATCTCCGCCTTCTTTCCCGCCTGCTGCAGGCAATGGTGCATGTTGCGCACCTTCAGGGGGAACACCCGGTCATCCGGGTGGGCATTGGCCGGGCGCAGTTTCTCGAGCACCGCGCGCGCCGGCGGCGCCAGCGGCACCAGCCGCGATTTCCCCGTCTTCGTGCCCTCCTGCAGCCCGATATGGTCGTTCCACGTGCGCGTGACGGCCAGCGTGCCCGCCGCAAGGTTCACCGCGGGCCAAATCCGGTATCCTGGACGGCCTGAGCAGATAGATAAGCGACAGGGCCTGGTTCATGTTGGAAAGTCTCAGGCTGCCTTCTTCTCAGGGACCGTCGCCGTGGACCATGCATCGGCCTGCCTGATCTCAAACGCCACGAAGCCGCCAGCAATTCTGGAGATACCCGCGTGCCCCTCATGCCGCGGCCACATCTGCAGTGTAACCAGTGTGACCCCGGTCCGCTTCGCGTAGGCGTACAGGCTCCCGCCAAACTGCTTGAACCCCGCCAGCAGTTTC
Source organism: uncultured Kofleriaceae bacterium (assembly GCA_964516435.1). Classification (GTDB taxonomy): domain Bacteria; phylum Myxococcota_A; class Polyangia; order HGW-17; family HGW-17; genus HGW-17. The sequence goes on along the minus strand of CAZEZP010000078.1, from coordinate 42,241 downwards.
CAACGTTCCTGCGCTGAATACTGCCGCCCTGGTCCTCTTTTCTTGGCCTGATCACCATCGTCGTCATGGAAACCTCCATGGCCCCTTTTTACAGATGATCAGACAACCGATGCCCCAGACCGGCAAGTGACGCGCTACACCATCCGCATTTTGGGAAACACCCGAGAAGCCGCCAAAAAACTAACTATCCATGTGTTGCAATTAAAGCAGAAGATGGAGGCAACGGTTTCATTTTCCTAGATATCTTCACCTTCTCGAATGCATTCGATGCTTCGACCGGCCCCGGCATCACCCGTTTCCGGCTTTGCGCACGGCTCCCGAAACCTGAAGCTTGACAGATAGCAAAGATGGTGCTACAGGCAAAAAAGAGTGGAGGTGCCAATGAAACCACTTCTCTTCTCTTCTCTTCTTTCCTTTTCCGGCGAGAAGTGAGAACGGTTTCGATTACGAGGTTTTTCCATCCGTGACGTGCATGCAGCCGACGAATCGCTCTGGGGCTGCCGAAATGACCTGCGACGTACGGAATGCAATGCGCGAAACGGATCCTGCGGGTGTCGGAGTGGGACACGGGCCGCGAGTCGGCTGGTTCCTTCCGGAAGGCGAACGGTGGAATCCCGACCATTTTCGCACCTACTTTCTGTTCGAGATGGACGCATCCCTGCGGACGCGGCGTATCGGAGCGGCGTTTTTGCGTTTTTTCATCACGGATATCCAACGGGAGCGCGGCGTGTCCCCTCCGTCGGAATTGCGGGTGGTTTATGCGCCCACGAAAATGCCGGCGAATGCCGCATGGTACAGCAGCAGCCGGCCCATTCCATCCTTGCTCGATGGCAGCGGGCCGGAATGGTCCGTGCGGCAGGAGTTGAATTTTCAGGAAGGTGCGCCGGTATGGGTGGACATCACGCCCCTGGTGCAACAGGCCCAGACCACGGGAAGCGGTTCCTTGCGTTTCGTGCTGGCAGTGACGCTTGCGCCCGAAAGCCGCAGTGGCCTTTCTCTTCCTTCCCCATACACGGGAGGCATGGGAAATTGGTCTTCCCGTGCGGGAAATTCTTTCAACAACCTGTCAATGCCGCCATCCGGCGCCGGGTTTGCACTGTATCCCCGGCAGCAATTGACGCGGGGTCCCGCATTGGTACTCTCTTTTGATGACGCGGCCGCGGGGCCTCCCCCGTTCGTGGTGGCCTGCGGCGACCAGCATTGCTATCCCCAGGAAGACTGTCCCGTGGATTGCATCAACGGCGAGGGAGACCATCAGGCGCCAGTGGTGGAAGTCGGCCTGGAAATGACCTGTTCCATGTCCACGACAGGGCCTTACCGTCCTCCTCTTGCGACATCCCAGGCCCGTGCGCTGGGATGGAAATCGCAAGGATTGTTCGATGTGCGTTCTGGCAACCTGCTGGGGAGGGCTCTGGATATTCCTGTTCCCTGCATTCGATGGTACCGCTCGGATGCGATGACCTCGCCCGTGGTTCGCGTGCCTGTCCATGACGGTGCGGATTCCTTGGCCAGAACCATCTGGTACCGGGTGCAGGACGAGCGGAGGCTGGCGAAGGTTTGGCTGCGTTCGAACGAGGCGCCGGCCCATCCGGAATCCCATGCGTTCTACACGGGCGTGGTGACGGCGTACCCCGGGCGTTTTCCTTTGCAGGGGAGTTACGATGTGGCGCTGCGCTGCGGCGCGCCGACGGAAGTGACGGTTCGGGCATGGGATTTCGCCGCCCAGCGGAATCACGATCCGCTATGAAATCCATGGGGATGGCCGCTCGCCGCGCATTGCAGCCGGACATCACGATGGGCATATCGTACGCGCGCCCTATGATGGGGTTCGCAGAGGGTATCTGTTTTTTCCAGGCGATGTTCTGATATACGACTTTGTCATCGACAGTCAGGATGCGATCCAGTCGGTGAAGGTGGAATTGGATGGGCAGACGCTGTTCGAGCAGCAGCGGACGTGTGCGCCCAACGCGCCCGGAGTGGAAACGCACATCCACCAGGTTCAGGAGATCGGTGCCTTTTCGGACAGGAATGGATGGAGAACGGCCTCGGCGCGGGCATACCGTACGCTGGCCATTACGGTGACCGATGCAGAGGGGAAACAGACGGTGCAGAATCTTTCACTGTATCTGCTGCCGCTGCCAAAAGAGAGCTCCTGGGACCAGGTCGACCCCTCCCGGACGGAGCGGGTGCTGGACCAGGAAGGCTTTTTCATCAACTGGGCCAACGGGCCGGGCGTGATGTATGACTATGGGGAATCCTTGTGGAAAATGAGCCGCAAGGACTGGCGCAGCGTGGGGCAGGACATGCTGCATACGCTGCGGATGTTCTTCATGACCTATGGGGTGACGGACGGCACATGGCCGGTATTGAGTCTGGCCAGTTCCGCGTTCGCGGGTTGGTACAGCAACCCCTGGCACTGGGTGATGTATCTGGTTTCCATGCCGGTATATGCAACGTTTCTGAAGGCTTCCAGCGCCTGGTGCAGCGGGTATGCCATGACATTCCAACTGTGGCGGGAGGGCAAGGTGGACTGGACGGATTTCGATGCCTGCCAGAAGTTGGACAGCGCGAAAAACCCGTGTACGGCATCCAGCCCGCCGGGCTACTGTCATTACGACTGCTGCCGGGAACGGGATGAGGACAATCGGTGCGTAGACCCACTGCATGCCAATGATGCCTTGCAGTACGTGGGCGCCATGCAGGGGAAGATGTTCACGGGCGAGTTCATGGGGCATCTGGTGCCGGCGGTCATCAATGACTTCTCGATGCAGTCCCGCCATGACGTGGAACGCGCGGTGGAGACGATCGAGGATGCCATTGCGGGCCAGAACGGGACGGGGATGCTGCGCGACAAGGTTCTGACGATGTTTGCCAGCAATTACAGTCTCGCCCACAGCATTGCTCCCGTGCGCACGCAGAAACTGGGCCGCGGCGTGCACCGGGTCTACGTGTATGACCCCAACAAGGAAGGATTGTCCTACGGTTTGAAGTGCGTGGATGGCCGGTATACCTCCAACAGTGGCTGGAACCAAAACTGCGGATTCTATGGAGTGAATGGTATCCATCCACAGTTATTTTACTCATCTAATATCGGTCCCCTTAATGCGCCACGAACCAAAGAAGATGGCTCTCTGGAATCCGTGGATCCATTAGGGGGAGTGCACCGCGAACTCTTTGATTACATCCTGCTGATGCAGGACAGTTTCCTGGGGGTTCCTTCCGGGCAGTTCCATTTCGATGAGGATTACAGGGAAAAGAAGAATGACCGGGGCTTCATGTTCTACCTGGAGCCGCAGGTCTATCACGGGAATCCCCTTGTTCTGGAAGGGTGGCTGATGTTTCTGGTGAGTCTGGTAGGCGAAGGCATCGACTACCCGCTGGAAGAATGGCTCGACGTGCAGTTCGAGGATCTCGATGACCGCGTGGAAGAGATGTTTGCTTCCGCGTGGGAGAAATTGCAGCGCGGCTGGCGTTGCGCGACCGACTGGGACTGTCTGGCGGACTGGAAAAAGAGCCGCCGCGGCGGGGAGGTCGCCGTGCAGTTGCCGGCAATGGGGCCGTATTTGCGGATGTATCACTTTCAGACGCCTTCGGCCAAGCGGGTGCGGCTGGCCCGGAAAGTGGCGCATGTGCCCTATCAGGCCGTGCTTTCGGGTGGCGGGGCCGACACACTGGTGGTACATGGATTTTCCGGGGAGGCGGGCCGTCAGGATGAACTGGAGTTGCATCCTGGCTTTCATCTGGCGAAAGTGGCCCTGGATGGGGTAAGGGAACCGTATCATGTATCGTTCCTGTCGGTCCTGGAAAAGGAACGCCGGGATGCCGATGGAAACAGGACGGGAACCCGGCGCAAGGAAGGCTTTCTGGCCATGATGAAGGTGAAGCCACTGGATGGGGACCAGCCGCGGCTGGAGATGTCGTTTTCCGGGGATGGCTCCCGGCTGCGGCTGCAGAATACAGGAGAGACGGCGGTGGAAATCGATCTTGGCGTAGTAAACAGTTTCGACCCGGAGATGCCGGGGGAACCGGAGGAAACGCGGGAAGCGGTCCGGCAGCGTCTGGAGTTGCCCAACCGCCGGACGGTGGAACCGTTTGCATTGCCCGGGAATACGGCAGTGGAGATTGCATTCGGGAAATGGTGGGATTTGCAGGGAGGCCACATGCGGATTCAGACGATGGAGGAAGGAACGATGCCGAAAGATAAAAAAGACGCTGCGGGATGTTCGTGCGCGACGGGTCGCCGGTCAGGGGGTTCGGCGAACGGGATGCTGGCCATGCTGGCGGGGATTGTTCTCTGGATGCGCCGGCGTGGAATACGCGTGCTGGGGCTTTTGGGACTTTTAGTTGTGTTTTACGTGGCGGGCGGTTGCTTTTCTTCGCCCCCCCCAGAGTCCTATCTGTTTGGGGAAATTAGGTCGATGGTGGTGAAAGTCGATTTGAAGGATGAAGGCATCTGTCGCAAGCCCCTGTTTTTTGTATTTGAAAGCAACTATGAAATACGCGAGGGGCTCAAGCCAGAGCATTATAATACATTGTATTCACTATTTGTTGAATACGATTGGTCTTCATTGATGGGGGCATATCCCGGCGCTGTCATTCATAATGATGGTATTATAGCAATCGGAGAAGATGATGGTTGTTTTGTTGTTTTAATCCACAGGAAAGAGCTTTCAGAATACTATACGGATGTGGATGCAATAGCCGAGTATAGCGCGGATTTCATACCGATGCGGTTGCATGTGAAGAACCTGTGCACCCAGAAAGAATATCACTACGAGGGGACGGTTCCCACGTTTGAAAGCGCCGTTCTTCCGGAGTGCCAGAAGATGTTCGAGGGATACCACAGTTCAGACATTCCAAAAGCGTGTCTGCAGGCGATTCCCACGACGATGATGGCGCAGTACACTCCGGCGACGGATTTCGACTGGTCGCAGTATCCGTTGTATGAACGGTACAAGAATGCTTACGACTGCGAAGCGTTCGAATGACCGGAACCCTTCGGCCTGGAGGCGGTTTCCGACCCCACCTGTTCGCCCGCGGCCTTCTGGCTCGCATGCGCGAAAGCTGGGGTTACGCTGGCACAGGCGCTGGCGGCATCACATTCTGACCCGCACGTGCGAAGGCCGTTGTGCACGCATCATCTTCCCTCCTGCGGCATTTCGTTTGAAAAATGAAAGGATTTCAACTCGTTCGGGGGAGCGCGGGCGACGTTGCCGCGACCTTGAAGGACCTTGCGCGTTTTTTCCGCATCCATCTGTTCCTGAACGCACGGGACGAAACGTCTGCCATGTTCGCATAACCTGCGAGAACCCTTGCGAAAATCGGAAAATGCCTTGCCTGCCGCCCCGTTTTCGCTGAATCGGTTTTCTTTTACTCGCGGTTCCAGAAAAAAATCCGTGTCGAAGGTGTTCATGGACCGAGATATCTGCTACACTATGAGCAGCTTTCTCGAAGGAGGCGCATTCCATGAAACGCATGACGATGCCCCTGGCCCTTTTCGCGACTTCCCTCTTCTTCTTCTTTCCATCCTGCACCGGCGGCGGCGGCTGTTCCCAGATCGAGCCACCGCCGGCCACCATTCCGCCCTCGCAGGTGGTGGAAAACGGCCTGCAGGTGCGCATCACGGAAGACGGCTTCAACACCATCAAGACCATCCTTCCGCAGTTCGTGGAAGGGGAACTCGGGCACCTGGCGTTCATCCCCGAGTTCTGGGTGGGTTCCTCCGACCGCCAGTACGGCATCGATTTCTGCGCCATGGGCTGCGGCGTGGACATCTCGCGCGTGGACATGCAGTTCAACGTGAAGGACAACACGCAGAACAGCAACAACATCGAGCAGTGCCGCGAAGGCATCCTCTCGCCATCGGCCTGCGACGAGATCTGGGTGGATCTGTCGGCCAACATCTACCTGGGTTTCGACATCGACGTGTATTTCGCCGGCATGAACATCACCAACCAGTGCCAGGTGGCCATCGGTTTCTACAACCAGGCGTTCGAAGGCACCATCGCGCTGGGCCTGCGCACCCGCCCCTCGGACGGCCAGTTGCGCATGGACATCAATTCCATCACGGACATCGACCTGGGCGGACTGGGCATCTCGCTCGAGAACTGCATCCCTGTCCTGGAAGATTTCCTCAATGCGCTGATTCTCGAGAACATCGGGCAGTACGTGGAGATGGTGCAGGCTTTCGTGGGCAACGCCATCGTGGAGTTCATCGCCAACGAGGTGGTCATTCCGCTGCTGCAGCCCACCATCGACAAGCTCTTCCCGGATCCCATGGGGCTCGAGGGGCAGATCAACGTGGGGCAGTTCCTGGCGGACGCCGGGTTCCTGGGCAATGATTCCAGGATGGAACTCAAACTGGTTTCCGGCGGCTTCGTGGACATCAAGAACCGCGGCATCACCGCCGGCGTGATCACGGGGTTCAACTCCGATGCCGATCCCGCGACGCGCGCCGAGAGCAGGAACGAGTTCAACGTGGCCCAGCACACCGAAGGGGCGCGTTGCATCCCGCCCATCGCCACGTTCGATTTCGCGCAGCACGGGCTCTCCAAGGTCACGGGTGTGGCCGGCGCCTCCGCGGACCGGCTCAAGACCTTCACCCGCCGCATCATCCAGGAATTCTCGGGCTCCTTCGACCAGGCCTACCTCAAGTTCGGCGACAACACGCCGGCCGACGTGGGCATCGCCATCACCCAGGACTTCCTGAACCTGCTGGGCTTCCATCTCATCAACAGCGGCGCGCTGTGCCTGACCGTCGGCTCCGAGCAGAACCCCATGCTCAAGGTGGGCACCTTCTCCGTGCTGATTCCGTCGCTGGCCGAACTGATCGACCCGTCCGTGGGCGATGCCCCGCTGCAACTGGTCATCCGGCCGCAGACAGCGCTGGAATTTACCATTGGCCAGGGCACCGGCACGGAAACGCCGCTCATCGACGTGCTGCTGCGTGACTTCCAGATCGACGTGTATCCGTTCGTCAACGGCCGCTATGCCCGCGCGCTCACGCTGGCGCTCGACATGCACCTGGAGATCGACCTGGAAGAAGGCGTGGAACCCGAAACCAACAACGTGACTGTCATGCCGGTGCTGCGTCCGGTGGACGCCTCCAAGATTTCGGCCCGCGTGCTCAATGCGGATCTGATCCGCGAGAATCCGGAAGACGTGGCGGCCATCTTCCCGAGCATCCTGGGCATGATCATGCCCATGGTGGGTTCGGCGCTGCAGCCCATCCCCATGCCTACGTACGAGATCACCAAACTCAATTCCCAGGGGCAGTACCTGGTGTGGCGCGTGGTGCGGCTCTCGCACCTGGAATTCAAGCCCACGACGGCTTCGGACGCGGCGCTCATCATCGCCAAGATCGTTTCCGTGATGCCGGGTACCAAGCGCACCATACCCGCGCATGCCTTCACGGCCCGCGTGGAGAAGGCCGCCACCTATGCGCCCGAACGCCTGCGGGCCACGCTCGCCGGCCGCGACGATGCGCGTCCGGAAATCGTCGTGGCGATTGATTCCCTGGATGGCGCCGAGGGTGAATATCAATACAGCCTGGACGGCGGCGCCTGGACGCCGTTTGTGCGCACGAACCGCCTGGTCATCCGGGACCTTGGGCTGTTCCTGCAGGGCCGCCACGTCGTGAAGATCCGCGGGCGGCGCGCCGGTTCCCCCGAAAGCCTGAATCTCGAGCCCGTGGCCGTGGAAGCCATCCTGGACACGCTGGCGCCCAAGGTGATGCCGTACGTGCAGGATGGGCGCTTCTACCCGCATGCCGTGGACTACGTGAGCGAATCCGCGAAACTGGAGGTCTCCTTCCGCACGGGCGAGGGCTGGTGGACGAAGTTCGACCGCGTGGAGAGCATCCCGGTGGCGCTGGCCAAGGCGTTCGCGAAGAACGGCGAACTGGCTCTGCGCGTGCGCGACGAGGCTGGCAACACGGCGCAGACGGTCGTGGACCTGAATGAAATCCTGGCCGTCCCCGTGACGCCAGAGAAGGACAACTCGTTCCTCTGCACGTCTTCGGCTGGCACCCGCTCTGGTGGTTTCTCGGCTTTGTGGTTGCTTCTGGGAGCGGCGCTGATATTCGTGCGGCGTTTCAGGAGTCGGCGCGCTTTTTTTCTTCCGCTGCTGCTGGCCGTAGCGCTATCCGTTGGGGGTTGCGCCGATGGCAGCGGCAAGAAGAAGGATGACCAGCCCACCTGCTTCTGGAACGACGATTGCGCCGGCGTTTCCTGCCCGTCGGGCGAGATTCCGCTGTGCCTGGATGGCCAGTGCGCCTGCGTCAACGACATCCCCTGGGGCATCCCCGGACCGTACGCCACGTTCACGCTCATCGGCCAGTACGCCTGGGTAGCCGCCTACAATCCCACGTACGGGGACCTGATGGTGACCACCATCGTGCCTTCCGAAAACGACGAACCGGCTCGCATCCGACCCGAAGACTGGTTCTTCGTCGATGGCGTGCCCAGCGGGCCGGTGGTGCTGCCCGATTCCGACGTTCGTGGGGGCATCAATGCCAAGGGACCCGACGTGGGCTCGTATCCTTCCATCGCCACGCTCAACACGAACACGCCCATCATCGCCCATCACAATGCCACGCTGGGTGCGCTTCGCATCACGTATACGCAGGACGCCACTGGCGTGGGGGAAGTGAACTGGACGCATTACGAGCTCGACGATGGCGGCGACCCGAACGGTCCCGACAACGGTGATGCCGGCTACTTCAACAAGATCAGCATTCGCGCGACCGACGGTGCTCCGGGCGTGGCCTACATGGTCAACAACATTCCGGTGAATTCGAATCTGCAGTCCGAAGTGCGTTTCGCCCAGGCGCGTGTCGCCGTGCCGACTTCGGCCTCCGACTGGGATTTCTTCACGGTGGATACGGTCCAGTATCCCTTGCCGGGTGTGAACGATCCGCTGCCCGACTGGCCGGAAGGACAGGCATTTTTGGCGCTGGACCGCTTCGAGGATGGGCGTGCGGCCATCGCCTGGTACGATCCGTATGCCGGCGCGCTCAAGTTTTCCCGTCAGACCGAGGTCGGCGGGCCATTCGAGGCCGCGCGCGTGGTGGCTGGCGGCGTGTCCGGCGAACTTCCCAAGGGATTGTTCGTCTCCATGGCCATCGATCCCCAGAACCCCAGCCTGGTCCACTTCGGCTACCAGGATTCCATGCAGCGTTCCCTGTGGTACTCCACGCTCGACCTGGAATCCGGCGAAACCGTCCATGCCCTCGTCGATGACGGTTTCCGGCCGGACGATGGCCCCAACAACGAAGGACTCCCCATGCCGGTGCAGCACTACTTCGGCTCCGACGTGCACGTGCGCGTGGCGGGGCCCAAGGTGTTCATGGCCTGGCAGGACGCCACCACGCAGGAGTTGTATTTCGGAATCCTGGATCGCTCCGCGCAGGAGCCCGCCTGGGATGTGCGCGTGCTTCGCGGCAACGAGGAGCCCTATGACGGCTCCGTGGGCTTCTACATCGACATGAAGATCGTAGGTTCCAAGATCTACCTCTCCACCTATGGTGTGAATCTGCATGCCCAGCCCGACATCCTGGGCAACCCGGCCCTGCGCTATTATGTGGAAATCTTTGCAATACCAACGGGCGTTATTGGGAAGTAAAAGGTTTTTTTATTGTAATAATATTTTAAAGGAGTAGTAATGCATTCGATTGCAACCATCGTTTTCATGACTTTTATTACTACGGCGCCCAAGCCCAACCCCTTTGCGGCCGGCACGGATCTGACCGTGGAACTGGGCTGGCAGGGCGGTAGCGACCAGACCGTGGATGGCGTGCGCCTGGGGCTGGGAATGCTCACCGAACGCACGGGGTCGAGGCGCTGGGCGTATGAACTGGGCTTCGTATCGGGCAACGACCATTGTCATCGTTATGAGGATCGCCGTTATTGCGAGGATGTTTGGGCCATCTACGGATTTGGCGGCATCCAGGTCGACCTGCCCATTTCTCCCGACCGCAAGTTGTTCGCATCTCTCACGGGTGGTTTTTTCGCCGGTGTGAACTACTGGGAGGACTGGTACTGGGACGGCGACCACTGGGAAAACGACGTGGCCATCATGGGCGGCGTGATGGGCAAGGCTTCCCTGATGTACGAATTCGACGATTTCCGCCTGGGCCTGGGGTTGTTTGCCGGTTTCGGCCCATCCATCGGCTCCGAGTCCGGTCTCGAAATCTATTTTCCCGTGGGACTGCATTTCATTTTCCACTGGATGTTCTAGAGGGATGTTCTAGCCGCGCGTGAATCCGGAACGCGGGCATCTCTGGTGCCAAAAACCCGATCGCAGCTTGACTCTGGCATCCGGCAACCATAGTATCAGCTCACCGGCCGGAGGGGGTCTCCGGTGTCTTCGAATGGAGGAATGCCGTGTCTGACAACGAAAACATCGACATCAAATCACGTCTTGGCCGCAAACGTCTGCGTACTTCTTCCCAAAAGGGTCTCGAGGGAGAACTTCCCGAGGAGATGCCGGGTCGCCCGCCGACCGGTGAGATGCGTGCGGTATCCGACGAGGGCATGGTGCCTCCTCCCATGGGCGTTCCCGCGCCCGGAATGCCTCCCATGCCGGGCCAGCCGGCTCCGGCGCCGGAAATGGCCGCGCCGGTGAGTGTCAACCTGGATTTCGTCCAGTCGAGTTCATCAAAGAAGATGCTCATCATCGTGGCCGTCTGCTGCGCCCTGCCGGCCTTGGGTCTCGGATACTGCTCGGGTCACCGCATCGAGCAGAACAACCTCGTCAACAAGGCCACCGACGATGCCAAGAGCCTGAAGGCGACGTTCGACCTGATCAACAACGATCTGGCCAAGTTCCATACGGCTTTCGCCGCGCCTCCCACAAAGATTGGCGAATGGCTCAACTTCCCGCAGGATCTCGCCCTGAAGGATCCCGATTTCGGCGAACTGGCCGGCTTCAAGTTGAATTACATCCCCACGCCCAAGCAGCGCAAGGATTTCATGGGCAACCTGGTGACGTTCTATTCCCTGCTGGTCCTCATCAAGGACGAATACAACCGCTTCCTCGGCCATCTGGCCGCGCTGGATGCCGCCAAGGAAGTCGTGCAGGCGATGGATAAAATCGAAGAGAAGCAGATTGTGGCCGAAGGCAAGGATGAATACCTGCTCAATATCATCACCATTCTGCGCAAGTACGTGGCCAAGGTAATGGGTGTTCGCACGGAGCAGGCCGCCAAGGAAATCAAGGAATCCAAATTCGTGATGCTGTGGGATGGATCCGTGTCCAATTCCAAGGTGGTGCCCCTGCAGGCCGAGATGATTGGCTGCCCCGCGGAAAAGAAGGACAAGTGCGAAGAGACCGAGAAGGTCGTCAATTTCCAGGGCGTGGAATATCCGCTTTCCATCCCCAAGGATGCCAAGGCCGAAGGGCTGAAACTGGCCATCCGCTTCGGCGAACTGGCCCCGGGTGCCATCGAGACCATGGTCAAGGGCGAAATCATCGACCCCATGGTGCCCAAGTGGACCAACCTGGTGGAATCCTTCTACAAGATGCAGAAGTACATCAAGGATGCCAGCGAGATTTCCTCCAAGTTGACCCCCATCCTGGATCAGGCTGCCAAGCGCAAGAAGCGCGGTTTGTTCTAACAGTTCGTCTCTCCTGGGATTTTCATTCCCGAAAAATCGTGTCCGCCGGGTTGCGCAAATGCGCGTTTTTGGGTATAGCTGCGCCCGGCGCGCCGCAGGAAAACAGCCTGCCGCTGCCGGAGGAATCATGAAAGTCGTCATCCTGGCTGCTGGTACGGGTTCCCGCCTGCGCCCGTATACCGACGGGCTTCCCAAGGCGCTCGTTCCCATGAATGGAAAACCCCTTCTGGCGCATGCGTTGGATGCATTGCGTCCATTCGGCGTGGAACTGGTGGTGGTAACCGGCTTCCACGCGGAAAAGATTCATGATTTTTTCGTGAACCGCCCAGAGAAACCGGTATTCATCTTCAATGAACGCTTCGATACGGCGGGCAACGCCTACAGTCTGCTGACCGCGCGGCCGGCTGTGGAAGGCCACGATTTCATCAAGCTCGACGCCGACCTGGTATTCGAACCGGCCGTGCTGGAGAAACTGCTGGCCGCTCCCGGGGATGTCCGGCTCATGGCCGACGTACATCCCTGCGGCGAGGAGGAAATGAAGATCCAGGTGGATGAAACGGGCCGCATCGTCAATCTTTCCAAGAAGATCCCGCCTGAAAAGGCGTATGGGGAAAGCATCGGCATGGAATTCATTACGGCGGCCGGCAGCCGGCCCCTGTTTGCGGAACTCGAGGCGATGATGCGCGAGGGACTGGATCAGGAGTACTACGAAGAAGCCTACGGGCGGCTCGCCCGGGCCGGCGCGTTCGTCACGGCAACGGAAGTGGGGCCCGACCTGAAGTGGTTCGAAATCGACACCCTCGAGGATCTGCGCGCCGCGGAACGGCTGTTTTCCTGATCATTCTGCTTTCGTCCGATCATGACCGTCTCCCATTCTTTTTCCGAAAATTTCGTAGTCCAGGTGGATGCCCGCGCATGGCCGCTGTCTCCGGAACGCAAGTTGGCTGGACTGCCCATTTTCCTGCGCACGCTGCTGACGCTGGAAAAAGCGGGCGCCTCCCGGCTGGAGGTGTTCGCCGGAGAGCACCAGGAACGGCTCGAACTGCTTTCACGCCGCGCGCCGCGCATTCCCGTGGATTTCCTGCCAGGCGATCCGCCGGATTCGCCGCATCTCGTGCCCGCCTGCAGCCTGCCGGATGTTTCCCGCCTGCAGGAGGCGTTTGCAGCGGGCAGGCCCCTGCGGGAAGGCTGTGACGAACTGGACAGCGAAGCCGCCCTGGCCCGCGCCGAACGGCATTTGTGGTCGGCGCTGCGCAAGCCCATCGAAAACGATGGCGTCGTGGCGTATTTCCTCGGCCGGCCGGTTTCGCGCCTGGTTTCGCGTCTGCTCGTGAACACGCCCGTTACGCCCAATGCCGTCACGGTGGGCAGTTTCCTCGTGGCGCTTTCCGGCGCCGTCCTGCTGCCGCGCCATCTGGTTCTGGGTGCCGTGCTGTACTGGTTTTCCTTCGTGCTCGACTGCGTGGACGGGGAAATCGCACGACTGCGCTTCGAAGGTTCCCGCCTCGGGCAGTGGCTCGACACCCTCGCCGACGATGCCGCCACCGTGGCTTTTTCCATCGGGCTGTCCTGCGCCATGCAGTCCCATTCTTCCATATGGGCGGCGGCCGGATATGCCTCGGCCGCGGCCTACGCGTTCTTCTGCATTCCCATATATCGCCAGTTGTCGCGCATGAGCGTGGTGGACACGGCGCAGTATCCCTACTTTTTCATGGGAGAAAAGGGAGCGGCTTCCAGGGAGAAGAATGTCTGGGTGTGGTTCGCCTATGCCTTCCGGCGCGACTCCATCCTCTTCACCCACATGGTATTTTCCTTTTTTTCCTTTCTGCATGGAATGTTCGCATTGCAACTCATCATCAATATCAGCATGGCGTTCATCACGATGCTCGATGTGGTGGTAAAGCTGCGGAAAAAAAGCGGCCGAAACGCTCAGAACGCATCGGCGTAGATATCGGCGGGGGAAACTCCCTTTTCGTCGAGTACGCGCTGGAGGGCTTCCATCATGGCGGGCGGTCCGCACAGAAATACCTGCACCGCTCCCGATGGCTCCCATGTGGCGTCCACGACCTCGTGCACGAAGCCGCGCGGGCCGTCCCAATCCGAGCCGTCGGGTTCGTGGCTGAGCGCCAGGGTGAAGCGCCAGTGCGGAAACCGTTCCTGAAGCGCTTTCCATTCATCGGTCCAGAAGAGATCCTCCCGGGTGCGCGCACCATGATAGAAATGAACCCGCTTGGCTGGCGTTCGTGCCGCCGCATGCAGGATGGCGCGCAGGGGCGTGATGCCCACGCCGCCGCTCACCAGGAGCAATTCGCAATATGGGTCCGGTGAAAGCCGCCATTCTCCGTAGGGACCGGTCAGGAAGAGTTCGTCGCCCGGCTTGCGGGCGTGCAGCCAGGGGGAGCCGAGTCCGCCGGGAATCTTGCGGATGGCCAGTTCCAGCCGGCCCGGCACGCCGGGATCGGAAGCCACCGAATAGGCACGAAACTCGAATCCGCGGGGGGATTCGGGCGCGGGAATCCGTATCTGGACGTATTGTCCGGCTTCGAACCGGAAATCTTCCGGGATGGACAGCGCCATGTGCACGATGTCCGCTGTCACGGGCGTGTTCGATTCCACGATGGCGCGCACTTCCCGGGCGCCGAGAATGTCTTCGGGCACCCGGATGTGCATGGGCCCGTTGACGCGGACCATGCAGGAGAGCCGGTAGCCTTCTGCGCGTTCGCGGGCCGAGAGGTGCTCTTCCTCCAGGGCCGTGCAGGTGGATTGCGGTTTTTTCACCTGCACGCGGCACAGGCCGCAGGTGCCGCGCCCGCCGCAGGAGGAGGGAATGAAGATGCCCGCCGCGTACAGGTGCGAGAGCAGTTTGTCGGGTTCGGCGGCCTCCACGGTTTTTTCGTCGTTGATGACGATGGGAAATGGACCGCTGGATTGCAGGAAGCGCCGTGCCAGGAAGATGCCGGCCACCAGCAGTTCGATGAGGATCAGGAAAACGGCCAGGGAAATCAGAAGAGTCGTCATGGCATCCATTCCCGTGGGTCAAGAATCATTGAATATGGACCATGCCGGAAAACGCCATGAATGCCATGGCCATGATGCCGGTCACCACCAGGGTGATGCCTACACCGGAAAGCCCCTGCGGGACATCGGAAAAGCGCAGCCGGCGCCGGATGCCCGCCATGAGCAGGATGGCCAGCATCCAGCCCAGCCCCGAGCCGAAGCCATAGGCCAGCGACTGCAGGAAGCCATAGTTGCGGATCACCATGAACAGGGAGACGCCCAGGATGGCGCAGTTGACGGTGATCAGCGGCAGGTAGATGCCCATGGCCTGGAAAAGCCGCGGAGAGAAGCGCTCGAGCGCCATTTCCACCACCTGCACGAATGCGGCGATCACGGCGATGAACACGATGAGCGCGAATACCTCGAGTTGCATGTGGTGGGATGTGAGCATGGTATGATAAATCACCCAGTTGAGCCCGGTGGTGGCCGTAGAGACGAAGGTGACGGCCAGCCCCATGCCCACGGCCGTGTCGATGCGCCGGGAGAGAGCGATGAACGAACACATCCCGAGATAATGGCTCAACAGGATGTTGTTGGTGAGGATGGCCGCCAGCAGGATGGTCCAGGGGGAAATGCCGCTCATGATGGTTTGCCTCCCTTGCGGTTGAGGATCCATACGAGAATGCCGAGGATGAAGAAGGCGCCAGGCGGCAGCAGCATGGCATGGGCCGGCATGGCGCCTTCGGGAAGCACATGGATGCCGGCCAGGGTTCCCGAGCCGAGAATCTCGCGGAACACGGCCACGGCGGCCAGCACCCAGGCATAGCCCAGACCGCTTCCGATGCCGTCGAGCAGGCTGGGAACCACGGGATTCTGGAGAGCGAAGGCTTCGGCGCGTCCCAGCAGGATGCAGTTGGTGACGATGAGCCCCACGTAGGGGCCCAGTTCCCGCGACATGCCGTGAGCGAAGGCTTGCAGGAAGACATCGAAGAGCACGACGAACGTCGCGATCACGAGCATTTCCACCACCAGGCGCACGGAGCGGTGCAGCACTGGCCGCAGCAGCGATACCAGCACGTTGGTACAGGCGGCCGTCACGGTGACGGCGGCTCCCATCACCAGCGCGTTGTGCAGGCGCGTGGTGACCGCCAGCGCCGAACAGATGCCCAGCACATCGAAAAAAATGGGATTTTCCCGCCAGAGGCGGACGAAGAGAGGGGAAAACGTGCGGTTCATGGTTTCACCTGCCGATCCGCAACAGCCTGCTGGAGGGCGGCCCGCAGCATGAGGTCGAACCCCTTCGTGGTCACGGTGGCACCGGTGATGCCGTCGATTTCCCATTCGTTTTGTGCCGTGCCGGCCGTGACCACGCGAAGCCGCACTTCGGCTTCGCCTTCACGCGTGATGGTCCGTCCTTCCAGGCGTTTCAGGAAAACCGGCTTTTCGATTTCAGCTCCGAGGCCGGGAGTTTCCTCCTGGAAGAAGATGCGCACGCCGATGATGCGCGTGCCGTCCGGCGTCACGGCCGCCACGCCGCGCATGGGGCCCCACAGTCCCTTGCCTTCCATGGGATAGAGGAGCGCGCGGGTTTCTCCGCCTGGAGCGAACACCCAGCGCCGCACGCGGCCGTCCGGGGTTTTTTCCTCACGCAGATCCCGTTTCAGCACGCGCTGCATTTCGCTTTCCGAAAGATGGAGTCCGATGGCATCCAGTAGAAGGCGCCCGCGCGCCAGTTCGCGGTTGCGTTCGATGCGCGGCGAGAGCGCGAAGCGGGCGCCGAGCAGGAGGAGGCCGCATGCGCAAGCCGTGACGGCCACCACGAGGAAGGGGGAAAGGA
This sequence comes from uncultured Kofleriaceae bacterium, assembly GCA_964516435.1. Classification (GTDB taxonomy): domain Bacteria; phylum Myxococcota_A; class Polyangia; order HGW-17; family HGW-17; genus HGW-17. The sequence goes on along the minus strand of CAZEZP010000078.1, from coordinate 25,792 downwards.
GGCGTTCACGCATGGCGGGCCTCCCTGCGCAGCCGGAAGTGGCGGACGGCTTCGTCGATGAGGGGAGATGCGATGTTCATGAGCACGATGGCGAACATGACGCCTTCCACCAGCGGTGTGAAGCGCCGGATGGCCACGACGAGCGCGCCGCAGAGGATGCCGGCCGCCCATTTCCCTTCGCGGGTGGCGGGGATGGTGACGGGGTCCGTGGCCATGAAGAAAGCGCCTAGCAGAAAGCCGCCGGAAAGCCACTGGGTCAAGAGATCCGGCATGGGAATGAACAGGGAGCACAGGAAATGCGTCAGGGCCGACCCACCGAACATGCCCAGGGGAATGCGGAAATTGGCCACCTGCACGAACACCAGGTAGAGGCCGCCCAGCAGCAGGACCAGCGCGGAGATTTCCCCGATGCAGCCCGGCTTGAACTGCAGCAGCAACTGCGGCATGGGTTCGGAGAGAGGCAGCGTTCCCAGTTTCGTCAGCGCCAGCGGCGTGGCGCCGGAGAGGGCGTCGGGCGCGCCGGAGAACCATTCGAAGAGCCGGAATTGCGGCAGGGGATAGGAGGAGGGAGCCACGAGCGCGGGCCAGGACAGGAATACGAAGAGACGGCCCACGAGCGCGGGATTGACGGGATTGCGCCCGACGCCGCCGAAAACCTCCTTGCCGAACACGATGCCGAAGACCGTGGCGATCACGAACACCCAAATCGGTGTAGTGACAGGGAAGATCATGACCATCAGCATGCCGGTCACGAGGAAACCTTCATGGATGTGTTCGCCGCGGCTCCAGGCGAAGAGGCTTTCCACGATGGCGCCCGTCGTATAGGCGACCAGGAGCATGACAGGCACCTTGACCCCATAGAACCATGTGGCGATGGCCAACTGGGGGAACAGCGCGATCACCACGGGGATGACGAAGCGCTTGGTGGAAAGGGCGTCGCGAATGAAGGGGGCGCGGTTCGTGCGTTCGTCCGGGGAGAAGAAAGCCGCCGTGACGGCTTCTACCAGCGGATACAGGGGAGCCATCGAGGAATGCTTCAGGCGTTCTCCTGCACGATCCAGCATGCGTGCGATGCGTTTCATGGCCGTTCCTCCGGATTTCTGGCCGCATCCAGCCGGCGGGCGAGCCGTGCACGTGCGGAGCGAAGCACGTCCAGCAATTCGATCTTCGATGGGCAGGCGTATGCGCACAGGCCGCACTCCAGGCAGCGCCCGAGACCGAAGGCTTCGGCTTCCGAATCGAACCCCCTGGACAGGCATTTCCAGAGGTGTTGTGGATCCAGTCCGGCCGGACAGTGCGTTTCACAGCGGTTGCAGGCGATGCAGAAGCGTTTTTCTCCGCGAAGATCTGCACCCAGTTCGCGCGGCAGGAAGGGAAGAAAGCGTGACGCGAACAGCGGCGAGGAAGAATCCCAGCGAAATCCCGGGTTCATGAACCAGAGGAATTCCCGGCTCTCGGATGCCCGCAAAAACGTCCAGGCATCGTGCTGCGGCCATGCGACGATTTCTGGTCCGGACGACGATTCACCGGTGAGCAGGCCACCTTGCACCAGTTGCGCATCCTCGGGCGCTTCGAGATCCTTTCTCTGTATGACGGAAAACGGTACCAGGCGGGCGATGCCTGCCTTTTCGGAGCCGGTGATGCGTACCGCCATGCGTGCGGATTCCGGTTTTCCCTGCAATGCCAGGGCGAACAGGCGGAGGGTCTCGAAATCCGTCCAGGCATACCGGCGCCTCGAAAAATCATACGGATACAGGCCACGCGCGAAGGCGAGCCCCGGATGATGCGCCGGGTAACCGCCGCTGGTGACGAGAATATCGAGATCTTCGTTGATTTCCTTCGATTTTCGAAAGATTTCTTCCTGTTCCGGAGAAATGGCGAAAGTGATGGCAGAGCCGGTTCCCATCGCCTTTCGCCAGGCGGAGACGACTTCCTGCACGGCTTGTGGATCCAGTGAAGGACGCTTCACCGGCAGTGGCTCGGGATCGAACAGGTGAACGAACAGCCGTTCAGGTGTCGCGTGTGGAGGGAAGAAGCCGCCATGGACAGGATCGCGCAGGCGCATCCATGCGAAATGCCGCATCCAGATCTCCCGTGGCGTCATGGAATCGGGCGGCGGCTGGTAATCGCTGCAGATCTCGAAGCGCGCGCATCCATCCGCCTGGAAGATGGAATGGACCTTCACGTCAAACGGAAACGACAGGAGATGAGTTCCCATCCGGCTGTATGCCGTGGTTTCCCATGCGCGGATGACGCGTCCCGCGAGGTTTTCGTCCATGCGCCAGATGCTCCAGGCGGATTTCCTGAAAACCAGGAGATTTCCATCGGTTGGAATTTCCAGTGGATTTTCGTTTCTTTCCACGCGGAAGTTGAAGCGGTATAGAGGTGAATAAGGCAATGATAGGAATCGCAGTGGCAAGGTCGTGACCTCCGGCGCTTTTTAACCCGGAACGGAAAACTTTTCATTCACTTTTCGACATCGATTTTTCGGAAAAAAAACTTGCAATCCAGATCGGGATGGGTTACAAGCAGGCCAATCCACGGTTCTTCGACCTGGATTTTGTTGTGCAGCTATTGACATGACGGGTCGTTTGCGTTACTTCCGGGTAACCGGGCCCGTTTGGGACGTTTGTTTTGGTGCCACACCAAGAAAGGAAGATCACAATGAAGAAACTGTTTGCCATTCTCGCTGCTACCGTTCTCGTTTTCGCGTTTGCCGCCTGCAAGAAGGACAACGCCAACACCACGCCGGACAATCCCCCGGCTGACGATATGGCTGCTCCGGCTGACGACATGGGTGGCGAAGCCCCGGCCGACGACATGGGCGAAGCCCCGGCGGAGCCGGCTGCTGATATGCCGGCGGAGCCGGCTGCTGATATGCCGGCTGGTCAGTAGTGTTTTTTGATTGATTCCAAGAGAGCCGCTTTTTTCAAGCGGCTCTTTTTTTACCCTTGTGGTGTCAAAAAACAATTAAATTGCAATCTGGATTTTCAGGAATCCCAGCGTCAGCAGGAAGGCGACTGCAGGCGTCATGATCCATCCGGCGGCGACTTGCGCCAGTGTCCGGGTATTGATGGTGCGCACGTCGCGCAGCAGGCCGATGCCGATGACCGCACCCACGACGGCTTGCGACGTGGATACCGGGACGCCGATACCGGCATAGGCATGCACGGTCGCGGCTTCGGCGATGACAACCACGAGGGCGGAAAAGGCGTTGAGAGGTACGATGCCCTTTCCCACCGTCATCATGACGGGATACGAGTACGTCAACACGCCGGCGGCGATGGAGATCCCACCCAGCCAGGTGGCCGTGGAAGGCGCGATCAGGCCCGAGGCCACGAAGGGTCCCGTCACGTTGGCCAGATTGTTGGCGCCCAGGGCGAAAGCACCGTAGCACCCGGCCGCGACCAGTCCCCAGCGCAGGAAGGCGTCATAACCGAAGATCGTCAGGTCGAGACGGTTGATGAGCATTCCCAGAATGCGGTAGGTCGCCATGGAAATCACCATGGCGCCAATGGGTGTTCCCACCCAGCAGATCACGACCTTGATCAATTCGTCCCACTGCACGTTCCCTGCAATGGCACCGGCGGCCACCATGGCGCCCACGACGGCTTGCGACGTGGATACCGGCAACTTCAGGATGGTCATGACGGTGACGGTGAATGCAGCCACCATGGCTACCACGAATGCCCAGTCCGCCGAATAGGTGCTCAGGCGGCTGTAGGTTTCCAGGCCTTCCTGCCCCATGGTGATGGCGCCGATCACCACGAAGAGGGAACACAGGATCGCGGCCGTCCAGAAACGGATCATGCGGGAGGAGACTGCCGTGCCGAACACGTTGGACGCGTCGTTCGCACCCAGAGACCAGCCGAGGAAGAAGGCGGAAAGCAATCGCCACAAGGGAGTGTTCCTTTGAACTCAGATGCGCCGCTTGATGGCGATGATGGTGAGCAGATCCGCAGTGTGCTCGCAGCGATCCGAAATGGCGCCCAGCATGCGGATCAGGTCCTTGATCTGCAGTTTCCTCGCGAGTTCCAGGCCGGAGGAGAACACCTGCTGGAGCGCTGCCTGCTGGACCCTGTCGGAACGGCTTTCCTCCTGGTCGATCTGGGTGCACAGTTCACGGGTGCGCGATGGATTTTCCATGAGCATTTCTACCGCCTGGCGCACCAGCCGGAATGCATGGACGTTGATGGTCGTGAGTTCCTGCAGGAAAGGCATCAGGAAATCCGGCAATTCCGGTTTTTCGAGCACCAGGATGTTGAGAACGCCCTGCATGGCGCCGGGAATGTGGTCCAGGCTCTCCAGGAGCGCCAGCAGATCGCCGCGGCTTTCGGGCAGCAACTCGTGCTCATAGAGGGTCTGCTCGATCTCCCGGCGGATGTCGTCGGCCGCGCTTTCCGCTTGATGGCTTTTTTTTCGGCCAGCATCCAGTTCCTCAGACATTCCCTTCGCGAGGAACTGCATGGATTGCTCGAAGTGATCCGCGCAGGACCCGGCCTGCTCGAGGTAGGTCAGGATGCGCGAACGGATGGCAGAGGAAGCCCTCCATGGAAAAATGAACGTCATTTCTTTCCCTTTTGATCCTGCAGCACGCAGCGCTGGTATTGCGCGCAGTTTTTGGCGGTTTTCGCGCAGTTCAGGAATGACGGCATCCAGCGGTCCCAGGGCTGGGCCGGCTTGGTGCAGGCCTTGGCGAAATCGAATACTTCCATCTCGTGCACCTGCGCATCCTGCGTGAGTGAACGGATCAGGCCCTTTGCTGCGGACAGGTGCGCATACAGGCCGGAGCGGGGAATGCCGTCGGCCAGAGCGAACTGCGCCTCGTCGTAGAAGCGCGCCATGACCGGTGCCGGGTCCGCATCGACGCGGCGTCCGTTGACGAACAGGCAGGGCATGGACGTGCAGGACTGGACGCCCACCGCGCGCTCGGCCTCGATGGCTTTGCGGTGTCGCCCCGCCTTCAGTTCGGCTTCGAGTTTCTTCATGTCCATGCCGGCCGTCCTGGCCAGTTCCATCAGGCGGTTCCTGCCCGGCTGGGCGATGCGGGCATACACGTTCTTTCTATCGTTCTTGTTGGGGAACTGTTTTTCCACGCGTTCGATTTCCTTCTGCACGGCCTTCTCGAGTTGTTCCGGATCGGAGAAACGAAGCAGCACGCCGTTGAGATAGGCGGTGGGCGTGCCGGCGACCTGCAGCATGTTGCCCAGTTGCACATCGGATTCGATGCGAGGGACGCTTTCGCGGGAATCCAGGATTTGCGCGGCGTCTTCTTCCTTGAAACCGAATCCGGCGGCCGTCTTGAGCAGCCAGTCGCGGGACAACTGCTCCTGGTTGTCGAACACCAGGTCGTGATACCGGAAGAATTCCGCGGAGCCCTTGCGGGAGAAGACCTCGGCGCCCAGGCGTGCCGCCAGCAGGCCATCCTTGTGGTAGGTGAGCGGGAAGTTCTTGTATACGACCCGCAGTTTCTGTCCGAATTTCCTGCTCAGGTTTCCGAGCAGTTTCGCCAGGTTGTGGCAGTGGGGGCACTCGAAGTCCGAAAACACGACGATGGTGGCCAGCGCATCGGCGCTTCCCAGTTGCGGGCTGCCTTCCACCGGGATGTCGAAAACCTGGTCCTTGATGATGCAGTCGAAGCGCCGCGCGGTCAGTTCGGCGCAGGTGGGTTTTTCTTCCTTCACGGTGGGAACGGATTTTCCGTGCTGCAGATCGCTGTAGTAGGCCTGCACGCATTTCTCGAACGATTCGCAATCGGCGTGGTCCTTGTCGCACAGGCGGAAGAGATCGATCAGGGGCTTCAGTTGCGGCGAAGCGCACTTGCTTTCGAAATTGGCCATGATTTCCTTGCGCGTGTCGCCCGTCAGAAGCCGCTCCTGGATGTAGAATCCTTCCGGCTTCTCATGCAGCGTCTGCAGGAACTTCCAGAAGGCCTCGTCCCCTTTCTGGGCGCGCAGTTCATAGGCCATTTCCATGGCCAGCATGTCCAGATCGTGCGCGAGCAGCGGCATGGCGGCCAGTTGCACCTGCACGTCGGCGGGGCGCGCCGCCAGGAGTCCCGGAAGGGAAGAATGGATCATGGCGCTGCATTCGGGGCAGAACAGGCTCCAGAACAACTGGATGGTGGCGAGCGGTTCCCTGCCTCCGACTTTCGCGGACGTATCCGGCAACTGGAGCGCATTGGCATTCTCTTCGAAAATGCATTCATACCATGCATCCGCCAGGTTCTGGCACTCCGGCGAAGCGTCCTCATCCGGGGCCGCCGTCTTTTTTCCCGCTTCGGTGGCGGGTCCTTTGGAAATCAGGGGCTTGGCATCGCCGCCGCTCCCCTCGTCTGGACTCGTCTTGCCGCCCGAACGGCAGGAGCCGAGCAGCACGCCCAGTATCAGCACCCCAACCTGCATCATGCGTAACGTCTTCATGTATCACCTGGCCTGAGGAATGAGAGAAGAATCCTTGAACCGCTCTTTCCTGCGGAAACCGGAATCATTCGGCTTCGGGCATCTGCTGCCGCACCTTGCTTTCCACGCACTGCATGAAGGCATCGCACGCGATGCCTTCCTTCGAGCACGACGAGAGCATCGAGACGAAACTGGCCACCTGGGAGTCCTTGCCCTTGCATTTTTCCAGGAAGAACGCCTCCTTTGCCTTGAGCGACTTTTCCTGCTCCTCCTTGGAAACGGGAGTTTCGAAGACCGTCTGTCCGTGATCCACGAGGTATGCATACAGTTTGGCCGGCGGTGTACCGGCATTGACGGCCGCCTGCGCCTTGGCCAGTTGCTGGTCGATGAGTTCCATCAGGTCGTCGCCATCGGGAGAGAAGAGCACACCATTGACATATACGAAGGGTGTACCCTCCACACCTACCTTGTCACCGAGGTCCGCATCTTCCTTGATGCGGGTCTTGTGCGCATTGTTCTCGTCCATGACCACCTTCTGGAGCTTTTCCATGTCCACGCCCAACTTGGATGCCGTCTCGTTTAGGAATTCGGGGCTCAGTTTGTCCTGGTTCTCGTACACCATGTCGTGGAATTTCCAGAAAGCTTCGTCCCCCTTCTGCGCCCGCACTTCCTCGGCCACCACGGCCGCGCTCAGCGCGTATTCGTGGAAATCCAGCGGATAGTGCTTGTAGACGAATTGCACCTTCCCCTCGTACTTCTTGAGGATTTCCGGCACCACCTTCATGGCGAAATGCTTGCATGCCGGGCACTGGAACTCGCTGAATTCCACGATGGTCACCAGCGGCTCGGCGGCTCCCTTGCGCGGGCTGTTCCCCACGGGAATGTTGTAGACCTTGATGGTGTCGGAAATCTGGAACAGGCACTTCCCATGCCTCTGGAAGAGTACCTCGCAGGAGAGTTTTTCTTCCTTGGGCGCAGCCATGTCCTCGGTTTCCATGCTAACCGGCTTCTTGAGAGGCGCAGGCGCATCCTCCTTCTTGTTCTTCTTGCACGCCGTCAGGGAAAACACGAACACGGACACCAACAGAAAATGCTTCATTCTTTCACCTCGGTCACCTTCGTTTCCCGGTGGCGCGGGAAACGGCGTATTTCAAGAAGTTCAGGCTCGACCTGCCTTCCATCGCGTGCTGTCCCAGATACAGGCACGGCGTGATGCGCGACGTGCAGAAGGCCGGCAGCGTTCCGGCCGGAAGTTTGTCCTTTTTTCCGCCGCTTTGCAATGAAAACTCGGGCATGCCGCAGGCCAGCGGGATTCTGGCCAGATCCGCGGCATCGAGCAGATCGTAGTAGGCGAAGGCGATGCTCAGGAAGCATGCCGCGCTTTCACTGCCCGACCAGCGGGCATCGGTCAGGATTTCACGTACGCGGATGCCCTTTTCCGCATTCGCCGTGATTTCGATCAGCACGCGGACGGGTTCCTCCCGCACCAATTGCTGGAGAATGAAAAACGTTTCCCGGGAATGGGGGCAGTCGGGGTCCAGCCATGCATGCAGGGGGATGGAGCCATTTCCCATCTGCGCCAGATACGGCCAATTTTCCATGGGATCGGAAATCTCCATTTCCGCCCAGTCCTGCTCATACAGCCGGCCGGAAATACAGTCGCGGATGGCACCGCATCCCTGCATGCCCAGGCAATCTTGTATGACGACCATGCGAGGGCGCCAGTTCTGCCGGGTTCTGCACAGGACGGTGAATTCCTTCGTGAGTTCCTCCAGGCGGGGATTCGTTTCCATCCACGTGATGCGGGTGCTTGCCTTCACGTCCTTCGCCTGCTCCGGTTCGGATGCCGCCGGCAATGTGAAAGCAGGCCCTTCGCCGTCCGGCGCGGGCAGGAACGCCCGGCCATTCACCAGCGTGAGAGGCGTTTTTCGCACTCCGAAAGCGCGGGCGTTTTCCGCAGCCCGTTCCAGCCGTTCCTGCAGGCGTTCCGGAAGCGGGGGCAGGGGGCCATATTCCTCCAGCAGCGCCATGTAGCGCTTCTGTTCCACGTGGCGCCGCAGGATTTCCCATCCTTTCCGGGGTTCCGCGGCCAGTTCCGCGAACACGAAGGCCCCGAGATGGAGGTTCTCTCCGAACGGGTGCAGGCACAGGCAGGTGCCGGGCCGCGAGACTTCCTGTTCCAGGATTTCCTTCAGGATGCGGATGTCGGCCGGGGAATGCAGGTCCGAGAACAGGTCCACCCGTGGTCCATCTTCCCTGCATGGAAGGCAGAATGGCGTTTCCGGCGGCTGCAGCCTTTCGGGCGCGGGGGTTTCCGGAAAGGGAAGGCAGGGAACGTAGCCCCTGGCGATCCGTGTGCAGTCAGGCTCGTCCAATTCCAGGGAACCATCCCGTGCAGGGGCGGCCACGTCGGCGGGGACGGGGATTTCTTCTTTCCGTTTCGAGCAGGCGAGCGTGGATGCGAGCAGCATCGCCATCCAGAAATGCGCCGGCATCCGCATCATGAAACGCTCCTTCCCTCAGGCATCCCAGGATACCCGGGTGATGAAACGGCATGCGCCCGTGGCCGGATCGAGCACGGCCGCCACGCCCTGCAGCCGGCTCGCGGAAGTGTCCGGATTGAAGCGCCCCGGCAGGCCCCGGCGGTATTTTCGCAGGATGGGCTCGGCTTCCATGCCGATTACGCCGTTGGGGGAGCCGCACATGCCAACGTCGGTGATGGCGCCGCATCCAGCCGGGAGGATCCGCTCGTCGGCGGTCGGCACATGGGTGTGGGTTCCGAACACCAGCGAGGCCCGCCCATCGGCATGCAGGGCCAGCGCAATCTTTTCACCGGTGGCTTCCGCGTGGAAATCGACGACGATCATGCGCACCCCGCGTTCCCGGAAGTTGCGCAATGCCTCGTCCAGCGCTGCAAACGGGCTGTCGGCCGGATCCATGAACACCTGTCCCGCCAGGTTCACGATGCCCACCGTTCCCAGGGGTGTGGAGATTTCATCCGTTCCGCGCCCGGGGGAGGACGGCGGCGCCAGGTTGGCCGGCCGCAGGACGTGGGGTTCGTGATCCAGCATTTCCAGGGCTTCCGCAGGGCGGAACGTATGGTTTCCGCCCGTGATGACATGGACGCCGGCGGCTTTCAGCCGGCGCGCCGAAGCCGGCAGCATTCCGAATCCGTTGGCGTTCTCGCCGTTGGCGATCACGAGATTGGGAGAACAGGCATCGCAGACGCGCGGAAGCACAGACTCGATCCCGCGCAGGCCGGCCGGACCCACCACGTCGCCGAGGGCCAGCAGCCGCAGGCCATCGGGGGCACTCTCGAAGGGATTCCAGATCTCACTTTGCATATTCCACCGCCCGCACCTCGCGGATGACATTGACCTTGATCTGGCCGGGATATGCCAGCGTGGATTCGATGCGCGAGGCGATGTCCCGCGCCAGCAGGATGGCGGCGGCGTCGGTGATGCGCTGGTTTTCCACCATCACGTGGATTTCGCGGCCCGCCTGCAGGGCATACGCCTTCTTGACGTCCGGGAAGGAGGCGCACAGTTTTTCCAGGTCCTCCAGCCGCTTGATGTAGGAGGCCAGGAATTCCTTGCGGGCCCCCGGGCGCTGGGCGGAAAGCGCATTGGCGATCTGCACGATGTGATCGAGCAGGCTTTCGGGTTCCACCTCGTTGTGATGCGCGGCGATGGCCTGCACGATGCGGGCGTTTTCTCCGTATTTCTTGGCGATGGCCGCTCCCACCTGCGCGTGGGAGCCCTCCTCGTGGTGATCCACGGCCTTCCCGATGTCGTGCAGCACGCCCGCCCGCCGCGCGGACTTGGCGCTCAGGCCAAGTTCGGCCGCGATCATCCCTGCGATGTGCCCCACCTCGATGGAATGCAGCAGCAGGTTCTGGGCATAGGAACTGCGGAACTTGAGCGAGCCGAGCAGGAACAGGAGTTCCGGGTGCAGTTTCTGCAGGCCGAGATCGAAGGCCACCTGCTCGCCGATGCGCCGGCATTGCAGGGAAACCTCTTCTTCCGCCTTCTGCACGACGTCCTCGATGCGCGTGGGATGGATCCGGCCGTCGGCGATGAGTTTGGTGAGGGCCACCCGCCCCACCTCGCGGCGCAGGGGATTGAAGCAGGAGAGGATCACGGCTTCCGGCGTGTCGTCGATGATGACGTCCACACCCGTGGCGGACTCGAAGACGCGGATGTTGCGTCCCTCGCGGCCGATGATGCGGCCCTTCATGTCGTCATTGGGCAACTGCACCACGCTCACCGTGCGTTCCGCCACGTATTCCGAAGCGAATCGCTGCATGGACGTCACCAAGATTTTTTTAACGGAAGCATCGATTTTCTCACGGGTTTCCTTTTCAATCTGGGCGATGCGGTCCAGCGCGGCCTCGCGGGCCTGGGAAATCACCTTTTCTTCCAGGATGCGGCGGGCTTCCTCCGTGCTCAACCCGGCTACACGCTCCAATTCAGCCTGTATATTTTCCAGTTGCTTGGAGGCGTGCTGCAGATTGTTTTCCGCCAGTTCCTCCTTGCGCGCGATTTCCTGTTCGCGGCGGGAAATTTCCTTCTGTTTCGATTTCAGTTCCTCCTCGAGTTGCTCGATGCGCTGTTCCCGGCGAACCAGGCGCTTTTCCCGCTCGCGGTTCTTGTTCTGGATCTCCTGGTTCTCCTTCTCGATCTCCTCCTTGGCCGCCAGAAGCATCTCCTTGCTTTCGATGAGCGCCTTCTGCACGAGGGACTCGCTTTCGCGGGTAGCTTCCTCGATGATCTTGCGGGCCTGCTCCTGCGCGGACGTCCCCTGGGCGCGATACTGCCTGTCGGCCCACCAGCGCCCCAGGAACACACCTGCCGCCGCGGCGGCGATCGCGGAAAGAATCAGAATGGGAACGAGCATGAATTCACCTCCTGGAGTTGCTGCCGCACTGCCAAATAGGTGAATAGATTCAAGGTTTCCAGTGTGAAAAACCGGAAGGATTGATAATGTGTGATTTAACCGCCAGACACCTTTTCGGAACACCTTCCATCAAAGGGAACACCGGTTTTGATTCCGTTGAAACGCACCATGCAATCCTTGTATCTATTCATCTATGTCCACACCCGTTTCGGGTGACTTAATGCGGAATCCGTTCCATGCACTCCGAAATCCGGATGGCACGATCCCGAATTTCCCGCAACAACTGCAAATTCCTCTTTCGCTCCGCGGCCAGGGTTTCGGCCAGGTTCAGCGCGGCCAGAAGCGCCACCCGCACGTTCACCTCGCCGCTCGGCCCGGTGATTTCGGCCAGCGTGCGGTTCACGAGTTCCACGTGCTCCTGCAGATCCGTGGGATTTTCGGCCCGTATGTGCATTTTCTGACCGCCGATGACCACTTCCACGGATTCAGGAGCCATGTCCACCCTTCCGCTGCGGCCGGCCCATGACCAGTGCACGTTTCCGGCCGATTTCGTTCTGCCTAACGAATTCGGCGGCTTCTGTCAAGAACCATTTTTATTGTATGAGCATCTTTTTTGATTTTTTTGATTCAAGAACCCCCATATTTCGAAACAATTGGAATTTTCGTTGCTGAATTTTTGCAAACGGCGCCTGACTGCACGGCGTCCCGTTTTTCAGCTTGATTTTTTCGGAACTCCAATGCATAAGACAGCCTGGTTGGGCTCTGTGGCCCAATTGGCAGAGGCGCTCGACTCAAAATCGAGATGTTCTGGGTTCGACTCCCAGCAGAGCCACCAACCGGCTGCCCGTGCCCGGGTGGCGGAACAGGTAGACGCAGCGGACTTAAAATCCGCCGGGATTTCATCCTGTACCGGTTCGATTCCGGTCTCGGGCACCATGATGCAAGCCTTTCCCCCCATTCGCGCTTTTCTCCTGGACCTGGATGGAACCTGCTACGTGGGCTCGCGAAGTCTGCCCAACACGTTGCCATTTCTGGATCATCTCAGGGAGCGCGGCATTCCCTACCTTTTCCTGACCAACAACTCCTCCACCACAGCGGCCGCATACGTCCAGAAACTGCGGGCGCGGGGATTTCCCGTGGAAGATGGCCAGGTTCTAACATGCGCGGACGCTTCCGCCCGGCATCTGCTCCAGGAAACGCCATGGCGGCGCATCTATCTGGTGGCCACGGAGCCCGTGGAGGAAGAGTTCCGCCGGCATGGATTCAAATTGACCTTCGAAAATGCCGAGGCGGTGCTCCTGGCGTTCGACACCACCATCACCTACCGCAAGATGGAGGAAATGGCGCATTTGCTGCAGGCGGGAGTACCGTATTATGCCACCTCGCCCGATATTACATGCATCACGGAGCGTGGGCTTACGCCCGACGTGGGCGTTTTCATCGCGGGCATGAAGGTCATGACCGGGCGCGAACCCGTGATTCTCGGAAAGCCTTCTTTTTACATGGTGCAAGCCGCGCTGGAGCGTCTGGGGCTTTCCTCGGCGCAGGGCGTGGCCATGGTGGGAGACCAACTGGACACCGATATTACCATGGGGGTGACACAGGGGCTGGTTTCGGTGCTCGTTCTGACGGGGGAAACGACTCTCGAAAAGGCGGAAGCGTTTCCGCTCAAGCCCGACTTCGTCGCATCCGACCTGGGTGAAGTCCTCGCCTGGATGCGCCGCGGAACGATCTGAAAACATTTTTTGCATTTCACAGGGAATTTTTCGCCTTTTTTTCCGGCCGCGACATTTTATTCCTGAAAATTCGAGTCCTTCTTGCGGCGCTGTATTCTTTTTGGTAAACCATGCAGAACAGGTGAGGGGACATGACGAAGTTGATCCTGGTAGCCGATCACAGCAAGACGATGCGAAAAGCCATCCAAATGACCCTGCAGTCGCCCGAGCATCAATTCGTGGAGGCGGCCGACGGTCAGACGGCATTGCTTCTGGCTCGCGAAAAGAAACCGTCGCTCATCATCGCCGAAGATCTCCTTCCGGGGATGGATGGCTACACGCTCCTGTCCGCCATCAAGCACGAGAGCGCCCTTTCCGTCATTCCGGTCCTGATTCTGCGCAGCAAGGGAAAACCGTTCGATGCCGTTCGGGGCGTGGGCGCGGAAGGCCACCTGGAGAAGCCCTTTTTGCCCGATACGCTCCTGGAACTGGAGTCCAGGGCGTACAAGGCCCGCAAGACGGCTCCCGCGGAAGAGGCCGTCGTGATCGAGATCGACGCCGAAGCGCCGGAAGATGACGATTCCATGGCCATCGTCCTGGATTTCGGGCCGCCGGCTACAGCGCCGGGCCCCATTCCGGCCCGTACCCCGTCTGCGCCGTCCATTCCCGTGATTTCCTCGCGGGAACTGGAACGAAAGCCCACGGGCTCCCAGGCGGCCAGCGAGGAAGCAGCGCCCAAGAAGAAGGAAACTGTCTTCCTGTCTTCCTTTGCACCTCCTTCGTCGGCAGTGCCGGCCGCCGGAGCCTCGCCTTTCACCGCGCCTGCGGCCCCCGTGAAGCCTGCGGTTCCGGTCGCGCCTGCGGCCCCTGCGGTTCCGGTCGCGCCCGCGGCTCCCGCGAAGCCTGCGATCCCCGTTGCGCCCGCGGCCCCTGCGGTTCCGGTCGCGCCCGCCGCTCCCTCGCACCCTGCGACCCCCGCTGCGCCCGCGGCCCCCGCCACGCCCGCGATCCCCCTTCCCCCCGAGGCCCCTGCCGTCCCCGCCCCCCCCCGCGCCCCCGCGCCCCCCGCGAGCCGGTACGGGCGCCCCGGGCCCCGCAGTCCGCCGCGCCGGCGGCCCCCGGGACGCCGGCGGTCCCGGTCGCGCCGGCGGCCCCGGCGGCTCCGGTCGCGCCCGCGGCTCCCGCGAAGCCTGCGATCCCCGTCGCGCCCGCGGCCCCTGCGGTTCCGGTCGCGCCGGCGGCTCCCGCGAAGCCTGCGATCCCCGTTGCGCCCGCGGCCCCCGCGAAGCCTGCGATCCCCGTTGCGCCCGCGGCCCCTGCGGTTCCGGTCGCGCCTGCGGCTCCCGCGAAGCCTGCGATCCCCGTTGCGCCTGCGGCCCCTGCGAAACCCGCGGTTCCGGTCGCGCCTGCGGCCCCTGCGAAACCCGCGGTTCCGGTCGCGCCTGCGGCCCCTGCGAAACCCGCGGTTCCGGCTGCCCCCCCAGCAGCCCCCGTTGCGCCCACGGTTTCCGCGAAGCCTGCGGTTCCGGTCGCGCCTGCGGCCCCCGCGAAGCCCGCGGTTCCGGTCGCGCCCGCGGCGTCTGCCGATTCTCGGCCATCCGCAAAGCCTGTGGTGCCGGCTACTCCCGTCATGCCTGCGGTACCCGTTGCGCCCGCGGCAGCCGCGCCTGCAGACTCGAAGCCGATCGAAGTTTCGGCTCCAGCCGTGTCTGCCGCCGTCGAGAAGGCGGTATCTGCTGTTTCGGCCGCCAGTGCTGAGCATGCCGCATTGGCCGGACTCAGCCGCGAGATCATCGAACGCATCGCCTGGGAAGTCATTCCGCCGCTGGCTGAAGTGATCATCAAGGAGTACCTGCAGCAGCATCCCGAGTGGATCCGGAAATAATTCCATCAACCCGCAGAACATTGGAGGAAATGATGCCCATCCAGCCAGGAAATCCCGAATGGGAGGAAATTTTCAGTTTTGCCGAGGAGATCGCCCGCGAAGCCGGCAAGATTGCCATGCGGCACTACGGTAAGGCCGACCCGCAATTGAAGTATGACATGTCGCTCGTGACCCAGGCGGACCTGGAAGTCCAGTCGTTTCTGGAACAGAAGATCCTGTCTGCCTATCCACATCACAAGTTTTTCGGCGAGGAAAATGCCGTGGCACCGAGCAATGCCGAACACCTGTGGGTAGTAGATCCCGTGGACGGCACGGCCGTGTTTTCCACCCAACTGCCCATCTGGGGCGTTTCCATTTCCCATTTCCACGAGGGAAAACTCAAGTTCGGCGTTTTCTACATGCCGGTCACGGATGAAATGTACGTGGGCATGGGGAAAAAGGCCCTGCACAATCAGAAGCCCATCCGGGCCCGCGTGGATGACGTTCTGGACAATGAATCCGTCCTGCTGACCTATTCCCGTTTCCACCAGGATTTCACCACGGATTTCCCGGGCAAGATCCGTTCGCTGGGATCTTCCGTGGCGCACATCGCCTTCGTCGCGCGGGGGGCCGTGTGGGGAGCGCTCCTGGGGCGCGTCCACATCTGGGACATCGCGCCGGGACTGGCCATTCTGCAGGCGGCCGGCGGCGAGATCCGCGATCTGCAGGGCCGCCTCTTCAATCCCGAGGACTACATGGACGGCCAGCCGGTGGATCGCGTGTACCTGGCGGCCGCTCGCGGCCAGCACGACCAGATACTGCGGCATCTGCACGCCATCCAGAAATAGACGTTGTCCTGTTCGCTCCCATTTTCTCCCTGCCATCCCGTTTCCCTGCCTTTCATCCGGGCAGCGTTGCTGGTGTTTGCGCTGCAGGTGGCCTGTTCTTCGTCCCGGCCGGGAAACGAGTTGGTGGTGCTGGTGGAAGCGCCTATCGGCGAAATCGATCCTGCCCGCGCGGTTACAGCCTATGGCCTGAAGATCAGCCGGCTCACGCATGAGCCGCTGGTTTCCCTGGATACTTCCGACGGCAAGCCCCGCCTGGAGTTGCTGGAGCGTCTTGAAACGCTGGAACCTCGAAGGTTCATCCTCCATCTGCGTTCCGGCGTGCGTTTTTCCGATGGTTCTCTCCTGCAGGCGGCCGACGTGGCGTGGACGATCGAAGACCAGCGGAAGAATTTTTCTCCTTTCGCAGAAAAATGGAAGAATCTCCAGGACATCCGGATCCTGTCGGAAAATGCCCTGGAACTTTCGTTTTCGACCGTTCGTCCCACTCTTTTGACGGACCTCGACATCGGCATCATCAGGCGTCCCGATTCTCCTGGCGGCAAGCGTCTCGGCGCGGGGCCCTTCGTTCTCGTGCAGCACACGCCCGAGCGTCTCGTCCTGCACCGGAACATGCATTATTACAAGGGAGTTCCTCCTGTTCCCGTCGTGGTTTTCCAGACCGCCGAAGAAGAGAACATCCGGACGCTGCTGATGATTTCAGGCCATGCCGACGTGGCGCAGAACAACATTTCTCCGTTGATGCTACCAGCGCTCGCCCATCTGCCCCGGCAGACGGGGCCTTCCTGGACGCTGACCTACATCGGGTTCAATCTGCAGGTGCCCCAACTGGCCGACGCGCGGGTGCGGCGGGCGCTGGCCATGGCCGTGAACCGCGAGGCGCTCGTGGCCGCCCGTTTTCGCGGAGCGGCCCAGTTGGCCGATTCGGTCATCCCACCGCGGCATCACGCGCATGCGCCGGGTCTGCCGATGGTCCCCTTCGACCCGGAAGCGGCCCGGCGCCTGCTGGACGAGGCCGGCTACCCGGCCGATCCGCACACCGGCATCCGCTTTTCCCTGGAATACAAGACTTCCTCCAATCCGTTCCGCGTGGCCATCGCGCGCGTCATCGCCGATTCGTGGAACCGGATTGGCGTGCAGGTGCGCCTGCGCCCGCTGGAATGGGGCGTGTTCTTTTCCGACGTCAAGCAACGCCGCTTCCAGGTCCTGAGCCTGCAGATGCCGGAAATCGGGGTTCCCGACGTCATGTACGATTTTTTCCATTCTTCCAGCATTCCCACGGCACGCCGGCCCGATGGCGCCAACCGCTGGGGATACGCCGATGCCGGCGTGGATGAACTGCTGGATCGCACCCGCATCACGGACGATGCGGACGAACGCATGCGCCTTTTTTTCCGCATTCAGGAAAAACTCGCATCGGATCTGCCAATTTTCCCTCTCTGGTTCGAAGAAAATTGGGTCTTTCTTTCTGCCCGCGTTCGGGAGTATAAACTGCTCCCGAACGCGCGCTTCTCGTCGCTGTCGAGCGTGCGGCTGGAACCATAGCGTTTCCGGAGCCCGGGAACCATGAACGAGCACACCACCTGGCTGGACTTGTTGCCCGGCTATCACAATCTCGAGGAGTTTTTCCGGCAATACCTGGGCCGCAGGTGGCAAAATTCCGTTTTCCCTCCCCAGGAACACTTTTCCATGACGCACGTGTTCCTGGCGTTTTTCGTTGGCATTCTGCTCTTGATCATGGCGCGGCGCTACCGCCGCTGGGCGCGCACCGAGGATGCCGTCACGCCGTCGTCATCACTGAATCTTCCGACGCTGCTGCACATCGTGATGGATGGGTTGCACCGCTACCTGACGGACGTAGTGGGAAGCGAGGAGCAGACGCGCCGCTATTTTCCGCTGGGCGCCGGCATCTTTTTCTATGTTTTTCTTTCCAACCTGCTGGGGCTCATTCCCGGTGTGGAGCCGCCCACCGCCCATCTGCAGATGAATCTGGCCATCGCCGCGACGGTGTTTCTGGCTACCCATTATTTCGGCATCCGGGAGCAGGGCTGGGGATACATCCGCCAGTTCACCGGCGACACGTGGTATCTGGTACCCCTGATGCTTCCGCTGGAACTGGTCAGCCATCTGATACGCCCGCTGTCGCTGACCGTGCGCCTTCTGGGCAACATGTTTGCCGACCACAAGGTGCTGGCCATCTTCACTTTCCTTTTTCCCCTGATTCTTCCACTTCCGTTCTTTTTCCTGGGATTTCTCGTCACACTGATTCAGGCACTCGTTTTCATGACCCTTTCCGTAATCTATTTTTCGTTGGCCACCAGCCATGAACACTGAGGTTTTAATCATGATGAAAAAAATCGCTTCCCTTTTGCTGTTCACATGGGTTTCCCTGTTCGCCTGGGGTGCGCTGGCACAAGAGACGCCGCCGCCGGCCGACATGGCGTCCACATTGGCCGCCGACAGCAAGGCTGCACCGTCTCCGGTCGCCCCGGAACAGCAGGACAAGAGCCTGGACTATCTGGCCATTGCCCTCTCCATCGGGCTGGCGGCTCTGGGCGGAGCCATCGCGCAAGGCATGGTGGGCGCTGCGGCCATGTCCGGCGTGGCCCGCAATCCGGGGTCCAAGAGCACGGTGCAGACCATGATGATCCTGGTACTCGTGCTCATCGAGTCGATCGTCATCTATGCGCTGGTCGTGTCCCTCCTGCTCTACGCCAAACTGTAGTTTCCTGAAAAGTTGCCGCAGGGAAAATTTTTGGAAAAATTTTTTCTTCCACTTGAAAGATATCTCTTACAAGTTATGTTGAATCATCCAGCGATGGGGCCACTGGTGCGCCCCCAGCCCGTGGAGGTTCCATGAATGCCGTGAATCTGTTCCTGGCCGGTCTTGGCACGTATCTCACTCCGTGCGTCTATCCCCTCATCCCCATCTATCTCAGTTCGCTTTTGGGAGCCGACCCTTCCGAGAAATCCTTTTCCCGCGGACGCATGCTGATGCGGGCGCTGGCGTTTTCGTTCGGTTTCATCCTGATATTCTCGCTCATGGGGCTGGGCGCCGCCGGCATCGGGAAACTCATGAACGCCCACAAGGCGTGGTTCCAGTTGGTGGGCGGCATCTTCATCCTGCTCTTCGGGCTCAAATTCCTGGGCTGGATCCAGATTCCGTTCTTCGATCGCGTGCTGCGCAAGGACGATTCTCAGAGCCATGAGAAAGTCAACGTGATTTCGGCTTTCTTCATGGGCGTTTTCTTCGCGGCCGGATGGTCTCCCTGCATCGGCCCGATCCTGGGCGCCGTGCTCACCTATACCGCGTCGGAAACCTCCAATCCCATCACCGGTCTTCTGTATCTTTCCCTGTATGGGATCGGGTTCGCCACGCCGCTCCTGCTCATGGCGTTCTTCGCCGAGCATGCGCATGCCCTGGTTTCCAAGACGGCCAAATACCTGCCCGCGGTCGAGGAATTCATCGGCGTGGTCATGGTGGCCGTGGCCATCACCTTCTTCATGCGCGTGGTGAGCCCGGTGCCCGCGTTTTCCGCAGGTCCGGATCTGGCCGCGCCGGCCGGGCGTCCGCTGGTGGTGGAGTTCATGAGCCAGGATTGCCCCATCTGCAAAAAGATGGAGCCCGTGGTAATGGAAATGCAGACCACCTGCTCCGGAAAGAATGTGGACATCCGGCAGGTTGACATTTCACGTCCCGAAAATAGGCATTATGTACAAAAATACAGGCTGGTCGGTGTGCCCACTTTTGTGATGATTGACGAGAAAGGACGCGAGACGGCCCGGCTGGTGGGCGAGCAACCGCTGTCCACATTGCTGCAGGCCACTTCCGCCATGATTGGGCAGGAATGCCCGGGGTATGCACCCATCCGCCAGGTGCTTTCCCCGAACAAACCGAAAGCCGGGACGCCCGATGCACCCCCTCCTGCCTGCCCCACATCGCACGGGAACGAAGCGCCTACCTGCGGCGAATGACGCGCAAAAACGAGATCTCATACCTGTATACTTTCAGAAACAGTTCGCTTTCTAAACTGTATACTTTTGCAGACATATGTATGAAATTTCCTTGATTTATAAGGAGAAAACTTGGGTGGGAAACGGAATGCCACCCGAAAATCCAGGAGAAGCAAGAGTCGGATAAAATTGGCATGAAGTTTGCAAAAAGGGGGCCGCCTTTCGCAAGAGGAGGCGGTCATGAGAAAATTTTTCATCTGGTTTGCATTCGTTCTTTCTTCTTTCTTTTTTGCTTCCTGTGCTCTGGACGAATCAGACATCGAAACCCGGGAATCTTCATCCTTCATTTTGTACTCCACCACATGGGGATGGGAATACGACCACGTTTCCGCGCTCCGGGAAGGCAGTTCGAACCGCGTCCAGGCATGGGATGGACCCTCATGCCAAAATGGCAAGAAACAAGAAAACGTAGTACTGTGTATTGATCGCATCGTGCATGTGCCCACCGGCCGCGTCCTGGAACTCCCAAATTCTTTGAAAAATGCCAAAAGCGCTTCGGCGGGGCAAACGGATCGCATCGTGTATCTGCTGGACCGGCAAGGCGACCTGCATGTGCTGGATACCCGCTGGGACACGGCGGCCGATGACGCCGCCCGCCTGCTGCTGTGGAGCGATGGGCTCGAACGCGTGGACATCCTGGCCGGAAACGCCCGGCGCCACCTGGCCGGCGTAGAACTGCAGGGCCAGATGCGGGCCTGGACGATGCATGGAGATCACCTGTACGTGCTGTATCGCGCAGTTCGCGGTGCAAAATGGGTCTGGGGCGTGGAAAAGATCGATATGACCGACTTCTCCGTGAACCCGGTGGGCGAGGAAACCGAGGTGGAAGACCCTTCCGAGGTGCCCGACGTCCTCCAGGTGACAGGCGACGGCCGCCTGCGTGTCCTGCAGGGTTCCTGCCTGCTGGCGGAAATCCGCGAACCCTGATTTTTTCCGCATATCTTCTGAGATTCGCATTACCGCCCAGGGAGGGGACAGCTTGCACGCGCGGGCGCGCGCTGGTATAAGCGGCCGTCCGGGCTGCGCATGAATTTTTCATGTGCCGTCCTCTCAAGGAGACTCCATGAAAACCGTATACAAATTTTCAGTGGTTCCCTCGCTGCCGCCGCAGTTGGTGCGTCTGCAGGAACTGGCATACAACATGTGGTGGTGCTGGAATTTCGACGCCATCGAACTGTTCATCCGCCTGGACCGCGACCTGTGGGAGGAATGCGGACACAATCCCGTGGCCATGCTGGGCCGCGTTTCCCAGGAGCGCCTCGAAAAACTGGCCCAGGACGACGCCTACATCCATAGCCTCAAGCGGGTGCTGGGCCGCTTCGATGCCGCGATGCAGTCCGGGCGCGCCTATCCGCTGCCGCCGTCGCAGCAGGATTTCCTGGTGGCCTACTTTTCCCTGGAATTCGGACTCCATGAGTCCATTCCCATCTATTCGGGCGGCCTGGGCGTGCTCGCCGGCGACCACCTCAAGTCCGCCTCGGACATCGGGCTTCCCCTGGTGGGAGTCTCGCTTCTGTACCGCGAGGGCTATTTCCGCCAGTACCTGAACGCGGACGGCTGGCAGCAGGAGACCTATCCCGACAACGATTTCCTCAACATGCCCGTAATCCCGCTCTTCGACGAGCGCCACCAGCCGCTGATCATCGACGTGGAGATGCCTTCGCGCCTCGTCCACGCCCGGCTGTGGAAGGTGCAGGTGGGTCGCACGCCGCTGATTCTCCTGGATACCAACATCGAATCCAACAGCATCGAGGACCGCGAGATCACCGCCCAACTCTACGGCGGCGATCTCGAGATGCGCCTCAAGCAGGAACTGGTGCTGGGCGTGGGCGGCATCACGGCGCTGGAGCGGCTGGGCTATTTCCCCACCGTCTTCCACATGAACGAGGGACACAGTGCATTTCTGGGCCTCAAGCGCATCCAGGACCTCATCGGGCGCAAGAAACTCACGTTCAAGGAAGCCCTGGAAGCCTGCTCGGCCGGCAACGTGTTCACCACGCATACGCCCGTTCCCGCCGGCATCGACAAGTTCCCGCCGGCGCTCATGGACAAGTATTTCTGGAAGTACCGGGAAGCCGTGGGCATTTCCCGCGACGAGTTTCTGGCCCTGGGACGCGAGAATCCCGCCAATCCCGAGGAGCCTTTTTCGCTGGCCGTGCTGGCGCTCAAACTCTCCGATCGCTACAACGGCGTATCGAAACTGCACGGCGAGGTTTCGCGCCGCATGTGGAAGAACCTGTGGCCGGATCTGCCCGTGGAGGAGATTCCCATCGGGCACGTCACCAACGGCATCCACAACAAGACCTGGACGTCGCATGAACTGGCCAGCCTGTTCGAGCGCTATCTCGGTCCCAAGTGGGGGGAATACAGCGAGGACCCGGAAGTGTGGCGCTACATCGACCAGATTCCGGATTCCGAACTGTGGCGCACGCATGAGCGCCGCCGCGAGCGGCTGGTGGCCTTCGTGCGCCGGCGCATGCGGGCGCAACTGCTCAAGCGCGGCGCCCAGGAGCACGAACTCCTGGCCGCGGACGAGACCCTGGATCCCGATGTGCTGACCATCGGCTTCGCCCGGCGTTTCGCTACCTACAAGCGCGCCACCCTGATCTTCCAGGACGTGGAGCGCCTGATCCGCCTGGTGAGCGATGCCGACCGCCCGGTGCAGTTCATCTTCGCAGGCAAGGCGCA
Source organism: uncultured Kofleriaceae bacterium (assembly GCA_964516435.1). Lineage (GTDB taxonomy): Bacteria > Myxococcota_A > Polyangia > HGW-17 > HGW-17 > HGW-17. The sequence continues at coordinate 3,369 of CAZEZP010000078.1, read as the reverse complement.
TCCGCGCGACAACGAGGGCAAGGAGTTCATCCGCAAGATCGTGCATCACGTGCGCCGCGAGGAATTTCGCCGCCGCGTGGTGTTCATCGAGGACTACGACATGAACGTCGCCCGCTACATGCTGCAGGGCGTGGACGTGTGGCTGAACAATCCGCGCCGCCCGCTCGAGGCCTCGGGGACGTCGGGCATGAAGGCGGCCGCCAACGGCGCGCTCAACCTGTCCATCCTGGACGGGTGGTGGGTGGAAGGCTATGCCCCCGATACCGGATGGGCCATCGGCTCCGGCGAGGAGTATACGGATCTGGCCTACCAGGACGAGGTGGAAAGCCGCACCATCTACGACATTCTCGAGAAGGATCTCGTGCCGCTGTTCTACCAGCGCGGCCGGGATGGCATTCCCCGCGGCTGGATGGCCAAGATGAAGGCGACTTTCAAGAAACTTGCGCCCGTGTACAACACCAACCGCATGGTGGACGAGTACGCGAAGAAATTCTATTTGCCCGCTACCGAACGCTGGCACCGCATGAGCGATGACAACTTCGCCGGCGCGCGGGAACTCACCGCATGGAAGCGGAAGATCGAGGCCAACTGGAAGGACGTGCACGTGCTCTCGGCTTCCACCGATGTCGTGGACGAGGTGAAGGTGGGCCAGTCGGTCCATATCACGGTGCCCGTGCACCTGGGTGCGCTTTCTCCCCAGGACGTGCGCGTACAGGTGCTCTATGGCGCCGTGAATCCGGACGGGGACCTGACTTCTCCCCATATCATGGACCTGATCGAAAATACCCCGGATTCCGAGGGACGGTTCGTGTATGTCGGCGAAATCACGTGCCATTCCTCCGGCCTGCAGGGATTCGCCGTGCGCGTCATCCCCTGCCACGAATCCCTGTCGTACCTGCACGAGACTGGCCTCATCCGCTGGGGCTGAGACCGTTTTTCCCCGTTTTTCCGCCCATCCGCCACGTCCGGCATTGACAGGCGGCCGGATTTCCCTGAAAACTCGGTTCACCCGGAGGTGCAAGATGGCGAAGCATGTCGGTGAATTGTCCATGGAAGTCCCCGTGCTGGGTCCCTGCAGGGTGCCTTCCCCCCTGGCGCTCTCGGATGTGGACAACGATTACGTGCCCAACTACGTGGAGGACGATGCCGTGGTGCAGTACACGTCCCTGCACGCAGGGACCACCGTGGACACGACGGAAGCCTTCGAGGCCGCGGGACCCCGGCGAATGATCCACTTCGACCCGCGCAAGATCCGGGCTGGCGTAGTGACCTGCGGCGGTCTGTGTCCCGGCATCAACAACGTAGTTACTGCAATTGTCAATGAACTCATGAACGAATACGGGGTGCGTTCCGTCATCGGCTTCCGGTACGGATACGCCGGCCTTTCCGCGAAGGAAGGACACGAAACCTGGGATTTGTCGCCGCAGTTCGTGCGCGACTGGAATCTCAAGGGCGGTTCCGTGCTGGGGTCTTCCCGGGGACCCCAGGACCCCGAGGACATGCTGGATACACTGCAGCAGTTGAACGTGAACATGCTGTTCACCATCGGCGGGGATGGCACGCTGCGCGGGGCGCGGGCCCTGTACGAGGCCGCCGTGGCGCGGGGCTCGCACATCGCCATCGTGGGAGTGCCCAAGACCATCGACAACGACATCCCCTTCATCCAGAAGACATTCGGCTTCGAGACGGCCGTTTCCAAGGCGGCCGAGGCCATTTCCGCTGCGCTGATCGAGGCCGAGGGTTCCTGGCGCGGGGTCGGGCTGGTGCGCCTGATGGGCCGGCTGTCGGGTTACATCGCCACGCATGCGGCGCTGGCGGCGGGTTCCACGGATGTCGTGCTCATTCCCGAGAGCCCCTTCGCCCTGGAGGGCGAAAACGGCCTGTACGAGGTGGTGGAGCGGCGACTCCAGAAGCAGGGGCATGCCGTTATCGTGGTGGCCGAGGGGGCTGGCCAGGAGCTCTTCGACGAGAAGGACATCGAACGGGATGCCTCCGGGAACCGCAAACTCAACGATATCGGGAGGTTTCTGGGGGACCGACTGATCGGGCATTTCAAGAAGGCGGGACGGCCCATCAATCTGAAGTACATCGATCCCAGTTACATCATCCGGGCCATGCCGGCTTCTCCCACGGACGCCATTTTCTGCCGGCGGCTGGGAGAAAACGCGGTGCATGCGGCCATGGCGGGGCGCACGGGCATGGTTGTGGGCCTGTGGAGCGATCATTTCACGCATGTGCCGCTTTCGGCGGCCACGTCCTTGTCCAAACGCATCGACACCGATGGCGAACTATGGCGTTCGGTCTTGCAGATGACGGGCCAACCCCCACGGATGGCATGAGGAATCCCATGGCCGGTTTCCGGAGAAGTGGGTGGTTTCGGACGTGCGCGCTCATCGTGGCGCTGGCAGCCGGTTGCGGAAAGGAGCCGAAGAAAGAGGCCGGCCAGACTCCCGCTTCGCCTACAGGGGCGACCCTGGCGGTTCATAACCGGATGGACATCCCCGTGGCCACCCGGCCGGCGGCTCCCCCGGGTCTGTCCGTCGGCGCGGATGTCTGGGCATTGCTACCCTATCCATCGTATCCGGGCCGGTACCGTCTGACGCCGGGCCGCGTGTTGGGAATGAATCGCAGCGAGGCCGTGGTGGAAAACGGGGGCGTCCGGACGGCCGGAATTCCCTATTCCCTGATCTATCCAAGGCAAAAATCCCTCGTAAAAAAAGGGAATTTTGTGGTTGCCGCAGGAAAAGCCGGCGTGTATGCCGCAAAAGTGGGGGAACTTTCAGGGGATTCGCTAAAAGTGAGCCGGATCTGGCGGGATTCCGTGCGGGAGGAAACCGTTCCTGTCACCGATGTGATCGTACAGCAAGGAACGCGAGAACCGGGGCAGATTGTGTTCTATCATGATCAGGGATTCTGGAACCAGGGACTGCTGTTGCTACTGGAGGAGCGCCACGCCTGGGTGCTGGAGAGTTTCGGCGGCGCGGTCCTGCGAGTGGGGGAAACCGAAACCCACCCATGGAATCCGGGTTTTTCACCGGTGCTGGGACAGGAAGTGGAAGCCTGCCGCGGTGCATCTTCGCATTTGGTGCGGGGAATTGTCGCCGCCAGCGGTCCTGGTGGACTTTTTTTTGATGTGCGCCTATCCAATGGCAGCATTCGCCAGCGCGTCCCCGTATGGGAAATGCTACCCACGGGAACATTGCTACAGTGATTTCTCTTCGAAAACCCGAAAGCAACTCATGAAAAAAACATTCTGATCCCACGAAAACGGAGAGGATTGGGGTGTGCCTGAAAGCAAGGAGCGAACGGTTGCCGACAGCCAGCTTGACAACCATGCAAAAAAATGTGACTGAATCGTCGGTCTAGTTT
>CAZEZP010000077.1:0-29593 GCA_964516435.1 uncultured Kofleriaceae bacterium | reverse complement strand
GCGTCAGAAATTGACGCTGTCGCAATTTTCCACGGTCTGTCTTTTCTACGAAAACCGGTTCCATGGTTTCCGGATCCACTCCGGCATGGTACATCGCGCAAGCCAGCGTCCCCGGAATGGGGATGAAGTCCTGTGCCTGCTCCACCGGCATCTTCCGCCGACGCAAAAATTCGCTCACGCTGCGCATGGCCGCATCCGTGCAGCCCGGGTGCGAGGACATGAAGTAGGGAACCAGGTAGATGCCAGAAGGGCGATACAATCCGAACCAGCGCAAAAACGTGAGGAACTCGCTCAAGGGTGGCTTGCGCATCCGGGCCAACACTTCATCTGAAACGTGTTCGGGCGCCACTTTCAAATGACCGCCCGTGTGATGCTGCACGAGCTCTCGAATGTATTCGGGATATCGGTTGGCCAGATCCATGCGGATGCCCGACGCCACAAAAACATGCCGAACGCCGCGCACCTTCCGCAGGCGGCGCCACAACGCCAGGATCACCTCCGGATCGGCCCGCAGATGCGGGCAAATCCGGGGCCACAGGCACGATGGGCGCGCACAGCCGCGGCCGCCCGGATTTTTCGAGCAGAAAGCACCGTACATGTTGGCCGACGGCCCCCCCACGTCCGTAATCGTCCCGCGGAACGAGGGATCCCTAGCGAGCCGTTCCGCCTCGGCCACGATGGATTCGGCGGAACGCGACTGGATGATCCCGCCCTGGTGATAGGAAAGCGCGCAGAAGGCACAACCGCCGAAGCAGCCCCGGTGCGTCACGATCGAATGGCGGACCGTCTCCAGCGCCGGCACCCGCTCGGCCCCATACATGGGGTGCTCGCAGCGCGTGAAAGGAAGAGCGTAGACGGCGTCCAGTTCCGCGACGCTCAGGGGACGCGCCGGCGGCATGTGCCACAGGAACCGGTTGCCATGCGCCTGCACGAGAATGCGCGGCTCAGGCGCATTCAACTCCCGCAGTGCGTCCCGCGTCATCCGTGCGAATGCCAGCGGGTCCTGCGCCACCGTTTCGAAGGAAGGCAACTCGAGAAAGGGCGCATCCGGGAGCCCCGGCCGGATGACCACCATGCCGGGGAAAGCGATCTCCGCAATCGTCTTCCCGTTGCGCAGGGCCTGCACGATGTCCGCCAGCGCCCGTTCCGCATTCCCATACACCAGGCAATCCGCCTTGGAATCCACCAGGACACTGCGCCGGACGGCATCCTCCCAGTAGTCGTAATGGGCCAGCCGGCGCAGCGATGCCTCCATTCCGCCCAGGATCACCGGAGCGTCACGCCACATCGACCGGATGAGGTTCGCATACACGATGACCGCCCGGTTGGGGCGCATTCCGGCGCGGCCGCCCGGGGAATAGGGATCGTCGCGGCGCTTCTTTCGCGCCGCCGTGTAGTGGTGCAGCATGCTGTCGAGATTGCCGGAGGAAACCCCGAAGAAGAGGCGCGCGCGTCCCAGGAGCGCCACCGAACGGCGATCCCGCCAGTCCGGCTGCGCAATCACCCCGACCGAAAGACCCAGCGACTGCAGGAAGCGGGCCACGACCGCCGTGCCGAACGAGGGGTGATCCACCAGCGCGTCGCCGCTGACCAGGATGACATCCAACACTTCGGCGTTCTCGTGCAACTCCCGCACGGAAGGCAGCAATCCCGCCGCTACCAAATCCTCTGGCCTGGCAATGATGTCACGAAAAACTGCAGACACGGCACAAACAAGCGAAATCTGCCGGTGGAATTCTCCGGACGGCATCTTCGATACGAGCCTGAAAGCAAAAACGCCGATTCAGACTTTTCTGAACCGGCGTTCGGTAGCGGGGGCAGGATTTGAACCTACGGCCTTCGGGTTATGAGCCCGACGAGCTACCAGACTGCTCCACCCCGCAGCACGGCGCTGTTTGTACGCACAACCATTCACCTTGTCAACCCTTTTTTTCAAAATTTTTCAAAAAACCGAAAAAATTTTTTTCCAAATTTTTTTCGATTTTCAGCTTGACACGACTCCCCGGGTTCCGTATAAGCCTTTCCTGTCCCGAGCGGTCCACTGAGCCGCTCGCGGATGTGCGGGAATAACTCAGTGGTAGAGTGCAACCTTGCCAAGGTTGACGTCGCGGGTTCGAGTCCCGTTTCCCGCTCCAACCCCAAAATTCCAAATGTCTACTACGCAGTTTTGCAACGTGCAGTTGTCGCCCGGCGCCATCGGTTTTTTTCTTGCCGCTGACCGTTTCCACATGGTAGAAATCCCCCAATCCTTGGTTTTTCAAGGTTCCGAAAAGCGCCATGACACACAAACATCTCTTTTTTTCCGTCCTTTTCCTTCTGCTCGTTCCAGCCTTCGCTCACCCGGCGGCGGCCGCGCCGAAATCCGAAAGTTCCGGCGGAGACGAGGAAAGCCAGAAATCCAAGGCTCCCGCGCCTCCGGGCACGCACATGGTCGTCATCATCGCGCCGGAAGAATACTGGAAGAATCTGGCGCAATTCAGTTACAAGACCCTGCGTTCCCTGATCGGCGAATCCGTGGTCTTCGCCATGCCCGTCTTCGATGATGCAGACGATCCCCCTGCCGAAGAATACAAGGCCATCTACAACAAAATCTACAAGAAAGGCGTCAACGCCTTCAAGGAACAGGACTATCCGGAAGCCATCAAGCAATTGCAGGCGGCCGGAACCGGGTTCGACGGGCTCATCAAGAAATACGGCCTCTCCTATACGCTTCGCCGCCGCATCGTGCTTTCGTACCTGTACCTGGGCGCGGCGCAAATCCTCGACGCCCAGATCGACGAAGCCAAGGTCAGTTTCCGCATGGCCAATTCCTGGTTTCCCAACTATCCGCTTCCCAAGGCGGCATTCGAAGAGGAAACGCCCCGCAACGTCTTCGCCCAGGCCATCGAGCGGCCCGGCCGCGGCACCAGTTCCATCGTCGTGAACAGTTCCGTCAGCGGGCACCTCTTCCTGAACGGGCTGTGGGTGGGGGAAGCCCCGCAAAACATCGAAAACGTCAGCGCCGGCACCCACTTCCTCACTTGGGCCCGGCTCGGCTACAAGCCCATCACGCTGAAACTGAGCGTTCCCGAAAACGACAAGGCCGTGGCCGACTTCAATCCGGTGCCCGACCCCAACAAGAAACAGATGGACACCTTCCTCTCCACGCTGGACGAGCATCTCCGGCAGAAGGTGAACGTTCCCCCCATCCTGGCCGACTTCGCCGTCCGCACCCGCGTGGAGAACATCATCGTCTTCCGCGCCACGGCCAATGAAACGGAAGTCTCCTGGTACAACGCCAAATCGGGAGGATGGCAGAAGCGCGTCCGCAGGGCGGCCGCCGTGCCGGGCACGCTGGCGACCCAGGTGGAAAACTTCCTGTTCATTCCGACCCCGGTCCTGGACCTGAAATCCGAAACCCCCGACAAGAACAAATGCTATGCCGACTCCGACTGCGGATCGGGCCGGTGCGTCGCCGGAACGTGCCAGTCCACGAAGCCCCTGCTCAAGGAATGGTGGTTCTGGACGGCGGTGGGCGTGGGCGCCGTCGGCCTGGGTGCGGGTGCGTATTTCCTCTTCCAGATGCAGAACCGCCCCATGCTGGAACTCACCACGCCCTGACCATTAAACCTGGACGCCTCGAAAGAACGACGAAACGGGCGGACCCGCATTCCGGATTCTGCCATTTTTTGCTCCAACCTGCATTTCCGCTCTTTCCTTGGACGGGAAGTTCGTCTATTATGCCCAACCCGTGAGGCATGCCATGGTTCATGCATTTCGAATCTTCCTTCTCGTGCTGGTTCTGGGAATGGTCTTTGCCGCCCCCTCCCCGGCCAACGAGGACGATGCCCGCAAGGCGCAGGAAGAAATCCAGAACGCCGGTATGAACTGGGTGGTGGAATTTTCCCGTGGGACGATCCAGTACAAACTGCAACTGAAGTTGAACGGATCCCCGTCGGGGACGCTGGGCACCCTGGGAGGCGAAGGCGTCATCCAGGTCAGGGACCGCAAGGTGCGCATCACCGTGCAGATGCAACTGACGGGTGGAAAGTTCCACTACATCACGCGCTATCCCGCCATGACCTTCACCTATGCGGGCCGCATGACATCTTCGGATCCGCAACTCTTTCCAGTGCGGGAAAACGTTCAATTCCAGGACAGCCTTCTCCTCAAGGAAGGCAGACTGTGCCCGCTGTCGGTTCGCCAGAATCCGCAGTGCATGACTCCGGAAAAAAACTGAATCCACTGATTCCGCTGGAGGATATGAAATGTCAGGTCACAATAAATGGTCCACCATCAAGCACAAGAAGGGCGCCGCCGACGCGAAGCGCAGCAAGATCTTCACCAAAATCCTGAAGGAAATCACCATTGCCGCACGTCTGGGCGGCGGTGATCCGGCGGGCAATCCCCGCCTGCGCAGTGCCATGGAAAAGGCGCGCAGCAACAACATGCCCAAGGACAACGTCGAGCGCGCCATCAAGAAGGGCACCGGCGAACTGGAAGGCGCCACGTACGAAGAAGCCACCTACGAAGTGTATGGTCCCGGCGGGGCCGCGCTCATCGTCGAGGTCATGACCGACAACGTCAACCGTACCATCGCCGAAATCCGCAGCATCCTCAACAAGCACAATGGCAATCTGGGGAAGAGCGGCGCCGTGGCCTGGAAGTTCGATCGCAAGGGCGTCATCGAAATCCCGAAAGAAGGCACCAGCGAGGACGCCCTCATGGAAGCTGCCCTGGAAGTGGGCGCCGAAGACATCAAGACGGATGGAGAGGAAACCTACGAGGTGCACACCGACCCGGCCGAACTGCTGGCCGTGACGGAAGGGCTGCGGGAAAAGGGATTCGCCATTTCCTCTTCCGAAGTGCAGATGCTGCCCAAGGCCACCGTGCGCCTCACCGGCCGCGATGCCGAGGTGGCCTGGAAACTCTACAACCTGCTGGATGATCACGACGACGTGCAGAATGTCTGGCACGATTTCGACATCGACGACTCGGAACTCGAAGCGCTTGCCGGCAAGTGATGCCTCTTTCGTCCTGGCCGAGGGGGCTTGCTGGCTGGGGCTGGACCCGGGATCGCGCAAGGCTGGCTACGCCGTGCTGGAAATGGGGCGTGGCGGCCGTCCGCTGTATCGCGAATGCGGCCTCCTGGTGACGCGGGAGAAGGATCTTCCCCTTCGTCTGCTGGAAATCGGCCGGGCGCTGCAGGAAGTCATCGAGGAATACCATCCGGTCGCAGCCGCCGTGGAAGATGTGTTTTCGGCCGAAAACGCCCGTACGGCACTGATCCTCGGGCAGGCCCGCGGAATGGCGCTCTACGTGCTCGCATCCGCCGGCGTGCCCGTAGTCTCGTACACCCCCAACCACGTCAAAAAAGCCATCACCGGGCAGGGCCGGGCCGCCAAGAACCAGGTGCGCGAAAACGTCATGCATCTGCTGCACCTGCACGCCCGCCCGGAGGAAGATGCCGCCGATGCGCTGGCTCTGGCCTACTGCCATGCCCTGCATGCCCGCCGGGGCCCGGAAGCCGCCGTGCGGCGAGGAGTGCGCCCATGATTGCCTGGATTGCCGGAACCCTCCTGGACATAGCGGAAGACCGCGCCATCGTGGTGGTCTCGGACATCGGCTATGAATTGACGTGCACCCGTCCGGCGCTCGAAGGGAAATCCCCGGGAGACCGGGTCGAACTCTTCGTGTACGAGCACCACACCGAGCATGCCTCCGAATGGTTCGGCTTCCGGTCGCCCACGGAAAAATCCATCTTCCTGAAACTGATTTCCGTGCAGGGCGTGGGCCCGAAGGTGGCCATGTCCATCCTGAGCACATTCGGAACGAAAGAAACCGTGCGGCTCATCACCGGTGGCCACGACAAGCCGCTCACGGGGGCCCCCGGCGTAGGCAAGAAGACCGCTCAGCGGCTGATCATGGAACTGCGCGAAGCCCTGCTTCCGTTCCGCGAGCAGTTCACGCACTCCATGGAAATCGTTCTCCCGGCGGCGCAGGCGCCGGCCGTCACCCCCCTCGAAACCGCTCTGTCGGGACTGCGCAACATGGGGTACCGCCCCCAGGAACTGGCTGCCATCGCCGGCACCCTGCACGAAGCCGCCGCCCAGCAGGCGACCTGCGATCAACTCATCCGCCTGGGACTTTCGCTCTTGCGCAAGGAGAAGCCATAAATGGGACGCAAGCCGCACCGAGATCCTCAGGATCCCCTGTCCCCCCGCGCACCGGCCCCAGAAGCGGAAGCGGAAGGCCGCATCCGTCCCGTCCGCTTCGATGAGTTCGTTGGCCAGCGCCAGCACATCGAGAATCTGAAGATATACGTGCAGGCCGCGCGTGCCCGGGGCGGCGCCGTGGATCACATCCTGTTCTCCGGGCCGCCGGGACTCGGCAAGACCACCCTCTCCCAGATCATCGCCAACGAAATGGGAACCACGCTGCACCGGACGTCCGGACCAGCCGTGGAGCACAAGGGAATGCTCGCCGGCCTGCTCACCAACCTCAACCGGGGCGATGTGCTCTTCATCGACGAGTTGCACCGCCTTCCCAAGGTCGTGCAGGAATCCCTGTACGCCGCCATGGAAGACTTCCAGTTGGAAGTGCTCATCGGCGAGGGACCGCACGCCCAGGCGATCACCATGGAACTGGCGCCCTTCACGCTCATCGGCGCCACCACCCGGGCCGGCCTGCTCACCGCCCCCCTGCGCACGCGCTTCGGCATTCCCATCCGCCTGGATTTCTACGATCCCCGGGACCTGACGGAAATCGTGCTACGCTCGGCCAAACGCCAGGGGATTCCCATCGTGCCCGAGGGCGCTCTCGAAATCGGCCGGCGCTCCCGCGGAACCCCGCGCATCGCCATCCGGCTCCTGGCGCGCGTGCGCGACTTCGCCGAGGTCTCGGGCGCCGCCATCATCGACCGGGAAGTGGCGGCCGCGGCGCTTTCCCGCCTGGAAGTGGACGAAGCCGGACTGGACCCCACGGATCGCGCCTACCTGCGCGTCCTCATCGAGCGCTTCGGTGGCGGCCCGGCAGGCATCGAAGCCATCGCCGCCGGCATGGGCGACGAACGGGACACCCTCGAGGAGGTGTGCGAGCCCTACCTCCTGCAGCAGGGATACATCCAGCGCACGCCCAAGGGACGCGTAGCCACACGTCTGGCATATGCACACCTGGGAATTCCTGTACGGACTGGCACCTACACACCTTCGCTGTTCGGGGAGACGGACGACCCGGAATGAGGGCCGCCTCCCCGGCGTTTCAGGAGCGGCGCTTGCGTTCAGATGGCCGATGTGCTAGAAGCTGCAGGAAGCTGCCGAAGCTTTTTGTTTTTTTGATATAGGATTTTTCGATATGTTCAATTGGCTCTACAGCCTTTTTTCCAATGACTTGGCCATCGATTTGGGAACGGCGACGACACTGACCTTCGTCAAGGGGCGCGGCGTCGTGTTCCACGAGCCGTCCGTGGTGGCCGTCCAGCGGCTTCCCCACGGAGGCAAGCGCATTCTCGCCGTGGGCAAGGCCGCCAAGGAGATGCTCGGGCGCACCCCCGGCAACATCATGGCCGTACGCCCGCTCAAGGACGGTGTGATTGCCGATTTCGACGTCACCGAGGCCATGCTGCGCTATTTCATTACACAGGCGCACTCCCACCGCACACTGGTCAAGCCGCGCATCATCATCTGCGTGCCCGCCGGCATCACCGACGTGGAGAAGCGCGCCGTCCAGGACAGCGCCCTGGCCGCCGGCGCGCGCGAGGTGTACCTCATCGAGGAGCCCATGGCGGCTGCCATCGGCGCCGGACTGCCCGTGACGGAACCCTGCGGCAACATGGTCGTCGACATCGGGGGGGGCACCACGGAAGTGGCGGTCATCTCCCTTTCCGGCATCGTCTACGCCAAGAGCCTGCGGGTCGGCGGAAACCGTCTCGACGAGTCCATCATCGCCTACCTCAAGCGCCAGCACAACCTGCTCATCGGCGAACAGACGGCCGAGCAACTGAAAATCCAGGTGGGGTGCGCATTTCCACTGGATCAGGAACTGAGCATGGAAGTGCGCGGACGGGATCTGGTGGCGGGCGTTCCCCGCTCCATGACCATCACGAGCGAAGAGGTGCGCGCCGCCCTGGCCGAACCCCTGGCGCAAATCGTGGACACGGTGCGCGAAGTGCTGGAGCAGACCCCGCCCGAACTGTCGGCGGACATCATCAAGCACGGCGTGGTGCTCACCGGCGGCGGCGCCCTGCTGCGCAACATCGACAAGTTGCTGCAGCATGAAACCGGCCTGCCCTTCCTGGTTTCCGACAACCCGGAATACGCCGTGGTGCTCGGCACCGGCCGGGCGCTGGAGGAACTGCGCCTGCTCAAGGAAGTCACGCTGACACGCAACACGTGAACCGGCAGGAAGGAATCCCATGCTGCTGTCGCGAAAGGCCAAGGACATCATCTTCAGCGTGCTGATGCTGGCCATTCCGGTGGTCTTCCTGTTCGCCAACATCAAGGAGCCCCACCGGCTCAACGCGCTGGACCGGTTCGTCCTCACGCTCTCGTCGCCCATCCATCAGGCCTCCATGTACATCTACCGGTGGGTGGATGGCGTGTGGCGCAATTACATGTACCTCGTCAATCTCAAGGCCGAAAACGACCGCCTGCGCGCGGAAAACGGCATTCTGAAAGCCAACAACGCCATCCTGGAGATCTGGGCCCAGCGGGGGCGCGAGGTGGAAAAACTGCTGGGATTCAAGGAGGCATCCTCCGCCGAGATGGTGGCCGCCCGCGTGATTTCCAAGAGTTTTTCGCCCTACTACCGCGTGCTGCGCCTGCGCATCGACCGCGGAATCCGGGAAATCAAGCCCGATGATCCCGTCATCATTCCCGAGGGCGTGGTTGGCAAGGTGCAGCGCGTCTATGGCGACTACGCCGACATCCAGCTGGCCATCGATCCCAAGGTGCGCATCCCCGTCGTCATCAAGCGGACGGGAACCGAAGCGCTTCTGGTGGGCACGGGAGACCCCCGCCGCTACACCGCGCGGCTCACTTACCTGCGCCGCGAGGAAGAGGTGCAGGTGGGCGATGTAGTGGTGACGTCCGGCATGGGCGGCCCCACAGGCGTGCGCTTCCCGCCCGATTTGCAGGTGGGCCGCGTGGTGGAAGTGCACAAGCAGGAATTCGGAAAGTTCCAGGACGCCGTGGTGGAGGCCGCCGTGGACTTCTCCCGGCTGGACAAGGTCCTGGTGGTGGTCACGCCTCCACCGGCATCCGAACCCCAATCCCGGCAGGGCGATGCCGGCTTCGTCCGGGAACAGCCCCGCGTGGGCCTGCGCCCCTTCTGATTCGGAAAAAGCATGCATCGCGCCACGGCATTGTTCCTCTTCACGTTCGGTGTCCTGCTCGTGGAGCCCCTGCTCTTCTTCGCCATCCCGTTTCTGGGCTTCCACGTGCCGGAACTGGGACTCATCGCGGTGGTGTATGCCGCGCACGGCATCCGGGGAAGCCTCGCACGCGGCGCCGCGGCATCCCTCGGAATCGGCTACCTCGTGGACCTCTTCTCCGGTGCTCCCGTGGGCATGCACGCGCTGGTCTACGTGCTGGTGTACTACCTGGTGCGCCTGGTGTTCGGCCGCATCTACGGGCGCGCGCTCTGGCTCCAGGCCCTCATGGGGGCGGCCGCGTCCGGCGCGTCCGGACTGCTGGTCATCTCCATCGGCCAGTGGCTGGATCCGGTGGAGCTCTCCTGGGACATGCTGCGGCAATTGCCCCTGCAAATGCTGCTGACCGCCGTCTTCTCCCCGCCCTTCTTCTATGTCCTGTGGCGGTTCGACCGGCTGGTCAGTTATGAAGTCTCGGAAGAGGGAATCTTCAAATGAGGCGGCTCGTTCTTTCGGACGACAGCGAATTCGGAAAGAAATACCGGATCGCCTTCCTGTTCGTGGGAACGGTCTTCCTCGTGCTCCTGGGTCGCCTGTTCCAGTTGCAGGTGGTCTACGGCGCCGAATACCGGGAACTGAGCCGCACCAATTTCCTGCAGCGCATCGATCTGGAAGCCCCGCGCGGCCTGGTGCTGGACCGCAACGGCGTGCCGCTGATCAAGAACCGCGTGGCCTACAACGTGTTCATCACCCCGCGATTCTTTTCGGTCAAGGCGTTCGAGAAACTCCAGAAACTCATTCCCATTTCCGCCGTAGACGCGGAATACATACAATCCCGCATCCTCATGGCAGAGGGAAAAAAGCGGGATTTCTCGCTGTTGGCGCTTCGCGACATCCCCATGGAGTGGGTGCTCATCCTGGAAAGCAACCGGGATCATCTGCCGGGGCTGGACATCACGCCCCAGGAAAAGCGCCTCTATCCCAACGGTCCGATGGCTTCCCATGCGCTGGGCTTCGTGGGAGAGGTTTCCGCCGAGGACATGGTGTCGCACCCGTTCGCCCGCTACAAGGAACGCGAATGGATCGGGCGCTTCGGACTCGAGGCTCAACTCGAAAGCACCCTGCGGGGGCGCCGCGGCATCCTGTGGCGGGTCCGCGACGCCCGGGGCCGGGTCAAGAGCGGGCCGGACGCCGCGCGATGGCTTCCGAATCCTTCCTACATCGCACCGGAACCCGGCTACACCGTGGTATCCACGCTGGATGCCGACGTGCAGCGCGCGACCGAACAGGTCATGGCCGGCATCGAATCCGGCGCCGCTGTCCTCATGGAAGTCAGAACGGGAAAAATCCGGGCCTACCTCTCCAAACCGGCTTTCGACCCCAACGAACTCTCCGGCCGGCTGAGTCCCGCGCGGGCGGCCGAACTGTACAACCATCCGCTGCATCCCATGCTCGACAAGGTGGTGCAGGGTACGTACTTCCCCGGTTCGACCTACAAAGTGGCACCGGCCATCGCCGCGCTGGAGGAAAACCTGGTGGATCTGAACGAATACCACCTGTGCAAGGGCTGGTATGAATACGGCCGGTCCAGTTCCTTCCGCTGCACCCACGCGCATGGCCTGATGAATCTGGAAAGCGGCATCGTCGCCTCGTGCAACGTGTACTTCTACATGCTCTCCGAACGGGTGGGCATGGACCGCATGGGGCGCTACGCCCGCCTTCTGGGCTTCGGAACCGCCACGGGCCTGGGAATCAACCATGAAAAAGCCGGATTCATCCCCACCAAGCAGTGGTACGCCCAGAAATTCCAGGAAGGCTTCCGTATCGGACACACCCTCAACTCGGGCATCGGCCAGGGGGACGTGAAAGCCAGCGTCCTGCAACTGGCCGTGGCCTACGCGGCCATCGCCAACCGGGGCCTGGTGCTGGAACCCCAACTGGTGGAGCGCATCCAGGACTACCATGGCGCCGTGCTGCAGGAATTTTCTCCCGTGGTGCGTCGCCGCCTGGAATTCAAGCCCGAAACCTGGGACGTGCTGCACCGCTCCCTGGCGGGCGTCGTAAACAACCCCGAAGGCACGGCCTACAAGGCCCGCCTGTCCCATCTGAGCGTGGCGGGCAAGACGGGAACGGCCCAGGTGCGCGCCATGCGCAGGGAGCCGGGACAGGATCCCGAGGTCAACCGGTGGCGCAACCGGGACCACGCCTGGTTCGTGGGCTTTTCCCCCGTGGAAAACCCGGAGGTGGTGGTCGTGGTGCTCGTGGAGCACGGCGGATTCGCATCGAAGGCGTCCGTGGCGCCGGCCATGGCCATCCTCGATGCGTACTTCAAGATTTCCAGCGCCCGTTCCGACGCGGCAGGACAGTGAGCATGTTCGAATCCGAAGGCCGCCTCTATCTGCAAATCGACTGGACGCTTCTGCTGCTCATCGTCACGATCACGGGGCTGGGGCTGCTCAACCTGTACAGCACTTCGGCATCGTTTTCCGCGCCCATCTTCACCCAGCAGATTTACTGGATCTTCCTTGGTTTTTCGGCATTTTTCATTACAGCTACCATCGACTACCGCTTCTATGACCGCGTAGCCAACGTGCTCTACATCCTGGGTGTCATCAGCCTGGTGGCCGTGCTGGTGCTGGGCCGCATCTTCTTCGGATCCCGACGGTGGCTGAGCCTGGGTCCGGTGGTCATCCAGCCGTCGGAGTTGATGAAAATCATCCTGATCCTGGTCATGGCCCACTACATCCACAACACCCCCCCCAAAACGGAGGAAGGGCGTTCGCTGCAGGAACTCGTCATGCCGGCCGTCCTCGTGGGGATTCCGGCCATCCTGATCCTGATCCAGCCGGACCTGGGAACCATGATGATCCTGCTTCTGGTGTTCTTTTCCATCATGTTCCTGCTCAAACTGCGCCTGCGCTCGCTCATCACGCTCATGGCATCCGCGCTGGTCCTGCTGCCGCTGATCTGGAGCTTCGTGCTGCAGGAATACCAGAAGAGCCGCGTCCTGACATTTCTGGACCCCGCCAGCGACCCCACGGGGGAAGGCTGGCACATCCGGCAAAGCATGTTCGCAATTGGCTCTGGGCGTTGGATCGGCAAGGGATTCATGGCCGGAACCCAGAGCCAGTATCACTTCCTGCCCGCCCAATGGAGCGATTTCCCGTTCGCCGTATGGGCCGAGGAATGGGGTTTCGTGGGTGCGGCGCTCCTGGTGAGCCTGTATTTCATTCTCATCTTCTGGGCGCTGCGACTGGCCGCCACGACGCGGGACCGCTTCGCTTCCGTCATCTGCCTGGGCGTGGGCGCCCTGTTCTTCTGGCATACGGTCATCAACATCGGAATGGTCATGGGGCTCTTGCCCATCGTGGGCGTGACCCTGCCCCTGTTTTCCCACGGCGGCTCCTCCATGCTCACGTTCATGGTGGCCGCCGGGCTTTTGATGAACGTGTCCTCGCGGCGCCACTCCTTCTGATGGCGATGCGGAAAAACGTTTTTTTTGAAAAGGCATGCTCATGAAACGCTTCCGATTCCTGATCCTCTGGGGAATGCTTCCCTGGCTCCTGGCACAGTGCCGCCCGGCCTCTTCACCGCGCACCGCGGAAAAACCGAAACCGGAGGACGTTCCCCAGCCGTCCGAAAAGCGGCCCGCCCTGGAACCCGAAACCAAAAACACCGAACCCGCCGAAGTCCCTGCCGATGCAGGCATTCCGGCGTTGCCGCCGCCCCCCGTCTTCCGGGTGACGTCCCGCGGGGAGATTCCCCTGCGCAAATTGGGATCGCTCTCCCAGAACGTGGCCTTCGTGAAGGTGCATCCCAAGTGCACGGGCGGTCTGGCCGCTGCGGCGCAATGGGAACTGGCGCGATTCGATTCCTCCGGGAAACTGGCCTGGTCCACCCGCAAGAACGGCATCGCCTGCCCGCATGGAAACCGCTGCCACGAAACGCCGCGGGCGGCCGTCCTGCCCAATGAGAACGTGGTGGCCGTCCTGGACGGCGACAGCCTGCGCATGTTCAATGCACGGGGACGCATGATGGCCCTGCGCGGGGGCTTTTTGCAGGCGACCCTCGATTTCGGCGTTTCTCCCGACGGCAAACTGGTGGCGGCCCTGTACCCGCACGGGCTGGCGCTGTGGCGCGCCACGGGAGGGCTCGTGCGCAAGCAGGAACTGCCCGGCGCCACCCGCTTCTCGTTCGATTACACGCAGGGCAGGCACGTGCAAGTCCTCATCGGGCGGGAAGTTCGCCGCTACGAACTGGATTTCTCGGGAGAGCCCGTGACCCGGACGCTGGCCGACGATGGGGTCGACCTGCTCAGGAACCGGGTGCTCACGGTCCGCGAAAGCCTGGGCCCCGCGGACGCCGTGCGCCTGCCTGCGGATTTGCAGCCGCTGCGCCTCGTGTCCACGGGCATGCACGTGGTGCTGGGCATGCGCGCGGGACGGATGGTGATTCAAAAACTGGCGGCCGGAGAAAACCAGACCACGGATGTGCAGGAATGGGAAATCACGGGAATCTCCTGGAAAACGCCCATCCTGGCAGACGTCAACGAAGGCTGCCTGGCGGCAGCGGATGGCGCCGACGTGTACTTCGCGCTGCTGCCGCCCTTCGGAGGGTGACATGACGCCGCAGTATCGTGTTCTCCACGAAAAAGGCGAACTGCAAAGGCGTGCAGACGAAATGGAGAAATTGAGCGATCCCTGCCGGATCTGCCCGCGCGAGTGCCGGGCGGCACGGAGGCGTGGCCAGTGCGGCGCCTGCGGTGCCACGGATGTGGCCTTCGTCGCGCGCGCGCTGCTGCACTTCGGCGAAGAACCCCCGATTTCGGGCACGCGCGGATCCGGCACCATATTTTTTCATGGCTGCGCACTGGGCTGCCCGTTTTGCCAGAACCACCAGATCAGCCATGGCGAACCGCCGGAAGCGTCCCGCGTCACCTCGCGGGAACTGGCCCGCATGATGCTGGACCTCCAGGCGGCCGGCGCGCACAACATCAACTGGGTGACCCCCACCCACGTGCTGCCGCAGGCCCTGCGCGCCCTGGATCTGGCCGCAAGCGAAGGCCTGCGGATACCGCTGGTCTACAACTGCTCGGGATTCATTTCCATGCAGGCGCTGGAATTGCTGGAAGGCGTGGTGGACGTGGCGCTGCCCGACATCAAGTGGCTTTCTGCCGAAAGCGAGCGCGCCTGCGGTCTGGATGGCCTCTATGCCCCCCGCATCCGGGAGGTGATCGAGCGCTGGTTTTCGATGGTGGGCCCGCTGCAGACCGATGACGACGGAATCGCCGTCTCGGGACTGCTGGTGCGCCACCTGGTGCTGCCCGAAAACCTGTCCGACACCGATGCCGCGCTGGCCTTTCTCGAACCCATCCTCGCGGCCGGCGCAGGAATTTCGCTGATGGCGCAATACCACCCGCCATCCGGGCTGCATCTTCCGGCGCCGCTCGACCGCACCCTCCTGCCGGAAGAATATTACGGCTTCGCCTACGATTTGCGCCTCATGGAACCGCCGGTGGCATTCATCCAGGATCTGGAGGCGCACGGCGTGTACAATCCCGATTTCGATGCCGACGAGCCCTTCGGCCCGCCACCCGCCCGCTGACGCGCCTGCCTGGGTCTTCCGAAGCAGCCGGTCCCCTGCACCGCGCGCAAGCGGGTTCTTCACGCCCTTTGCATCGACATGTGAGATACGATGGAGCCGGCCACCAGGAACGCGCAACCGATCCAGAAGCGCGCATCGGGCCGGGTTCCGAGGTAGAGCGCCGAAAACAGCGTGGCCAGAAACGGCGTGAGATAGGAGGCGGACACCACGAGATCCATGCGGCCGCGGGCCATGGCGCGCGCCCAGAAGAGGTAGGCGGCGCCCGTGGAAATCCCCAGCGAAACGACTTCTCCCGAGGCCGCGGCATTCCACCCGCGCGGTTCGTTGGAGAAGAAAGCGGACAGGAAGAGAAGCAGCGCCGTGACGAGCAGATACCCTTCCACGGGGCCTGCAGAAACACCCGCATCCGAGAAATGCCGCACCAGCACCGAATAGGCCGCCCACATCACGGCGGCACCAAAACCCAGCAGCAGCGGCAGCGGCGCCTCGATGGCCGATGCGAAGGGTACGCCGCCGGCCGGGGCCAGGGCGAGCGTGATTCCGCCCAGGGCGAAAAGCGTTCCCGTCGCCAGGATGCGCCGCCGGCCAAAATGTCCCAGAAAAAACACCGTTCCCAGCAGAGTGAGCACCGGCCACAGGTAGTTGAGCAGCCCCACCTCCAGGACCTGCACGTGGGAAACCGCATGTCCGACGGCCCAGTACAGCGCGAGCATGTATCCCGTGAAAAGACTGCCGCACAGGAGCGTCGCCCTGGGGTCGGGACGAAAACCATTCCCTTCCCGCTTCCCGCGCGCCAGCAGCCGCACGGCGAGCACGAATCCGCCAGCGATGCCGTAGACCGCCGCCCCGGCCGTGAGCGGCCCCAGCCGTTCGGACGCGCTGCGGGCAAGACCGAACGTCAGGCTCCACAGCCCGATGGCGGCGAGCCCCTGAAGCGTGGCCACGGTTTCAGCATGGGACCTGAATGAAAAAGACATGTCCGCGCTCGTTCTTGAAATCCCGCAGGAATGGAAACGGAAATCCGGTCAGTTTTCCGAAGCGAACACCTTGGAAAATGCAATCTCAAAAAAGATCGGGATACAGCCGCTTCAAGCAGTCCGGACACAATCCATGCGAGAACTCCACGTCCGCATGCCGGGTGATATATTCTTCGACCTGAGCCCAATATCCCTGATCATCCCGGATTTTCTTGCAGGATGCGCATATGGGCAAAAGTCCGCGCAATGCCTTTACGCGCTTGTTGGCCAACTCCAGTTCGGCTTTCTGGCGGGCGAGATCCCGATACAGGTTGAGAACCTCGTTCATGGAAAGCGTCAATTTCTGGAAGACATCCTCATCCACGGAGACGACCAGTCTTCCCATGAGGTAATACCGTCCGCTGGCCGCCATCGCGCAACCGTGCCATGTCTGCAGTTTTCCAATGGGAAAGGAAATTTCCTCCAAAACGTCCGGCGCCAGACGTTCCAGTTGCTCCAGCAGGTGCTCCGGCAGGATCATGCCCGCATCGAAATCGGACTCGAGCACCATGGGATACAGTTGGCGCACTCCCTCGGAAGCCCAGAGCACACGCCAGCCGGATTCGAACACCATGGCCAACTCGCGCGGGTCCCGCGCCATCATCCTGGCGAAGACTTCCAGCATCGCAGGGTCGCCATTCATGCCTGCACCCACGAATTCGCCAGCCGCACGGCGCTGGCGGCATCCGGCGCCATGGCGTCCACGCCGAACGAATGCAGGGTTTCACCGAAGGCGCTCACCCCGCCGCCGCCCACCATGATGCGCAACTTCGAAAACCGCGCGGTTTCCCGCAGTTTCCGGGTGAATTCCAGTGCCCGGGGCACATGGAAGGGCATGGTCACCGACAATGCCAGCACCTGCGGCTGAAAGGAATCCAGCATCTCCAGCAAATCCCGTTCTGGCGTGTTGGCTCCGAGATAGCGCACCTGCCACCCATCCAGTTCCAGCAGGTCGGACACCATCCAGGCGCCAATCTCGTGCAACTCGTTGGGAGCCGCGGAGACCACCGCCCGGAAGGGCTTGCGCTCCGTCTGAAAACGGAACATGGAAAATCCCGCCATCAGGCGCCCTACGATGGCCGATGCCAGATGCTCCTGGGCCACGGATATCCGGCCGGCTTCCCACAGTTCGCCGATGCGCCGCATCACCGGCCAGAGCAGATGCAGATACAGCGGCACCAGATCCCGCGGGGTGCACACGAAGGGCATGACCATACCCACGGCATGCTGCGACGCCCCGGAAATCAAGGCCTGCAGGAAGGAATCCTGGATGCCCCGCCATGGTTCCGAAATGGCCGCATCCTGGGGCGATGGCGCATCCTGGGGCGCCGACTGGGCCATCTCGATGAAACTCTCGTGGGAATCCAGGAGCCATTCGTATACGGCGCGAATGCTGGATGCGGCCGACGCCGGAAGTTCCTCCTGCACTCCATCCATCCACGCGCGAAAGGCTTCCGGAAAATAGGCCCATTCCAGTTTCCGGGCGTGGTAGGCGCGATACACCCAGGGAACCGTCTCGAAGAGCAGGGAATGCTGGGAAAAGACGAAGACCGTGCTCATCAGGGCATGGTGATTGCGGTGGTTGTCTTCCAGCAGACGCATATCATTGGGCCCCAGCCAGCGTGAAACATCCGGGTGGCCGGCAATCCGGGAATTCACGAATGCCACCAGCCGCGGCCCCGCTTCCCGATAGGCGCGGGCATCCTCCTGGGAAATGAGAAACGCGGGCATCACGGGAGTCTTCGACATCTCTTCCACCTCTTGAAACCCGGCTGAACCCAGATCCGTTCGAGCAGAAGCCCGGGTTCGCATGAAAACGAGGAGGCCTGCAGCGGCGCGCGTCAGAAACGCACACAATTGCGGCCGGCCGCCTTGGCCTCGTACAGTTTCTCATCCGCCATCTCGATGAGTTTTTCGACCTTGATTTCAGGAAATGGAAACCCGAATTCCGCCACCCCCAGCGAAATGGTCACGGGAATGCGATTTCCCTCGGCCTCGAACGGCGATGCGGCCACCACGGCTCGCGCCCGTTCGGCGAACTCCACGGCGCCCGCCAGGGGCGTTTCCGGCAAGATGACCGAAAACTCCTCACCGCCATAGCGGGCGAACACCTCGCCCTTGCGCACGGTGGTGGCGATGCGCCGGGCCACTTCCCGCAGCACCAGATCGCCCACCAGATGGCCGTAGGTGTCATTGAGCAACTTGAACTTGTCGATGTCGAGCATGACGAAGCTCAGGACCCGCTGGGAACGCCGGGCCTTCTCGATTTCACGCTCCAGGTTCTCCATCAGGTAGCGCTTGTTGTAGGTCTCCGTGAGCGCATCCGAAATGGTGAGCCTGTACACGTCGTTGTGGTAGTCGGCCTCGATGTCATTGCCCGAAAGGAACTTCAGCAGCACGGTGCCCACCCGCAGGCGGTCGCCGTTCTTGAGCGTGCGCGCCTGCCCGATGGGCCGGTCGTTGACATGCGTGCCATTGGTGGAGCCCAGATCCTTCACGAGAAAGGTGCCATTGCCCTCGTTGACCACCTGGGCATGGCGGCGGCTCACGCTGTCGTCGTTGATCTGGAACTGGCACTCGGCGCTGCGGCCGATGATGACGGACATGCCCGGCGGAATCTCGATGCGCTGCCCCAGACCGGCCGTGGGGGGATACAGGATGACCAGGTAGCCGCTGGGGTTGGTCATGTCAGAAATAGGCAGTTTGGACTTGTCGAGTTTGGTGACCTTGGTGCGCTCCTCGGAAAGATCGTCCTCCTCGGGAAGCATTGGCAAACCGGCGACGCTGCCCGGCAGGGGCGTCATCCGGACCGCGGGCTTGATGTGGACGGTGGGCTTGGCGGGGCGTCCGTCCGCGGGAGGAGGCACAACCGGCTTGGAAGGATCCGTCATGTTCTCACCACTTCACGCCTTGGCGACCATCTCGCGCCACCGATTCATATACCATGCTACCCGGCCGGGGTCCATGGACGGAACGAAGCGCCGCTCCAATTGCACGTACTCGGGAATCCGCTGGATGTCCGGAAGCAGTCCAACGCCGAGCGCCGCCATCATGGCCGCCCCCGCCGCCGTGGTCTCGATATTCACGGGGCGGCGCAGTTCCCGTTCCGTCACGTCCGCCTGGAACTGCATCAGCAAATCGTTGCGGGAGGCGCCGCCATCCACGCCCATGAACGGCACCGTGCGGCCGGCGGCCTCCTCCATCAGATGGACCAGTTCCATGTTCTGGAGCGCGATTCCCTCCAGCACCGCCCGGGCCATGTGCCCCTTCTGCGTGCCGCGGGTCAGGCCCCAGAACAGGCCGCGCGCCTCCGCCCGCCAGTGGGGCGCCCCCAGCCCGGTGAGCGCCGGGACGAAGAAGACGCCGCCGCTGTCCTCCACGGTGCGGGCCAGTTCCTCGATTTCGGACGCCGAACGGATCCATCCCAACTGGTCCCGGAGCCATTGCACCGCTGCGCCGGCCACGAAGGCGGACCCCTCCAGCGCATACGTCTGCTCCCCGCGGATGTTCCATGCCACGGTCGTGAGCAACTGGTCCGAAAGCGGCGCCCGGGAACCCGTGTTCATGACCAGGAAGGCCCCCGTACCGTAGGTGCACTTCATGTTGCCCTCGGCCACCGCGCCCTGCCCGAACAGCGCCGCCTGCTGATCCCCCAGCACACCCGTCACCGGGATGCCGTCGGGAAGCCCCGGCACATGGTCCGTGCGGCCGAATTCGTGGCAGGAAGGATGAATCCTCGGCAAAAGTTCCCTGGGAATTCCCAGCGGTTCCAGCAGGGCATCGTCCCACTGCCCGAAGCGCAGGTTCATCAGCAGCGTGCGGCTGGCATTGCTGGGGTCCGTGGCATGCACCGCGCCGCGGGTCAGCCGCCAGAGCAGATAGGAATCCACCGTACCGAACGCGAGTTCTCCCGCCCGCGCGCGCCCCTGGAGGCTGTAGTGGTCGAGCAGCCAGCGGATTTTCGTCCCGGAAAAATACGGGTCCAGCACCAGACCGGTAGTCCTGTGATAAAAGTCGGAAAGTCCCTGGCTGCGCAGGCTTTCGCATATTCCTTCCGAGCGGCGGCACTGCCACACGATGGCGGGCGCCACGGCCTGCCCCGTTTTGCGATCCCACAGGATGGTTGTCTCGCGCTGGTTGGTGACGCCGATGGCCGCGATGGACGAAGCATCCACGCCCGAAGCGGCCAGCGCCGCGCCGATGGCGGCCACCACGGAATCCCACAGGTCCTCGGGGTCCTGCTCCACCCAGCCCGGCTGGGGATAGCGCGTGGGCACTTCCGCGTAGCCACGGGACACCACGGAAAACGTCTCGTCGAACAGCACCACCGTGGAGCCCGTGGTGCCCTGGTCGATGGCAAGTATCAAATCTCTTTTCATGACATTCCGTCGATGGCCGTCAGCGCAGCCATTTTCTCCGCGATTCCCCGAAGTTCCTCCGAAGCGTTGAGCATGCCCAGGATTTCCAGATCCTGGGAGACGCGCAAGAGGCGTTCCTTCAGTTGCGGCACCTGGTTCTGCAGTTTCACCTGCATGGTCAGCAGGTTCCCCTCCATGATGCCCAACTGCACGCTGAGATCATGAATCCTGGCCTCGCACTGCTTCACCGTATCCGTATCCGGGCGCGCCGCCTGCTCGAGACGGCGCTCGCTCTCCTCGAGCCGGCCCAGAAGTTCCTGGCGCTGCGAGTCCATCTTCTGGATCCGGGCCGAGATGCGTGCGAAGACGTCGCCGATGGATGCAACCAGCGAATCCAGGGATTCATTCAGGCGCTGCGTGCGCTCCTCCTCCAGCATCAGACTGTCCTCGAGCCCATCCACCTGATGCTCGATGGCGTCGAAGAGCCGCCGGATTTCCGGCAACTGCGACTCCATGCCGCGGATGCGCCCCTCGGCTTCCTGCCGCAGCCGGATTTCGTCGTCCAGTTGCGTTCTCACCAGCTGCAACTCGTTGCGCAGTTTGTCGGCCCAATGGTTTATTTCCACGTTGCGCGATTCCGCCGCCTTCAACTGCCCGGCCAGGCGCTGCACATCGATCTGCGCCGAAGCCAACTGGCCTTCCAGTTCGGCAATGCGGCCATTGCGCAGGGCCAACTCCTGCGCGCACCGGTCATGGGCCGTGCGCAGCCGCTCGAACGCGGCCAGTTCCTCGCGCAGCCGCGTCTCGGCCTCCCTGGCCGCGCGTTCGGACTCGGAAAGGCGCTGAATCTGCCGCTCCCTGAGCTCCACCTCCCGCGAAAGGATTTCGGACTCCCGCCGGGCCTCCTCGAGACGAAGCGCGCTTTCTTCCAGTTCCTTCAGGCGATCGCCCATCGCCTGCGCCTGCGCCAGTTCTTCGCGCAACCGGGCGCATTCCCTCGCGGATTCTTCCAGCCTCCCGCGCAAATCCTCGCATTCCCGCACGGATTCTTCCCACCGGTTCTGCAGTTCCGCTTCCCGCGCGCGGCATTCCTCCGCCAGTTCTCCCTGGCGCGCCAGCGCGCGGTGCAATTCGTTCTGCAGTCCGCGCAGGGTCTCGCGGGTCTCTTCCAGTTCCACCGTGATCCGGCCGCACGCCTCGCCCCGCGCCACGTGCTCGGCCGTCACGGCATCCAGTTTCTCCTGCATCTCTCGGCGCAGGACGGCTTCCTCCTCCAGCCGCGCTTCCAGTTGGGCCGCATTCTCCTCGAGCAGTTCCGCGGATTCCCGCTCCCGGGCCAGTTCCTCCAGAAGCCGGTCGCGCTCTTCCTCGAGCCCCATGCGCTCCCATTCCAGTTCCGCCACCAGGTTCGAGAGCTCCGGCACGCGGGCGGCCGCATGGCGCAGCAACTCCAGTTGGCCGGCGCTGTCCACCGCCCGCTCCTCGGCCTGCGCCAGCATATGGGAAAGCCGCTCCACCTCGTCCTCGAGATTCTCCGTGCGCGTGCGGGAGGACTCCAGTTCGCTGCGGGCCGCCAGCAGTTTCGCCTCCAGCCGGGCGACCTGCTCCTGCATCCTCTGCATGGCGTTTCTGGACTGCACCTGCTGGCGCTCCAACTGGGTCTGCAGGTCGATGATGCGGTGCTTCTGCTCCAGGCTCTCTCCCTCCAGCGCCCGGAAACGCGTCTGGAGCTTCTCGAAATCCAGGGCCCCCTGGTGCAGAAAATACTTCAACTGCTGGATCTGCTTGTCCTTTTCCAGCAGGCTCAACTGATCGGCCTGCCGATGGGAGAGCGTCGTCTCCATCTGGTGCAGCCGGATGAGCAACTGGTCCTCGCGCTCGAGCGCGGCGGCCAACTGCTCCCGGACGTCGTCCGACCCGGAATCGGCTCCCTTCTCGCGCGCGGAAATCTCCAGGACGCGCAACTGCGTCTCCAGGGTCTCGGCCCGCTCGCGGGCCTGGGCCAGTTCCCGTTCGAGCTCCTGATTGCGCTTCTGCAGACGGAACAGTTCCGGATCCACGGCAGGCTTTTCCTGCGCTGCTGCCGCCGAACGCAGCTGCCGGGCGGCAGCGGCCAGCTCATTGGCCAGACGGCCCAGCCGGGCGGGCAGATCCTCCGGCGCATCCGGAGCCGGCGAAACCGCCGCCCGGTCCGCGGCGGAAAGAACGAGCCGCTCCCGCAGCAGTTCCTTTTCGGCCCATGCCCGGTCCCGCTCCTCCTGGATGCGCAGCAGTTCCGCCAGCAGCGCCCGAACGTCCAGGGAATCCGAAGTGATCTTGGTCGGTGTCTTGGTCATCGTTCGCCTCAACTCAGCCCGCGTCGCCGCGATTCATGCAGGAAACCCGGATGCTTGTATCATGAAGCGCCAAAAAAAGCGATCCGGGAAAATGCAGACCCGAAACCTGAAAACTCTTGCATCCGCATCCGCGTTTTCGTCAAGGCCCATCATGGCCATATGGCTTCCCGGCTTCGCAGATTCCGGCCGCGGCCGACGCCTCCGGCGCGTTCTCCGGAATCCGGACGATGGTGAGCCCCTGCCGGCCGTCCATGAGGATTTCCAGCGGCTCCTGCGTGCGCACGTGCCGGAAGTGGGCCGTTTCCCGAACGGCCGGGCGGCTGGCGAGCCATTCCCAGTTCACGAACTGCCGGAGGCGGTTCACTCCCACCGTGCAATAGCCGATGTTCATGGACGTGAGGTTGTGGAAGAAGTGCGATCCCAGCGACGAATCCACCTGGAAGTCCGGCAAGGCGGCCTCCACGAGCATGCGCGCGCGGGAAATCTGGTGGAAGCGCACGGGGATCCCCAGGCTCCTGTCCCGCGTCCCCCAGCGCCCGAAGCCGATGAATACGGCGTGGCGTCCCTCGTCGTGCAGGGCGCGGTTGATGGCTTCCAACTCTTCCGCCATCTCCAGGGTGCGCGCATTGTCGAACCGCTCCGGGATGGCATAGACGATGTCGTGCACGGTGGCATCGCGGCCGTTGCCCATGGCCATGTCCGAAAACACGACGCACCGGGCGGGATCCAGTTCCTCCGGTGACACGCTCACCTCCTGCCCACTCTGGAGCAGCGGCTTGATCTGTAGCAGATAGAACACGGGCGCATCCAGCCGGGCCAGGTCCACGGCGAACTCGATCTCGATGGGATTTCCCATGGCCTGCGCGCCCAGTTCCAGCACGAACTCGATGGTCTTCGCCAGCGGCAGGCTCTCGTACTTGAGGATGTTGGCGAAATCGAGGATCCGCGGCCCGCGCGCATATAGCCCCGGCTGCAGGCGATGGTTTTCGATATCCCACACGGACACCAGCGGACCCAGCGTCCCATGGGACTCCGCCTGCGCGATGTCCAGGCGCTCGTAGCAGCCCATCTCGCCCCTGACGAGGTCCGGTGGCGGCGCCTGCAGGTTCAACGCGTAGAAGTAGCGCTGGCTGGCCTGCACCTGCGCCTCGGGCGCCACGAGTTCCATCTTGGGGCGCCGCGGGCAGAACCGGTGGCACTGTCCGCCCTCCACTACGTATTCCCCCAGCCCCAGCGCAATGTTGGCGATCCCGTCCCCGGGCGCGAGTCCGGCCACGGGGTAGTAATTGAAGGATTGCGCGGTTCCACTGATATGCGGGTAGAAATACCCGTCATACGCGTTTCCCACCACTTCCTGCAGCACGATGGCCATGCGCTCTTCCTCCAGTTTGTAGCCGATGGATTCGAAATAGGCGCGCGCCGTCGGGGAATAGATGGACACGTACACCATGCGGATGGCATCGCACAACTGCTGCAGGCGCACGTCCAGGTCCGGCGAGGAGTTGGGTATCAGGTACGTGTCGTAGATCCCGGCGAACGGCTGCAGGAGCATGTCCTCGAAGAGCCCCGAGGAGCGCACCGCCACGGGCGTGCGCACCAGGTCCGTGTATTCACGCAGTTTGGCCACCAGATCCTCGGGCAACTCCACCTCGAGGAAACGCCGGCGCAGTTCCTCGTAGTCCTGCGCCTGGCAGGGGTCTATGCCGGCGGCCTGCAGCCGATCCAGATAGCCCTCGAAGGCATCGATGCCGATGATGGCCGTGCGCGGCATGCGAACGGCCATGCCCGTGAACTGGGAGAAGTCGATGTTCTCGAGCAGGTGCCCGATGAATGCGGTTCCGCGTCCCTTGCCACCCAGCGAGCCGTTGGCCAGCCGGGCCACGCAGCAGGACGAGAACATGGTACGGTCGAAATGGATGATGCGCCCGCGCACCTTGGTCCAGCGCACCTGCTCGAACACGGACTGCAGATGCGCGCGCAGGTGGCCGGTGGATTCGAAGTCGTGCACACGCGCGCCGCGCAGGGCCCGGGCCAGCAGCACCTCGCCGTGCGCCATGAGCCATGCGCTGAAGTGGTTGCGCGTGGCGTGATACACGAGGGACTCCTCCGGCACCTCGCGCACCAGGCGCTCGAACGACGGGAAATCCTCCGCGCGCGCGATCTCCGTACCGTCCGCCATGCGGAAGACGAAGCTGCCGAATCCCAGGTGCTCCATCAGGAAGGAGCGGATCCCGAACGAAAGCCGGTCCGCGTGCTTGTAGAGGAAGGAGGCGCCCAGTTCGTGAGCGCGCACCTCGTGCCGGACCTCGGAACTCTGCACCAGCACGGGCAAATCGGGCCGGCGCTCCTTGAGGAAGGCCGCGAACTCCAGCCCGGCTTCTGCATCGCTTCCGCCCGCGCAGGGGAACTGCACGTCCGTGACCACGGCCAGCAGGTATTTCTCGTATTTCTCGTACAAGGCCATCGCCTCTTCGCGCGACGTGGCCAGGAGCACCTTCGGCCGGGCGCGCATGCGCAGCAACTTGTGCACCTCGTCGAGCTTCTCCTCGGCGATGAGGCGCTGCGTCTGCTTCATGATCTCCACGAACAGGAGCGGCAGATAGCGCGAATAGAAGCGCACGCTGTCCTCCACCAGCAAAATCACCTGCACCATCCCCAGTGCCGTGTCGTTGTCGGCATTGCGCCGGTCCTCCACGTACTTGGTCATGGCCAGGAACACCTTCGAGTAGCCGTTCCAGACGAACACGCGGTCGATGGCCTTCATCTCGGGAGCATCGGCGGGCGGGCACAACGGCAGGGCGACGGAATTGTTGAAGAACAGCAGGATCGGAACATCCCGCTGCGCCTTGATTTCCGCGGCGATCTCCAGTGGCGTCTGCACGTCGAGCCCCACCATGACGATGACCAGATCGCACGGGCGGCGCGCCAGTTTGCGAAGCGCGTCCTCCCGCCCGTAGGCGCTGGTGATGCGCGGCGCCGAGGAGAGGTTCAACTGGTAGTACTCCCCGAAGATCTGCTGCGACAACTGCCCGTCGCGCTCCAGGATGAACGCGTCGTAGAGGGTGGCCACCAGCAGGATCTCCTGGACCTTGAAGGGCATCAGGTCGTGGAAGATGTTGGCTTCCGTCCGGTATCGGTCGAAAATCTCGCTCAGTTCCGGAAAATTCATGGCTTTCCTTTCTTTTCTCCGCTTCCCCCATGCAGGGGAACTTCCTTCAGGATTTCGCGCAGCAGCCGGGCGGCCGCCCGGCGCACGTCGGGATGGTAGTGGCCGAACGCCGTCCAGTGCAGGAAGCGGCGCGCATCCTCCGTGCGGAAGGCGGCGATCCAGGAACACACGGTCACGGTCTGCTCCGGCGGCAGCAGGGTGGCGAATTCCGCCAGCGGCTCCACCGCGGCCGGATCGCCCAGTTCCGCCAGCGCCTCGGCCGCCCCCATGCGCAGGGAGAAACTCTCCTCGCTCCAGAGCATGTCCACGAGACGAGGAACGGCCGCCGTCAGGCGCCGGCGGCGCACGGCTTCCACGGCCGCCCGGCGGGTGGCCGCATCCCGCGAGGAGAGCGCCGAGAGCACATGCAGGGGAGAGGCCGCGTCCAGCCCCACCTCCACGAGCAGCGAGGCCATCGCCTCGGAAAACGCCTCCTGCAGTTGCCGTTCCAGCCGCGGCTCGAAATCCTTCACGCCCGCCTGGGCGTAGGTCATCTGGCGGCCGGCCACGGCCGTCCGCTCGTCTCGGGGAGCATGCGGATACAGGGGAACGAGCCGGGCGCTGGCCGTGACCTCCACGGCCCGGTCCTGCACCTCCTGGCCGGTCTCCAGCGGACGGATGCGCAAGGCCGGCCGCAGGGCCCAGGTGATGTCGAGCGCATGCGGCCGGCCAGCGCGCCAGGGACCGGAACCCAGCGCCACCCGCAGATGGGGACTGGATGCCAGCGTTTCCAGTTGGCGGGCGAACCATTCCTCGGGAACGTCGAACGGCGGAGCGTCGGGAAACGGCTGGCGCCGCGCCGAAAAGCGCACGATGACGACGCCCGCGTCGTTTTCCATCCAGGATACGCCCTCCCCCCGCTCCCGGCAGCCGGGCGCACCCCATCCGAGCAGGAGGATGTGCAAAAGGCCGAAAACGGGGAAAAAACGCCCGGATTTCATGGCCCCATGGTGTAGCAGAACCTGCAAATGCCCGCAAAAATGCAGGCAGCCAAAACCGCCAGCCATCGCCGACACTGCGAACTGTCCCTTCTAACCCCCGATCCGTTCCTTCCAAACCGCGAGCTGTCCTTCATAAACCGCGAGCTGCCCCTGCAGCCAGAGCGATCTGCAATCGCCGACACCCCGATCTGTCCTTCATAAACCCCGAGCTGTCCCTTCTAAACCGCGAGCTGTCCTTCATAAACCCCGAGCTGTCCCTGCAAGGTATGCGATCTGTCTGCGCTGCACCTACCTGTAAACCCCGAACCCACATTGCACGGATTTTGGCATTCTGCCACATTCCCTCCCGCCCCCGCGGCGAAATCACACGGAAATTGAAAACGTCCGCAAACTTGGCTAGTGTCACTGCGCCCGCCGGATGTGCGCGGGTCCACCCTTTGCCTGAAGGAGGTACGCATGAACAAGGTCATCATCACCGCCGCCATTTCCGGTGCCGAAACCACGCGCGAGCAGCAGCCGGCCCTGCCCGTCACACCGCAGGAGATGGCGCTGGCCGCCCAGGCCTGCCGGGAAGCCGGCGCCTCCATCGTCCACCTGCACGTGCGCAACGACGACGGCACGCCCACGGCCAGCGTGGAGCGCTTCGCGGAATGCCTCCAGGCCATCCGCGCCTGCACGGACATCGTGGTGGAATTCACCACCGGCGGCGCCATCGGCATGAGCGACGACGAGCGCCTGGCCCCCGTGGCTCTGGGGCCGGAGATGGCCAGCCTGGACTGCGGCTCCGTGAACTTCGCCGACGAGATCCTGCCCAATTCGCTTCCCTCCATGCGCCGCTTCGCCAGAACCATGCTCGAAAAGGGCGTCAAGCCCACCTTCGAGTGCTTCGACGTGGGCCATGTGTACAACGCCCGCATCCTCATCCAGGAAGGGCTCGTGACGCCGCCGTACCATTTCACCTTCGTGCTGGGCGTGCCCGGAGCGATGCCGGCCACCGTGGAGGCGCTGATGATGATGAAGGCCGCCCTGCCCCCGGATGCAGACCTGGAATGGACAGGCATCGGCATCGGCGGCCGCGGCAGCGTGCTGATTCCGCCGGTATCGGCGCTCATGGGCGGCCATGCGCGGGTGGGCTTCGAGGACAACATCTACTACACGCGCGGGAAACTGGCCGAATCCAACGCCCAACTGGTCCGGCGCATCGCCGAGATGGTGCGCGCCTTCGGCCGGGAAGTCGCCACGCCCGACGACGTGCGCGAACGCTTCGGCCTGAAATGACGCCCGCGGCGAAAGACACCCCGGAGGCATCATCATGAAGAAAATCCTCATCACGGGCGGCGCCGGGTTCTTGGGCCTGCACCTGTGCCGCTTTCTGCATGCGCGCGGCCACGAGGTGGTCCTGCTGGACATCGCCCCCTACGAAATGGACGAGTATCCCGCGGACCGCGTGACGTTCCTCACCGGCGACGTGCGCCGGAACGAGGACATGGAGCGCGCGCTGGACGGGGTCGGCCACGTCGTGCATGCGGCCGCCGCACTGCCCCTGTGGAAGCGCGAGGACATCTTCTCCACGAACGTGGACGGCACCCGCGTGGTGCTGGAGCGCTGCCGGGCCGCCGGCGTGCAGCGGGTGGCGTTCGTCTCCTCCACGGCCGTCTACGGCGTGCCCAAGGTGCATCCGCTCTACGAGTATTACCCGCTCGTGGGCGTGGGCGACTACGGCGAAAGCAAGATCCTGGCGGAAGCCGTGTGCGCCGAGTTCCGCCGCAAGGGCGCGCCCGTGGGCGTGATCCGGCCCAAGACGTTCATCGGCCCCTACCGGCTGGGCGTGTTCCAGATCCTCTTCGACTGGATCGACGGCGGCCACCGCATCCCGCTGGTGGGCGACGGCCAGAACCGCTACCAGTTGCTCGACGTGGAAGACCTCTGCGACGCCTTCGACCGCATGCTGTTCACGCCGGACGAGGATGCGGCCCGCGACGTGTACAACGCCGGCGCCCTGCATTACGGGCGCGTCATCGAGGACGTGGGCGCGCTGTGCGAGCATGCCGGCACGGGCGCGCGTCCGCTGCCGCTGCCGGCCGCCCCCGTCATCGCCTCCCTGACGGTCCTGGAGAAACTGCGCCTGTCGCCCCTGTACAAGTGGGTCTACGGCACGGCCCACACGGATTCCTTCGTGGCCATCGACAAGATCCGCGAGCGCCTGGGCTGGGAGCCGCAGTATTCCAACGCGCAGGCCCTCATCCGCTCCTACGACTGGTATCACGAAAACCGCGACCGCGTGCCCGAGGGCACCGGCGTCACCCACCGCGTGGCCTGGAACCAGGGCGCGCTCGCCTGGCTCAAGAAAGTGCTCTGACGCATCACGCAACTCTTTCCCCCTGAACGCTCGACGATCCGGCGCAGCAGGTGTGCGAGCCTCGAGAGCCGGCGGCAGGGTTGGCGCGACAGGGTTGGCGCGATTTATCTAGTTGCCATCCGGCGTAACAAGTTTGCGCGCCTCAAGGGCGTTCGCCTGCGGGGTCCTGTCGTCGGTCACCCCCGCCACCGCTTTTCGCGGCTGGGCGGGGGCGCCAGCCGTCGTGCCCCCCATTTCCTCGAGCATGATGCAGGCGCCGGGTGGCACGGCCCAATGACCGGGCACGAGCTTGAGGCTCGTGTGTGCCATGGGACCGACATTCCCGAGCGACATCGCTTCCACGCCGCTAAGGACACACAAGATCTGCACGTAGGTCCTCATCGCGCCTGTTCCTTATACACAACCCGCAACCCACTATAATAATG
>CAZEZP010000076.1:0-73720 GCA_964516435.1 uncultured Kofleriaceae bacterium | reverse complement strand
CCCCCTCACCGCATGCCTCGACCTCGACGCCTCCCCCTCGCGCTCCCATCCACTCCCATCGAACGCCCTGCATATAATTAGTGTAGGGTTTCAGCAGTTCTGCACGTGCCACGCACGCGTCCCACGCGCGCAGGCAAACGAATGCCTTCCACATCCGCCCAAAGCGCCGCGAAACTTCCCGCATGCCAATTCTGCATATTCAGGGAGCCCTGCAAAAACCAGCAAAAACCCTTCCCCGTCTCTTCACGCCTGGATGCCCCCGAAGAAACCGGTCTTTCCGAAATGCAGTGTATTCATTTATCATGCAAAATATTGAAATTACTCGATTTTTTGAAACGCATGCTATAGGGAGTGGATAAGAAGCGGGCGGTGGGCGGAAGAAGAAAGAAAACTCAGCGGCGAGCGGGCTGCATGGAACGCGAAATTTTGGGCTGCACGGGTTCGGGCCGGCGCGATTCCGCGAGTTTTTCGCGGGCCTTTTCCCGATTCTCGCGGGCGTAGAGATCTTCCACGGAGCCAATCAGTTTCCACACGTCGGCGAACCGCTGGTACATGCCCGTGGAGCCCATCACTACGATTGAAGTCGGTCCGAGTCCGGGAAGATCCAGCATCACGGCCACGCAATATCCCGCCGACGAGTTGAATCCGGTCTTGCCGGCGAGCACCTTGCGGCGCGCGCCCTCGCGGGTCAGGATGTTGGTGTTGTTGTACACGATGCGCCGTTTCGATGGCTTCTCCACGACCGTGTACGTCACTGTCTGCATCACTTCGGCCATCACGCGGTTCTCCGAGGCTGCCTTGAGGATGCGGGCCACCTCGGCCGGCGTGGAGACGTTCTCGTGCGCAATGCCGGTGGGATCGGAAAACGACGTGGCCTTGAGCCCCATGGCGCGGGCGCGGGCGTTCATCTTGGCCGTCAGCGCCTGCGCATTGAGTCCCACCGCGCGTCCGAGCGCCAGAACCGCGCGATTGTCCGATCCCAAAAGCGCCGCATGCAGGAGATCCCGGTTGGCGTAGGCGATCCCGCGCTTGAGCCGGGTGCGGGATCCGCCGGCGGCCAGTTGCCAGTCCTCATCGGTGAGCACCGTCTTCGCGTCCAGTTTCAGACCTTCCTCCACCACCACGAGAATGGCCATCATCTTGGACAGGCTGGCGATGGAACCCGGCTTGTCCCTGTCCTTCTCGAAATAGACGCGGCGGCCATCGGCGGATGCCACATACCAACTCCTGCCGGCAATGAAGCGGCCCTTCCGGGAAGCCCCCTGCGCGCCGACAGACATCATCATCACCATGGAAACGACTAGTGTGGGAAAAAGAATGCTTTTCATGACATCAGGCTACAACAAACCCACATGAAGGGGAAATTTTCGATGAAATTTTTCACAACCATTTGATTTGAAAAGAAAAATTCACCCCATTCCCATCAACCGGACACGGCGAAAAAAACTTTCGGAAAATCGAGAAACAGATCTCCACTTTTTCTTGGATTCTGGTAACTTGTACTGCGTTTTTCGGATTCGATGCGAGGAGTCTTCCAAGCCAATGCGTTCTCCGCTCCTGGGTTACAACCACAATCTGAAGTATCGCGGCCGGGTGTATCACATACAGACCGAAGACTCCGGCGAAACCAATCCCCACATCTTCACGCATCTGTTCCACAACGGGATCATCATCTCGACCCGCAAGACCGAATACGGCCATCTGCTGGGCGCCGAAGACGTGGAAGAGCAGGTGCGCAAGTTGATGCAACTGCAGCACAAGGACATGATGAAAGGTCTTCTGGGCGGGCAGTTCGACGACAAGATCATCCGCTATTTCGGGTCGCTCAACGGGGAAGAGGAACCGGAAAAGGCCGAGAAGCCGGAAAAAGCGGAAAAGCCGGAGAAAACGGCCGCGCCGGTGGAAAGTTCGCCCGGTCTGCCGCCCGTGCCGGTTCCGGCCGCCCGCCGGGCCGAGAAGCCGACGCAGAGCGCGCGTCCCATCACGGCTTCCTCCTTCACGCAGGAAGAGACGAAACTGGGTCTCGGGCAGCCGGGCGCCGTCAAGACCTCGACGAAGCCCCTGCGGGAGCAGTCGGTGACGGAACTGGGACCGCCCACCGTCGACTACAGCGACATGCCGCGCACCCGGCCGGCTTCCGGGACCGAGGCCGCCAAGGATGAGCCCGCGCCTTCCGTGGTCATCGCGCGGCCGGCCATCATCCTGACGGGCGACGAGAACACCGGGTTCGGATCGTTCGCGGCGCCGAAATCCGAAACCCGGCCGAGCACCGGAAAATCGAAGAAGAGCGTGGACCCGTTCGAGGTCCCCGACACCCTGCTGGACATCACGCCCGTGGGACGTTCCCAGCCGGATGGGCGGCCGGCGCGTTCCGAGCCTTCCGTGATGACGAGGATTGCCAGTTCCACACCGCCGCCGGCACCCACGCCGCCGCCGCCCCCTACGGCGCCGCCGCCCGTGCAGCAGCAGGCAGATTTGCCGACGCCGCCATCCGACATGCGCCTGACGGGTCCAATCCCGGCGCCGCCAGGGCTGTTCAAGCCGGAAGCGTCCAAGGAGATTCCGGACGACCTCGTCCACCTGAATACGGCCGATACCCGCGTGGACGACATCATTCTGGATTTCCTCATGGCCGAATCCCTCGCAAAACTCGACGGGGGCGATGAAAAGCCCTGATCGTCTGGTGGAAATCCGCGTCCAGGTGGAGCCCGGCGCGCGCGGTCTGCGTGCCGATGTGTATCTGGCGCGGCATCTGGGCCGCATCAGCCGAAGCCGCATCCTGCAGATGTTCAAGGCCGGGCGCATCCTTCTGGGCGCGCGTCCCCTGCGGCCCGCGCACCGGCTGTGCGGCGGGGAAGAGTTGACACTGTTCAAGCCGGCTCCCGAAGAACGGGAATTGCCACCCGTGGAAGTGATCTTCCAGGATGAAACGCTCGTCGTCGTGAACAAGCCGGGGGATCTCACCGTGCATCCCACCGCCAACGCCGTGCACCGCACGCTCACGGCATTCCTGAAAACCCTCGAGGGCGGGCCCTACACGCCCGCGCACCGGCTGGACCGCGAAACATCCGGACTCGTGGCATGCGCGCGCACGGGGGCGCCCAGCGCCGGACTCAAGGAGCAGTTCGCGTCACGCAAGACGAAGAAGGCATATCTGGCCATCGTACATGGAAATATGAACGAACGACTGGAAGTGCGCATGCCGCTGGCTTTCGATGCCGCTTCTCCCATCCGCATCAAGATGGCCGCCTGCGCGCACGGAGCGCCAGCGCACAGTTCCTTCGTGCCGCTGATTGCAGGCGGCAAGGCCACGCTCGTGGCCGGCATTCCGCATACAGGGCGCCAGCACCAGTTGCGCGCCCACCTGGAATGGGCCGGCTTTCCGCTGGTCGGAGACAAGATCTACGGCGTGCCGCCGGAGTGCTTCCTGACGTTCATCGAAACGGGATGGACGGAGGAATTGGCCACACGACTCCTCTTCGAGCGGCACATGCTGCACGCGGCTTTCCTCTCGTTCTTCCACCCGGTTTCGGGGGAGGAACTGACGTTCGCCGCACCGCCGCCGGACGATTTTGACAAAGCCTGCGCGCACTTCGGCATCCGCATCCCCGGCGAAGACTGGACTGGATGGATTAGGGCCGCCTGCCGCGATGCATTCGGTCCGGATGACGCATGAATCCGTCTCAATTGCAGAAATCCGCGAGAAACTCGTCCCAGGAGGTGCGCGCACTCCAGGTGGCGCCGGCCCCCTGGTAGTCGGCGGAAAGGCCATTCTGAAAGGCCGGCAGAAAGATCGACAGTCCATGGGCATTGGGATGCGTGGACTGGGCGCGGGCGAGCACCACGACGCTGCCGAACGCCGACAGCAGCGCGCTGGCGCTCTGGGCCACGGCGGCCGGCGCGCTGC
Source organism: uncultured Kofleriaceae bacterium (assembly GCA_964516435.1). GTDB lineage: Bacteria > Myxococcota_A > Polyangia > HGW-17 > HGW-17 > HGW-17. Next base: position 69,813 of record CAZEZP010000076.1, on the reverse strand, counting down.
TCGACGCCAGCAGGCGGGAGGCGAAATCATACAGGTCGACGTACTCCGGATACGTGAACGCCTGCGAGGAGCCGCGCACCTGTTCCACCTGGGAATGGAAAGTCGGCGCACCCAGCAGGGCCACGGCCAGGGCATCCACGGCCGAGGTGAGGACGTCGAGTTGGTCGATGTCGATGGCGGCATAGGTGGAATTATCGGCGCCGCCCCGGTAATACGACGTCACCATGCGCCGGGCCAGATCCAGCCCGGTCCAGCCCGGATTGGCCACGAGTCCCTGCAGCACGTCCGTGTAGGGGAGCCCGGTGGCGGGCATGGTCTCGGACGAGGCCGCGAATGCGCGGGCGAACGGGCGAACGGCCTCGGCCACCTCCCACATGCCCATCAGGCAGGCATCGAAAGCCACCAGGTCCAGACGGCGGCCCGCCGCATCGATCATGGGCTGCAGGGCGCGGGCGAAATCCCCGCTGGCGATGGAGATCCCGTCGCCCGAACCATGGTCGTCCGTGGAGAAGCTCTTGAGCAGACGCGTGGATGCGCGGCTCGACTTCTTCGTCCAGCCGTCGCCGTGATCCCAGAGCACCAGCGCATAGTGGCGGGCGGGGTGACTGCCGATGGCCCACGTGCCGAAATCCCGCAGGGTGCGCCAGTCGCCCATGTCCACCTCGCCGACGTCCTCGAGCACGACCGGATTGCCGGAATCGACGCGCAGTTTGCGGGCGCGCCCGCCGTTTTCCGTGTCCGTGTCCAGCAGCACCACGATGCGCACGGCATCCGTGGACCCCACGGCCGCCATTTCATCGATGTCCTCGAGCCCGTTGTCCTCGAGGTTGTTGTCCGCATTCAGGTACACCAGGAACACCCATTCCGCGGCGGCCGGATCCGGCACACAGGAACCGTTCTGTTCGAGATAGCCGGCCTCGCAGCCGCACGTGAAGGCACCTGGCAGTTGCGCCTGGCAGCGGCCGCGCCCCGGCTCCGTGCAGGGATTGGGCGTGCAGGGATCGTCCACGCAATCGCTTTCAAAAGGTACCGTGCCCTCCGGGCAGATGCAGGCGAAGGAGGACCAGTCGGCCGATGCTGTGCACTGCGGTATCCCCGGACAGGCCATTTCCTCGTCCACGCAGGGATCTTCATGCAGGCTCCAGGAGAGCGTGAATGTTCCCGCAACATCGAAGGTATCCACGAACAGGAAATAGGTCCCCGGACTCAATTCCGTACTCAGGACTTCGGGTTCCTGCACGCCGGCCCGGTCCCGGCAGAGAATTTCCGAGTTTTCATTCGCGCAGTCCGAGCGCAGGTAGAGGACGGCGTCGAACCCCTGCACCGACGCCGCCAAGCGGGCACGGCGGGCTACGGTGAATGCATGGACCCGGTCCGCACCGGCGCCGCCGCAGGAACCCTGCGCGTCCCCGGCAGCCGACGCGGTGGAAGACGAAAGCGTTCCGGAGCCGGGCGTGAGCAGGATGGGGCCGGCGCAACTCTCTCCGGTGGGATTGGGGTCCGGAATGCAGGAACCAGGATTCTGGGAATCTTCGATCGCGCCCGGATCGCAGGCGCACGTGAAAGCACCGGAAACCGATGGCTGGCAGGTGTGCTTCAAGGTTTCCGTGCAGGGATTGGGCTCGCAGGGATCGTCCACGCAGCCGCCCGTGGCGGGATCATAGAGAAGTCCCGGGCCGCAACCGATGCTGTAGCGCAGTGTGAACTCTCCGGAATCCCGGTAGGAATCCACGGCCAGGTAATACGTTCCAGCCGGGAAATCCCCTTCGATGCGGGAGCCGCGCACTGGGCCGGAATCATCGTCGCAGGCTACTTCGGACGCCACGTCGCGGCACTGGGTGCGCAGGGCGAGCACCGTATCGAACCCTTCGGTTTCGAATCGCAGGTGCCGGGTGCCCGTGAGAACGAAGACATAGACGCGATCCTCCCCGGAGGCATCCGTGCAGGCGGGCAGGATGGAATTCGCGGCGCCGCGGGTGGTGCCCGTGATTTCCGACCGGGAGAAATCCAGCACTGCCGGCGAATCGCATGAGGAGCCGTCGCCGTCGGGCAGGCAGAACGCCCCGATGAAGGAAACGTAGCCTTCATCGCAGATGCACGCGGGGCTTCCCGAGGCGTCCTCGCAGCGGCCATGCCCGCTGCAGTCGTAGCCGGCCTCCGCGCACGTGGGCTGGCAGGCGCCGTCGCCATCGTTGTCCTGGTGGGTGGATGCGCATGAACTGCAGTTCCTGCCGGCATAGCCCTCGTGGCATGTGCACACGGCGCGCCCCGAAGCGTCATCGCATTCGCCATGGCCCGAGCACGTATCCGCGGCACAGGCTTTTGGCATCGACTTCTTCTTTTCATCACAGCCCGCAAAAATTGTAATAATTATTGCAAGAAAAATGACTACAATTGATTGAAAAGAAGAAAATTTCATATTATTACAATCCTTTTGCCACTCCCGGCCGAACCCGCCGGAGAACGGTTCCTTCTTCCATACCCTCGCCTGCGTGGGTCGTCAACGAAAGAATGCTTGCACATCGGTCTTCCAGACCCCATTGTGATGGTCATCACGCAGAATTCTCGCCGCCGCCTAGACGGTTCAAAACTGCGCCCTCACCTGTTCCAGGGATTTCCCCCAAAACCGGTGGACAATTGAAAATCCCATGCTAGGCTTATGCCACGGAGGAAAAAGCCATGCCTAGAAAAACTTTCATCCTACTGCCCTTTTTCTCTCTCCTCATGCTCCTGTCTTCCTGCGATCCCGGCTCCTTCACCGGAGAACGGCAGAACCGGTTCACATCGGCCGACCCAGCAAAAGCAGCCAGAGGCGGCATGAACAACCTGGCCGGCGAAGACGGCTCATCCAGCAACAATGTCAACAATGGCGAGCCCACCGACCCGGGAACCGGGCCCGCCCGGGAAATCTCCGAGGCCGACATCGTCAAGGTGGACGGCGACACGCTCTACGCCCTCTCGGCCTATCGCGGGCTGATGATCGTCGACATCTCCAATCCGGCGGCGCTGCGCGTGCTGGGGCGCGCTCCCGTCTACGGCGTTCCGTTCGAGATGTACGTGGAAGACGGCGTGGCCTACGTGATCTTCTCCTCGTTCTGGACCTACACGTGGAACGAAACCGAAGGCTACGGCACCTGGAGCGCCAACTCCAAACTGGTCACCCTGGACGTGCACAATCCTGCAAACATCCAGAAAATCAGGGATTTCGACCTCTTCGGCGAAATCAGCGACTCGCGCAAGGTGGGCGACATCATCTACCTCGTGGCCTACGAGAACGGCTACTGCTGGGGCTGCTCCCAGACGCCGCGCACCACGGTCACCTCCATCCGGGTCGGGTCGGCCAGTGAAATCGAGCAGATCGACCAACTGTCGTTCGAGGACGGCAGCGGCGAATACTCCTGGGGTCCGCGCTCCATCCACGTGAATACGCAGCGCATCTACATCGGCGGACGCACGTGGGGCGAAGAACAGACTTCCGAGATTCAGGTGGTCGACATTTCCGACCCGTCCGGCGTCATGGATGAAGGAGCGGCGATTCCCGTGGCCGGCTCCATCGACAACCGGTGGCAGATGGACGAATACGATGGCGTGTTCCGCGTGATTTCCCAGCCGGCCTGGTCTTCCACGCCCCCCACCATCCAGACGTTTTCCATCCAGGATTCCCTGCATTTCACGCCGCTGGGTTCCCTGCAGATGCATCTTCCGCCCGGCCGCGAGCAACTGATGTCGGTGCGCTTCGACGGAACCCGCGCGTATGCCGTGACGTTCGAGCGCACGGACCCCTTGTTCGTCATCGATCTCTCGAATCCCGCGAATCCGCGCCAGCGTGGCGAACTGGAAATTCCCGGATGGCTCGAGCACATGGAGCCGCGCGGGGATCGCCTCATCGCGCTCGGCTATGATTTCGACGCCGATGAAGCCCTCACTCTGAGCCTGTTCGACGTGTCCAACCCCGACGCGCCCGCGATGCTCGCCCGTGTCAACTTCGGCGGCAACTGGTCGTGGATGGTGGAGGATCAGGACCGCATCCACAAGGCGCTGCGCATCCTCGACGAGCGCGGACTGATTCTCATGCCCTACGCCGGCTGGGGCGATGCGGGCTATGAAAGCGGCATCCAGATCTTCTCCTTCACCCGCGATACGCTGACCAAGCGCGCGGCGGCCCCGCACACCGGCTTCGCCCGGCGTGCCTTCATTCACCGCGACCGCCTGTTCGCCGTGAGCGACGAGCGCATCGAATCCTTCGACATCGGCGACCTCGACCATCCGGCGCTGATGGACACGCTCAAACTGGCCCGCGCGGTCTACAACCTGGTGCCTTTCGGCGATGGATACGTGGCCGAAATCGTGCAGGACTGGTGGGCGCACACCGCACGTCTGGACATCCTCACGCTCGAGGACCCCGATTCCATGAATCCGGTAGGCAGCCTGGATCTGGCCTCCCTGATCTTTCCGTATCATCATCCCTACTATTACTGGTGGAACATCTTCGACTTCAGCCGCACCCGTATCTTTGCGAATGGCAACTACCTGTATCTGATCTGGGGCGAGAACTACTGGTACTGGGATTACTACTACGACGAATCGGGCAATCCCGTGGAAGTTCCCGAGGAAGAGCGCGTGCCCACCCGCCTGGCCGTATTCGACGTGTCCGACCCGAGTGCGCCCGAACTGGTGAGCCTGACGAACATTCCATACCAGTTCCCGTGGCAGCGCGGGCACTGGAGTTGGTGGTACACCGCCGAATCCGGCGACAACGTGGTGCAGGTGGGCAATGCCATCGTGGTCAAGCGCGATACATACGATTACTGGTGGTGGTACGGCGAAGATGGAGCCTCGCAGGAACAGCCCGAAATCTACGTCATCGATGCGAGCGTGCCGGAAGCTCCGGTGGTGTCCTACACGATGCCGCGCCTGGAAGGCGTGCGCTATGGCGCGCTCATTCCACGCGGCAGCACGGTGGTGACCTCGTACCATGAGCCCGTGCCCGGCGCGCCCGAAGGCACGGTGGCGTTCTACATGCACCGGCTCAATCTCTCCAACCCCGCCAATCCGCAGTGGCTGCCGCCGGTCAACGTGCCGGGCTCCGTCGTGGATTTCAATCCCTCCACCAACCGCATCGTCACTGTGGATTACCAGATCGTCTCCTTCCCTGGAAACGACTGGGAAGACTGCTATGAAAACACTCCCAGTTGGTACGTGTGGTTCGAGGACGGCGAATGCCGCTCCTTGCAGCGGCGCCTGGCCATCAGCGCGTTCGATGGGCAGGATGCCTGGCTGCAGCGCACCCACATCTTCGACGGCTGGATCCGCAACGTCCGGGCGACGGGTTCACGCATCTTCGTGGATGAGCAGCCCATCTCGTACTGGTACTGGTACGATACGGCCGAAGATGGCCAGCAGCCCGACAGCCGCTCCATCCTGCACGTCATCCCCCTGAATTCTTCCAGTTACGACATTTCCGCCTCCGTGCGCATGTCCAGCCCGTACGCGTATCTGGTGGAAGCCTTCGGCAACCACGCCCTGGTGGTGTCCGACACACCGCCGACGCTGTCCGTCTACAATGCGGCCAACCCGCAGCATCCCGTTTCGCGCGGCGACGTCCTGCTCACCGGATATTCCTACGACATGCAGTTCGTCGATGGATACATCGTGAGCGCCAATTCCATGTGGGGCGTGCAGGTCATCGAGCCGTAGCGGTTTTTTCCGCATCTTTCCGGCTTCTTTCCCTCCTCCGATTTTCAGCTTGCCTTCGGCGGCCTTTTCCTCTATAGAGTTGCACGGTTGAGAAAGGACGCTTCCTTTCTCCATCCGGAGAGATGTCCGAGTGGTCGAAGGAGCCTGACTCGAAATCAGGTGTACGGGTAACCGTACCGGGGGTTCGAATCCCTTTCTCTCCGCAATGCCGCGCCGCCTGCGCGCGGCCGGCCCAAGCGTGTCCTGGAGAGATGTCCGAGTGGCCGAAGGAGCACGATTGGAAATCGTGTGTATCGCAAGGTACCGAGGGTTCGAATCCCTCTCTCTCCGCTGCCGAGCCCCCGAGGCTCCGGGTGACGTGAGTTTAGTGAACCCCGCCAGGTCCGGAAGGAAGCAACGGTAGCCAAACGAGCGGGTGCCTGGAGCCTCGAGGGCTCGTTTTTTTTCAGGACAAAGAAATCGCCGTGGCATACATCGTTCTCGCTCGCCGGTATCGTCCACAGAGTTTCGCTGAACTGGTGGGGCAGGATCACATCGTCACGATCCTGACCAACGCCATCCAGACGGGGCGCGTCCACCACGCGTTCCTGTTCACGGGCGCGCGCGGCACAGGCAAGACCACCACCGCGCGCATCCTGGCCAAATCCCTCAATTGCGTGCAGGGGCCCACCGTGACACCCTGCAACGTCTGCCAGCACTGCGTGGACATCGCGGCCTCCCGCGACGTGGACGTGCTGGAGATCGACGGCGCCACCAATACCGGCGTGGACAGCGTGCGCGCCCTGCGCGAGGACATCCGCTACCTGCCGTCCTCCGGGCGCTACCGCATCGTCATCATCGACGAGGTGCACATGCTCACCACGTCGGCGTTCAACGCGCTCCTCAAGACGCTGGAGGAGCCACCGCCGCACGTCATCTTCATCCTGGCCACCACCGAGCCCCACAAGATCCCGGCCACCATCCTCTCCCGCGTGCAGCGCTTCGATTTCCACCGCGTGGACACGGACACGCTCACGGACTTCCTGCTCGCGCTCCTGCAGAAGGAAGGATTCGAGGCCCACCGCGATGCCCTGCGCATCGTGGCGCTCGAGGGCGAGGGCAGCGTGCGCGACAGCCTGAGCCTGCTGGACCAGATCCTGGCGCATCACACCGAAGGCGTCATCACGGCCGCGGAAGTGTCCCGCGTGCTGGGACTTTCGGACCGCCGGGCGCTCTTCCGCACGGCCTATGCCCTGCTGCGCCGGGACGGCACGGAGGTGTTCGAGATCCTCGACACGATCTTCCGCGATGGCGTGGACCTGGTGCACTTCACCAAATCGCTCGCCGCCTGCCTGCGCGACATCGTGCTGAGCCGGCTTTCGAAGGATCCCGGACGCTTTCTGACGCTCACTCCCGAGGAACTGGAGGAAGCACGGCGGGAAACGGCAGACCATCCGACGGATCACATCCATCACCTGTTCACCCGGGTGTACCTGGGCATCGATGCCGTGGCCCGCGCCGGCTCGCCGCGGCTGGCGCTGGAAATGATGTTCTCCGAGATCCTGCTGGCCCAGCCGCTCATGCCCATCGCGGATCTCGTCGCGCGGCTGGAAGCCATCGAAGCCGGACGGGGAACCACGGCATCCGCGCCCCCGCGACCCGCCGCGCCGCCTTCCATGCCGGCCCAGCCGGCAACAACCGGAAAGCCGGCTCGCAGGGAAGAGCCTGCACCCGCACCGCCGGTAGCGCCGCCTCCTGCACAGACCGGTCCGGCTGCGAAGCTTTCCGCCCGAATGCCGGAAAAGACAGGGCTTCCCGTCGAAACGGCAAAGAGACCGCCGGCCTCTTCTGCGGCCGCGCCGGAAATGGCCGCCGCCGAAGGAACCATTCCCGAAGCGGCCAAAAAAGCGCCGGCTCCCGTGGAAATGGATCTGCAGGGATGGCTCGCGTTCGTCGCCGTGTTCCGCAAGACTTCACCGACGCTGGCCATGATGCTGGACGACGGGCGCTTCCTGGGAATACAGGCCGAGAACGGCAAATACACGGTACGCGTCTGGTTTTCCAGCAAGGATCATGCTTTCAACCACATCAAGTTGAGCGAGAACACGGCCCTGCTCGACGCCCAACTGACCCAGCATCTGGGCGTGGAAACTCACATGCAACTGCTCGTCTCGGAAAAGCCGCCGAGCCCGGCGGAAACGGCGCCGGTGGGCGTCGTGTTCGGCGGAACCTCGAGCCGCGAGGTGCGCGAACGCCAGCAGGCCACCCAGGCCCGGCGCACGGAAGAGGAAATGCGAAGCCACCCCTTCGTCCGCAATCTTCTGGACAGGATGCAGGGCGAAATCATCGATTTTTCCGATTTGACCCAGGAATGATTGAGGTTTTTCATGCCAACCCCTTTTGATTTTTCTTCCATCGGCTCCATGCTGCCCGGACTTGGCGACATTCCGGCGAAACTGGAAAAAATCCAGAAGCGCACAGCGGCTGAAATCGTCACCGTGGAAACCGGGGCCGGCATGGTGCGCATCGAGGCCACGGCCAGCATGCGGGTGCGCCGCGTGACGATCTCCCCGCAACTCCAGGAACTCGAAGACCGCGAAATGACGGAAGATCTCCTGGCGGCGGCCTTCAATCTGCTCGTGGAACGCTGCCGCGAGGCCGCCGCGCGCATCGCCGCCGAGGAACTGGGACCCATGGCGTCTCTCCTGCAGAACATGCCTCTGCCCATGATGTAGGCCGCTTCCACGGAAAAGCCATGAGTTCGCTGCTGCCTTCCGCCGTATCCGATCTCGTATCGGCCCTGTCGGGTCTGCCGGGCATCGGCGCCAAGACCGCCCGGCGCCTGGCCTTCCACTTCCTGGAGGCCGATCCTTCCCGGGCACGCACACTCTCCGCGGCGCTGAGCCGCATCCACGAAGAAATCGCGCCCTGTCCCGAATGCGGTTTCCTCTCGTCTGCCGGCAATCCGTGCCCGCTGTGCGCCGACCCGCGGCGCACGCCGGAACTGTGCGTGGTGGGGCGCATCCAGGACGTGCTGGTCATCGAAGAAGCCGGCGTCTTCTCCGGGCGCTACCACGTGCTGGGCGGCTATCTCTCTCCGCTGGACCGCGTGTTTCCGGAAGATCTGCGCATCGACGAACTTCTGGCCCGTGTGACGCGCGACGGCGTAGAGGAAGTGGTGCTGGCTTTCGATTCCACGCCGGATGCGGACTACACCGCGCAGTTTTTGCTGCAGTCGTTTCCGGCGGCCGTCCGCGTGACCCGCATCGCCGCCGGCATTCCCTTCGGTGGCGAACTGGAATACACGGACCGCATCACCCTGTCGCATGCCTTCTCCCTCAAGCGGGAAGTATCCCGCTGACGGCGCACTGCAAGTTTTCCAGCCTGCAGCTTGCCTGAACGGATTCTTCACCCTATAGTCGCGTCCATGAAACGCCTTTCCTTTCTTCTCGCTGCATTGTTCCTCGTGGTTTCATGCTCGGATTCGGGCAAGAAAAAAACAAGCAACAACACCAACAACAACCAGTTGCTGGGCTACGGCGACATCCTCAATGCCTGCCTGATCCGGGACGCCTGCGACGTGATGCCGGTCGGGTACATCTCCGACTGCGTCAAGGCGCACTACAACCAGGCGGCTCTTGAAAACCAGCAGGCCATCTGGAACCAGATCTACCGCTGCGTGCTGGCGGCCGGCGGCAACTGCACGGAAGTGAAGAAGTGCTTCGGCAACGGTGCGCTTCCAACCACCTGCGATCCCCAGACCAACAAGGGCCGCTGCGAAGGAGACGTGCGTTACTGGTGCGATTCCTTCACCCGCCAGATGTACGCCATGAACTGCCGGGAAGCCGGCATGACGTGCGTCGTCAGCACGGAAGGATTTCCCCAGTGCTCTCTCGGGCCCTGCACGGACGACACCTACACGGCCATGTGCGACGGCGACATCCAGCGCATCTGCGCCAATGGCTACATCAACACCATCGACTGCGCCACGCTGGCATTGCCCTGCATCATGCTCCAGGTGGACGAGAACGTGTTCCGCCCCTACTGCATGCAGGAAGGACCGCAATGCAATCCCGACGAATACGAGGGCGCCTGCGATGGAAACATCCAGAGGGACTGCAACCGCATGGGCGTCGTCCAGGAAGTGGACTGCACACAACTGCCCGGCAACAAGGCCTGCGTCATGACAGTGAATGGTCCCTCCTGCAACGCGGCCGGCACCGAATGCACGGATGGCGAGGAAGGCTGCGCCGACGACATCACGGCCCGCGTCTGCCTCGATGGCATCGTCTATACGGTCAACTGCCAGAGCCTGGGCTTCACCCGGTGCACGGGTCGGGGCGCCGCCCACGACATCGGCGCGCACTGCACCCGCTAGCCTTCATGCGGCATCCCGTTTTCAGGTGGGTCATTGCAACTCTCTGCATGGCGGTGCAAATAGCAGCCTGCACGAAGAAGCCCACCCTGCCGCCTCCCTCGCCCTGCCGCCAAATTCCCGCGTATCTCTCGGCTGCATCGCATCTGCGGGTCGTGGGCGTATTCACTACCTGGTCGCTTTCCTCACAGGCCCAGTGGAGCCGCTTCATGAAGCTCTCTGCCCGGTACGCTCCCGAAAGCGTCCGGTTCTTCGCGGTGTTCACGGATCCGGACCGCAACCTCGTGGACGAGTGGGTGCGCTCCGAAAAGCCGCCCTTCACGGTCGTCCACGACCCGGCGTTCTCCATCTGCGGCCAGCCGGTCCGCGAAGTTCCCTTCACCTACCTTCTCGACGGCCGCGGCCGCTCGTGCCTGGCCTACCCGGGACACGTCACGTCGGACCGGCTTTCGGAGCAGATCCGGCTTTCTCTTCGCCATTGCGCGCGCCCGGGGGCGCCCTAATCGTTTTTTTATTCACATTTTATGTTCGACCCCTTGTTTTTTCGCGCCGTCAGGTTATGATGCTCCAGCTTTTTCCGGAAAATGCCCGCCGCATTTTCCGCACGATGGCCGATCGTCCTTCCAGCCGGCGTTAGAATCCGGTTTTTTCGAGTTTCTTTGAAAGGAGAGTAGAACACATGACCCAATGGCGCAACACGTACTTCTTTGCAAAAGGCCGCAAGTTTCCCGAATTCGAGGGAAAGAGCAAGGATGAACTCAAGAGCCTGCTCGGCGGCAAGGGCTATGGCCTGTACCTGATGACCTGCGTGCTGGATCTCAACTGCCCGGTGACGCTCAACCTCCCCACCTTCCATGCCAACCGCCTGGAAAACGGCCGCATCCCGGCGTTCCTCATCGAGGAAATCCGCGCGGGGCTGCGCGAGATGGAGCAGGTGACGGGCAAGAAGTTCGGCGACCCCGAAAACCCGCTGCTGGTGTCGGCCCGCTCCGGCGCCAAGTTCTCCATGCCCGGCATGATGGATACGATCCTCAACATCGGACTCAACGACGCCATCGTGGAACGGCTCGCCCAGGGCGACCAGGCCCGCTTCTGGCTGGATTCCTACCGCCGGCTCCTGCAGATGTTCGGCGATGTGGTGCTCCAGATCGAAGACGAGCATGGCGAAGATCCGTTCGAGGAAACGCTGGCGCACTTCAAGAAGGAAAAGAACGCGGCCAACGACCTGGCGCTGGGACCGGCAGAACTGAAGGAGTTGATCGCCCGCTACAAGGGCATCTATGACAAGTATGGCCATGTCTTCCCGCAGAACCCCGAGGAGCAGGTCATCCGCTCGGCCGAGGCCGTGTTCCGTTCCTGGAACAACGAACGCGCCGTGTTCACCCGCCGCCTGGAAGGCATTCCCGATGATCTGGGCACGGCCGTGAACATCCAGCAGATGGTCTTCGGCAACAAGACCCCGCGTTCGGCCACGGGCGTGTTCTTCACGCGCGACAAGTCCAGTGGCCTCAAGTCGCCCGATCACCTGGACGGCACGGTGCTCTTCCAGGCCCAGGGCGAGGACGTGGTGGCCGGCATCCGCAACAGCCTGCCGCTGGAGGCCCTGCGCGACCACGAGGATCCCGCGTTCCACGAAATCTACCGGGAGCTCAAGGAAACCGGCGACCGCCTGGAGCGCATCCTCAAGAACATGCAGGACACCGAGTTCACCATCGAGGAGATCAACGGCAAGCCCATTCTGTTCTGGTTGCAGATCCGCGATGGCAAGCGCTCCGCCACGGCCGAGTCCGTCATTGCCGCGGCCCTGCACGAGGAAGGCATCATCACGAAGGAAGAAGCCGTGATGATGGTCAACCCCGAGCGCTTCGAGGAACTGCTCTTCCCGCAGATCGAGGAGAAGGCCCGCAAGAGCGCCAAGCTCATCACCAAGGGTTCCGCGGCATCCCCGGGCGCGGCCTGCGGGCATGTGGTGTTCACGCAGGACGAGGCGCTGGAACTGGCGGGCAAGGGCCAACCCGTAATTCTCGTGACCGTGATGACCTCGCAGGAGGACGTCAAGGGCATGAAGGCCTCGCGCGGCATCCTCACCACCACCGGCACCAAGGTGTCGCACGCGGCCATCATGGCCACCGCGTGGGGCATTCCCGCCGTCGTGGGCGCCTCCGAAATCACCATCGACAAGGCCGCCGGCACCTTCACCGCCAACGGCATCACGGTCAAGCGCGGCGACCTCATCACCATCACCGGCACCACCGGCGAAGTGTTCCTGGGCGAAGTAGCCACCACGGTGCCCAAGGAACTCAATCCGTCGGCGCAGAAGATCCTGAACTGGGCGCAGGAAATCAAGGCCATGGAAGTGCGCGCCAACGCCGAGGCCGCCGAGACGAAGCCGGCCTACGACCGCGGCGCCCGCGGCATCGGCCTGTTCCGCACTGAGCACATGTTCCTCGGAGACCGCCTGCCCTTCATCCAGGAAGTGCTCTTCGGCAAGGACCCCGCCAAGGCGGAAAAGGCGCTCGAGAAGATCTTCGAGTTCTCCAAGGGCGACTTCAAGCACAGCATGGAAGTCATGGACGGCTACGGCGTGACCATCCGCCTGCTCGACGCCCCGCTGCACGAGTTCTTCCCGCACGACACGGACATGCACCGTGAGGAGAACCCCATGCTCGGACATCGCTCCGTGCGCATGGCGCTGACCAATCCGGAGATTCCGCGCACGCAGATCCGCGCCATCCTGGAAGCCGCCCTCGAACTCAAGGCCGCCGGCAAGAATCCCAAGCCGGAAATCGAGATCCCGCTGGTGATCATTCCGCGCGAAGTCACCGAGATGCTCAAGATCGCCGTTTCCGTGGCCCAGGAAATCCACGCCGAGAAGGGCGTGTGGGTGGACTACGCGTTCGGCATCATGGTCGAGACGCCGGCCGCCGCGCTGCAGGGCAAGGCCATGGTCGAAGCGCTGCGCACCCGCATTCCGGGCGCCCCCGAGGAAGCGCATCCGCGCTACGGCTTCGCCTCGTTCGGCACCAACGACCTCACCCAGACCACGCTCGCGATCTCCCGCGACGACGCCGACCGCTTCCTGCCCTTCTACGTGGACGAGAAGTTCTTCGAGCGCCATCCGTTCATCTCCATGCATCCCGTGGTGGAACGGCTCGTGCGCACGTTCGTGGAAGAAGCCCGTTCGGTGGATCCGCACTTCGAAACGTTCATCTGCGGCGAGCATGGCGGCGACACCTACACCATCGAGCGCCTGCACCTGGTGGGACTGACCGGCATCTCCATGAGCCCAGGCAAGGTCTACCGCTCCATCCTCAAGGCCGCCCAGTCGAACGTAAAATACCCCCGCAAAAAATAATATAACCCCACTTTCCAATACCCATTGAAATATCCCCTATTTGCATGATTCCATGAATTGAAATGATTCCGGGAAAATAAAATCTATTTGGCCGGGTCGGCCAGCACGATTTCCAGCGTGGGCCGGAAGGTTGGATCGCCCCAGTCCGGAAAATCCTCGGAGCGCACGAATTCCTTGCCGGTGTGGTATTCGTCGTCGGAGGAGAACAGGGCGAAGGAAATGGAACTTTCCGACCGGGACAGGGCCACGGCCCGCGTCACGTCCCAGGACCACTCCGGCAAATCGTCCCATCCCGTCTCCATGACGCCCGTGCGGTCCCCCCAGGCGCCCGCGAGGTTTTCCAGCGGCAGCGGCGCATTGTTCCACGTGAGGTTCTCCGTGGTCCAGGGCAGGTTGGAGTTCCGGAGCGCAGATGACGTCCAGAAGGCATGGATCAGGGAACGCTCGCCCTCGTCGCCGCCGCTCGTGGGTTGCTTGTGATGCAGCACCAGCCGGGCAAAAACCACCACGGCATCCGCAGGTAGTGCCAGCGGAAACCGGACGTAGGCCCGCGCGAAGCAGGGCCAGTCGGCATAGTCCGCCTGGTTCTGGACGTGGAAGTACTCCCGGCGCGTCTCCCCGCCGAACGAATCCGGACCATCGCCGAAGTTGTAGTCGTCATCCCCCGAGCACAGCACGCCAGAGGCGCCAATGGAAGCGTTCTGCACCTGGACGTCTCCGATTCCCGAGCGGATTTCCACGGTGCGCTCCGTACCCGGCGCGAAGGGAGCCGGCGCATGGCCGATGACATAGGCCGCCCCCGACTTCGAAGAGGAGGCTCCGCTGGCGTTCCAGTCGGAAAACGCGAAGGGAACCAGTTCCAGAAGCCCCCAGGTCTGCGGGTCGTCTTCCCGCATTTCCTCCGACGGCCAGCGCGCCTGCTGCACCCGGCTGCCCTCCATGTCGTCGCGGTCATGCACGATGATCCCCACGCGCAGCGTGAGGGAAGACGCGCCGGGCATGGCGATCCCGAGCACATCCCAGCCCAGGGACGCCACCACGTGCCAGCCGCGGCTGTCATCGCGCCCTTCCCCGCGGTACCCCTTTTCGAGACCGATGGATGCGGCAGATGCACTGGTCAGCGGCACGAAGACGACATCGGCGGGAACCCAGTTCCCATCCTGCCCGACGTAGCCGGCCTGGCGGTCCGTGCCCTGGCGATGGGCCTGCACCACGATGCGCCGGGACGTACCCGTCACAGAAGGAGAATCCGTCCCGGCATCCACGAGCAGGGTCAACGCATCCCACTCGGCGGGATCGTCCTGGGGCCCCGCCTCGTCGTAGATGCGGCGATCCAGGGACACCACGCGCAGCACGAGCCCATCGGAAGTCCAGGCGGCGCGGCACTCCGCCGACACACCCGAAGTTCCCAGCGTGCCGAACCAGAAGGGTGTGGTGCGCTGCCAGGAGGGATCGGAAGAAAAATCATGATGCGGCACGTACAGTCGCGGGATCGAACCATCGGGTATGTAGGTATTATTATTATTATTATTTGTTTGTTTGTTTTTATTATTATCCTTGCAACCCAAAAAAACCATCACCAGTCCGAAAACAGGAAGAAAAATCCTCCATACGCCGCTTCGAATCTCACTTTTCCGCATGATCCCCGCCCCTCTCGATGTGGAAGAAAGCCTGCGGGTTCCGCAAATCCATCACAGGATCCCCCTGGTACCAGGTCAGGGGGCCACGCAGGTGCACGAGCGTTCCGGGACGCACATCCAGGGCGGCATCCATCTGCACGGACAGAATAGCCATGAGCGAGCCGCGGTGCGGCGTCCGAAACGCCCAGTAGACCTGCTTCCCGTTGCGGATCACCTTGGCCACCCGGGCGTGCGTGCGCACCATCCTGCCCGCGTGCCGGCGCGCATCCGTCCAGTCGATCTCCGTTTCACCACCTTCCGGCGCAGCCGAAACGGCCCACTCTGGCAAACTGCGGCCGGACTTCTTCGCGGCTCCATCATCGTGCTCGAGCGCTACCAGCGTGCCGGAGCAACTGCGAAAATACACCGTATCGTTGCTGACGACCCAGGTGGCGTACTCGCTCCAGTGCCGGTCGTAGAACGCGCCCGCACCGTAGCGGATATAGAAGCCATTGGGACCATACACACGGCCCGGCGGGTCGGTTTCCAGGGGGACATCGCAGAAATGGGCATCGTTCTGGCAGGTCGTGCTGGATTCGACGATCTGGGGTAGCGGCCGGGTCGGAATCGGATTCTGGTAACTGCCCACCTGCGCCGAACGGCCGGTGATCTCCATGGCATGGCCGGCCGCCCAGTGAGCGCCAAACAAGTAATTTCCGGCCATGGTGACGAACGGCTGCTCATCGGTGAGCAGGAAAGGCTCCGGCCATGGCGTATCCCCACCGGAAGGATCGTAGTAGATGAACCGCACGTCGCCCGCCTCCAGCCCGGGAACGGTCTGGTCGTCGAGCACCATCTCGCCGAAGTTCGAATCCCAGCGCCAGTCGTGGACATCCCGGCCGCGAATGATGGTGTAGGCCACCTCGTGCACGCCATCCCGCTTGATGACGGGCGGGGACCCCATGGGCATGTAGTCGCCGTCGCCATAGCCGCCGTTGCCCACCAGCGCGGTGAAGGCTTTTGAACCATCGGAAAGCCGCAGGGCGGCCACGGTCTCCAGTTCGGGGTTCTGCGCGAGCAGATCCCGCATCGCGGAAAGCGTTGCCGGCCACTGCCGGACGCTCAACTGCCAGGCGTGCCGGATGCGCATGAGCACGAGTCCGTGCTGCTCGGCGATCACCGGCCAGGAGAACAGGTATTCCGTATCCACGGAAGGATTTTCCACAGCATACGGCTTCACGCGCCAGCGGCGGGAGCCATTGGCGGCATCGATGGCGTGCACGTGCAGATCGCGCGTGGCCACCACCACGGCATTGGCGGCCGGAGAAAAGGCGCCGGGCGTCTGCACGTCCGATTCCGCCGCATACGTCCATTTCACGGCCAGATCCCGCGTCGACAGGGCGATCACCTCTTCTTTCGCCGAAACGACGACCGCATCCTCGAGCAGCAGCGGGGCGAAGGAAAAGCCGGCGCGCTCCAGGGCGCCCACCACCCCTTCCGCGACGCCGTCGATGTGGGCGATTCGCTGTTGCGGCGGCGAAAACGCGTAACTGCGCAGAATCTCCCCGGTGCGGGCATGCAGTTGATAGAGCCGCCCGGCCGTGGTGGTCACGAACAGCGACCCCGTGGCGGCATCGAAGGCAGGCGTGGCCGCGGCGGATCCTTCCAGCGAACCGTTTTCCCAGGCCGTGGAACCATCCTCTTCCCGAAGCGCGATCACCCCCCAGCGTCCCAGCGCCAGATACACCCGGCCATCTCCCGTGACGGGCTGCACGTTGCGGGGAAGCCCGGGGTCGCCCTCCGGCACGCGCTCGTTGAAATACATCCACTTCAGACGCCACGGCGGCGCCACCACGTGCGTGGTGTAACTGGTGCGCTGGGCATCGTGCGCATGCTGGATCCATTCCCCCTCCACGGGGTCCACCGGCACGCCCGCATCCGGAGGCGTCTTGGAGCCGGATTTCGAGGAACAGGAACAAAACAAGAAGAGCCATCCCAGAAGCAATGACGTCAAGATGGAAATGCGCATGGTCCTCTCCCGATCGCAGATGATATCTTGTCACAAAAATGAAAATTGAAAAGTTTGAAAAAGGTTTGGAGACACCTCCCGGCTGGAAGGGAGGTGTTCGCCGTCAGCCGGCCAGATCGCGGGTATCCGCCAGAAAGAGCGCGAGCGCGAAGAAATAATCGGACAGGCGGTTGAGGTACACCAAAATGGACGTGTCGCCATCGGCCGTCGCCTGCACGGACAGGAAACGGGCGACACGGCGCTCGGCCCGCCGGCAGACGGCCCGGCACACGTCGGCCGACGCCGAGGCCGGATTGCCGCCGCCCGGAAGCACGAACGCCTTTGGCGGTTCCACCTGCGACTCCAGTCCCGAAATCCATCGCTCCAACTTTTTGACATCGCCGGGACCCAGAAGCCGCAGGCTGGCGAGCCGTGACGGATCCACGGTGGCCAGTTCGGCGTTGAGCCGGTAGAGATCCTGCTGGATTTCCAGCACCTGCACGGCCCGGTCCGGCCACTTCGCCATCATGTGGGTGCGCAGCAGGCCGGCGAAGCAGGAAAGTTCGTCCACCGTGCCCACGGCTTCCAGGCGCGGATCGCTCTTGGGAATGCGCCGTCCGTCGCGTGAATCGGATACGCCGCCGTCGCCGCGGCCGGTCACGAGCGGACTCAAGGAGCACCTCCGGCGCCGGAAAACACGTTCACTTCCAGCAGGGCGATGGAGAAATCGTCGCCGATGGGATCGAGCCCCTCGACGAAGTCCCGCAGGCGCTTCTGCAGGGAAGGCCTGTCGAAGGCCGCGGAACGCACGTCGGTGATGATGTCGAGAAAACCCTGCGTGAACACGGTGGCCTGCACGTATTCCCGCAGGTAGCCTTCCAGTTCGCGTTCGTCCTTGGCGGGGTTGTATTCCGCGTGGCGCATCCAGGAGAGCGCCGGATGGCAGGAATGCTCGATCTCTTCGCGGGGCACGCCCAACTGGCGCGCGGCCTCCTCGGGATTGCGGTAATACAGGTACAGCAGATCCACGTCGAAATCCACGATGGCCATCTGCTGGCGCGTGGCCTCGTCGGCGGTCTCGTACACGCCGGCCAGGGCGTCCCAGATGCCCTCGCATTCCGCGAGGCGGTAATACGGGACCGCACCGTCGGCATCCGGCTGCAGGCGCGGATATTTCTCCAGGATGGCCTGCGGCGGATACACCTTCGTGAAGTAGGGGAAAAATTCTGCGGCCGTGGCATCCAGCAGGTCGTCGTGCATGAGCCGGAGCGTGTCGCGATCCGAGAGTTTGGTGTAGCCGTCGCTCATGGTGACCAGGTACACCTGATGCGCAGGCTGCGGAAGGCCGCACTCGAACACGGTCACCTCCAGTTTCAGGCCGTAACGCCACTGGCGCGTGATGGCCCCCGGATCGTTGGCCACGATGTGCAGCGGCGTGAGGACCTGGGCCCGGGGCGGCTCGCCGGCCTTCGTGCGCACGGCCAGAAGCGCCGGGCTGTCTCCCACGGAGAGGCCGTCGATGGCCCCCGTCTGGTGGTGGAAACGCAGAAGCGAGATGGTGGTCGCGCCCTTTCCCTGATAGGCCGGATTGGAGACGGAATCCGCAAACCACTGTGCGATGCGGTGGATTTCGCGGGGTTTCTGGTCGCGGCAGAAGACTTCCAGATCCCACGCCAGTTCGCGGCTCACCTGCACGGTGTCCTCGTCAGCGCTCTTGGATTCGGACACCCCGTCGAGCGTGACCACCACCGACCAGTCGTCGTCGCCGTCGCGATAACTGAAGGCAGACGCCGCGTCATGGATCGGATGGTTGCGCTCCGGCGCGTGGATGTCGTTGATCTGCCGTTTGCTCACAGCCGATTCCAGTTGAAAACGCATGGTTTTTTCCTGTTCCAGCACGGTCTCGTCCCGCGTCATTTCCTGTCGCGTTCTCCCTTCTTGAGATCGGCCACCTTCTTCTCCAGTTGGGCGATGCGTTCCCGCAAGCCCTCCAGTTCCTTGTTCACGAGGTTGTGCGGCACTTCCCAGAGGGCCTGGATCTGCTTCTCCACGCGCGACTGCCACTCCTCGAAGCGCGCCAGGAAGGAATCCAGAAGAACGCGCACGTCGGCCTTCTCGGAAATTCCCTGCATGCGGGCGTCGATTTCGGAGCGCATGTTCGAGAGCGCATTCCCTCCCCGGATGAGCGCCACCAGGGACGAAATCGGGAACAGGCTCCACTTGCGCTCGTCGGTACGGATGATCTGCAGCAGAATCTCGTGCGTGATGTCGGCGCCCGAAATGTTGTCCACGATCTGCACCTCCTCGCCGGACCGGATCAGTTCCGAAAGGGTGCGCAGCGTGATGTACCGGCTCTCCTCCGTATCGTAGAGCTTGCGGTTCGGATAGCGCTTGATGAGGCGGGGGGCCTTGATGTCTCCGGTTTCGTTGGACATGGCAGCACCATTCCTGTCGAACGCAGGCACGCCTTTGTATCACAAAACCCGACGAACGGGCATGGAAAACGACACGCTGGACGCATGCCGGATGCAGTCCGCATCGCAAAAAAACCGGAAACCCGCGCGACCGGCTCTGTTCCCGCTCCCGGCGCAACCGGCGGGAAATCCATGCAGTGGCAGGTGGGCATCGGCAAGCGCGACCGGCTCTGTTCCCGCTCCCGGCGTCATGAACCCGGGAGGACGTGCAGGGGATGACGGAGGGAATTTCGAAAAGCCGGCGGTAGCGATTCCGAAGGAGAAATTCAGGAGATGAATCAGACGGGAAACATCAGAACTGCGGGCGGTAGTCGGCCTTGCACACGCCCAGGTCGCAGAACTCGCCGTAGCCGCACTGGGAACTGTCGGTGCAGGTGGCATGGCAGTAGGCGTTGATGCACACGTGGCCCGCGCCGCACTGGCTGGAGAACACGCATTCCGGATTGGCGGGCGCCGGGTCGTCGATGCATTCGCCCTCGCTGCAGATCTGGCCCGTGGGGCACACCGGATTGTTCACGTCGCACACGAGCCCGCACTTGTAGTCGGCGGTGCACACCTTCACGCCGCACTCCTCGTCGGTGGAGCAGAACACCTTGGAATCGCCGCAGACGGGATTCTCCTCGGGGGCGCAGCGACCGCAGGACGTGCAGACGAAGCCCTCCGGGCACTCGTCGTTGCTCTTGCAGCCCGGCACGCAGACGTATTGCCCGCTGGCATCGGGCTCGCAGATGGTGCCGTTGCCGCAGTCGGCATCCGTGGCGCAGGGTGTTTCCGGACTCTCCTCGGGGCTGCAGTAGCCGGATTCGAGGCACACCTCGCCCTCGCCGCAGTCCGCATCGTAGTTGCACAGGTGCGCGCAGCCATAATCGGTGCATACGTAGCCGTCATCGCACGTGACACCGTTGGCGCACGGCTCGTTGTCCACCGGCCAGCAATAGTCGCAACTGCACGCCCAGCAGCCAGAATCGTCACAGTAACTGGCGTGGCAGCGTTCCCGCCTGTCGGGGCAACCAGTCAAGGTGAAGAGGAAGAGGGAACCCAGCACGAAAACCAAGAAAGAGTGTCTCATGGCGAACCTCCGCGTCCAAATGACATCCGGTATCTCGCAAGTAGCATGCCAAGCCGAAAATCAAGGGGAATCGGACGGCATGCGTTCGATTTACCGCCGATTTCGCATTTTACCATACCACAAAAAACTTCTTTTTGTTACCTTTGCGCGTCAGATGTGTAAAGTTTCATTCACACCCCCTGCCGCCGCCATGCCTTTCCGAACCGACACGAGATCCCCGCTTTCTCCGGCACGATCCCTTCTGGCCCGAATCGGTGCCGCCCTCTTCCTGCTGCTGGCCGCCTGCCAGCGCCCGGCTCCGGAAGCCGCCGTGCGGGACGCACGAGGCGCGTTCCAGATGCGCCGGGACCGCGCGGCCTGCCAGAGAATCGCAGAAGTGCGAACCTCGAACATCGCCTCCTGGCGGCGCGCCACCGCATGGGAATGGCTGCGCTACTCGGCCCTGTGCTCCGTGCGCCTCGGCGAGGAGAATCCCCGGAAACCGCTATCCCTTCCAGCGCCGTTCGGGCCTTACGCGCGGGCCATGTTCCACTTCTACCGGCACGAGATCTCCGAGGCGCGACGCCTCCTGGAGCCGCTCGCCACCCCGAAGTCCGCCGACCGGGAGCCGGCGTACCGGCTGGCCTTGATCCACCTGCTCGACGAGCGCTTCGACCAGGCGTTGCCCCTTCTGGAATCCGCCCTGAGCGATCCCGCCGTCCCACCGTCCGCCGTGCGGCTGGCCATGGCCCGCTGCCTGGTGGGGCTCGGCCGGCTCGACAAAGTGGTGGAAACCCTGCGTCCCCTGATCGCCGATGCCTCTTTCGCCCGGATCGCCGCGGCCCGGCGCCTGGTGGAGACCGCCCTGGCGTGGAGCCGTCGTGTGCCGCCGGAATTGCTGCCGCAACTGGACAGGGTCCGCACGCTGCTGCAGGTGGAGGAGCCCGCAGGCGCGCTGGATGAACTGGAAAAACTCCTGCCCAGGTACCCGAATGCCGCGCTCCTTCATTATCTGCGCGGCGTGATCCATCTGCGGCTGGGCAACCGCTCCGATGCCGTGATGGAACTGAATGCCGCCCTCCAGTTGGAGCCTGGCGACCCCGAAGCCCACATGCTGCTCGGACACATCTACTTCCATGCGCAGCGCGATACCGAAGCGCTGCAGCACCTGGAGGCCGCCGTCACCGCCAACCCGTTTTTGGCGGCCGCCTGGGCCCGTCTGCGTGATCTGCACGCCCGGAAAGAGGCGTACACGAAAGCCCTATCCGCCCATGAAACCTTCATGCGGCTTTCGGAAAATCCCGATGCCGTGGATCTCCTCCTCACGCTGGCCCAGTTGCAGGAGAAGGCCGGGCGGCTGGAAGAGGCGGCCGCGGTGCACGGGCGTGTGGTGCGCAGACAGGGAGACGAGGAAGCCTTCACGAGCCTGGTGGCGCTGGCCCGGATTCACCTGGCGCTGGCCGCCGAGCGGATGGACCGCGCCCTGGAGCATCGCCGCAGGGCGGCCGCCTTCGTGCGGCGCGCGGAGAAAATCCGCTCCACCGATGCGGAACTGGCCAAACTGAAGGAACGCCTGGGCATGAGCGCCCCGAAGACGAAATTCGAGAAGAACCTGCGCACCAGGGGCGGAAAGCCCGTCACCGACGACGCCAACCTGCTGGAATAAATGGTTTGAACGAATCCGACGCCAGTTTCGGCTTTCCGACCGACCCATCACATTTCCCGACTGGCCGCATGAATTTTCCAACCGGCAGGTGGAATTTTCCAACCGACCCATCGCATTTCCCCCCAAGCCTTCCGGTTCCCCACACGGCCGTTCCGCTTTCCCACATGGCCGTTCCGCTTTCCCCCACGGCCGTTCCGCTTTCCCACACGGCCGTTCCGCTTTCCCACACGGCCGTTCCGCTTTCCCACATGGCCGTTCCGCTTTCCCACACGACCGTTCCGCTTTCCCACACGGCCGTTCCGGTTCCCCACACGGCCGTTCCGGTTCCCCACACGGCCGTTCCGCTTTCCCACATGGCCGTTCCGCTTTCCCACATGGCCGTTCCGCTTTCCCACACGGCCGTTCCGCTTTCCCACTCGGCCGTTCCGGTTCCCCACACGGCCGTTCCGCTTTCCCCCACGGCCGTTCCGCTTTCCCCCACGGCCGTTCCGCTTCCCCACACGGCCGTTCCGCTTTCCCACACGGCCGTTCCGCTTTCCCCCACGGCCGTTCCGCTTCCCCACCTATCAGGAACCATTTCCCATTTTCCGGACGCCACTCCCACTTTCCGGCACCCCTTTTTCGCCTTTCCGGAAACGTTCCGGCTCTCCAGTGCCGGACGCGTGCTGGAAAAACCCGATTGCGCGTTGCCGGAAGACGGCTTTCATGCTATGTTCTGCGCGCCCGCGGCACGCGGGAGAAAAACCGGGAGTGTTTCATGAAATTCCAGGCATTTGCCATTTCCTGCATCGCGTTTCTCGTAGCCGCCTGCGACGATGGCGGCGGCAAGCCCTGCGGATGGGGCTCCACCTACGTCCCTGTGAGCATGCGCACCAAATGGACCATCAATGGCAAACGCACTTTCCTGGGCAGCGAGATCAGTTTCGACACCTGCCTGGACGTGGGCGCCTCCTATGCGACCATCTCCATCACGGGACCGGAGAATTTCATCCACACCAACAAGGTCGGTTGTTCGGACATGGAGTACATCATCTCCGACGACAAGTGCAAACCGTTTCCCGTGGGGCCCTACACCGTGCAGGTGACCCTGCTCGATGCCGCCAGCCAGCCGCTGACCGCAGTCAAGACCGTTACCCACCGCGTCACCAACGACGGCTATCCGCCCGAGGACAAGGAGGTGGATTTCGACCTGGCCTCCTTCTTCCGCTCCTACACAGGAACGCTGTGGTACAAGTTCACGTGGGGCGGGGCCGCCTGCGCCAGCGCCGATCCGCCCGTGGCCGCCATGGAGGTCGCCCTCTACGATCCGGAAGGCATCCGGCAGACGCTGGCCGACTACACGGGCGCCTGCTATCCCGACCGCACGGTGCAGAACATTCCCACGGGCGACTACACGTTGCGGGTGGCTGGCCGCGACGATCAGGGCGTCGTGCAGTATTGCGGCACCCTCGACGTGCGCGTGGGCGCCGGACCCACCAATCCCGCCTGGGAGCTCGACGTCACCAGGGACGCCACAGCATGCGCCCAATTTCAGCCATGACCCGCATCGCGCTGCTGCCGGCAGCCATGGCGCTGCTGCTCTCCTGCGCTTCCCCGCGCCGGGAGACGCTGGCCACGCTGGAGCCGTCCGTGCTCCAGTTCTATGAGCAACTGCGCTGGTTCAACGGGGAAATCTCCAAGAACTACGTGCCGCCCGCCTTCCGGGCCGCGTTCGTGGACCAACTGGATGCGGCTTCCCGGAAAATCTCCCTGTCATCGATCGAGATCATCCGCATCACGCCGGATGCGAAGGCGAAAACGGCCGTCGTGCGCATGCGCGTGGCCTGGACGGCCAAGGACGAGGACATCCTGCACGACACCCTCGTGGAGACCGCGTGGGAAAACGTCAATGGCAACTGGTACCACACGAAGGCCCGGGTGGTGGACGGTCCCCCGGTTCCCCTGTTGTTCGAGAAGTGACATCCTCCAGCGTTTCCACGGATGGAATTCCGGGTTCCGGAAAATCGAATGACAACTGGGTGAGATGGCGCGCCTGCCGGCGACCGTCGAACAGCAGCCAGGGCGCGGCCTTGCGGGCGGGCACGCGGAAGGCGGCCAGATCGCGCACCTCGCGCAGTTTGCGCACGCGCCGCGCCTCCACGATGCGCCGCGCCGCCTGCGGCCCGATACCGGGCACCCGCAGGAGCAGTTCCACGGGGGCCTGGTTGATTTCCAGCGGAAAATGCTCCGGGTGCAGCCGCGCCCAGACCGTCTTGGGGTCCGCCTCCCGATGGAAGAATCCCATGGAATCAGTGGGAATCTCGTCGAAGGAAAATCCATAGAAGCGCACGAGCCAGTCGGCCTGGTACAGGCGGTTCTCGCGCCACAGCGGCACGGGCGGGCTGGATTCCAGCGGGGTTCCCGGAACCGGCATGTGCGCGGAATAGTACACGCGCCGCAGATCCCACTGGGTATAGCAGCGGCGCATGAAATCCAGGATGTCGCGATCCGTCTCGCCGGAAGGCCCCACCACGATCTGGGTGGTGGCCCCGCGGCAGGCGAGATGCTCGGTGGATTCGGATATCCGCTTCACCTCGAGCAGAAGGCGCAGCAGATCGGTCTCGAACGATTTTTCCGGCGCGATGCACGCAAGCCGCTCTCCGTCCACGGCTTCGAGATTCACGGAGACGCGGTCGGCCAGTTTCAGCGCCGCCAGCACCTGTCCCGAATCGATGCCGGGGATGAGTTTCAGATGCAGATAGCCACGAAAATGGTATTTTTTGCGCACGAGCCATGCGCAGCGCAGCAGATCATCCATGACGCGCACGGGACGATCGGAGATGGCAGAACTCAAAAACAGCGCGGAAGCCTTTCCCTGGCGCACCAGTTGCGCGAAGAAGAAGGCCAGTTCCTCGGGATCCAGTTTCGCGGGCCGCCTGTCGAGATGCGCGCCGAACGAGCAGTAGCGGCAGCGCTTGGAGCAGGTGTTGCTCAGGAGCACCTTGAGCATCCACTGGGTGCGCCCGTCGGGCATGGCCACGGGATAGAGCCACTGGTTGGAATCGATGCGTCTTCGGCCCTCGCCGCAGGTACCGCAGGCGAGATCATGGCGGCTGTCGTCGGCCAGGGCGGTGAGGTTCTCGAAGAACGTATCGGACAGCATGGGAAAAAGCCTAACGCATGTAAGGTATACACCGGCTGCCGGTAGACCGCAAGATTTTCGTCCGCATGGAAAAAATTTTTCGGTTCCGGCTTTCGCCGATGGTGGATTTGGGCTAGTTTCCCGGCATGAAATCCACGAACCTGCTCCTGCCCGTCCTGTTCGCCTGTCTGGGTGTGGCCGCCTGCCGGAATCCGAATGCCGCCACGTCATCGGCCGAAACCACGGCGCCTTCCCTGCCGGCGCCGGCGATGGCGCCGCAAGCCGGACAGGATCCCGCGCCGGGTCCCGTGGAACCGGCCAAACCCGCCGCCAGGCCGGAATCGCCGCAAGCAATGGAGGGACCTTCGGCGGACGCGAAACCCGTCGCCCCGGACGTGAAGACGCCATCCGAAGATCTGCGCATCCTGGACAAGCCCATCCTCTGGAATGCCGAACGCCGGCGGCTTTCGCTGGAGTACCTGGAACTGCGCCACGGCATCCGCAAGGAGGAACCCGACATCGAGCCCATCCTGGTGGTGGTGCACGCCACCGAGGGGCCCACCGTGGATTCCGCCTTCCACACGTTCCATCCCGTCCGCATGGAGCCGGGAGAACGGCAAAGGCTGCGCCGGGCCTCCGCGCTCAACGTCTCGGCCCATTTCGTGGTGGACACCAACGGCGACATCTACCGGCTGCTGCCGGAAACGCGCTTCGCGCGCCACACCGTTGGACTCAATTACTGCGCGATCGGCATCGAGAACGTGGGGGGAACGCCCCGGATGCCGCTGACCGACGCGCAGGTGGAAGCCAACGCCCGCCTCATCCGGCATCTGGCGCGGCATTTCCCGATTCGCCATGTCATCGGGCACCACGAATACCTGAAACTGCGCGGCTCGAGTCTGTGGAAGGAGACGGATCCCGGCTACTACACGATCAAATCCGATCCCGGGGATGAATTCATGCGGAAACTGCGGGAGAAACTGGCGGATCTGAAATTCGCGCTCCCGTGGGAAACACGGGAGGCGCCAGCGGATGGCGCCATGAAAAACGGCGCTCCGAACCCATGAAGACACGCCTTTGGCTCCTTGTGGCATTCGGGATTGCCGCCTGCGCGCCGCCCGCCGCAGGCCCGCGGGAAGACGCCGCCGCGGCCTGCAATCCGCGGGATCCATGGTCCTGCCGCGAGGAAGGCCGGTTCTGCGTGGAAACCGGAGGCTCTTTCGCCTGTGTGGCGAACACCTGCGGAAACGGCATCGTGGAGCCGCCCGAGGAATGCGACGGCCCCGACGCCGTCTCGTGCGCCTCCTACATCGGCGGCGAAGGTTCCTTCACGTGCGGGCGCGACTGTCGCTGGGACTACTCCGGCTGCGCGCGTTGCGGAAACGGACTGCTCAACGGCCTGGAATCCTGCGATGGAAATCGCTTCGCCGACGGCGTCTCCTGCGAAGCCTACGGCTACTCGGGCGGCACGATCGCCTGCCTTCCCTCCTGCCGCCCGGACACCCGCGCCTGCTTTCCATAAATAAAAATATTTAATATACTATTATTTAATATACTATTATTCGATAAAAAATTCAATTACTTGCATTATAATCGTCGATCCGAGACGAATGGATTGGAGCGCCGTTCTTCCCCGATGGTGGTGGCGGGACCATGTCCCGGATGCACACGCGTCCCGGGTGGAAGATCCCGGTACAGGCCGCGGATGCTTTCTTCCAGCCGGCTCCAGGAGCCGCCCGGGAAATCGGTGCGGCCCACGCCGCCTGCGAACAGCGTATCGCCGGAGAACAGTTCACCTTCCTCCGGGAGATGGAAGCATACGCTGCCAGGGGTGTGTCCCGGGGTGGCAATGACCTGGATGCCTTCGATCGCGCAAGGCGGAGACAGCCAGAGATCCGGCTCCGGCACCGGCTGACGCTGCAACCCGAACATGGCTGCCTGGAAATCGGTCTTCTCGTACCAGGTGCGGTCCTGTCCCGAAAGCGCAAGGCGTGCCTGCGGAAAACGCCGCTTCACGGCATCGATGCCCAGGACGTGATCCACGTGCCCGTGCGTGAGCAGAATCCAGTCCACCCGTTCCATTTCATCCAGGAAATCCGCGATTTCGGGGTCGCCCGGATCCACCAGGAACCCCATGCCGCGGTGCATGAAGAAATAGCCGTTCGTCTCGAAGGGGCCCAGCGGCCAGCAGGTGATCTTCATCTCGGTTCTCCTCCGCAGTAGGGACAGCGCTTCTGCGTGTTTTCCACCAGCGAACCGCAGAAGCGGCACGGGATGCGGACGATTTCCCGCACGATGATCGTGGGGCCCTGGCGCCCGGCGGCCTCCGGGTTTCCGGCCGCAGGCGCCGGCAGTTCATCCGCGAGTTTCTGCAGGTCCTCGACCAGCGACGGCGCCGGGTGGGACAGCCGCACCTGGACCCCCCCTTCCCTGGGAAAGGAAACGAATACGTGCAGTGTCCCCAGGCCGAACAGGGACGAAAGGATTCCTCGGTCCTTCTCGGCGTGCAGGCGCAGCGCTACGGCGTCGGCTTCCTCCACGTGGAAGCCCTTCTCGTGGAAATAGCGGCAGATGGCCTCGAACAGGGAAGACGCGTTTCCGGAGAAGGACAGGGTATGCAGGAAGCGGGACACGGCTGGTTCGCGCGAAAATCAGGAAATGGCCAGTCCCATGTGGGCGCGCAGTCTGGCGAAATCGGAAGAGAGGGCGAACCGGATGACTTCCTTGATGCGGTCCTTGGCCACCATGCCCGTGATGTTGTCGGGCTCGGCCAGCACCCAGGCCACCACGCGGCGCAAATCGCACCCGATGAGCGTGGCCGCCCGCAGGCTGGTGCGGTGGTTGGCGTGGATCCAGCGCATGATTTCGGGCTCGAATTCGCGCTGCAGCACGCGCGAGGCCACCGGCCGCAGGCTCTCGAGCACAGCCGCTGGCACGAATTCCTTGATATGCGCCTTGAGTTTGTTGATTTCCTCCTCGCGGCCCGCCGGCGCCTTGGGCGCGTTCTCGGGCGAGAGCACGGTGAAAGCGGCGTACAGGGCGTTGAACAGGTCCGTAGGAGCCGGCGCCGCGCGGCGGAACAGGCGTTCGGGCCGCAGGAAGACCAGTTCGCGGGCGAAGTGGTAGGCCGCCTCCGCCTCGCTCATGTTGGCGAACCTGCGTTCCTCGATCAGCCAGGAAGGCAGAAGGCTCAGGCCTTCCTTGGTGTTGGCCAACTGGATGGGAAGCGGCAGGCCTTCGCGCGCGAACAGTTCCGGAATGGCCGTGATCAGCAGCGTCCGGCTCACGTACTGATATGCCTGGCAGAACGGCCGCCGGTCGTTGTCGATGTCGATCTTCTTCTTGCGGTCCAGTCCATACTTTTCATGCGGAAGCGCATAGTACAGGCACAGATGGTGTCCCAGCCCCGCCAGGATCTTGTTGATGTCCGTGCTCTCCTCGGGGCTCTGCAGGGCCTTCTCCCACAGGTCGTCGGTGAGGATGGTCCTGGCGTGGGTGAACGACTGTGCGTGGTGCTGCGCAAAAATCCTTTCCTTCTCGTTGGCCTGGTGGAACATGTCCAGCAGCGTGCACAGGATCCACGTGCGATCCTTGTCCTGGCGCGCAATCTGGATTTCCAGCAGGCGGCGCAGCATCTCGATGTTCTGCGGATCCTCCTGCAGCAGCCGCTCGTAGGCGTCGCCCGCCTTGTCCAGATATCCCGGGCCCGCCTCGATGTAGATGCGCGCCAGTTTCAGGTGCTGCTCAGGCGTGTCGTTGAGGTTGGCGGCGAATTCGAAGGCTGCCACGGCCGTGGGCATGTCGCCCAGTTTGTCGCGGTAGATTTCGCCCAGTTCCTCCCACAACTTGTAGTTGGAGCGGTTTTCCGGATTGCGCTTCAACTGGCGGCGCATGGCGCGGGTGAGGTTCTGCCAGTCCTCCCGCTCGCGGTGGATGGCCAGGATGCGCTCGAACGCCTCCTCGCTGTCGGGATAGTTCTCCAGCGCCAGTTCGAACTGCTCGGCGGCCCTGTCGGTGTCGCCGATGGCATCCGCATAGATGACGCCCGCGCTGAAGTGGTACTTGGACTTGATGATGCCGGGTTCCTCCAGTTCGGCCACCTTGAGGATGGTTTCTACAACCTTGTCCCACTTCTCGGCCGTCGAATACAGGTCGATGGCGTTGGAGAGGAGCTCGCGGTCGCCGGGCTTGAGCGCCAGCACCTTTTCCTGGATTTCCACGGCCTTGTCGATGTTCTTGGCCGTGTCCAGATAGAACCGGATCAACTCGTCGTACATCTCGATCTTCTTTTCGATGTCCGTTTCCGCATTGATCTTGTTGAGTTTGATCCGGGCCAGTTTCTCGTAGTCCTCGTGCGTGGTGCGCAGCCGCAGCAGGGCTTCGGCGGCCTCCTGCCAGTTCGGGTGGGCTTCCAGCGCCTTCTCGTAGAAGGCCACGGCCTTCAGGGTATCGTTGCGCTTTTCCTTGATGGTGCCCAGCCGGCAGTAGATTTCCGCCACCTTCTCGGAGGAGAGGGAATCCCGGTGCGCCACCAGCAGCGCCTGGTACAGGGACAGCGCGCCGTCCCACTCCTCGCGGCGGAAGCGCAGTTCGGCCAGTTCCATGAGTACGTCGAGGCTGGTGGGATCCAGTTCGCGGGCCTTTTCCAGGTACATCGCGGCCTTCTCGATGTCGTTGACCTTGAGCGCCACGCGGCCGGCCTTCAGGTGCAGGGCGACCTGCTCGGCTTTGGGCAGTGCCGAGGATTCGCTCACCAGGATGTGCAAAAGCGGCGCGGCCTTGTCCCAGACCTGCCGTTCGAAGTAATGATTGGCCAGGAAACGGACGGCCTTGGGATGCCCAGGCGCCATCTGCAAAAATTCTTCATACAGGGCCACGGCCCGATCGAAATTCTGCAGTTTATCCGCATACACCTCGGCCAGCGAAAACACCACTTCGCCCAGTTCCGCCTGGTTGCGGGTGGACTTCATGGCACGCTCCAGATAGCTCGCCGCGCGGGTCCACTGCCCCATGCGCACGTACAGGTTCCCGAGGGCCGAAAGCGTGGCGAAATCGTTTTCGTTGGCCGCCAGCGCCTTTTGCAGGGCGCCTTCGGCCTTCTCCAGGTTCCCCGTGGCCAGAAGTTCCCGACCCAGCCGGCCGAAAAATCCCGGGCGCTGCTTTTCGTCGTCCACGAGTTCGCACAGCAGTTCCAGGCGCTCGACGGCCTTTTCGTGGTTGCCCAGCATCTCGTGCGCGCGTGCGGCGAGCTTGAGCGTATCCACGTTGCGCGGACGCAGGGCGAGGCTCTCCTCCAGCGGCAGCACGGCCGATTCCGGATCCTCCAGGTGCACCAGCAGCACCTCGCCCAGGCGGCGCAGCAACTGCGCGCGCGTGCCCTCGGCCTGCACGATGTTGATGTGCCGCTTGAGGGTGATGGCCAGCGCGTCCCACTGCTCCTCGGACGTGTAGATGTCCTCGAGGCTGTCGTAGACGTCTTCCTCCTCGAAGTGCAGTTCGATGATCTTCTCGTAGCATTCCGCCGCGTTGGCGCGGGTGGACGGCGTGAGCCGGTATTCGGCGGCCATGCGCTTGAGGAGCTTGTTCTTCTCGTTGACGTCCGGAGTGGCTTCCACCAGCGTGCGGGCCAGTTTGAGATAGCCGCGCATGCGGCCCGTGGCCTCGTACAGTTCCAGCAGTTGCCGCAGCAACTGCACGTCGTCGGGCATCACCTCCAGCAGATGCTCCAGGATGTCGATGGCCTTCGGAATGTCGGAGAGTTCCCGCGCGTACAGGAAACCCAGTTCCCGCTTGGCCGCGCGCGCTTCCTCGGCGTTTTCGGCGTGCTCCACCTTGCGGTGCAGCAGCGCGGCCAGTTGCTCCCACAGTTTGTTGGAGCGGTAGATGGATTCCAGCGCCGCCATGGCATCGAGATCATGCGGCAGGATCGAGAAGATTTCCTCGTACGTGGCGGCCGCGATGAAGGGTTCCTTGAGTTGGTCGCGCTGCACGGTCGCGATTTCCCGCAGGAAATACGCTTTCTCCTCGTTGTCGGAAGAATGCTTGAGCCGCTTGCGCAGGGTCTTCACGAGATCTTCCCACTGCTCCTGCGCCTTGTAGATGGAGGCCAGGTCATCGAGCGCATCCACGAATCCCGGCTGGCTGTCGAGCGCCTTCTGCAGCGCCGTGATGGCGTAGTCCGGGCGCTTGAGCCGCTCGTTGTAGGCGCGGGCGATCGCCAGCCAGATGCGCGCGCGCAAGGCGTCGTTGCGCACCTTCTCCAGTTGCTGCAATTCGGTCACGAACAATTCCCAGAGGTTTCCCTGCTCTGCGAGCCGCGCCAGGCGCTCCAGCAGTTTTTCGGAGGGCCGGGCCTCGAACACGGAGATCACGGCATGGAAGGCCTGCTCCACGTCGCCCAGTTCCTGTTCCTGGATGTCGGCGATCTCCTCCAGCAACCTGAATTCCTCGTCCTGGTTCTCGAAATACCCGAAGTTGACCCGGCACACCAGGACGTCGGCCAGCAACTGGAAATTCTTCTTTTCGCGGGATTCCTTTTCCAGCGCGAGAATGACCTTCTTCCCGTCCTCATCCTCCGGGTTCTGCTCCAGATAGGCCTGCCAGCCCTCGAAGTCCTTCGGGTCCTTCGGCTTTTCGACGGTCTTCGCGGCCGGCGCCGGCTTTTTGGCCTTCTCGGACTTGAGCGCCGCCAGTTCCTCGCGCAGCGCCGCCAGTTCCACATCGAACCGCTTCCTGAGTTCCGCTTCGATCTCTTCCCGGATCTTCTCCTCGTCGCCGCCGGACTTCGCACCCTTGGACGCACTGGCCTCCTCCAGCGCCTTCCTGAGGTTTTCCACCTCGGCCTCGAGCACCTGCACCTTCTCCCGCGCAGCCCCGTCTTCCTCGTTCTCGGCTTTGGAAAGGATCTCCACGATCTCGGAAAGAGCCTCGAACACCTCGTCCAGGTGCGCCTGCTCGTCCTCTTTCTCCGTCTCCCAGTCTGCCACGAACTCGATGTGCTTCCTGAGGATGTCCAGGTACTTCTTCAACTGCTCGATCGCCATGGGTTTACCTCCAGGGATAGGATGCGGCCGGCCAGAGCGCCTGCCAGGTCCCCCTTATATGTCATCTGGTCCCGGCATGCAAAGCATAAACTTGCAGGGGGATGCACGTTTCATGAAGGATTTTTCCTCTTCCCCTTCATTCATAACGGTTGTTTTGATTTGGGCGCCGGCCGTTTCCGTTCCCATCGGCTTCCAGAATGCGTTTTTTCATGTGAACCCCGTGTTTTTTCATGTGAAAATCCTTGAAAAACGGCTTGAAACGTGCTTCATTGTCTCGAACTCGTAGTGCTTTCATCCGATTAGGTGCTCCATGAAGCTGCTTCGATTTTTCCTGTTGATTTTCGCTGTCAGTGCCTGTCAGGGCGAGCCCTATCATGGATCGCGCATCATCGCCAACCTCTACTTCGCCAACATGGATGCGGAATCGCTGGTCACGCCCACCCGCCAGCGCATCCTGGGCACCGAACGCTTCGTCCAGTTGCAGCCCGGCGATTCCGGCTACGTGGATCATTACGAACTGTACGCGGGCATCGAGGGCGTCGGAACCGTGCGGCTGCTCAACTTCCTCATCCGGCCGGCGATGGAGGTGCATCATCCCTGCCTGCAGTTCCTGCCGGACGAGACCCGCGTGGACGGCGAGGGCGAAGGACCTTTCTACCTCAACATGTGCCGCTCGCCGTTCCCCGAACTGGAGCGCCAGGAATTCTTCGTAGTGAGCGCCGCTCCCACGGACATCGGCACCGCCAATCCAGGCTACGACTACTGGACGTGGGGCGCGGACCTGCTGGCGCCCGACAGCCCCACCGAGCCCGACTGCACCCGCAACGTGCGCATGAAGTTCAACCGCGAGGCCACGGAGTCCTTCTGCGCCCAACTCCACCCGGATGTGTACGTGCCCAATCCCTACCAGTTGACCAAGCCGCGCTCGGGCCAGTACTACGGCGTGGTGGACGGCATCGATCCGCGCACCAACCTGGCCACCGGCGGACTGAGCCTCACGGTGGACTACAACCTCGAGAAGGTCACGTCGCTCTTCATCGTGGCCGAACCCGACCCCACCCGCCTGAGCCGCGAGAATTTCCACAAGAATCTGCCTCCCGGCGCCGGGAAGGTGATCCTGATGAGCGAACTGAACGGCTACTACGGCTACATCGACAAGAAAGGCTTCGAGGGCGTCTGGCATGGGCTCATGGTGAATCCCGAAGGCCTTTCCATTTATTTCGAATATACGATTTATTATAACATTGATAAAGACTTGGTCTGGTTCTAATTGCAATTTCAATCCTGGAGGTTCTCCATGGTTCGCAATGTCGTCCTGATTCTCGGTTTCGTCACCTTCGGGCTTGCCGCCGTCTCCTGCCACACCATCGAATGCGGCGAGGGAACGGTGGAGCGCAACGGCACCTGCGTGGCGCTGAACTTTCCGGATGCCACCGGCGGCCCGCACCTGTGCGCCCCGGGTTCCCACTGGAACAGCGAACTCGCCCAGTGCTTCGTGGATCCCGAGGCCGTCTGCGGACGCGGCACGGAGGTGGTATGGAACGACGAGCACACCGAATTCACCTGCGTGAGCACCGGCGAACCCGAACTGCCGGAATGCCCGCCCAGCACGGGCCCCATCTGCATCAACGGCCGGCTGCGCTACCTTATCGACCCGGCAGATCCCACCAAGTTCCTCACCACCGAGGTGAGGGACCCTGAACTGCTCTCCCAACTGGAAATCGTGTTCTATGACCCGCTGGAATACGCGGCCGTGGGCTCCTCGGCCGTTCCGCTTGGCACGGCCGACATCGACCCCGACACGGGCGCCTACATCGCCACCAACATCTCCGTCCCCTCGCAGGGCTACGTGGGGCTGGTGGTGCGCGACAAGGGCTGGACGCCCGGCTCCGATCCCGTGCTGTTCCCCTTCACGGGCTATGCGTACAAGGCTTCCCCCAACGTCAACATCGAGAATTCCTTCGGCGTCATCATCACCAAGCAGCAACTGGAAGACTTTGCCGCTGCCCTGCCGGCCGGCTTCATCGACACGGCCTGCTCCCTGGGCGACATCTACAACTGCGGCACGTGGATCGGCATCTACCGCGAAAAGACCAGCGGCCAGTTGATCGATGGCGTGGTTCCCTACTGGGGCACCAACTTCAAGATTCCCGCCAACCGCATGGCTTTCTTGGATAAAGACAACAACAACCGGCTGACCGTGCTCACGCCGGGCACCGAACGCGCGTATACCTCGGACACCGGCACGGTGCTCTATTTCGGTGCGGAACTGACCAACTACTTCGGCCTGTGCGACATGAACGTTCCGGATTCGCGCTGCAACGAGTGGCAGATGGAATTTCCCAAGAGCCTGCAGGGCGGTTCGGCCCAGAAAACCATGTTCGTGGAATACGTGGACGGCATCAGCCTCAACAACCGGGGGCAGGACTAAGCCATGAAAATTCCATTCTTCCTTCGTTCGTACGCCGGGTTCTGCGTGTTCGTGCTCGCGGCCGTCTCGGCGGCGCCGGCCCGGGCGGACCGGCACCGCGGGATTCCCTCGCAGACGTATCAGCCCGCGCATGATTCCATGGGATTCCTGTCGCTGGACGCCCCGGAGGTGCTGGCGCCCTACAGCCTCTCCCTGGTATTCGGCTACGACTATGCGTGGGCACCCATGCGGCTGGCCTTCGCCGATCCCATCGCCGACGTGAACGCGCGCGCGCTGCGCTTTTCCAACGCGTTCGATTTCCAGTCCACGCTGGGACTCACGCGCCGGCTGCAACTGTCCCTGAACCTGCCCTTCTTCCGGATGGGGCCGGGCATGGCGTTCAACCGGTCGCAGGATTGGGGATTCACGGCCAACGATCCCCTGACCACCATGCGCGGCAACGTGCCCACGAGCGTTCCGGGAGACCCGGCGCTCTTCCTCAAGGTCCATCTACTTTCGGCAGGCGGCTTCGGCGCCGGGCTGGGCGTGAACTTGACGCTTCCGTTCGGCGTGGAGGAAGTCTTCGCCGGCGAAGAAGGCGTCACGGTCAAGCCCGTGCTGCTGCTGGGCTTCGGTTCCCGCTCCCTGCAGGTGCTGGCCAATGTGGGCTATCTCTGGCGCAGGGAGCACACGATTGCCCGTCCCACGGACGAAACCGTGACCATGCTCGCGGCCGGACCGGAAGTGCAGGGACAGGTGGGACTGCGCTGGCGCATGACCCCCGTCTTCGATGTGCTGGTGGCTTTCTCGCGCTTCGTTCCGCTTTCCGACGAGAAGGCCATCGACGCTCCCACCGAGGCGCTGGCCGGCGTGACATGGAAAGCCAAGCCGGACATGCATCTCACCGTGTTCGCCGGCTCGGGCGCCGGCATGAACGACGATTACGGCCGCGGAACGGATCTGCGCGCGGGTGCGCAACTGGTGTGGACCGCCTCCGAGAAGGTCGTGGAACGAAAAACAATCGACACCGACGGCGACGGCATCCCCGATGATGAGGATCAATGCCCGAAACTGGTCGAGGACAAGGATAACTTCGAGGACGACGACGGTTGCCCCGATCCCGACAACGATCAGGACGGCCTCGCCGATGGGCAGGACAAGTGCACCAACGAGCCGGAGGACGAGGACGCTTTCGCCGACGAGGACGGCTGCCCGGATCTCGACAACGACGCCGATGGCATCCCCGACGCCCAGGATCGCTGCCCCAACGAGAAGGGAACGGCCCGCTTCGACGGCTGCCCCGTGCGGGATCGCGACGCCGACGGCATCCCCGACGATCAGGACAAGTGCCCGGACGAAGCCGGCGAGGCGTCGCTGGCCGGCTGTCCGGACGTGGGCATCCGCGTGAACATCGTGGACGGCAAGGTGGTTCCGCCGGGCACCATCGCCTTCGAGGGCAACACCGACAAACTCGCACAGGCGAGCCTGCCGGTCCTTCTGGAACTGGCCAACCAACTCAAGGCCTCCCCGCAGATCCGCCTGGTGCGCATCGAGGTGCACGTGGCGGCCACCAGGAAGCCGGCCGAAGACCTCAGGCTTTCCAACGCCCGGGCCGCGGCCATCCGCGCCTTCCTGATTTCCAAGGGCGTATCGCCGGTGCGGGTGCAGGGCGTGGGCTACGGCGGCAAGTTCCCCATCAAACCCAACACGACTCCGGAAAATCGTGCCGCCAACACCCGGGTCGAATTCATTCTCGTGCATCAGTGAGGGGGTGACCCGTGAGAAGCGTCGTTTTCCTTTCCTGCCTGATGATTGGTCTTGCGGTTTTCGGCGCGCCGGCGCGGGCCCAGAACGCCCCGGCTCCCGACAATCCGCTGTTCGTTCCCTCGGATGACGACATGGAGCTCGAGGAACTGCCCTCGGCCGAAACCAGGGACACCGAGGAAGCCGACAAGATGCTGCGCCTGCGCCGCATGGTCCAGAGCGCCACCAAGGGCGAAACCACGGTCCAGGAGGCCCCCGCCGTCATCACGATCTTCACCGAGGACGACATCAACGACTACGGCTTCCGCCACCTCATGGGCGCCTTCCAGTTCGTCCCCAGCGTGCTCGGGGCCAACGCCCAGTACGATTCCCTTCCCCTCATCACCAGCAACGGCTTAAGCCAGGGCATCCTCGTGGTGCAGGACGGCATCAGCCTGTTCGACTCCATCTGGAACGGCATGGCCAACCTGCGCCGCTATCCGCTCGAGACGGTCAAGCGCATCGAGTTCATGAGTTCTCCGGGCGGCGTGCTCTGGGGCGCCAACTCGTTTCTGGGCATCGCCTCCATCATCACCAAGGGCGCCGACGACATCAACGGCGTGCAACTGGGCGTGGGCGGCGGCACCGGCCCCGGCGACCAGGACGTGTTCCGCACCTATGGCATGCTCGGACAGGCCTACGGCGACCTGAAACTCTTCCTTCACACCAGCGTGGAGTTCTTCCGCGGCCCCAAGTACGAGATGATGCCCATCCGCCTGTATGCCTCCTCGCCGCAGCCCAACAGCCCCATCCAGTACGGCCAGGTGGACGAACTGGCGTCCCTGGTGCCCATGAACTTCTACGGCACGTTCAACGGCAAGATCGAGTACAAGAAATGGAACCTGCAGTGGGCGTTTCCGTACCTGCAGTTCCCGGGCTTCTCCGGGCACCTGCGCATGCCGCTGACGCTGTATTCTTCTCCCATGAGCACGCTTTCGCCGGCCGCCGGCGTGCGCTACAACAACTGGGACGCACTGGATCGCTTCGCCGCCCTGCGCTTTCGCGACCGCCTGCTGGACGACTCGGTGGGCATGGACGTGAAACTGTACCTGACGCAGATCAGCCGCGCCCAGGTGCTCCCCCTGCTGCCCGTGGTGGAAGGCACCTTCAACGGCCTGTCGTTCACGCACGATTCCTCGGTCATGCGCGGTGGCGTTTCGTTCGATTTCGACTGGGCGCTGGCCCGCCGCACCCGTCTGCTGTTCGGCGCCGAGTCGTTCTATGAATACCTGGGCGAGTCCACCTTCAAACTGCTCGCACCCCTGGACGGCCAAGGCTACCTCGAATATGGCAAACTCCCCATGCTCTGCCCCTATCACGACGTCAACGGCGACGGCATTCCCGTCTACGACCCCAACGATCCGGCGTCTTCCTCGTATGTGGCCAACTGCCGCCAGACCTACATGTACGAAACCGACCGCCTGATCATGGGCACGTTCGCCTCTTTCCAGCACCGCTTCGAAAACCGCATCATCTTCGACACCGGTCTGCGGTTCCAGGTTGGACCGGCCGGTTCCTCGCCCCAGAAGCCGGTGCTGCTGCCCGCCGTTTCCCTGGTCACGCCGCTGGCCAAAGACTGGTTCTGGAAGGTCAATTACCTCACCGGCTTCCGACAGCCCGTGTACTTCAACCTGTCCACCAACCCCAACACCATCGTGTACGCGCCCGATCCGGATCTGAAGGTCGAACGCTCCTCCGCCATCCAGACCGAGGTCAACGGCCTGCTGGTCAAGAACAAGGGCCGCATCCAGGAACTGTCCTTCCGTCTGAACTACAGTTACATCACGCTCACCGACACCATCCGCATCAACCAGAACCAGTACTACAACTCGGGCGAACGCTGGATCCACGCGGTGGAGGGCCTGCTGCGCCTGTACCTGCAAGGCGGGCACAACTTCTATCTGGGCTATTCCTTCAACACCATGTGGGGCGCCTCCTCGATCGACGGCGGCATGAACCGCTCCGTGCCCAACCAGTGGCTCAATTTCGCCTCCGTGCTGAAACTGGCCAAAAACTTCGACTTCATCACCAACCTGCAGGTCATCGGCGCCTTCGAGGACCCCAACCGCGTCATGGACGAGAGCACCACGTCGTCCAAGGCGTCCTGGCTGGCCTATGAAAAAATCCCGGCCGCCGGCATCGTCAACCTCGGCTTCCGCTACACAACCGAACTGGCGCGCCACAAGGCCGAATTCTCGCTCATGACTTACAACCTGCTCGATACGCAGAGTTACTACACGGGCGACTACTTCAACGACCTGGCCGCCACCACCGAAACCGTTCCCACCAAGGGCCAGCGCTTCTACTTCTTCGCCAACTCGAAAATCTACTTCTAGTCCCTCCCGGCATTTCCCGGATATTGAAACGCTCGAACAAAGGATTTTCGGTTCACACCCGAAAAATCGATTGCTATTTCCAATTTTCATGGTATGCAATGAATCGATATACAACCGATTATTTTTCGGAGATTTTCCATCACGAAAAGGAGGCGTACCATGAAAAAATTCTTCTCCACGCTTTTGTTTGCAATCCTGTTATCCGCAGGATGCCAGACCGAAGGCCTGACGGCAGAAGAAGCCCAGGAATCCCTCGATGAAACCAAGATCTCCGCACAAACCGAAGCCCTGGTAACCAATGGCATCGAGATCGCCACCGGGTTCACCATCGGGCAGGGCGTGCAGCAGGCGGCCGAGGAAATCCGGAATTTCATCACCAGCCAACTTCCCTGCGCGCAGGTGGAACTCGAAGGCAGCACCCTGACCATCACCTACGGCGTCCATGAAGGCAACTGCATCTTCCGCGGGCACACCTTTTCCGGCTCGCATGCCATCACCGTCACATCGAACGAACCGGGAACCGTACAGGTGGATCATGAGTGGACCCGGTTCTCCAATGGCATCGTCGAAGTCAGCGGCAATGCCACCGTTACATGGGATTCCCAGGCCATGACCCGCCATGTCACGCACACCCTGAACTGGACTCGGCTTGCGGATGCTCGCACCGGCACCGGCACGGGCGACCGTCTGCAGCAGGCCCTGCCCGAGGGCCTCGCCACGGGCTTCCAGGTGGATGGCAGCCGCACGTGGACGACCGCGCGCGGCCAATGGAGCCTGGAGATCGAAGCCGTGCAGATGCGCTGGCAGGATCCCGTCCCGCAGGCCGGCCGCTACACGCTCCAGACGCCCTTCGGCAAGGAGGTCGCCATCACCTTCACGCGCCTCGACGACGACACCATCCGGGTCACCATCGCCGGCCCGCGCCGTTCCTTCCACTTCGACGTCACCCGCACCGGGTGAGGCGAATGTCCCCTCATTCATTTACCTTTTTTCACTGAAAAACCGATAGCCGTATTTTTACAATAGCATGCATGCTGTACGTTCCACCAACATGTAATTTTTGGTGGTCCGCTTATCAAAAGAAGCATTCCGTCGATTTCTTAATCATTCGACATATCCAGATTCCGCTTCATCTCGTCGGCCTGCTTCTTCAACTCGATGGGATCGATGCCGATGGCGCAC
Source organism: uncultured Kofleriaceae bacterium (assembly GCA_964516435.1). Taxonomy (GTDB): domain Bacteria; phylum Myxococcota_A; class Polyangia; order HGW-17; family HGW-17; genus HGW-17. The sequence continues at coordinate 29,697 of CAZEZP010000076.1, read as the reverse complement.
TTGAAAAACTCGCTGCACGATTTTTCTTCCACACATTCCATCATCTTCCTGGCCTTTTCGAACTCCTTCACGCACTCGGAAACGAACTTGTCCTTTCCCTCGCCCGTGATTTCCTTCATCATCATGTTATCATCCCCCAACTCCTTCGCGCATGTCATGAACTTTTCATACAAGGCCCCGCACTTCTTCTTTCTGATGGATACACTGAAAAAGTTTCTCAGGTTCACTACTTCACCACTTCTCTTTCCACCACCCTTTCCACCGCCTTTTCCGCCGCCTCTTTCATAAATATTTTCATATATGCATGAATAATAATCAAATGCATCATCGTTTCTAAGACAAGAACTTAAAACGTAGTTCATTTCATGCAATTTCATGCATGCTCTCAAATTAGGATTTTGTTGCGCCAATGCAACTTCCTTGTCATTCATGATTTTGGCACAGAAAAGAATCTTTTGCTTTTCCAGTTTTTCCGATTTGGAACACACCCCAAAAGATATTGCAATTAATGTTAAAATTAAAACGATTATCCATTGATATAGCTTAACCTTACGTAATTCAGGTAAAAGTAATGAAAATTTTTGCATAAAACCCTCTACCCGTTCTACATATTCACTGCCTCCCACAGGAGACCCGCAGTGCTCGCAGAACCGGGACTGGGGGTCTACTGGTTTCTGGCACTTGGCACAAAATCGTATTGCAGGTTTGCCGCATACGGAACAGAACTGGGCATCCTCATCCATAAAAGCACCGCAATGCAGGCAACTCTTTCCCATGGCATGACCGCAAGCCTCGCAAAACGGACCCGATGCAGACTGAACTTTGCCACAGGAAACGCACAGCCGGGTTTCTGCAGAGCCTGAAAACGCCGGCGATGGCAAAGAAGAAGCATCGGCAGAAGCATCGGCGGGTGCACTGGAATCCTTCTTTTTTTGAAGTGCCGTCAATTCGAAAACGGGGGAAGCGCCATCTCCGGATGCTCCGTCCACTGCCGCCAGTTTTTCCATATTTTGACGTTCGGACCTTGTTTCTTTCGTACCGCTGAACCGGACCAGGGAAATCAGAAGCAGAAGAGCGCTGTGGGCAAAAACTGCATATGTGCCGATATCCATGTATATGACCATATCCATGCTTCGGTATCGGGGAATCATGATTTCCTTGACCGTCATATACATCCAAACTGCACTTGCAATATTCAGCAAGGAGACGAGGATCAGGACGTTCTGGATGATCGGCATGCGGGTGGGCAGAACACCGGTTTCCGTGGGCTGTCTGTGTTTGGTGCGGTACAGATATGAAGCGAGAACGCCAATCAAAATCAGATACAGGCAGAAATTGACAGCCGTGCCTGCAAAAAACTGGACACGTTCCGCCTGTGGCAGAGATTCCTGTTCTGTTTCCTCTCCTTTTGCAATTAAAACCCTGTCCCAATGCAACGTCCCCGCCACTACGATTTCCTTGTTTTCATCCTCTGCATCGATCCTCACGTTCGGAAAGGGATGCAACAAGAGCACCACGTGCCCGAGGAAAGCGATGAAAACCAAAACCATCAAAATTTTGGCTTTTCTTTGGTTCGGCATGTGACCCCCCTGCCTCTCAATTCTTTGGAATCTCGGCTCCACACTGCGGACAAAACCGGGCATCAGGGTTGACCGGCTGATGACAACCCGGGCACGCCAATGCCAAAACTGAACCGCAATGCTTGCAAAAGCGCGCCTCCGCCGTGTTGGCGCCCTTGCAGGAAGGACAAACGGCCGACGCATTTTGAACCGGCGATACCGCAACCGCCGCGGGCGACGACGCGAATCCGGCAGGCGTTGCAGCGGCTCCCCGTATATCCATGTTTCCGGCTACCACCATGGCGCCATAAAGCAAAATTTTGAAATATATACCAATGTGATAATGATATGTGATGGAATCTGTCATCATTGTATCCAAATCGAACAAATTGCTTATCAAGACCAAAATCAGACCGAAAAACACGTAGCGAACTGCCCGCTGCAAATGGGGCGTCCAGTTCGCCATGGCTTTCCGGGTGTTGGGATCCGCAATCAGAAAGCGGCCCGATACGGCAAAAAGCAATCCGGCGGCCAGCAACATAGGCAAAACATCAAAAAATATGCGTTCCCCTTCCTTTACATTCGATTTGCTCGTATCACACTCATTACTCATAATACAAATTTTTATTTCCCCCCATTTCTCATAAATTGTTGAACCTTCTGAATAAATGATTGGGATGAACATAAAAATATTCACAAAACTAAACAACAAATACAACCCAACAATAATATTGAAAACTTTTATTTTTTTCCTTCAGTCATGGCAATTTCTCCTCACGAAATTATTTTATCCGTTTGTACCAGTCACTATTTAATTTTCACAATGGTACACTCCATTTCGTCTTCTTCCATCGGTCCAAACCCTATGCTTTGAACTCGATTTACAGACAACCGGAGCACTCCCCGTCGTCTTCCATCGGCTCCTGGTCTTCCGGCGGCGGTTCCGTTCCCGATCCTCCCTTCTGGTTCTCTTTTCCCTTGCTTTCCGCTTCCGCGGGCCCTGTGGAATCCGCGCCGGCCAGTAGCGCCAGATTGATCTGCCGGTTCCTGGCCAGCATCTCGGGCGTATCCCCGTCCCGGTTGGGCTTGTCGCTTTTGGCACCGGCCGCCAGCAACACGCGGATGGCTTCCAGGTTGCGCTTGAGCACGGCCAGATGCAGGGCGGTATTGCCCTGCACGTTTTCCTGCTCCTTGTCCACTCCATAGGCGATCAGAATCCGGATGGCATCTCCGGCATTGCCCAGCACGGCCACCATCAGGGGCGAGTGCTTCTGCACGTCGCAGGGAAGCATCAGCGAAACATTCAGTTGCTTGAGTTTTTCCACGATGTCCGGCTTGTTGTTCTGCGCCGCCAGGCACAACTCGATGCTGCCCTTGACGACGGGGGAACCCTCGTACTGCAGATCCAGGATTTTCTGCTGCGCTTCCGGTGACATGAACTGCAGGGCCATCCACAGGGGCGTCAAGCCTTCCTGGTCGCGATACGCCAGCATCTCGCGGGAAAACAGCGGAATGCAATCTTCCCGGCGGTTCAAGATGCACAACTGCGCAAGGCTGCGCCCCTTCTTGTCGAGCAGCAGATAGTTCTGTGTTTTTTCAATGTATGCTTTCAAATACGACACCGGGCACTTGGGAACAGCCACGGCCAGCGGCAAATCGCCGGCCTCATTACGCCTCTGGAACATTTCCAGACTGGAAATCCGCTCCAGAATCCGCTCGTTGCAGGTCTTGACCAAGGTATGGATCAGTGGATTCCCATCCGGCCCCTTTCCGGATACGTTCGGCGCCCTGGAAAACACGAAGTCCACCACATCCGAAGGCGTCTGCTCCGATAAGGCCAGATGGATGTTTTCATATTCGGAAGCGCGGGACTCCACCACCGAATCCAGTTGTGCGATGAAAGTGTGCGGACATCGCTCCACGGCCAGATGCATCAGGGTCTTGCCTTCGGCATTGCGGTTGCGCGCCGGATTCAAACCCTGACGAAGCGCCTCGAGCACCTTCGTCTTGCAGGTGCGCACCAGCGCATGTGAAAGAAAATCTCTTTCATCGAGCCGCTGGTTGACGTTCTTGAATGCGGCCCACTTGAGAATCTCGTTTTCATCTTCCCGGTTGATCGCCTCGATGAGATTGTTGTCACGCGCTTCGAACTGGGCGAACTTGGCGGTGATTGCGGCATTGCCCGTACGCCGCACCAGATCCAGCATCACGTTCTGTCCCCGGAGATACACCCGCGTGTTCACGCCGACCTGGTTCAGGAAATCCAGCACCCCGGGCCGGCGGTACAGCACGGCCTTGCGGATGGGATTGAATTCCCAGTCATCCAGGAAAAACGCCTGGGGCGCCTTCTGGTAAATCGCCTTGAGGGCATCGATGTCTTCCTGTTCGATGGCCAGATCCATGACGGACAGACGTTCGGGCCCCTGCGGGCGCACGATGTCCTTCGGATCCGAAATGGCCAGGGGCAGCAGCCGCTCCATCCGGTATTTCATCAGGTACCAGGCCACCGAGCGGTTCTTCGCATCCTCGAGCCACGTCCCCAGGCCCTCCTGCAGCAGCGCCTTCACGATGTCCACGCGGTCCCGCACGATGGCTTCCTGCAGCGGCGTGCGCCCTTCGTCGTTGTAATCCTGGCCTTCCCTGCGGATGATCTTGAGCGCCAGCGCCATATCGTTCTTCTGGATGGCGTCGAAGGCCGAAAGCCGCGCCTGGTATTTCTTCTCGAGCAGGGCGACGATGTTCGTCCGACCATTGGCGGCCGCATGGTTGATGGCGTTCTTCATGGAGGGATCCCGCTTCTGGATGAGAGCTCCCCTGGCGAGCAGCGACTGCACCAGATCCATCCTGCCGACGGAAGCGGCGATCATCAGGGGAGTCATCCCCTCGTACAAATAGTCAGGCGGCAAATCCAGGGAACCCCCTTTCATCCGTACCGCATTGATGCCTTTTTCATCGAGTTTGGCCGTCATCGATTTGGCAATTTCGTAACCCCTGCGAAACAGCGCGAACACGATGGGCGTGTTCCCCTGGGAATCCGGAATCTGGAGGGAGGAACCCTCCTGGATGAGCCATTCCGCCATCCGAACCTGATCCTTGACCAGATTGACCATTTCCACTTCCTGGCAACTATCCCCTTCGTATTCTGGCAAATCGCAAAAATAGAGATCCAGCAGATGCATCAGCGGCGTCTTGCCTTCTTCATTCTGGATCGATGGATCTTCCAGTTTGTTCTTGAGGACGTATTCCACCGTTTTCAGATCCCGTTTGGAAATGGCGTGATGCAGAATGGTATTCGCTTTTTTCACATTTCCTTTTTTCTTGTAATAAAGCGAAACTTTTGCTTTTTCGAGTTCCCTGACCACATTCAATACTTCATCGGGCTTTCCGGGAAATTCATCATACAGTGCCGAAAGCGTCGCGGGAAGTTCGGCCTCCAGGGTGGCGAGCAGGGGCGTGCCGAGCAGAAAGCGGATGATATCCAGATTCCTTCTCGCCAGGGACACCTGCAGCAGATTCCATCCTTCCGCATTTCGGTAGTTCAGGTTGGCTCCCTGGGACTGCAGCAGGCGGAGGATATCGACCGCCTTCTTCTCCATGCCCGGCTTCCACTTCTTCTCGCAGATGACGTGCAGGATATCAGGCGGCAGGATGGCCTTCTGGTCCAGCAGCATCTTCACGATCTGCGGATTCCCCTGCCGGGCTGCCGCCTTGATGGCCGAATCGCCAAACTGGTTCACGTAATTCACGTTGGGCGCCGCCTGCAGGATCAACTGCACGATTTTTTCATTGCCCCCTTCGATGGCATCCATCAGCAGGGATTTTCCCGCAGAGGAGACCCTGTTCATGTCGATGCCGAGCGCCAGGATCTTTTTCAAGAAATCCATGTCCCCCTTGCGGGCCACCAGATTCACGAGATTCGGATTCTCCTTGAAGTAGGATGGATTGTTGGAAAAAGCCGTCTTCAGGTATTTCAGATTCCTCTCGCCGATCTCCTCGTAGCGGTTCAGGGGCAGATATCTGGCCTGCTGGATGAAGAACTCATACCATTTGTCATGATTGGAGCGGACGCAGGAAAAGACGTCCCGGCCATCCTTGGTGGTCACATAGAGAATCCCCTTGTTTTTTTCATAAAAATATTTCGCTGCTTCCAGTTTATTGAAGCAGACCGCCAACTGGAAGAAATTCACTTCTTCGCTGCATTCATATGAGTTGGCATAAACATAGGGATTGGTTGGACCGCGTTCATACAGAAACCGGATGATGGCCAGATTCCCGCCCATGACGGCGTGATGCAGGGTGGTGCGTCCGCGCGCGTCGCGGTAGTGCAGATTGAATCCCCGCTTGACCAGTTCCATGAAGACGTCGACATTGCCCTTCTGGGCGGCCACCATCAGGAGCGTCTCCCGCTCATCGGAATAGTCGTTGAACAGATAGGCTCCCTTGCGGATGGCATCGAGCGCCGTCATCGTGTCGTTGCGGGCAATGGCCTGGTGCAGGCGCTGGGTCTGGTTCTGGTACCAGGCGAAAGCGGGATTGGCCGTCAGAAGGATTCCAGCCAAAAAAAACGTCTTCATGACATAACGAACGATTTTCATGGCACTGCTCCTATCATTTTATTTTTATAAAATTATTTTTTCATCAAGGCATAAAAATTGAAAGTAGGGAACAACTTCATGCCTTCCTGCCCGATTTTGCGGGCTTCGCCAAATTCCTTGATTTTCTGGTAATTCAAACCCGCCTGGAACATGCACTGGCGGTTTTCCATTTCACACACGCGCAGAGCCTGCTGGTTCAACTCCTTGACCCGGTCCTTGTTCTTCACCGGATCCGCCTTGGCCAGAGCGGAGGCATAACTGGCATACACGTAGCAGTCATTGGGATCCAGTTTGGATGCGAGTTGATAGATTTTTTCAGCCTTTTCCTGGTTTTCCGGACCCGAAGCGAACAGGATCTCCGCATAATCGCTCAGAAACTCGATGTAATCTCCGTAATGCATGTCATAGGCCAGCAGTTTGGCCAGCAGTTCCGCCGCGTCCTTGGGCTTTTTCTCCTTGTTGTACATGGTGTACGCGGCATTGTCGACGAAGGACAACTGCTCCGTGCAGGAGGGCTCCCCTTCCGGGATGCCCGCCTCGCGCCAGGCCGGACGAATGGAGCGCTTGAACTTCTTGTTCAGCAGGACGTTCGTATAGCGGGAATTCTTGCTCTTGAACTCGCCGCAGCGTTCCTCTGCATAACTGTAGGAGGCCTTCTCGTCCAGCACGCTGCAGGCGGGAGCCAAACCGAACTTGGCAAACGCCAGTTCCGCAAAGGCATCGGCCACGAGATTGCGGTCGTTTTCGTCCTTGATCAGGTTTTCCGCCTCGTTGGCCAGCCGTTCGGCGAAGGCGAAATCCCGGATGCCCGGCTTCGCCGTGCTCAGGAAAATGGAATAGCGCTGCACCACCTTCAGATTCTGCGGGCGAAGATCATAGGCCCGGCGAAACAGATCCAGCGCCTTTTCCTGGTCGTTGGCGCGCATGTACATGGCCGCCGCATTCGAGAGCCATTCCGCATTGTCATCCATGCGATCCTCATACGCTTTGGCAATGTTTTCATATTCCCGGGCGATGCCGGTGTAATCCGCATTGTAGGCATGATTGCTGGCCCGGCGGGTGTACAGGTCCTTGCGCATATCCGCCGTCACCACGATTTCCTTGAGCAGATCCAGATTGCATTCCCTGAATTCCACCGGCAGACCCAGTTCTTTCATCTCATCCTTGAACTTGCCGATGCGCTGGCTGATGTTCGTATCCGGAATCTTCGGCTTTTCCTCGACCTTGGGTTCCTCTTTCTTCACGGCCTCTTCGCTTTCGGTTTTGGCCTTCTTCCCCTTGCGTTTCTCGCTGCAGGAAGATACGAGCCCCAGCATTCCGACGACCAGCATTCCAACCAACATCCGCGTACGAAACATGATTTTCTCCTTTCAAGTACTGGTTACCGAATCCTCAATACACCACACGCGTTTCGCGACGTAAAATAAAGAATTCGACCCGGCGATTTTCTTCCTCGCAGTCCAGACGATCCTGGCGATTCAGAATGGAAGGACACTGCCTGATGGGCCGCTGCACGCCATAACTCTTGACGACGAGACGGGAGGCGCTCACGCCCTGGTTGACCAGAAACTTCTTTACCGATTCCGCCCGATCCCAACTCAGGCGCTTGTTGGTTCCCTCGTCGCCGTTGGTGCCCGCGTGCCCCTGGATTTCCAGCACCAGGATGTCGGGACGCGCCCTGAGGAAATTGGCCAGTTGCGTCAGCAAGTCATGGCTGATGGACCGGATCTCCGCGGAATTGTTCTCGAAATAGATTTTCTCGACCAGCCGGATGTAGGCATCGACCTCGTACACCTTGGCCTCGCGCTGATCCGGGCAGCCGTCTTCATCCTTGTAGCCATTGACTGTCTCGGCCTCCTGCGGACAGGCGTCGCGGCCATCCGGAATGCCGTCATCATCGCTGTCCCTGGCGGCTTCCTGCTGCTGGCGCAGCCTGTAGTACTCCCGGATGAATTCGATGAAAACGTCCAGGTCCGGAGATGGCATCAACTGCAAAAGGGCTTCTACCTCTTTCAGGGAATTTTTGGACATGAAATACAAAAGACCGCGCTTCAGTTCGAGTTCGGAAAACAATCCTTTCTGCACGGCCAGCGCGAAGCGTTCGACGAAGACTTCCACGCTCGGGGCTGTCTTCAATTCCTGAGCCGCCTGCAGCCGCGCCTCCTGCCTTCGGCGCTCTTCCTCCTCGCGCTGCTGGCGGGCCAATTCCTCCTGCCGGCGCACTTCTTCCCGGTAAGCCGCGAATTCCTTCATGAAATTTTGAGAAAAATGGGCTTTTTCCCGATGCTGCCTTCCGCTGGACAACTGGAACACGAAATACGTGCTCTCCTGAAAATCCCGGGATGTGGCATGCTTGAAGAAATTTTCCAGTTGCGCATCCAGTTTTCCGTCGTTTTCCACCTTGCCGACTGGGACGCACTGGTTTTCCTCCAGGCACAACTGCGCATCGGCATGGAGAAAAACATTCTGGTCGACATCTCCGCAGGCTTCCGTTTCCTGGTTTCTTTCCGTGGTAAATTGATATGTATTCGACCAGTCTACAGCAATGGGCTTGTAATACTTCTTGACAATGAAATACTCACACTCCTTATGCGAGCGCACCCGGATCTGGACACGCATCTTTTCTGGGCTGACCCAGTCGATCTTTTTTTCGACATTGTAAATGTTTTTTGAATCTATCAGTTTTTTATTATAGTATTGATATTTATAACTGGTGCATGAAACACTGGAAATCACCCATATGGCCAGAATGAAATGCAGTTTCACGTTCGTCATAACGCCACCCCCACGCCTACGACAAAAGCCCAATTGTTTTGAATGTCGAAATCGCTTCCCGCAATGGGATAGAGATTGAAGCCGAATTCTGCAAATCCATATACCAGCGGCAGCAAAAAGACCTGAGCCCCCAAGCCGCCTCCCAGGAAAAACTCCATCCCCGAGACGGAATCCTGGTTTTCCGTGATGCTTCCGCTGAAAAAGGCGAGACCCGCGCCGAGGTTCAAATATGGACGCAACGTTTGGTCTCCAGTCAAGAAAATACGCTGAACGAACGAGACGCTGTATGAAGTCAAGCGATCGCTGATTTCTTCATCTTCGGGAGTGGACGGGTCGTCTTCCTGGTAAACGGTACCGCCCATGAAACTGGCTTTCAAATTGAAACCCCATGCATATTCGAGGTAACTCTTTTGCAAGAAAGACAGATTGATTTCCGGGCCGGACATGGATTCCCGGGAATTGCCCAACCCCCCGCCGCCGATGGACGCCTCCAGAAAACTTCCAAAGGGCGTTGGCGGCGCCGTGCCTTGAAGAACCTGGGAAAACAGGTAGGAAGAGAGCACCAGGCAGGTAAACATTTTCACCTCATGTTTTGAGATCCAGAACAAAAGACCAGAGCAAACATGATTATTTTTCAGTTTTTGGAGATGAATGTCAACAAAATTTTTGGATTTTTTCAAGTTTTTAGATTCAATTAAAGTTGATAAAATAACTAAAAATAAATAATGAAAAAAATTGAACTTTTCAATCAATAAAATAGCAAACATGCAAGATAAAAGAAGTGCGATGACGCTCCTCGCGGAAGTTGGAACAATGGTGAAAAGAAAAGCACGATGAATTCCATGAGAAGTCTGAAAAAAATTAAAATATCATGAATTTCAAAAGTTGCACAAACTGGAAACACACGGGAAATTGCCGGAGTCCGCCCCGCTTACTTCGAATGCAAAAAATATTCTGAAGATCCCCTGGAGAACCACTGCGCCATGCGGGCGCTCGGGTGTGAAGGCAGGAGATGACGAAGCAGCCAGGCGCCAGGATTCGAATGCGCCGGCCGCCGGCGCCGCATTGGCAGACCCGCACTGCCAAATCTGCCTGGCGCTCGGTGGACTTCCTGCACGGATACGTTCGGGATGTGGGGCTGAAACGCGGCGGTCCACTCTGGAAACACGATTCATTTTCGGCACTGATTGAAGCGCGGAACTGTTCGTTCACATGCGCTTTTGGCATCGCTGGGAATTTCTGGACGGAGCCTTCCTACCGGGAACCACATGATGACTTTTTTATTTTTTTAAAAAATTTTCAAAAAAAATATTTGCTTTTCAAGTTTTCATAGCTTAAAAAACATTGGTCGAAGTTCACAAACGGTGTTCAGTGCAATTTATCATGCAAGTTTCAAGTGCAACTCATCAGGCCAAAAATTATAGAAACATTCAAGCGATAGGCATCAAAAGGAGGTTGAAACGTCCAGTTATGTGGAACTCGGCACGGTAATCGGCTCATCCGGGTATTCCTATTCGGTGGAGTGGGATGAAGACAATGGCACCATATACTGCAAGGCATGGGGCTACGGCAGCAAATATGTCGGAAAAGCCAGCAGCCCCAGGGAGGCGATGCAGAAAGCGGAAGCCTGGGCAGTGCAGAATTAGCATGGCTTGAACGACAGAGCAGCGTTTTTAATTTACCTCTATTGTGAAAGGAATTTTCAATGGAAAAGTGGTCCATCAAAAATTTTTTTGTTTGCCGCCATCGCCTGTCTCGCCCTGTTCAAGTCGCCTGTCTTCAAACTTTTTGGATTAATTGATTTATCATATTATGATTTTACGCTTTTTGCCTTTCAGAACTCCAAGCGATTAACTCCAAAAATAATAGGCTACTTGTTATTATTCATACCTATCCTGTCTTTTCCAGGTATACTCTTCAGCAGTTTTCACATGAAGAAAACAGCTTATGTTTTGCTGCTTATTGTAACAAACATTGCTTTTTTTGTTTTTTTATCCCTGGAAAAAATGAATCTTTCCAGTTCAAAAAAGTCATTCAGGAAATCTTCAAATATGCAGGTTTCGCTTTTTACGCGTACATGCTGATCGACTTTTTTCTCGTCATCGTCTATCCGCTGCTACCGGATGCCTCAGGAGATGCAACGGGAGCCACACGGGAAAGTTCGCTGAACGCCATCCGGTGTCCCCGCTGCAACAGCGCCGTGAATGCTCAGGCCCGTTTCTGCAGTTCATGCGGAGCCGAAATGCAAAATCCCCGCTGTCCTCATTGCCAGAATTTCATTTCTCCGGAAGCCCGTTTCTGCAAGCATTGTGGAAAACCATTGTCATCGGAATCAAACCCCAAAAAATACAGTGGAAGAAAACGGCAACCGTACGATACTGACATTCAATGGAAAATCCTATGTTCGCGACCGAAGTCTACTGGGCACGGGAAAATGTGCTGCTCCCTACTGCCGACTGAATGATGAGATTAAAAATTTATATGTTTCAGAAAATTGAGAATTTTCTCACGAGTATCACATACCACAATAAAAAAACACTAAAAACTATGTATCTCAGTATTTTTTTTATATTATTTATTATTACTGGATGTCTGGCGCAAGAGCCAGAGAAGAAAGACCCTGGCATCCAGCTGGATACAGCGCAGGATATCGCCGCCCGAACCATGAACGCGGGTCAGGACGCATCTGCATCGAATAGGGCGAATATTGATAACAAAAACGATGCGGCCAAAACAGACATGCCAGACGCCGGGGTGAACCTGTATGCGGCGGTGAGTTCAACTGAAAAAAATAAAAAACTGGGGGATGGTTTTTCCATCGAAATTCCGCTGTCGGAAGAACGCGACCGGAATTCCTGGTTCGAAATGGCGAAGCAAACGGCAGACACCGAAACGCTCAAAGCCCGCCTCGCCCGCGTGAAATGGGACATCCTGCCGCATTCCAACGTGCTGGTGACCGTCGTGGAGCCGGGCGTGGATCAGCCGGCCTTCACGTATCACGCGTTCGGGCATGCATTCGATTTTCCGCCCAGTTACTTCCACCCGGCATCGACCATCAAACTGTCGGCCACCGTGGCCGCCCTCTCCACGCTCGCGCAGCACGGCATGACCGGGGAGGCCGTCGTGGAATTCGAGGATGCCGCGGGCAAATTCACCCGCAAACTGCATCAGATCTACGTGCCAGCCCTCATGCATTCCTCCAATGAGGACTACAACCGGCTCATCCAGGTTGCGGGCTACGAGGAAATCAACGAAACCTGGCTTTCGCCGCGTTTCGGATTGCCCAATATGGAAATCAACGTCTTTTACAACAGCAAGAATGAAAAATTCCGGATATCTCCGGTCATGCGGCTTTCGGAAAATGGCAGGAAAATACGGCTGCCGGCGCGCATCGGCCGGGTGCGGACCCGGTGCGCATCGAACTGCGCCACCCTGTTCGAACTGCAGGAAGTCCTGCGGCGTGTGGCCCTGCACCGGGAATTGCCGGAAGTAGAGCGCTTTCCGATTACCGAGACCGACGTCGACCGGATCCTGGAACAGATGCGAAAGACGCGCAAACGACTCGGAAACGGCCCACAGAAAGCCTTTGGCGAAAAGGTCAGGATCTACAACAGCGTGGGACGCATACCCGGCGTGGTGCTGGTGGAAAACGCCTATATCGTAGGTGAAAAATCGGGCCGGCGCGTACTGGCCGTAGTATCCATCCCCTTCTTTCCGCACATCCCCAAAGAATCCGAGGAAAACGCCGCCTGGCTGGCTGAACTGGCGCGCGTCTGCATCGCCGCCGTCCTGGCGAAACCTGACAGGGGCCCCCGGCTCCAGCACGCGGGGGGAATCCGGATCGGGCTGAAAATCCAGGCTCATGCGAAGAACCCGGGGTTTCTCCGCATTTCGGCCGATGCGCCGGGAGCTGAAAGGATCCGAATCTGGGCCGACCATGAAATGAAAGGCATTTTCGATGGGAGCGATGGGCATTTCGAAGCCATCATTCAGGGTATCGTTCCAGGAGCGCATGTTTTGATCGTAGAGGCGCTGGATGAAACCAGGGTTCTGGGCGTGCGGCCGGCGATTTTCAGCCTCCCCGAATGAAATGGCTGCAGTCCGCTGCATGCAGCCCGCGATTGCAATGCAATTCAAGGCGAAAAGGGTGTGGGAGAGAGGGTATGGGAAGTTGCGCCATCCGGGGCGCAGTGATATCTTCGGGCGGATTTCTGGCGGAACCCGGCGGCTTTCAATGCGGTTTCGGGTTCCGGAGAACCAAGGAGAGAGCGCATGCACACGCCGTTTGGAAACGCCCCCGAAACCCTGGTGATTTCGCCCGAACTCGCCCAGAAGGCCCGGCTGGAGGAATGGGGCCGGGGATTCTCCCTGGGGACGGCCGGCTACCGGGACCAACTGGATCCGGCGGACTTCTTTTCCGCGAACGTGCCGTTCTCGGCGCTCACCATGGCCATCGTGGCCGCCGCACGGCGCGACGTGGCACAAAGGCACGGCCTGCGCCATCTGCACATCGGCGGCGAGGTGCGCCCGCATACCCAGAAATTCATCGACCTGTTCGCCCGCATCTACGCGGCGGCGGGCATCACGGTCCACCTGCAGGCCGGGGAGAGCCGCACCACGCCCATCTGGCTCAGTTCCTTCGGCGTGTTCCATTACGGGCTCGACGGCGGCGAGAATTTCACGGCCAGCCACTCCCAGAGCTTCAAGGGCGGCTGGAAGCCCATGGACAAGAACGGCATGCAACTGCTCAGGATGGCCGATGAAATCCGCGACCGCGTGCGGGAGTTGACGGCCGGCATCGCGCAAAACGGCTTCCGGGTGGAACTCGCGGCCGCCGACGATCCGCGCATCCGGCGGGATTTCGACCCCCTGCCGGCGTACGTCCAGTCGCTGCGCCACCTGGTGGACGAAAACGGCATCGACACCATCCGCAGGGCGCTGGAAGGCGGCCTGCGCGTGGCCGTGTGCACCGAGGGCGGCAGCATGGGGGCGGCGGCGCGGCGGATCTTCGGCATGCTGAACTTTCCCATGGATGAACGCGGCATCTCGTTTTTGTACGAAAAGGAGGATTCCAACTACCACGGCATCGGCATCCTCGATGGCGTCAACCATGGCGTGGATCCCGGAAAATGGCAGATCTACAAGCATATCGGGGCGCAGGAACTGCTGCGGGATGGCAGGGCGGACGTGGTGTTCATCTGGGACCCCGACGGCGACCGGTTCAACATCGTCACGCAGGCGCCTGCCCACCTCGCCGAAGCGGCCCGCGCCGCCGCGCTGGAGGTGGATCCGCTCGACGACGGGCGCTGCCTGGTGTATTTCAAGCCCAACCAGATCTACTTCCTGCTCACGGCGCTGCGCACGCAGGCGATCGCGCGCGCCGGCCTCCTGGGACGCTACGATTTCATCGTGGCCGTGACGTATCCCACATCGCGCTCCATTCCGGCCGTGGCCCGCGCGATCGCTGCCGAACACGGCCTGGACGTGCACCCCGTGCTCGTGCCCGTGGGATTCAAGTACTTCGGCGAACTGGTGGTCTCCGTGCAGGAGCAACTGCGGTCAGGCGCGCAGGACGTCACGTTCACCGACGCCATCGGCGAGGTCCACCATCTGGGCGCCAATCCGCGCTTCCTCATCATGGCCGAGGAGAGCGGCGGCGCGGCCATGGGCACGCTGGAATGGGTGCCCAACCACGATGGCTCGGCAGCCTCGCTCGCCCTCAAGGAGAAGGACGGCTTCCAGGTGGGCCTGCTCACGCTGCTGGCCGCATCCGAACTGCATGCGCGCGGCGCTTCCTTCGCCCAGTGGTACCTCGAACTGCTCGAGCGCCATCCCATCCCGTACGCGGCCTACGAGCGCCAGGACATCACGCTCTACGACGAGAGCCTCACGGGCGATGCGAGGCGCTCGGCCATGGCGAAAGCGATGGAGCGCAAAGACCGCATCGTCTCGTATTTCCGGGAACTGACGAAAATAAAGCCGCAGCAGGCCACCGAACGCCTGCGCGAGGCGCTCGGTGACCCCGGCTTCCCGGCCATCCGGCGCGCCTTCTGGGCGCAGGACGGCTCCTTCCTGGAATTCGACGGCGCCTGGTTCGAACTGCGCGCCTCGGGCACGGACGCCGTGCTGCGCTACTACTTCGAGGGACCCGGCAAGGACATCGTGCACCGCCTCAACTCGCAACTGGTCGCCCTGAATCCCTGAACGTCCTTCCCGGAGTCGCGCATGTTCTTCCACCTCTCCTTCTGGCTCAAGGACCAGTCCGACGCCTTCACGTTCTTCAACGTCTTCCGCTATCTGTCCACCCGTGTGGTGCTCTCCACACTCACGGCGCTGCTCATATCCTTCATCCTGTCGCCGTGGTTCATCCGGCGGCTGCAGTCGCAGCAACTGGCGCAGCCCATCCGCTCCGACGGGCCCGAGACCCACTTCGCCAAGCAGGGAACGCCCACGATGGGCGGTACGCTGATCCTGTTCTCGCTGGTGCTGCCCACCGTCCTGTGGGCGGATCTCGCCAACGTGTACGTGTGGACCGTGCTCACCGTGACCGCGCTCTACGGCGTGCTGGGCTTCCTCGACGACTACCTCAAGGTCAGCAAGCGCAATTCGAAGGGGCTGGCCGGACGCTACAAACTCATCTTCCAGTTTCTCATCGCCGCGGCCATGCTGGGGTATCTCTACGGCAGCGAAGCCACCGGCCTTTCCCTGGCGCTTCGAACCAAACTGGCGCTGCCTCTGATGAGCGTGGATTCCTATCCCGTGCTCCCGCTCTGGATGTTCATCATCTTCGCCATGCTGGTCATCGTGGGCGCATCCAATGCTGTCAACCTCACGGACGGACTCGACGGGCTGGCCATCGGGCCCGTGATCCTCAATGCCTTCGTGTTCATGATCCTGGCCTATGCGCACGGCGCCGTCATCTATGGAAAACCTGTCGCCTCCTACCTGAAGATCATGCACCTTCCCGGCGTGGAGGAACTCGTGGTGTACTGCGGCGCCATGATCGGCGCCGGCATCGGCTTCCTCTGGTACAACACCTATCCGGCCTCCGTGTTCATGGGAGACGTGGGCTCGCTGGCGCTGGGCGGCGGACTCGGCACCCTGGCGGTGCTCACCAAGAACGAGGCGGTCCTCGTGATTTCGGGCGGCATCTTCGTGATGGAGGCCCTTTCGGTCATCCTGCAGGTGGCATATTTCAAGATTTCCGGCGGAAAGCGTATTTTTCTCATGGCCCCCATCCACCACCATTTCGAGAAGAAAGGATGGGCCGAACCCAAAGTCATCGTCCGCTTCTGGGTCATTTCCTTCATTCTGGCGCTGTTCGCCCTCGTGACGCTGAAACTGCACTGAAAATGCGCCCAACTGCGGCTCGGGGCGCCGCTGTGCGGATTTCACGGGAATCTCCTTTCACGTTCCACTTTTTTGCAGTATACTGGCTTGCCTTCCGGGAGAGGCGCAACAGATGGGTTGGCTCGCGACTCTTTTCAGTTTCCTTCTGCTGGGTTCGAATCCCGCTCCACCGGATCCCGCAAACCTTCCCCTGCGCATCCCACTGCACACGCCGGCCGACGAACTGGCCTCCATCCTCGTCCAGGCGCCACAGGCCCGCGTGGTGCAACCGGCCGGATATGCCGATGTGGGGCCGTTTCTGAACGCTGGCAGCCATTGGAGCACCGACGACGGAAACGTCTACTTCGCCGAATTTGCATCGTACCCCCGGTCGGGATGGCGGGTCCGCGCGCTCTTCGACAGCCCGCAGGCGTACCGCACGCATCTGTTTCTGCCCGCCGACACGTCCAACATCGGCGTGCAGCCCGACGGCTCCATGATCCTGGCCCGCGGCAACCGCCTGGTGGCCTACAGTCCCCGCGGAAAACTCCTGCGCATCATGGAACTGCCGGTTTCCGGGGTACTGGACGGCTTCCACGCGGTCGGCAACGGCGACGTGCTGGTGTGGTGGCGCAATTCCATGATTTACGTGCAGGACATGCGCAGGGTCGCCTGGCGCCAGGTGCTGGACGCCGGCCCAAAAAACGCCCAGTATTACGGCGTCGCGCCCTTCTTCGCCCTGGAGCTCGACAACGGCCTGCTGGAAGCCCGCCGCTGGAGCGATGGCAAGCGCCTCTGGTCGCAGCGCCTCTTCGCGCCCGGCAACCCGACCACCTACTATGGCTTCCTGGCCGATTCCACGTACCTGCTGCTCAAGGGCTACCAGGAGGCTCACGTGATCCGTCCCGACGGGACCACCAAGGCGGTGCACCGCTTTCCGCACCGGGTGCAATCGCTGTTTCTCCACCAGTTCCGCATGGGCATGTACTGTTTCCTCGAAAACAATACCCTGGGGTATTTCAACCTGGAGACGGGACGCATGGAATGGTTGGCCGAACTCGGATTGACGCCCATGACGCCGGCGCGCATGTACAACGAGTATCTCGTGTTCCGCCTGGCCGATCGGCTCGTGGCCTTCGATGCCGACGGGCGCATCCTGTGGTCGGCACGCCTGCCGGTGTCGCCGTACCGCGACCCGGCCACGGCCAACAGTCCCTATTCGCTGGTCCGCCTGCCGGGCGGAAACCTGGCCTACGTTTCCCAGAACGGCGTATTCTGGGTGTATCCGCCACCCCGGACGCCCTGAAGCATTCACGCCACGAGGAGAAAACAGGATGTGGTTCGTTTTCTTGTTGACATTTCTGTATGGACAGCCCGCCCCGGCGGGAATCATGAAGACTTCCGAGATCAAGCCGGGCATGAAAGGCTATGGCCTGACCGTCTTCGCGGGCGAGGAACCCGTGAAGTTCGACATCGAGGTCATCAGCGTGATGCGCCGGGCCATGATCGATCAGGACCTGATCATCGTGCGCTGCGCGCATCCCGTGCTGGAGCACGCGGGCGTCATCGCCGGCATGAGCGGCTCCCCCATCTACATCGACGGGAAATTCGCCGGCGGGCTGGGATACGGATACCAGTTCGCCAAGGATCCCATCGCGCTGCTCACGCCGGCCGAGGACATCGTGAAGACCATGCAGCGCCCGGTGCAGAATCTGGACGTATGGGGGCGCCCGGCCGCCGCGACGGCCGAAAACTGGACGGAAAACGTGAAAAACGCCCTCATGGCCGCCCGCAACCCGCTGGTGCGCACGGATTCGTCCGTGGTGCGACCGCTGGGCATGTCTTTGGCGGTATCCGGCGTTCCAGCCGACCGGTTCGCCGATTTCTTCCCCATGCTCGCGCCGCTGGGACCGGCCGCTCCCGCCGGCAGTTCCGAGGGAGCGGCGCCCGCGCGCGCCTACAAGCCCGGTGCACCGGTGGCCATCTGGCTGGTTTCCGGCGACATCAACGTAGCTGCCATCGGCACGGTGACCCACGTGGACGGCGACCGCGTGGCGGTTTTCTCGCATCCCTTCCTGGGCATGGGAGAAATGCGGCTTCCGGCCGGCAACGCCTTCATCCACACGGTGCTCGCCCGGCAGTCCAACTCCATGAAACTGGGCACCTTCACGGCGCCCCGCGGCGCGCTCGTCCGCGACGAGCAGGCCACGGTGGTGCTGGACCAGGCCGCGCAGCCCGGTTTCCTGCCAGTGACGGTCACCGTGGCCGCCCCCGGCGAAAGCGCGAAGACGTACCGCTTCCAGGTGGCCCGCCACCGCCTGCTGTCGGCCAACCTGGCCGCATCCCTGGTGCGGGTGGCCATGAACCGACTGGCCCAGAACGCCACCGACCTCACGTTCACCGTGGACCACGAGTTCCAGATGGAGGGGCTGGCGCCCATCCGGTTCACGGACTCCTTCTCCTCCACGGAGGGACTGAATCTGAGTTTCCCCGGCGGATGGGGCAACTGGGGTAACACCTCGCGCGGTGAAATCGCCCTGCAACTGCTGCTGAACAATCCGTTCGCGCGGCTAGCGCTCTCCCGCGTGGACGTGCGCGTGCAGGTTTCGCGTGGGCTGAACCTCTACCGGATCCGCAAGGTGGAAACAACCCCGGTGGCATTCGCGGATCGCGAATTCAACCTGAAAGTCACGCTGCAGCCGCTGGTGGGCGAGGAAATCGTGAAATCCGTGCCCGTGCGGCTTCCCAGGTCCTTCGCCGACACCCGGGTCATCCTGGAGGTGAGCGCCGGGCGCGACACGCCGGTGGACGCGGCGGAACCCAAGGACATCAAGGGCCTGCTGGATTTCATCCAGAAGTCCATGGATGCCCATTCCCTCGTGGTGACCGTGCGCTCTCCGGCCCCGCAACTGGACATGGAGGGCATGCTGGTGTCCGACGTGCCCCTGTCCGTGCTCGACACGCTGGTGCGCCGCGGAATGAGCGCGCCGCCCCGCGTGGAACAGACTCTGCACCGGCAGATCCTGCGCTTTCCCGAACTGCTGACGGGAATCGGACGGTGTCAGGTAATAATCAAAAATCCCAACCAGGAATTGAAATAAACTGCGAGGTATTGCATGCGTACATATAATTTTGCCATTTTCACCTTCCTCCTGTCATTTCTTGCGGGCAGCGCAGGAGCGGCGCCCACCAAATTCTGGGAACTGGAGAGCCACAATTCATTTTCCGCGGGCAAATCCCAGGGTGCGCTCATCCTCTCCGGCGGCGGCCTCGCCCCGGGGCTGCGGGCGACCAAGATCGAGACCCGCGAGAAACTGCCCGGACTGTTCACCACCGTGCTGCGCCTGAAGAATGGAAAGACCGTCATCGGTGGCGCGGACGAAGCCTCCCTCTGGATGCTGGAGGGAGACAGGTTGCGCAAACTGTGCACGCTGCCCGATGCACTCATGGTCACCCGGGTGGTGGAACTTTCCGGCGGCGACCTGCTGGCGGCCACCCTGCCCAAGGGACGCATTCACCGCGTGAAACCCGACGGAAAGACCGAACCGTTCGTCCAACTTCCCGAGGATCACATCTGGAACCTGCAGGTGGCCGGCGCTGTGGTGTTCGCTTCCACGGGTCCCAAGGCCGCGATCTACCGCATCGACCTGAATTCCCGGAAATTCACGAAGTGGTGGAGCGCCGAAGAGAAGCACATCCTGGCAATGCTTTATGTTCCCAAACGAGGCCTGATCGTGGGCACCACGCCCGAAGCGCGCGTATACGAGCTTTCCGACGTCCCCGAAAAGCCGGCCACGCGCCTGCTGTACGATTTTTCCGGCAACGAGATCCGGGATATAGCCCTCTATAAAGATACGCTGTTCGTGGCCGTGAACCAGTTGCAGTACCGTGCCAACACGGGCAACCCCACGCAGGAACTCAACCCGCAGGGCAACACGGGCGCCGGACGCGACAAGGCCCCGGTGACCGCCCTGCAGCGCAAGGATCTGCCGCAGCTGCAGGTGGTTTCCGGCTCCGGCACGCTGTACGCGCTCGGCTCCCGCGGTGAGGTGGAGAAAGTACTCGATATCGCCAGCGGCTACTTCACGCAGTTGTCGGCCGAAAATCAAAACGTGTACGCCTCCGACGGCAATTCCGGACGCATCTACCGCATTTCCGCCGATACCTATTCGGCCGCCATCGTGCTGGAAGTCGAGGAGCGCCAGGCGCTGGGCTTCTTCCTGAAGGACGAAAAGGAAGGCGTCGTGGTGGCCGGCGATTCCGCCGCGGCATACGTGCTCTCGCGGGACCGGGGCAAGGACGTCGTCTACACCAGCCCCGCGCTCGATGCCTCCGTGCCCAGTTCCTTCGGGCTTTTGCAGGTGTACGCCTCCGATGATGCCGTGAAAATCGAAACCCGCAGCGGCACCACGGAAGAGCCCGACGACAATCTCTGGAATCCCTGGAAGCCCGTGGGAGCAGCCGTCCGCATGCCCGACGGTTCCCGCGCGTTCAGCATCGCCAGTGTGCCCGCGCGCTTCATCCAGTTCCGCATCACGTGGAACAACGGCTCCGCCACGAAGGTGGATCGCGTGCGCCTGTTCTACACCCCGCTGAACATCGCCCCAAAACTGGTGGAAATCCGCGTGGGGTCTTCGCGCGGCGGCGCCGGCCCTTACAACGATCCCATGATTCCGGAGAACGTGCCCACACGCACGGGAGACGTGAACATCTCCTGGCAGGTGGTCAACAGCGACCAGGACGCCCTGGAATACCGGCTGTGGGTGCGCAAGGTGGGCGAGAAGAACTGGCGCCCGCTCACGCCGCGCGCCCCCGTGACCGCCACGAACTTCACCTGGAAGGCGGCCGCGTTCGCCGACGGCCTCTACGAGGTGAAGGTGGAGGCCAGCGACGCTCCAGCCAACGCTCCGGGCGCCGAAATGAAATCCGAGATGGTGTCCCGCCCGTTCCTGGTGGATAACAGCGCGCCGCGCGTCGAGAAACTGCAGATCGCCAACGGCACGGTGACGTTTGCGGCCTCGGATGCGGCCTCGCGCCTGATCGGCGTGCAGATCCGCGTGGATGACGAGCCCTGGCGCAACGTGCCTCCCGAAGACGGCATCTTCGATTCCCTGCGCGAAACCTTCCGCTTCTCGCTGCCCTCCACCCTGTCCAGGGGCGTGCACCTGCTGCAGGTGCGCGTGGCCGACGAATCCTTCAACGTATTCGTCACGAGCCAGGAATTCACGTTCTGATCCTGAACCGTCCGCATGGACCTGCGCGATCCCGCCACCCGCAAATCGTTTCTCGATGGGCTGCCGCATGCTCCCGGCGTCTACGTCATGCGCAACGTCTCGGGGCAGGTGCTCTACGTGGGCAAGGCCCGCGATCTGCATGCCCGGGTGAACGGCTACTTCCATCCGGGGTCGGATACGCGGCATTTCGTGCCGCGTCTGCCCGAGGAGATGGCCGACCTGGAAATCTGGGTGACCGCCAGCGAACGCGAGGCGCTGCTGCTCGAAAACAATCTCATCAAGGAACTGCGCCCGCGCTACAACGTGATGCTGCGCGACGACAAGAGCTATCTCATGATCCGGGTCGACGTGGCGCATCCCTTTCCGCGCTTCGAAACGGTGCGCGGCCTGCCCAGGGACGACGGCGCCCGGTATTTCGGCCCGTATCATTCGGCTTCGGCTGTGCGCTTCTTCATGTCGTTTCTGGGCAAGTACTTTCATTTCCGCACCTGCTCGGATGCCGTCTTCGCGTCGCGCAAGCGTCCCTGCCTGCAATATCACATGGGACGCTGCGAGGCGCCCTGCACCCGCCCCGTGGATGCCGCAGCCTACCGGCGCCGCGTGGACCAGGCCGTGCTGTGGCTCGACGGGCAGTTCGAACGGCTGATCCGGGACGTCAAAAAGGAGATGAAGGCGGCCGCCGCCAACCTGGAATTCGAAAAAGCCGCGAAACTGCGCGACCTCCTGTTCGCCATCGAGAAATGCGCGCAGCCCCAGCGGGTGGTGGGCATGGATTTCACCCCCACGGATGCGGTGGGCTGGGTGCGCGAAGGCGATCAACTCTCGCTGGCGGTGCTGGAGGTGCGCCGCGGCGTGCTGGGCGTCCACCGGCAGATGGTGGTGGACGTTTTAGACGACATCGAGGATGGGGAAATCCTGTCCACGTTTCTGTACTCCCATTACATGGCCCGCGGAGAAGCGCCGCTGCGCGTGGTGGTGCCCCTCGTTCCCGATGGAAGGGAAAGCCTGGAAGCCGCCCTGGCGGAGCAATTCGGGCACGAGGTGCGCATCGTGCTTCCCGATGGGCTGGCCGCGCTGGAAAACCTGCTCAACCTGGCCCGCGTGAACGCGCAGCACCGCCTGCAGTTGCAGGGCGAGATGGATGTGCAGGAGCATCTGGCGCGGCTGGCTTCGCGCCTGCATCTGGGCGCACCACCGCACCGCATGGAGTGTTTCGACGTTTCCCACACCCAGGGGCGGGATACCGCGGCGTCCATGGCCGTTTTCATCGACGGGCGGCCGGCTCCCCGCCTGTACCGGCATTTCCACGTACGCACGGCCGAGGCGGGCGACGACTACGGAGCGCTGCGCGAGGTCATCGCGCGGCGGCTGGAGCGGGCGGGCGAAAAGAACTGGGAACTGCCGGATCTCATGGTCATCGACGGCGGGCGCGCCCAGTTGCAGGTGGCCCTGCAGGCGCTGTCCCATTCGATCCACGCGGATACGACGCGCCTGGCGGTCATCGCCCTGGCCAAGCAGCACGGCGCGGACGGGCCGCCCGAGCGTGTGTTTCTGGCCGGGCGCAAGGATCCGATCCCGCTTTCTTCCGGCATGCGCGAGTGGAACCTGCTCATCCGGCTGCGCGACGAGGCGCACCGCTTCGCCAATCGCGCCCGCCTGCAGCGCTCGAAAAAATCATACGAATCGATTCTTTCCGGGGTCCCTGGACTCGGACCCCGGCGCATCGCCCGGCTGATGCATGCGTTTTCCGATGTGGAGAGGATCGCGCAGGCAAGCGCACAGGACATTGCGCACGCTGGCGGATTCGGCCTGGAACTGGCCCTGAAAATCCAGGAATTCCTTCAGAGTGCGAGGAAGGGGACTCGAACCCCTACAGACTGAAGCGTCCACTAGGACCTCAACCTAGCGCGTCTACCAAGTTCCGCCATCCTCGCGAGATGCGGCGGGTGCAAGCACCCGAGGCGCAGAGAATCTAGAAGGGTTCAAAATTTTTGTCAACGAAAAAATTCGGGAGAGGGTTTTGGCCGCCGCGCCAGTTCAGTCCAGCACCCGGTCCAAATCTGCCGAAACGCCCCTGTGCGCATTTTTTTCGCGGAAGCGCCGGTGCACATCGTAGGCGAAATGATCGAGCGACTTCTCCTCGAGCGGCTCGCCATTGAGCGAAAGGACCAGATAGGGCAGCCCCATGTCACGCTGGACGTGGAAATACTGGGCTTCGCAGATCTTGTTGGGCATGCATTCCAGCGGTCCTACCGACACCACACCCTCGATTTCTCCCTGCCGGTATTCGTGCACGGGCCCGCCCAGCGTGAGGACGGCTTCCCCCAGCAATTCCGGGCGGATGTATGGCGACGCCGCCTGCAGGCTCTGCGCCGCGGTCGTGCGGGCCGGCCAGCCCAGTTCCTGCGCGAAGATGCGATGGATGCGCTCGGTGATGCCGCGCTGGACGAACATGGACACGGCCCGCGACCAGAAAGCGTCCGGGGCCGTGAATCGTCCCTTGCGGATCTCCATCTCGTTGCTCAGATCCGTGTACTCCAGCCATTCCCACAGGGGTGCCAGGCGCACGGCCAGACCGCGCTTCTCCAGTTTCTCGATGACGAAATCGTTGGAGAAGGGGTCCAGCCGCACGTAGATTTCGCCCACCAGCGACACGACCGGCCTGTGCACGTCCCGGCGCATGATGGAAGCGAAGCGCGCCGCCGCCTTCTGGCATATGGCGCGCATGCCGAACAGCCCGCCCAGCGCTTCCACGAGGGAGTTGCCCAGCGAAGGCGCGGGCTGGCTTTCCAGCAGCCGCACGAGTTCCCGCTGGGTCTCGTCAAAAATCGCCTGGGCCGCACCCGGCTGTTTTTCCACGGGCCGCGCGGTCAGCAGCGCCTGCATGAGCATGTCGCCAGCGACAAAAGCCGCGAACGTGCGCACGGCCAGGCCCTTGGAAATGCCCGTGAAGTAGTCCGAATCCGGCTGCGACACCAGTTTGACGCGGTCCAGAAGTCCCAGCCGCTTGAGCACCGTCTTGTGCAGCAGGTTGTACATGCCGAAGCGGCAGGGCCCGGAAGCCGTGGGCATGAAGAAGGCGAACCGGTCCTCGTGGCGCGCCTCCTGCAGGCGGGCCAGCAGGGAACCCAGCGTCACCACCGCCGGCAGGCACTCCTTGCCGGACGTGTACTTGCGCCCCAGCTGCAGGGCATGCGCATCCGGCATGGGCAAGGCTTCCGCGAGAAATCCGTCGCCGCGCAGCGAAGCCGCCGCCAGTTCCGCGTTCTCGCTCATGCGCGGAAACAGCAGGATGTCCCGGCGCCGCTTCACTTCCACCAGGGTCAGGGCATCCAGTTCCAGAAGCCGCAGCTGCTCGCGAGGCCGCTGCTGGCTGGGCCGGCCTGCGTGCTCGTCCTGGCGCACGCAGTACAAAAATGCCTCCAGCCGCGTGCGGGTGCCGGCATCTCCGGCGTGCCCGTCCGTCTCGATCACGGCGTGGGGCTTCCCATCGAGGATGGTCGCCGCGAAATGCAGCGAGAAACTGTCGGGACCGCACGAGTAGTTGCTGCAGAACACAGCGAAATGACCGGGCGTGCGGCGCACCTCGTGGGCCGCGCGCAGGTTCGCCTGGGTATAGCCCCAGTACACGGTTTCGAACACGGGCACGTCGCCGGCAACGGGGTAGCAGTCCACGGGCACCGGCATCGCGCCCAGTTCGCGCAGCAGGTGCGGCACGTTGGAATTGAGCACGTCGTTGTACAGGGTGTAGGTGCGCCCCAGCGTCACCACCACCGGAATGCCGCGCTCCTGCGCCCATTCGATGGCTTTCCTGCCGATTTCCGGCAGTTTCCGGTCGAATTCCGTCTGCGCGCGCACGGCCTGGCCGAATGCCGATTCGAACCGGATCTCATCCGTGATGCCGGCTTCCCGCGCCGCCCGCGCACAGGAGCGCCTGAACAGGCTGGAATCCAGGTTTTCCGGCCCCATGTCGATGACGGGACGCAGAAATCGCACCCGCGGCCGGTGGACGTGCAGTTTCACGATCAGATCGGAACTGGACTGGGCCAGCGGGCAGATGGTGGAATGCATCTCGCTTTCCACCCGGGGCACGTCGCGCAGCATGGGCAGCAGAATGAAATCCGGCTCCAGTTCGAGCATTTCCTCCACGGTTCCCACGTAGGATTCCATGGGCGCGCACATGGGCACGGTGGCGCGGGCGATGCCCCGGCGCAACGTGGCGGGGCCGGCTGATGGCGGACACACGACATCGAAACCCAGTTCCCGGTAAAAAGTTGCGAAGAATGGAAACAGTCCCTGCAGCAGGAATTCGTGCGTCAATGCCAGTTTCGGGCGACGGCGCGACGGTGTGCAGGAACCCGTTTTTCCACCGGATTCGGTCCTTTCGGATACGGGGCAATATGCCAGCAGTGCCTGCATGCGCTCCCGGAACGGGTCCGGCGCATCGGGCGGCAGCGCCGTGCGGGACTCGGAACGATCGTACAGGCTGCAGGCGCCGCCCCAGAAGAAGGTGCGGGCTTCATCGCCCGCCCGCAGACGCAGCCGGGCGATGCGGCAATGGTTGCCCGGTGGAGAACAGCCTTTCGTGCTCTTGCAGACGAACTCCTCGCGCGCTTCCACCACGGCGTCCAGGAAGGGGCGCAAATCTATCGTCCGTTCCTGTTGCGGCAGATGTTTTTCGGCCAGCAGCGCGATTCCCAGGGCGCCCATGAGGCCGGGGTGCGGCGGCACCACCACTTCGCGCCCCGTCTGCCGGGCCACCGCCGCGGCCAGCGCCATCGACGAGAACGGCATGCCCTGGCAGAAAATCTTTTTTCCGATATCCCGCGTACCCTTGACACGGTTCAGGTAATTCTGAACGACGCTGTCGTAGATGCCGGCCACGATCGCGGACAGATCCTCGCCGGCGGCTTTGGCCTGCTCGATGACCTCGGCCATGAACACGGAGCAGTGCTGGCCCAGGGATATCCCGCCTTCTGCCGAAAGCGCCATTTCCGAGAGTTCCTGGATGCTGCGGCCGGGAAAGAGCCTCAATCCCTGTTCCTCGATGAAGGAGCCGGTCCCAGCGGAGCAGGCCTCGTTCATGGCCGTATCCACGATTTCACGGCCGGATAGCCGGATGTACTTGGCATCCTGTCCGCCGATCTCGAAAATCGTGTCCACCTCCGGGTCCACGGACAGGGCGCCTTGTGCGTGGGCGGCGATCTCGTTGAAAATCACCACCGCATTCGCATCCGTCACGGCACGCAGGATCTGCCCCACGATTTCACGCCCCGAACCCGTCACGCCCACGCCCCGCACGTGCACCGCATCGCCGCCGGCCGCGTAGAAATGCGCCATGAGCGTCTTGGCCGCCCCCACCGGATCCCCGCCGGTGCGCACGTAATCGCTCCAGACCATGGCGCGGCTCCCGGCATCGATGGCCGCGGCTTTGGAACCCGTGGAACCCATGTCGAAGCCCAGGATCACACGGCTGCCGGCCGAAAGCCCCGACGGCGGAAGGGCGGCAGGCATGTGCACCGCGGAAAGCGCGTTGACCAGAGGAGAAACCGTGTTGAATTCCTTTGGTTTTTCGTTCGAAAACCACTCTCTGACGTCCGATGGTGGCGCCAGGGAGGCCTGCGCGGCATCGAGGGCGGCACCCGCGGCCGCATAGAAGCGGTACGCTTCCGGCTCGAACTGCACATGCATGCCCAGAGCGCCGAAATGCCGCTCGAAATGGCGGCGGATGCGCCCGGAAGCGCACACCTGCCCCGACAGTACGATGGCGGGCGGCGCGGAGCCCGGCTTCACGAGCACCTCGACGTTCTCTGCCACGGCGTCGAAGAGTCCCGCCAGGATGCGCGCGCGGTCCTCGCCCTTGTTGGCCAGGTGCGTCATGTCGGTCTTGAGGATGACCGGACAGCGCCCCGAAAGCGGCAACGCTGCGGCTTCGAGCGCCAGTTCGTCGGCATCCTCGACCGCGAGCCCGAAACGGCCCGTCAATTGGGCCAGGAAATTGCCCGTTCCCTGGGAACAGCGCGTGTTTTCGCGAAAGACGCGGGTATTTTCATCGTGGATCTCCAGCGCGCAGTAGCCGTGCGCGCCGGCGTCGAGAACCGTGAACCGCGAAAGATCGGGATGCCAGAAACGCACGCCGGCTTCCAGCGCGC
This sequence comes from uncultured Kofleriaceae bacterium, assembly GCA_964516435.1. Taxonomy (GTDB): domain Bacteria; phylum Myxococcota_A; class Polyangia; order HGW-17; family HGW-17; genus HGW-17. The sequence goes on along the minus strand of CAZEZP010000076.1, from coordinate 2,053 downwards.
GCGGCAAGGGTACCTGCATCAGGCGCAGGCGGCCGGCTCCCCGCCCCGTGACGCCGACACCCGCGAAAACCGGAGTCTCCCCCAGCACGCCCGTGAGCGTCCCTTCGATGTCCCCCCCATGGGAATGGACTGTACTCGATGTACATTTCATCGAGTTTCCATGCTTTTCAAAAACGACGAGTTTCAATGTCTCGGCGCCGATATCTACTCCCAAGTATTTGATATTATTCATTTTTTCACCAAAAAACGAATCAAAATGGCAAATTCGGTCAAAACTAGACCGACCATTCAGTCGCCTTTTTTTGCATGCTTGTCAAGCTGGATGTCCGAGCCCGTTCATCCCCATTGCCTTCCCGGCAGGCATCCTACCTGCTCTTTCATCAAGTCATGATGGGTTTTCTATGAGTCGCTTTCGAGTTTTCGAAGAGGAATCACGGCAGCAGCGTTCCCGCGGGCAGCATTTCCCACACGGGGACGCGCTGGCGGATGCTGCCATTGGACAACCGCACATCGTGGAAGAGCCCGCCAGGCCCGCTGGAGGCGACCGTTCCACGCACCAGATGCGAAGATGCGCCGCGGCAGGCTTCCACTTCCTGTTCCAGCGCCGGCGCAAACCCCGGGTTCCACGGGTGGGTTTCGGTTTCCCCCACCCGCAGGACCGCGCCGCCGAAACTCTCCAGCACCCATGCGTGGCGCTCCTCCAGCAGCAGCAGCAACCCCTGGTTCCAGAATCCCTGGTCATGATAGAACACGATCTGCCCCGGTTCCCGCGTCCCCCTCTGCACGATGACATCAGCAGCGGGCACGGTTTCCTCCCGCACGGAGTCCCGCCAGATCCGGCGCACTTTCAGGGAATCCGCCGCCAGTCCGCCCACTTTGGCGGCATACACGCCGGCCTTCCCCGCGGCAATCACGAAATCCCCGGTATTCACGGGGGATTTTCGCCGTACATAAGTCAGGGAATAGGGAATTCCGGCCGTCCGTACGCCCTCGTTCTCCACCATGGCCTCATTGCGGTCCATTTCCACCACGCGGCCCGGCGCCAGCCGGTAGCGGCCCGGATGCGATGGATAGGGCAGCAGCGCCCAGACATCCGCGCCGACGGACAGATCCGGGGAAGCCGCCGGCCGGGTGGCTACGGGAATGTCCAGCCGGTTGTGGGCCGCCAGTTTCGCTCCGGCGGGTGAAGCGGCAGCCTGGGCAGACTCCTTCTTTGGCTCCCTGCCACAGCCGGCCGCCAGCGCCACGATGAGTGTGCACACCAAAAAATACCCGCCCCAGGAACCGGCCATGGGATGCCTCATGCCATCCGCGGGGGCTGACCCGTCATCTGCAGGACCGAGCGCCACAGTTCACCGTCGGTGTCGATGCGCTTGGACGAGGACGTGGCCGCCGAAAGCGGCACGTGCGTGAAATGATCGCTCCACAGCCCCACGACCATGCCCGTACGCCCTGCCATGGCCGCGTGCACCGCGTTCTCTCCCAGCCGCCGGCAGAAGATGGCGTCCGTGGGAGAAGCCGGCATGGCCCGGATGATGTAACTGGGATCGATGTATTTCAGATTGATGGGTCGCCCCGCCTTCTTGAAATGCCCGACCAGGCGATCCCCCAGGAACCGCCCGATGTCGTTGAGTTTGCGGTTGCCGGAGGCATCCCGTTCGACGTCCTTCTCGTCGAAGAGCTCCTGGCCGGCCCCCTCGGCCACCACGATGACGGCATGCCCCTGCTTTTTGAGCCGCCGCTCCACCACCTCGTACAGGCCGTTTTCGCCTTCCAGGCAGCGATACCCTGGAGAATGATCCACTTCGTCCCCTGCAAGATCCGATTTTGCGTAGTTCCCTGCGGCGGTCTGTGTCCCCGCATCAACCCCGTCGTTACTGCATTTTTCAATGAACTCATTAACGAATACGTGTTGCGTTCCGTCATCGGCTTCCGGTACGGATACTCCGGCCTTTCCGCGCAGGACTGACACGAAACCTTTTATTTGTCTCCGCAGTTCTTGCGCGACTGGAATCTCAAGGGCCGTTCCGTGCTGGGGTCTTCCCGGGGACCC
>CAZEZP010000075.1:0-20961 GCA_964516435.1 uncultured Kofleriaceae bacterium | reverse complement strand
GCCGGTGCCGTCGTAGGACCAGACGATGCACTCGAAGCCATCGAAGATGCCGAAGTCGATGGATTTCTGGTTCTTGCAGCCGGAATCCTGGAAGGAGACCAGTTGGGGCTGCTGATTGTTGATGTTGTTGGTGTTGTTTGTATTATTGGTGTTATTGGTGTTATTGGTGTTATTTGTATTATTTGTGTTGTTCGTGTTGTTCGTGTTATTCGCATTATTGGTTTTGCTGGAACTTCCCACGTTGCAGGCTGTGACAAAGGCGAGCAGGCAGGCGAGGGCGAGAAGGGTCTTCATGGCGCACCATCCTTTCCATTGCCACCGGTTTACCACACTTTGCTTTTCCGGCAAGGTGCAATTTCGCCGGGCTGGGGCGCGGCCCTGTTTGCACCCGGAGTTGGCGCACCACGAAATCCGCGGGAAGGCGCGGTGCGGTGGATTTTGGGCTTGACTGTCCGCACGGGAGGCGGGAATACTGCCGCTGACCGAACTTCCCCTGCAACGCCCCGGAAATGCTCCGCGGCAGAAAGGATGCAGCCGATGACCGAAAGACTCCAAGGCATTCTCAGCGATTCGAAAAAGGCGCGATGGACGGCGCTTCTCATCGTGTCCTTCACCATGTTCGCCGGCTATTACCTGGCCGACGTCATGGCGCCCCTGCAGGGCATGCTGCGCGAGCAATACGGCTGGAGCGACACGGAGTACGGCATCTTCACCAGCGCCTACGGCTGGTTCAACGTCTTCTTCTTCCTGCTCATCCTGGGCGGCATCATCCTGGACCGCTTCGGTATCCGTGTCACCGGCCTGGGGGCCGTCCTGATCATGGTGTCCGGGACGGCACTCAAGTATGTGGCCATTTCCACCCCTTCGATGGCGCAGCACAGCGTATCGGTTCCGATTTTCGGCACGATGAAGGTTCAGGTGCTGCTCGCGGCGCTGGGATACGCCATCTTCGGCGTGGGCGTGGAAATCACGGGCATCACGGCATCCAAGGCCATCGTGAAGTGGTTCAAGGGCAAGGAACTGGCCCTGGCCATGGGGATGCAGTTGAGCGTGGCCCGGCTGGGGACGGCCCTGGCCCTCTCTTCCTCGGTGCCCGTGGCCAAGGCGGCCGGAAGCGTGGCCATGCCCGTGCTGCTGTGCCTGATCATGCTGGTCATCGGCGTGCTCGCCTTTTCCATGTACATCCTGATGGACCGGAAACTGGACGCCTCCATCGCCCAGGCGGCCGGCAAGGTGGAGGAAGAGCGCAATCCCGAAGATCAGTTCCGGATTTCCGACATCTTCGACATCCTGAAGAACCGGGGCTGGTGGTATGTCGCCCTGCTGTGCGTGCTCTTCTACTCGGCCGTGTTTCCGTTCCTCAAGTACGCCACGGATCTGATGGTCCAGAAGTTCGGCGTGCCGGCCTCCTGGGCGGGCACCCTGCCGGGGCTGCTGCCGTTCGGAACGATTTTCTTCACACCGCTCTTCGGCGGCATCTACGACAAGATCGGCAAGGGCGCCACCATCATGATCATCGGCGCTGGCATCATCACCGGCGTGCATCTGCTGTTCTCCCTGCCTTTCCTGAACCACTGGGTGATCGCCATCGTACTCGTCCTGGCGCTGGGCGTCGGATTCTCCCTGGTGCCGTCGGCCATGTGGCCGTCCGTGCCCAAGATCGTGCCGGAAAAGCAACTGGGAACGGCCTACTCGCTCATCTTCTGGGTCCAGAACTGGGGACTCATGGGCGTTCCGGCCCTCATCGGCTGGGTGCTGGACAAGTATTGCATCACGGGCACGAAACTGGTGGATGGAAAGCCGGTCAATGTGTATGATTATACATTGCCCATGGTCATTTTCATGGTCTTCGGCCTTCTCGCCGTGGGACTGGCCTTCCTGCTCAAACTGGAAGATGCCCGCAAGAATTACGGCCTCGAGCGCCCCAACATCCAGAAAAAGCAGGAAGCCTAGGCAAACCGCACATTCCGGAAACGAGGTAGGGGCCGAAAAGCCCGGGGCAGGCGCTGCCCGGTGCGGGTTGCGCGGGCCGGCTGCGCCGTTTTCTACGGATGGAGGGGAGAATCGCCATGCACGGGCCGGCCGCGCCGTTTTTTACGGATGGAAAGGAGAATCACTCGTCCTGGGGGGAGTTTTCGTCGTCTTCGGAAGGCGCATCGGCATCCAGTTCGCCTTCCGGTTCGCCTTCCTCGAATTCCGGCCCTTCTTCGAATTCCGGCTCACCCTCTTCCGGAACGGCCGGCATGTCGCTTCCGGCTTCGGGATTTTCCGATTCGTCCGCGTCCCGGACGTACTCGGCGCGCAGCACGGTGATGTCCTGGATGGAATCGCCCTCGTCCAGTTTCATGATGGTGACGCCCATGGTCAGGCGCGAAACCAGTTTGATTTCGGAAACCCGCACCCGCTGGATCATGCCTCTTTCCGTCAGTAGAAGGATGTGGTCCCCGTCGGAAACCACCTTCACGGCCGCCAGGAAGCCGTTGCGCCCACCCGTACGGATGCCCAGAAGTCCCCTGGCGCCCCGGTGGTGCAGGGAGAAGTCCGCCAGCGGCGAACGCTTTCCGTAGCCGCGCTCGGAGATGGACAGCACGTACTTGTCCTGCTCGTCTGGGCCCACCACGGCCAGCGACACCACGATGTCGTCGCCCTGCAGGCGGATGCCCCGCACGCCGCGTGCGGCACGGCCCATGGAGCGCACGTCGGTCTCGGGGAAGCGGGCCACGTAGCCGTTGCGGGTGCCCAGCAGGATGTCGTGGGAGCCACGGGTGAGGCGGGCATCGATGAGGGAATCGCCCTCGTCGATGGAGATGGCGATGATGCCGCTCTGCTTGATGTTGGAGTAGTACATCAGGTCGGTCTTCTTCACGATGCCCTTGCGGGTGGCGAAGAATATGTAATGGCCGCTCTCCATCGCGGGCACCGGCATCATGGCCACGATGCGTTCGCCTTCCTGCAGGTTCAGGAAGTTCACCACGGCCTTGCCGCTGGAGGCCGCGGCCGCCTTGGGCAGGCAGTAGGCCTTGTTCTGGAAGACGCGGCCCGTATTGGTGAAGAACAGCACGGTGGAGAGGGCCGTGACCGCCATGACGTGCGTGACCTCGTCGTTTTCGTCACGCAGTTGCGCTCCGCGCTTGCCCTTGCCGCCGCGCGCCTGGGTGCGGAACAGATCCACGGGCATGACCTTGACGTAGCCGCTGCGGGTGAGCGTCACCACCATGGGCTCGTCCTCGATGAGATCCTCGATGTCGATGTCGGCGGAATCCTCCACGATGCTCGTGCGCCGGGCGTCGGCGTACTTTTCGCGGATTTCCGTGAATTCCGCGATCATCAGGTCCCGCAGCATCTCCTCGCTGGCCAAAAGCGCCTGCAGGTGGCGGATGGTGTCGCACAACTGGCGGTATTCGTCCGCGAGCTTGTCCTGCTGCAGCCCGGTCAGGCGCTGCAGGCGCATGTCGAGGATGGCCTGGGCCTGGCGGGAACTGAGCCGGTAGTGCGCATCCGCGCGGTCGATCTCTTCCTGCGTGAAGCCGGCGCGCGCCAGGAACGCCCCCAGCCCGGTGAAGTCGTGATCCTGCAGGCGTTCGCGGGCCTCGTCCGGGTCGCGCGAGGTGCGGATGATCTCGATCACGCGGTCGATGTCCATGGAGGCCACGCCGAGGCCTTCCACGATCTCGCGCTTGTCCATGGCCTCGCGCAGTTCGAATTCGCTGCGCCGGATGATCACCTGGCGCCGGTGCTCCAGGAATTTTTCGAGCAGTTCCCGCAGGTTGAGCAGTTTCGGGCGGCCGTCCACGATGGCGATCATGTTCACGCCGAAACTCGTCTGCAGTTGGGTGTGCTTGTACAGGTGGTTGAGCACGATCTCGGGGACGGCCTCCTTCTTGAGCAGGATGACCACCCGCAGGCCGGACTTGTCGCTCTCGTCGCGGATGTCGGCGATGCCGTCGATGATCTTTTCCTTGACCAGGTCGGCGATGCGCTCGATCAGTTGCGCCTTGTTCACCTGGTAGGGTATCTCGGTGATGACGATGGCCTGCCGGTCGCCGCCCCGGATTTCCTCGATTTCCGTCGTGCCCCGCACCACGATGCGCCCGCGGCCCGTGCGGAAGGCGTCCACGATGCCGGAGCGGCCCAGGATGATGCCGCCGGTAGGGAAATCTGGGCCTTGAACATATTGCAATAAGTCTTTGAAATCAAGCCCTGGGTTTTTCAATAATGCAATCAGGGCATCGACCACCTCGCCCATGTTGTGCGGCGGGATGTTGGTGGCCATGCCCACGGCGATGCCGGAGGCGCCGTTGACGAGCAGGTAGGGGAACCGGGTGGGCAGCACCGAGGGCTCCAGTTCCTTGTCGTCGTAGTTGGGGATGAAGTCCACCGTTTCCTTTTCGATGTCGGCCAGCATCTCCAGGGCCAGGCGCTCCATGCGCACCTCGGTGTAGCGCATGGCGGCCGGCGGGTCGCCGTCGATGGAGCCGAAGTTGCCCTGGCCGTCCACCACGGGATAGCGCATGGAAAACGGCTGCGAGAGCCGCACCAGCGCATCGTAGATGGCCTGGTCGCCGTGGGGGTGGAAGCGGCCCATGGTGTCGCCCACCACGCGCGCGCTCTTCTTGTAGGGCGCCGTGGGCGTGTTCTTGAGGATGTGCATGGTGTACAGGATGCGCCGGTGCACGGGCTTGAGACCGTCGCGCACGTCCGGCAGCGCCCGGGAGACGATGACGCTCATGGAGTAATCGATGAACGAGCGTTTCATCTCCTCGGAGATGTTCACCGGCAGAACTTTCTGGGTTTCGGAACTTTCGATGATGTCACTCATGGATTCTTCCCTTGGAAAAAGCGGACAGGAAGACGTCGACGATGCGCGGATCGAACTGGGTGCCCGCGTTCACCCGCAATTCCTCCAGTGCCTCTTCCTGGGGCAGGGCCTTGCGGTAGGAGCGGTCCGAGGTCATGGCGTCGTAGGTGTCCGCGACGGCGATGATGCGCCCCATCAGCGGGATTTCCTCGCCAGCGAGCCCCTGGGGGTATCCCTTCCCGTCGTAGCGTTCGTGATGGCAGTACACGCCCGAGATCAGGTGCCGCATGAACGGGATCGGCTCCAGGATTTCCTTTCCCATCTCGGGGTGTCTCCGGAACATGAGGATTTCCGGCGCGTTGAGCTTGCCGGCCTTGTTGAGTTTCTGCGGCGAGATGCCGATCTTCCCGATGTCGTGCAGTTGGCCCGAGAAGAAGATGTCCTCCACCAACTGGGCGTCGAGCCCCATTTCTTCCGCGATGGCGCGGCTGTACTGGGCCACACGATCCGAGTGGCCGCGCGTGTAGGGATCGTTCTGCTCGATGGCGCGCGCGAAGCCCAGGATGGACTGCCGGAAGTTTTCCTGGAGTTGGCGATTGGCCTCCCGCAGTTCCTGGTTGGCGGTCTTCAACTGCTCCACCAGACGGGTGTTTTCCAGCGCCGCGGCGGCCTTGGTGGCCAGGATGTGCAGGAACTTGCGGTGTCCCTCGGAAAACAGCGTGCGCTTGGTGAAGGACACGATGGCCAGGAGCCCCAGCACGTGTCCGGGTACCTGCAGGGGCACGGCGCAGAATGAGACCACGGGATTTTCGCCGCCCGAGACGTACCGGCCCGCGGCGGAGCCCTGCAGGAGCAGCGCCGTGTCCGGATGCAGCTGGGAGATGGCCGCCTCGTCGATGGTGATTTGCGCGGCTCCGGCCATCGGCCCGGCCGTGAGCTTCACGCCGGCATCGTTGGCCGTGGGAAAGATGGAGAGATGGACCCAGTCGGCCTCGCTCTCCTGGAGGGCGGCGTCCAGGATTTCCTGCAGGATGCGCCGGGAATCGGTTTCATGGGCGATGGTTTCGGCGATGCGGTACAGGTTGAGGGTCTCGCGCAGGTTGATGTTCTCGCGCATGAGCCGCTGGCGCTCGAACCCGCGGTCCAGCACCGAGAGGACCTCCTCGATCTTGAACGGCTTGAGGATGTAGTCGTCGGCGCCCACCTTCATGGCCTGCACGGCCGTTTCGATGGTGCCGTAGCCGGTCATGATGACCTTGACCAGTTGATAGCCGCGCGCATTGATTTCCGCCATCAGTTCGAGCCCGTTCATCTGGGGCATCATCAGGTCGGAGAGGATCGCGTCGTAGTGTTCCTCTTCCAGTTCCTGCAGGGCCTGCTCGCCCGAAGGGACGGAGACCACGTCGTAGCCCTCGGTGGACAGGAAATCCTCCAGCACTTCGCGGATCACCAGTTCGTCATCCACCACCAGGATCGTCCGGCGTTCTCTCGATTCCATTCCCTACTCCCCGGCGGCCGTCGCAGCTGCACCGAAGCTGAACCTGTATAGATGATTTGCGCCGAAAAATCAATTCTTTTCCAAGGTTTTCCAGGGAAAAAACCCATCAGGGAAGAGGATTGTCCGGAAAAGGGTTCCGCTGTCCGGCGGGGCGTGGTTCACAAGGCGAGACAACTTTGCAGAGGTCGTTCGCATGTATAATTGAAAAAAATAAAAACAATTACATACTTATTTATTTGAAGTTTTTTATATTAAAATTTTTTTGTAAATATTAAAATAAAAAGTTAGAATAAAATGCGGGCTTGAATGCGAAATCCGTGGTTGGGTGGCAAATCGCCCACGAAGGCGTTGAGGAGGGAATAGGTGGCGATGAACTGGTAATCGGGCTCGTTGTTCCAGAAGAACGTGGCGCCGACTTCCACCTCGTCGTCCACGATGCCGCCCGCGATGTCGGCCGAATGCAGATGGTAGCCGGCCTCCACCCGGTAGGCCCACCAGCGGTAGCGCACCATCAGGGATTTCACGTGGCCATCGTAGAGGCCGTAGCGGGAGCGCGCGCCCAGGTCGAAATGCTCCCCGATGGCGGTGAAGTGGTTGCCCTCGCCGTCGGGAAACGAGCCGGCCAGGCGCGGAACGAGGGACAGATGCCCCCGCGGCATGTCGAAAGTGGCTTCCATGGCCGCCACGTAGCCCGGAATCCAGGCGCGCGCGTCGGGCTTGTAGCCGACCAGCGCCTCGGCGTCGTACGAGAGGTTCTCCCCGATCGGGCCGGAGATGGCGAGGCTGCCGAAAAGCGAGGACAGCGGTTCGGGCTGCTGCGGCGTGGCTTCTTGCGCGTCGCGCCGGTCCCACTGGTACAGGGCCGCGGCCCGGATGCGGTGGGGCTTCAGATGCGAAAGCGACAGCACCGCCCCACCCATGAGCACATCGCCGTAATTCATCGTGCACAGGCGTTTCCAGGCGCGCCGGTTCTCATAGTACAGTTCGTAGCCACAGCCCAGGGTTTCGCGCGTCAACTCGGGCGCGAAAACGCCCGCAAACGCTTCCGCCCGGAAGTTCTTCCCCAGTTTCTGCTCCAGCGAGACGGCGTCGAAGAAATTGTCCAGGAGCGCCTGCGAGCTCCAGGCGATGTTCTGGCGTCCCACGCGCAGTTGCGTGTCTTCCCCCGGCTCGAACTGGGCGTAGAGATTGCGCAGTTGCGGAATGAGCTGGAAATGCTTCTTCAAATCCACGGCCCAGGCGTTGCAGTTGTCCACGCCGTTGCGCACCTTGGCCTCGGCCTCCAGGCGCAGGTTCACCCAGGGGGCCGGCGCCCACTCCGTGACGCCCCGCAGGGCGAAGAATCCGGCATGGTCGAAGGTATACGCGGGACCGGGCGCGGAGAGATCCTTTTCCCACATGAAAAAGTGCGTCAGGCGGAATTCCAGGCCCCAGTACAGTTCCCGCTCGCCCACCTGGTGCTTCTTTTCCTCCAGGCGGGAGGGGCATTGCTTGGCCTGGGCAGGGAACACGGCAAGAAGGGCGACCGCGAAGAGCAGGCTAGCGGGAGCGGTTTTCATGGATGGCTCCAAACGGGCAGAAGGTCAGTTCCACGCATTCCCCGCAGTGGGAGCAGCGGGTCTGGTCGATGCGCGTGCGCTCCAGATTGGACTGGACCACGGCCTTTTCCGGTGTGACCGGACAACTGCGGTAACAGGCCAGGCACTGCTGGCAGGCGTCCTGATCGATTTCGTAGACGAATCCGCCATCGCCCGCCTGGGTGCGCTGCACGGCGAAGTAGCCCTGGTTCTCGCAGGCCATGAAACACGCGCCGCACCGGGTGCAGCGCATCGGGTCGATGTGCACGCGGTTGGGGCCGCCTTCCAGGTGGAACGCCTTCTTGCCGCACTTGTGCAGGCAGCGCCCGCAGGCCGTGCAGGCGGCCGAATCCACGAAGAACGGATAGAGCGCGGCGCAATCCTCCTGGTCGGGATCGCATTCGGCGCTGCGGCAGGCCGCCATCTTGAGCATGGCCGCGGAAAGGAGGCCAAGTTGCAGGAAATCCCTTCGTCGCATGGGAGCCACCCGTTTCGGAAAAGAGGAGGAATCAGCGGACGCCCAGCACCGCCTGCATGTATTCCCGCGAGGAAATCATGTGGTGCAGCACGTAGTAGGTGGTGTAGGCGGCCTGGCGCACCACGTCGTCCCAGTAGGCCTCGTAGGTGGCTGTGGTGACCGCGTCCACGATCTGATCCACGGATTCGGCTTCCAGCAGGGACGTGGGCGGGTCCAGCAGCAACGCGTGGAGCAGTTCCAGATCTTCCGGGGTGAATGGCGTGTCGTGCTCGAGGTCCCCTTCGATTCCCTTGAAGAAATCACCGCTCTTGCCCGCCGGGTGGAACACGTGTGTATAGTTGAGGTTGGGATCGAACAGCAGGAAGAACCGGATGGCCTTGCACTTGCCGGACGCGCAGGAGAGGGGATCCCCGATCAGCCGCGCATAGGCGAGAAGATTCTTCTGCGCGTCGTAGAGCGCCCAGAAGGTGTCGTTCTTCATGTCCCGGTCCTTCTGGGACAGCATCGCATCGGGGATGACGTGGACTACCTTGCCGACGGCCGTTGGATGATAGGGAGAGAACCAGGCAAGCTCCTCCGCGGTGAGCGCCACCTGGTCCGACGTTTTCGCCTTGTCGTCGCACCCCGCCGCCATCGCGAGGAAGAACAGGGAAAGAAAGAGGAGACGATGCATGGAAACCTCCCGCAAAGGGCGCTTTTCCTTAGCACGAAATCCTGGAAAAAACAAGAGTTTGAAATCGGAAATCCATGCGGAAGGGAGGAATCTGCCGGAAATTTGATGTCTGCCCTCCGCCGGTTTGCCGGTGCGGACTGGTGCCCTATACCCTCCGCCAGTGGAGCGGTGCGCCGAAAGGACTTTGTCGACTGCGAATTTTTTTCCCGAGCCCGTGGAAAACGGTACACCCCAGTTGACGAATGCAGTCTTTTCGTGCTTGATGTATCCGGTTCTGGCTTGATCCATCCGGCTCCGGAACCATCCAGATAGGGTTTTTCCATGAACACGATGCTTCGCTTTCTCGCCGTTCTCCTGCTTTTTCCGATGGCCTGTTCCAAGACACCGCCGCCGTTGAAACTGGCACCCAATACCATCACCCACGCCTCGTCGCCGTGGGGGGATGCCGTGTATTACAGCCAGTCGCGGCGCATCAACTGCCTGCTGGTCACCGAGGACGACATCTGGGCCGGGACCAACCAGGGATTGCAGCAGTGGTCGCTGGAAGGAAACCGCTACCAGGTGATCACATCGCGCGATGGCTTGCCGGGCGACGTGGTCAACGCCCTGGCCGTATCCACCACGGGCACGGTATGGGCCGCCACCGACAAAGGGCTTTCTGCCTGGAGCAGTGGTTCCTGGCAGAACCAGACCCTGCCGCTGGAAGGCGAGCCTACGGCGCTTGCGGCTACGGTATCGGGCGATGCGATCTGGGCCGGCACCACGAAAGGTCTCGCATTTTATGTTTTCGGCAGATGGATCGTGTATTCCACCAAGGTGCACGTCACCCAGTTGCGGGCCGACAGCGGTTCCGGCGTGTGGCTGGGAACCAAGGACGCAGGGCTTTTCTTCTGCGAGAACGGCGAGTGCAAGCCCCGCTCGACGCCCATCAGGGAAGTCACCGCCATCGACATCGACGGCGACGACGTGTGGGTGGCCGGCTATGCCACCAACCACGCGCCCCTGTTTGCGCTTTTGCGCCCGGGCAAGACGCACATCTACGATGCTCCCGGTCCGGTCTCGTGGATCCAGCGCTTCGGCGGAAACGTCATCATGAATTTCGGGGCCACGGTGGCCCATGTGGTGCCCTGCACCAAGCAGCCGAAGGACAAGTTCGTCACCCGGGGTTCCGGGCCCTGCTTCGAGGCGCAGCCGTTCTCGCGGCCCCTGCCCATGCGCATCACCGCCGCATACCGGACGGGAGGCAACCTCTGGCTGGGCACCGAGACCCTGGGGGTCACCCGCTACACCGAAAACGACATGCAGCAGTACTCCACCGACGATCTGGTGAGCCCCAACATCATCGGCATGTCGCTGGAATGCGTTCCAGCGTCCACCCGCTGCTATTTCTCGGCGGGCAAGAACAGTTTCGTCTACGAACCGCAGAAAGGATTCCGGCCCATCCTGCTTCCCGAGCATCCCGGATGGAGCCTTTCTTTCTTTACTACGAGCCCTGACGGCATTCTCACCGCCGTGGCGAAGAACGCCCAGGGCATCATCGGGTTCTTCGTGCGCGACGGCCAGGGGAACTGGAATCCGAAGGGAGAGAATCCGGTGACGCTGGATACGCAGGATTCCAATGTGCGCATCCGTTTCGCCCACTTCACGAAGCCGCACATCATCTGGCTGGGACTTTCCTCTTCCAATGCGAAGATCAACGGAATCCAGGTGATCAACTTTGAAACCGGGAAAATCAATCCTCCCAAGAATTACTTCACCACCAAGAACAAGCCCGCCCAGATTCCGGATTCGGTCAAGACCCTCTACAAGCGGGGAGACAACCGTTACCTGGCCACCAACGAGGGGCTGGTGACCCTGTTCCGCGGGGACGAGACGAAGAAGACGCTGGAAATCACCAATTCTTCCAACGGTCTGCCCACCGATGTCGTGGAGGATGTGCTGGTGGAGCCTTCCGGCGTCATCTGGCTGGCCACGGATATGGGTATCTGCGTGCGCCGGGAAGAGGGCGGAAACTGGAAATGCGGCTCCGAAAGCCCCATGCCGGAAGCCGGGCATACCTATTCGCTGGCGCGCGACCCTCAGACCGGCACCATCTATGCGGCTTCCGAGAAGGCCCTCTTCCGCGTGCGCGAGGGACGCACGGAAAAACTGGATGCGGAACGCTTCCTGCAGAATGCCAAGGTCATCGACATGAAAATCGATCTCAACGGCACACTGTGGGTGCTGCACCCGGAAGCCCTGTCGCTCGTGCATCTGTCGACGCGGTAGGCTCCATGATGGAATGGTTCGATTTCCTGGCCAAGGGCGGCATCATCATGGTGCCGATTGCAGCCGCATCCCTGCTGGGCACGACGGTCGTGGTGGAGCGCGCCTGGAGCCTGTCGCAGCGCCGCGTCGCGCCGCGGGGCCTGCTCGAACGCGTGCGCGATGCGTGGAAGAAGGGAGGCCGCGCCCTTGCGGAGTCCCTGGTGCAGGACGGCTCCAGTTCCCTGGCCCGGTTGCTGGCCGCGTCCATGGCACTGGCGGGAGCGGATCCGGAGGAACGCCGGGCGCGGCTCGAGGATCGCGGCCGCCGGGAAGCCCAGTTGCTGGGCCGCCACATCGAGACCATTGGTGTGGTGGCCGCCATCTGTCCGCTTCTGGGGCTCCTGGGAACGGTCACGGGCATGATTTCCGTGTTTCGCCGCGTGACGCTGGAAGCCGGCGCGCGGGGCGTGAATCCGGCCTCGCTGGCCTCCGGCATCTGGGAAGCGCTCATCACTACCGCAGCCGGGCTTTCCGTGGCCATTCCCCTGTATGTGGCCTACCGGCTGCTGGCCCACCGGGCCGAGCACTGGGTTTCCGAACTGGAATCGGACATCCAGGAATTCTGTGAATTCATGGATGACGAATCCAGGGAGAAATCCAGCAGGAAGGAGAACTGACCGTGCGGTTCGGCGCCGCTTCCCGGAAATCCTGGGCCCAGGCGGTCATCGACCTGACCCCGCTCATCGATGTGGTGTTCCTGCTGCTGCTGTTTTTTCTCCTCACGGCGGCTCCGGCGCCCGATCCCACGCTGGACGTGCAGTTGCCCGCTGGACGGGGCGCTCATGAAAATCTTCCCGTACGGGATGTCGTGGTGGTCATGAAGTCCGACGGTGCCCTGTACGTGGACGATGCCCAGGTGGATCTGACTGGACTGGAGGCGCGGCTGCGCCAGGAAGCCGCCCGCGTGCCCGCGCCACGCGTGGTGCTTCGCGGGGATCGGGCTTCCCGCTACGACCTCTTCGTGGCCATCCTCGAAATCGCGGCATCCGCTGGACTCCCACTGCACGTGGCCGTGGAAAACCCGGCTGGAAAGGATGCGCCATGAACGGCATCCTGAACCTGGATTTCATCTTTCTTCTCAAGGGTTTCCTGGCGCTGCTCATCGCCACGGTGCTCCTGTTCCGCTCCCATTTCTTCAAGCAGGCTTTCGGATTCCATTTCCTGGGATATCTCCTTCTCTTCGCGATGCACGCATGGGTGCACATGGGCGCCCTGGGATTCGACGGGTCGATTTGGATCCGCATTCTGCTGGTGGCATCGCAGGCGGGTGCGTGGACGTTTCTGGCCATGGCGGGTGCGGAGATCCTGCATCCGCGGCGTATTGCCTGGAAGATCCGTTTCTGGCCGGCCTTCGTCCTGGTGGCCGGCCTCCTGGAACTGGTGCCGCATTTCCCCCATCCGGCCGCCGCCCGCGTGATGGCCGGCGGGGCGGCCATGCTCCTGGCCGGCTTCGCCTTCTTCCGTTTTCCCGTCCTGCAGGAGAATCACGGGCGCATCCAGCGTTTCTTCTTTCTTTTCCTGCTGCTTCCCACTGCCATGTCCACGCTCTTCCCGATAGCCACCTTCGTCCGGGGCTGCCTGCATTGCACCCATGCGGAGCCATCCTTCCTGATCGAGTTCGTGGAGATGGCTTCCCTCCTGGCCGCATTCGGCATGCTGCACGTCTTTCTGGTCCGGGAACAGGCACCTATCCTGAATACGCCCTTCGGCCGCCGCACGATCTTCCACATGAAACTGATCTCGTTCCTGCTCCTGACTGTTTTCGTCGTTGGAATCCTCTGGGCGCACAGCGCCGCGGTGCGGTCCGATGGGCAGGAACGCAGGCGCCTTCTGCGGTATCTGCACAATGCCAGCCTGGCGTTTTCTCCCCGTGAGGTGGCGCTCCTGTCGGGAACCCGCGAGGATCTGTCGAGGCTTCCCTACAGGGATCTCAAGTCGCGCCTGCAGGAACTGGTGCGCTACAATCCGGACACCCGTTTCTCCTATCTCATGGGACTGCGTGGAAACGACGTGATTTTCCTGGCCGATTCCGCTCCTGACGACGATGCGAATCCGTCTCTTCCGGGCGACGTGTACGCTGATGCCTCTTCCATTTTGCGCTCGGTGTTGCAGCACGGCGAGGAAGCCACCGAAGGACCATTGCCGGATGCTTGGGGTATCTGGGTTTCGGCGTTCGTTCCCATCCGCGACCGGGAACGCGTGATCGCCGTCCTGGGCATGGACGTGGATGCCCGCGACTGGCAGAAGATGCTCTATCGCGCCCGGCTCACGCCGCTGCTCGTCACCAGCCTGTTTTCCCTGCTGCTCCTGGGAGTTTTCGTGTACATCCGGCGAATCACGGAAAACCAGGAGGCCATCGCCGCATCCGAGAACAAGTACCGGCTGCTGTTCGAGGAATCCCAGGATGCCTATCTGCTTCTGCGGGACGTGTTCGTGGACTGCAATCCGGCCGCCGAGCGCCTGTTCGGCTGTCCGCGGGACCAGATCGTGGGGCATGCCCCGTGGGAGTTTTCGCCCGAGCGCCAGCCCGACGGAAGGCTTTCGCAGAAACTGGCGCAGGAGCATATTTCCCTCGCCATGGCGGGAAAGCCGCAGGCGTTTTCCTGGATTCACCGGAACGCCGCCGGCGATGTCCTGCACACCGACGTCCGCCTGAACCGTCTGCCCATGGAGCCGCCCACACTGCAGGCCATCATCCGGGATCGCACCGAGGAGATGCGCCGCGCCGAGAAGCAGCGCAAAATGGAGAACCGGATGGCGGAAATGCAGAAGTGGGAGGGTCTGGCGAACCTGGCCGGAGGCGTGGCCCACGATTTCAACAATCTTCTCACCAACATCGTGGGGAACGTGCATCTGGCCCAGATGGAAGCGCAATCCCCCGAGCGGCTCGAGCAGTGCCACAACGCCATCCTGGAAAGCGCCCGCCTGGCTACCGATCTGGCCCGCCAGATGCTGGCGTACGCGGGCAAGGGCTCGCTTTCCGTGCGTCCATTCTCCCTGGCCGACGTGCTGCGCCAGATGGAGAAGGTGCTCCGTTCCATCGCCGGTTCCCGGGCCCGCGTCGAGTTGGAACTGGAAGACGGCCTGCCTGCGGTGCTGGGCGATCCGACCCAACTCCAGCAGGTCGTGCTCAACCTCGTCATGAATGCCGTGGAAGCCATGGAGCGATCCGATGGCATGGTCCGCATTTCCCTGTCGCAGCAGCATTTTTCCGAGGAGGAGATGCAGGAATGCACCTTCCGCGAGCCGCCTCCCGCCGGCACATATCTCGTGCTCCGGGTGCGCGACAACGGCAAGGGCATCGCGCCGGACGTGCTGCCGCGCATCTTCGAGCCGTTCTTCACCACCAAGTTCACCGGCCGCGGGCTGGGACTGGCGGCCGTGGCCGGCATCATCCACAACCACGGCGGCGCCATCGCGGTCCGCAGCACGCCGGGAGAGGGCACCGAGTTCGAAATCCGGCTGCCGGTCACCCACAGGAAGCCGGAACCCAAATCCTTCCTCGTGGCCGAGGAGGAACCGGCTCCCATGCAACCGCTGCGCATCCTGGTAGTGGAGGACGAGGACAACCTGCGGCAACTGGCCGAGCGTGTTCTTGCGCGTCAGGGACACACGGTGTTCGGGGCCGTCAATGGCGAGGAAGGATTGCGGCTGGCCCTCGAAAACCGCGGAAAACTGGATCTGGTGTTTGCCGACGTGCTCATGCCGCGCATGGATGGCATCGAGATGGCCCGGCGGATCCGCCGGGAATTTCCCGATTTGCCCATCCTGCTCACCAGCGGCCATGTACCGGGAGATGGATCCGATTACCTGTCGTTCACGGATGGATTCCTTCCAAAACCCTACCATTACAAGGAACTATTGAAAAAAATTTATGAGACAGTCTCAAAAAAGTAAATATTGCAATAATCACAAGATAATGATAAAAATTATAATTATAATAATAATTATTATTATTATTATAATGATGGCTTCCTGTTCCCGGTCGGAACCGCCGTCTCCGGAGAGCCCGCCGGCGTTTTCCGCATGGAAGTGGCACGAGTCTGCGGAAGAGGGCTACCGGGTATTCGCGCCGCCCCTGAAGACTTCCAGTTCCCTGAACGTGCCGACGCCCGAAGGAGATTTGAAGGTTCCGGTCACGTATTTCCGCACGGGAAACGATATTTTTTACATCAGTTCACAACGGCGCCGGCTGCCGGGACCGGATGCCGCCCTGCTCGAGGGGCAGGCCCGTGGAATCGAGGGCAAGTTCAAGGTCGGCACCATCACCCGGGAGCCGTTCACGCGGCGGGGCTGTGCGGGACTGCGCCTGTACATGAAGCGTCCGGATTCGTACAAGATCGTGGAACTCATCGCCACGCCCTCGCGCATGTACCAGGTGGTCACCGATCTGGCCTCCGAGACGGCGTCGCGACGGGAATCCCTGGCCTTCCGGATCTCCTTCTTCACCATGGAAAAATGCAGATGACAGAAGAACTCCCCCTGTTCGCCCTGTTCCGCAACAATTTCCTGCCCCTGAGCGAGACCTTCATCCACGACGAGTTGCGCTTCCACGAGCGCTACCGGGGAGTCGTCTTCGCCCGCCGCCGCATGAACGGGCACGTGTTTTGCGGCCACGAGGTGCACGCGGCCGACGAGGCGGGACGGGCCGCGAGCCTGATCTACGGCGCCACGGCCATGCATGCGCCGTTCTTCGCCGAATTTCGCCGCCGCCCGTTTGCGCTGGTGCATGCCCACTTCGGCCACAACGGGCTCTATGCCCTGCCGTATGCGCAGGTCTTCCGCCTGCCGCTGGTGGTCACGGTGCACGGGCGCGACGTCACCATCCTGGTGGGGCCGGACCGCTGGCTGCCCGAGTTCTGGCACTACAACGCCGGCTCGCGCGCCCTTTTCTCGCGGACCACCCTGTTTCTGTCGGCTTCCACGGAACTGGCCGAACTGCTGGTGGAAGCCGGCTGTCCCGAGGACAAAATCCGCATCCACCGCCTGGGCATCGACCTGGACGCATTCGCCTTCCGGGAGCGCGAGCCCGAAGGGGTACCGCAGGTGCTCATGGTAGGGCGTCTCGTGCCCAAGAAGGGATTCCATTTCGGCCTGCGCGCCTTCGCCCGCACCGTGCAGGCCGGCATCGATGCGCGCCTGCGAATCGTGGGAAACGGTCCCCAGCGGACGGAACTCGAACGGCTGGCGCGGGATCTGGGCGTGGGCGATCGCGTGGCGTTTGCCGGCGCCCTGCCGCATGCCCAGGTGCGCCAGGCCATGGAAGAATCGGCCGTGCTGCTGGCTCCCAGCGTGGTGGCTTCCAACATGGACCGGGAAAGCGGCCTCATCGTGGCCAAGGAAGCATCGGCCGTGGGCGTGCCCGTGGTGGCGCACTGGCACGGGGGATTGCCCGACATCGTCGAGGACGGGAAGACAGGCTTCCTCGTCCCGGAGCGCGACGTGGGGCGCCTTGCCGAACGGCTGGCCACGCTGCTGCGCCAGCCCGGACTGCGGCGCGATTTCGGGCGGGCCGCCCGCGGGAAGATGGAGCGCGAATACGACATCCGAAAAGCCAACGCCCGGCTGGAAACCTTCTATGACGAGGCCATCGCCGCGTGGAACGGGAAGCGTCCATGATGGTTTCACGGCGCGGTTTTCTCCAGGCGGGCGCCCTCCTGGCGGGCGGGCTGCTTCTTCCGCGCGGCGTCCGTGCGGCGCTTGCGCCGGTTTCCGGACGGGAATCCGCGCCGGTTTCCGGCGCCGACGTGCCCATGTTCCGCGGCAACCCGTCGCATACGTTCTATGGGACGGGGCCGCTGCGGGATGTCCTGGAAGTCCGCTGGACGTTCCCCATGGGACGCTTCGGCGCCTCCACCGGCAAGGTGTGGGCCGGCACGGGCTGGACGGGTACGGCCGCCGCCGTGGGCGATACCCTGTACGTGGGATCCCAGGACAGTTTCTTCTACGCGATCGACCGCGCCACGGGAGCGCTGCGCTGGAAATTCAAGGCCAAAGCCATGTTCAAGGGGTCCTGCGCCGTGTTCGCCGGACGGGTGTTCACGGGATGCGTGGACAACCACGTCTATTGCTTACATGCCAGCACCGGGCGGCTCCTGTGGTCCTACGACACGGGGACCGACTGCGACTCCTCGCCCACCATCCATGGCAATTGCGTCTACATCGCGGGGGAGAGCGGCTTCGTGCACTGTTTCCGCCCGGATACCGGCGCCCTCGTGTGGCGCACGTTCGTGGGCGGACGGGAAGGCCCGCCGGGATCCAACGGCGCGGAAACCACGCCCGCCATCGCCGACGGCCGGGTGTTCGTGGCCAACTTCAGCGGCGAACTGTACGCCCTGCGCGCGGGCGACGGCGCCGTCCTGTGGAAGGCGCGCACGGGGGATGACACGGACGTCTCGCCCGTGGTCGCCAACGGACTGGTGTATGTGGCCGCCGAACAGCGGTCCCCCTACGTGTTCGCGTTCGATGTGCGCGACGGACGCCTGCGCTGGCGCTTCGGTGGCGATTTCACCCGGGGGTTCTGGTCCACTCCGGCCGTGGTGGGGGACAGGCTCTACATCGGCGCCGAAAACGGGAAGATGTACTGCCTCGATGCCCTCACGGGGCGGCTTTTGTGGGAATTTGCGGCCGAAGGGGCCATCTGGAGTTCGCCGGCCGTGGTGGACGGCAAGGTGGTGTTCGGTTCCTACGATTCCCATCTGTACGTGCTCGACGCCAATGGCCGGCAACTGTCCCGGATCCGCCTGCAGGGCCGCATCCTGTCTTCACCCTGCATCGTGAGCGGCCATGTCTACATCGGGACCGCCGAAGGCATGTTCTACTGCCTGTCCTGAAAATCCCCCTGTGAAATCGTTTTTCTTCTTTCAGGATTTTCCCTGTTCGGTTTGCGGGAGAAAACTGGTTTCGGCTTTTACGGTTCCTTCCGGGCGCCGACCACGCGGTTGCGGCCTTCGGCCTTGGCCCGGTAGAGGGCGGTGTCGGCGGCATGGAGCAGTTCGTTGACGGTGGCGGCATCCGCCGGATAGGTGGCCACGCCCAGACTCATGGACAAAAAGCCCAGCGGCTGGTCCGCGGCGCCGGGCACATCCAGCCCGCGCACGCCGTCGCACAGCCGCTGCGCGCGCACCATCGCCCCACCCTTGTCCGTCTCGGGCAGGATCACCACGAATTCCTCGCCGCCGTAGCGCCCCACGATGTCGCTCTTTCGCGAGGGCGACACGGTCGCGGAGCCGGAAACCAGGAAATTCGCCACGGTCCGCAGCACCACGTCCCCCACGGCATGCCCCAGGCGGTCGTTGTACTGCTTGAAGTGATCGATGTCGCAGAACAGCACGGAGAGTTGCGAGCAGTAGCGCCTGGCGCGCGCCAGTTCCTCCTCCAGGCGGGCCACCAGCGTAGCGTGATTGTAGAGTCCGGTGAGGCCGTCGCGCATGGCCTGGGCCTGCAGTTGCCGGTTGGCCGCTTCCAGTTCGCGGTTGGCGCGCATCAGTTCCTGGGTACGCTCATCCAGGCTTTGTTGCAATAATTCTTTGTGGTGTTTCAATTCTTCCAACGTTTTTTTCAATGTGTCGTTGGAAAATTTCAATTCCATCAATAAAAGATCATTTTTGCGTTCCAGCCGGATCATTTCAAACATCTGTTGCAATACGGCTTTCAATTCATCCGGATGGATGGGCTTCTTGAGGAAATGATGGATCTTGCCTTCGTTGATGGCCGCCTGCAGCACGTCACCACTGAGGTCGCCCGTCATCAGGATGCGCCGGGTGCGGGGCGCCAGCAGGCGGCTTTCCTTGAGCACGTCGATGCCGGAGAGCCCCGGCATGGCGTAGTCCACCAGCATCACGTGCACGTCGAACCCTTCCCGCAACTTCTGCAGCGCCTCCTCGCCCGAGGCCGCCTCGTGCACCTGCATTCCCGGTCCCAGATGGCGGGCCAGCGCGCGGCGCACCAGCGCGTCGTCGTCCACCACGAAGATGCGGGGTTCTGGACAGCACGGCTCGTCTTCGCGTTCTTCTTCCATCATGGCGCAACCGGAAATGGCCTGGCGGCCGACGACGCAGGATAGCAAAAAGCGGAATGTTTGCAATCGTGCCAAAGATGGCCGGTGGAGCCTCATCCGCCGCTTTCGTCGAACAGTTTGTCGCCGAAGCGCACGGATACGAAGAACTCCAGGTCCGGATGCCGCGTCAGGCGCGGGTCCGCGGCCAGGAGGGCCCGTGCCTCGCTGCGGGCCGCCTGCAGCAGTTCCACGTTGCGGATCCAGGCAGGCTTGAACACGCCGGCCTGGCGCTTGCCCCCGAGCACGTCGCCGGGGCCGCGCATGGCCAGGTCGGCCTCTGCCAGTTCGAAGCCGTCGCGCGTGCGCTCCATCCATTGCAGGCGCTTTCGGCCTTCGTCCGTGGGGGAGGCGCCGGCGAAGAGGAAGCATTCGGCGCGTGTGGCGCTGCGCCGCCCGATGCGGCCGCGCAACTGGTGCAACTGGGCCAGGCCGAAGCGGTCCGCCTCCAGGATGAGCATGTGGTTGGCGTCCGGGATGTCCATGCCCACCTCGACCACGGTGGTGGCCAGAAGCACCCGGATGCGCCCGGCCGCGAAGGCCTCGAGCACGTCCTGGCGCTCCCGCAGGGGCATGCGGCCGTGCACCACTCCCAGCGCCACGTCGGGATACTGCCGGCGCAGGTATTCGAGGGCGGTTTCGATGCTGACGCGCTCCTCGGCGGCATCGATGAGCGGGACGATGACGAAGCCCTTGCCCTCCTGGGCCACGGCCTCCATGAACCTGGCCAGCGCCTGTTTCTTCTGGGGTTTCGTGAAGCAGGCCTTCGTGACGACGGGTGGTCTTCCGGGCGGGAGTTCGTCGATCCGGGAACTCTCCAGATCGCCATATACCGTGAGTGCCAGGCTGCGCGGGATGGGCGTGGCGCTCATGACCAGCAGATGCGGCCGCTCCCCCGAGGCTCCCTTGGCGGCCAGGCGTGCGCGCTGCTCCACGCCGAAGCGGTGCTGCTCATCGATCACGGCGACTGCCAGATCATTGAACTCGACGCCTTCCTGAATGATGGCGTGCGTCCCGACGACGACATCAATCGAGCCATCCGCCAGCCCCGCGTACACCGCCTCGCGCTCCCCCGCGCTGATCGATCCGGTCAGCAGCGCCACGCGCGGGATGCGGCCTTCGGGGTTTTCCTCGCTGGCGAACAGCGGCGCAAGCTGCGCCAGCGCGCGGCTGAAGTTGCGGTAAAGCTGCTCCGCCAGAATGCCCGTCGGGGACATGACCGCCGCCTGCTTGCCGTTCAGCACCGCCATTGCCACCGCCGCAATCGCTACCGCCGTCTTACCCGACCCGACATCGCCCTGTAACAGGCGGTTCATCGGGATCGGCTGGGCGATATCGGCGCGGATGTTCTCAATCGCGCGGCGCTGCGCCCCGGTCAGTGGGAACGGGAACAGCGCGTTGAGCATCATCTCCAAGCGGTCGTCATCGAGCGTCAGCGCTTGACCGGGGTCGCTTTGCCACAGGCGGCGGCTCGTGAGGATCGCCAGCTGCAACTTGAGCAGTGTATCGAAGAGCAGGCGGCGCTTGGCGTGCCGTGGATGATCCCAGCTTTCCGGGAAGTGCCGGGTTTTAAG
>CAZEZP010000074.1:0-2911 GCA_964516435.1 uncultured Kofleriaceae bacterium | reverse complement strand
GCTTTATTTGCCCTCTTGATTATCTTGGGGTGGGGAGTATCATTTTGAACCATGACAAAGTTTTTAGAACAACTTACCGAATAGGAGTTCACATGAAAGTCGTTTTGTTGTTGTTCGTAATTTCGCTTACTTTCGGTTGTGGTAAAGGCCAAGACAAAAAGAAAACTCTTGCTTGTGTCATGACTCCTGAAAAATTGAAAGCGGTTGAGGATAAAATCAAGGCAGATATAGACAAACATGAGCAATTGCGAAAAGGGGATATATTCTCCAAGAAGCCCGAAGTAATTGATGAAATTTTTAAAACAAATAAAACTTACTTCATATTAATGTACGTTCCACCGCATTATTCAATTATCAAACAAATGATGACTGAATTTACTGAACAAACGCCCTTGGAAAACATCAAACGTCTTTATGCAATCAGTTACCTACTTATTGATACCTTCATTTTAAAACCTTGGCGAAAAGCGATTGATGAAAAAGAAGATTTCAATGCAGTGCTTCGGTTGAATGGTCAAGTTTTAGAGAACTATGGAATTCAAAAAATTTTGGAATGCTATAAACAAAACTTAGCCCAAATGGTTGGTGAACTTGATAAATCAAAGTATTCCAAGACCCTTGAACTATATGCCACTTCAATTCAGACTTACGAACTGTTTAAAAACCCGCAGGGATCTTTGATTTCTATTACGCAAACAGTAAGCCAAATGCAAAATGATTATAACAAAATAAGAGCCCTAGCAGACTTGGAATTTCAACAATAACTTGCGCATCAAAGATGGGCTATGGCGTGTTGGGGTTAGAGAAACATAATAAGTGGAACCCGAGCAAGGTGGCCCTGGAGGCGGTCCGGGAGGTGGCCACGGTGGCCGGGCTCGCAGCCAAATACCAGATTCATCCCAGCCTCATCCATACGTGGATGCGGCAGTTGATGGAGAATCAAGCCCGATTCCGGCCACATCTGGGTGGACGGCGCTTCATCCACACGTAGAAGCGGCAGTTGATGGAGGGCGCCATGGATGTCTTCGAGAAGGGGACCCGGAAGGAAGAGCCCGAAGTCGACCACCAGGAACTGTACAGGCAGATCGGGCAACTCAAGGTGGAAAACGATTTTTTATCACGCGGGCTCAACCGGCTTCAATGACTCCGCAGGAGTTGAGCCGAACCCCCCCCATTTGAGTGTGGTCCGGCAGTGCCATCTGCCGGGAATCAACCGGTCTTCGTATTACTACAAGGCCGTGCCCCTGAGTGAACGGGACCCGGAATTGATGCGGCGTATAGACGAGCAATACATGAAGCAGCCGACCTGCGGCAGCCGCCGCGTGTCCGCCTGGCTGTGGCGCGAAGGCTTTCCATTCCTCGCGTGCCGCAGCCGAATGGCTCACTTCGCCGCATGGCCGCCTGGCTGTGGCGCGAAGGCTTCCTGGTTGGCTGCAAGCACGTGCGCCGGCGGATGCGTCTGATGGGCCTGGAGACGGTATACCAGCGACCAAAACCGACGGTGGTGCACCCGGCACGCAGGAAGTACCCGTACCTGTTGCGGAGCTGCGCATCGACCGGCCGAACCAGGCGTGGGCCTCGGACATCACGCACATCCCGATGCCCCGGGGCTTCATGTACCTGGTGGCGGTCATGGACTGGTACAGCCGCAAGGTGCTTTCCTGGCGGTTGAGCGACACGCCGGAGGCGGACTTCTGCGTGGAGGCGCTGGAGGAGGCATTGGCCCAGTATGGCAAGCCGGAGATCTTCAACACGGACCAGGGCTGTCAATTCACGAACTGGTCTTCCGAGGCGTGCTGAAGGCCCAGGGTATCCGGAGCGGCATGGACGGCCGCGGCCGCTGGGTAGATGACGTGTTCGTGGAACGTCTCTGGCGTTCGGTGAAGTACGAGGATGTGTATTTGAAAGGCTATGAGACCGGGAAGGCCTTGAGATAAAGGCCTGAAACCCTATTTTCTGCATTTCAACGAAGAGCGTCTCCATCAATCGCTGGGTGACAAGACCCCGGATGAGAAGTCCTATGAAAACCAGCCTGAGAAGAAGGCAGCCTGAGGCCTTCCAACAGGAACCAGGCCCTGTCGCTTGTCTACCCGCTCAGGTCGTCCAGAATACCGGACCTAGCCCAGTCTCCACGTGCGAGCCCAACGGCGTGAATCCGAAGGAGTATCTTGCGGACGTGCTCCTGCGGGTCCGCAACGTGACCACGCCGCATCAATCGCAGACCTGTTGCCGCACAACTGGAAGCCCGTCACCCCCCCCTCCGTCTGATCAACTTTCGGTTATCACGAAAACGCCCCCCCCTGCGAAAACCCCTTGATTTGTCAAATCATGCCCCAGATCGGCAAGTTATGAGAGGTGATCACCGCTTCACGCTGGAAACGCACCAGGTACGCGTGTTCGGATGCCGTGGCCACTTCTCGGAACACCTCAGGAGGAGCATTTAGATCTGGTCGTCTGAAAGTGGACACCGGACTGATGGGAAGTAAAGTCCCCGGGGAGGGGGGAATGGCGGGAAGAAACGTCACAAGACACGTGCAAAAACGTGCGGGAAACGTGCGGGAGAGTAGCAAAACTGTGCCGGAACCGTGCCGGAAAACGTGCAGAACACGTGCAGAACACGTGCAAAATACGTACGAAACGCGTGCAGGCATGCGGGAGGGGTTGACTTCGCCGGAGCCGGAACTACAAACACGTCCGCGGCCCGGGGCAGGTTCCCCGCGGCCCGGGGAGTGATGGTTTTCGCATGCAGTGCGTTCTGAACCCCGACACCGTGCTCGACCTGGCGCAGGAGGCCCTGGCCCGCCCCGAAGCACTGGTGCGGGCCGTCGAACGGCTCGGGGTCTGGATTCTCGATGCGCGAAAGGTGAACCGCTTCGTCGCCCGCATCCGCCGCTTCCGGGAAATGGCCAGA
>CAZEZP010000073.1:0-22318 GCA_964516435.1 uncultured Kofleriaceae bacterium | reverse complement strand
TCATCGAGGTGGCCGCCCGCGACCGGTTGCTCAAGCAGCGCGACATCAATTCCGACAAACTGTTCCACGAATCCTACGATCGGGTCATCGAGAATCGCCGGTCGGGACAGACCATTGAGTAGGAGGCTTCATGAGGCTGGTCATCGTGACGGGTCTTTCGGGAGCGGGCAAGACGGTGGCTTTGCATGCGCTGGAAGACCTGGGATTTTTTGCCGTGGACAACCTGCCGGTACCCCTGATGGCGGGGTTTGCCCAGTTGCTCGCTTCCCAGCAATATCCCGAAGCGGCCATTGCGGTGGACATCCGCAACGTCGATTTCCTGCCGCAGTGGGAAGGCGTCTGCCGGCAACTGCAGGACATGGGGCATGCCGTGGAGGTCCTGTTCCTAGAGGCGTCCGACGCGGCCATCGTGAAACGCTACCAAGCCAGCCGTCGGCCGCATCCCATGAGCGAGTCTTCCGATTTGCCCCCTGTCATCGCCGAGGAGCGCCGGGGGCTCATGCGCCTGCGGCGCGATGCCGCCTGGGTCGTGGACACCACAGATCTGACTCCGCATGAACTGCGGGCCCGCGTGTTTTCGTTCTTTGCCGATCACCAGCCGCCGCCGCTGCGCATCCAGGTGATGTCGTTCGGGTTTTCGCGGGGACTGCCCATGCAGGCGGACATGGTGGTGGACGTCCGGTTCCTGCCCAATCCATATTTTGTTCCCGGACTTTCCGAACTGCTGGGTACGGACGCGCCCGTGCAGGCGTTCCTGGAGAACCAGACGGAAGCAGCGGAATTCCTGGAAAAATTGTATGGCATGCTTTCCTATCTCCTGCCGAGATACCAGGGGGAAGGCAAGGCGTATTTCACGCTGGCCGTGGGATGCACGGGCGGCCGCCACCGGAGCGTGTACATCGCCGAAAAGTTGGGGCGGAAACTGCGGGAAGCCGGTTATGATCCCGTCGTCACCCACCGGGATGCGGCTTCCACGTGAAGGCGACAGGTGACGTCATGCGTCATGAGATCGAGGTCGAACTGGTGAACGAGCAAGGGCTGCACACGCGCCCCGCCAAATTGTTCGTGGAGACGGCGGACCGGTTCCGCTCGGACATCGAGGTGTCCTTCGACGGCATCACGGCCAATGGCAAGAGCATCATGGGGCTTCTGGGGCTTCTGGCCTACCGCGGATGCAGGCTGCGCATCAGCGCTACGGGCGAGGATGCGCAGCAGGCCGTGGAAGCCCTGGCACAACTGGTCCGTTCGGGGTTTCAGGAATAGGGCATGGACAACCGCAACGTCTTCCTCTTCGGCCAGGGCGTGGTGCCGGGCATCGTCATCGGGCGTGCCCACATCATCGCCAGTCCCAACCAGTTCGCCTATGCGCAGAAGCGCATCGCGCCCGAACAGGTGGGGGAGGAGATCCAGCGCTTCCGCAGGGCTGTGGACGAAGCCTGGCGGCAACTCGAGGACATCAAGGAACAGGTGGTGGGGGATTACAAGGACCCGGGACACATCCTGGAAGCCCACCAGATGATGCTTCGCGATGCTGAGTTGCAAAAATCCATCGAGCATTTCATCCGGGAAGATCTCGTCAATTCGGAATGGGCGGTCCAGAAGACGCTGGCGCAGTGGCAGGAACGTTTCCTGCGCGTGGAAAACGAATACCTGCGAGAGCGTTTTTCGGACCTCAACTTCGTGTGTGCGCGGCTTCTGCGTGTTCTTTCCGGGCAGGCGCCGGCCGCCATCGAGGCGCCGCCGCCGGATGCCATCATCGTGGCGCAGGAGCTTTCGCCGGCCGATGCCATCCTGATGGGGCGCAACGCCGTGGCGGGACTGGTGCTGGTGCGGGGGGGAAAGACCTCGCACACCGTCATCATCGCCAAGGCGTTCGAGATTCCCGCGCTGGTGGGAGTCGGATCGGCCCTGGAGAACATCGGGGAAGGGGATCTGCTGATCCTCAATGGCCACAAGGGCGAGATCATCGTCAATCCCGATGCGCGCCTGGTGGCTTCGTACCGGGCGCAAAGCCACCGCCAGATTGCCAAGGACCAGGCGCTGCAGGAGAAGAGCCATCTTCCGGCCGTGACGGTGGACGGCGTCCGGGTGCTCGTGATGGCCAACCTGGATTTCATCGACGAGGTGGACAAGGCCGTGGACCACGGCGCCGAGGGCATCGGCCTGTATCGCAGCGAATTCCTGTTCCTCGTGCGGGATCGGGACATCACCGACGAAGAAGTACATTTCGCCAATGCCCGGCAACTGGTGGAGAACTGGGACCGGGAAGGCCCCCTGACGCTGCGCACCTTCGACATGGGCGGGGACAAGTTTCCCCTGGCTTCCGGCCCCCGCGAGCCCAATCCGGCGCTTGGACAGCGCAGTTTGCGCCTGGCCATGGCGCACCCGGAAATCTTCAAGGCCCAGGTGCGCGGCTTTTTGAGGGCGCTTTCTGAAAAGCCGAGCGTGCAGATGCGCATCATGTTTCCGCTGGTGACGTCGGTGTCGGAGTTCGTGAAAGCCCGGGATCTGGTGGCCGAGTGCGAGCGCGAGTTGATGGAGGAAGGTTACGACGTTCCCAAGCACTATCAGGTGGGCGCCATGCTGGAAGTGCCTGCGGCCATGATGGCGGCCGACGCCCTGTCCCGGTATTGCCAGTTCTTTTCTATCGGCTCCAATGACCTGATTCAATACGCGCTGGCGGTGGACCGGGGCAACGAGCGGGTGGCCGCCCTCTACCAAGGGCTGCATCCAGGCGTCCTGCGCATGATCGCCCATGCCATCCAGGCTGCCCGGGAGGCGCAGATCGACATTTCCCTGTGCGGCGATCTGGCGACGGAGCCCATTCCGGCGCTTCTGCTTCTGGGCATGGGGCTGCGCGTGTATTCCATGCCGCCTGTCTTCATTCCATACGCCAAGGAATTCCTGCGCCAGTTGAACATGGCCGAAGTCGAGGCGATCACCCGGGAAGCCCTCACGCTGCCCTGCGCCCACGACATCGAGGCGTTCGTCCGGATGAAGATGGGGGCCCGGCTGCAGGATTCCTTCTGGTCGGAAATCGTGGAGCAGTGAACATGGCGCTTACGGTCACGCTGACACTCTTGCCCAGCATCCTGCTGTTTCTGTACATCTATACCCACGACGAGCATCCCGAGCCCAAGATGCTCGTGCTCAAGGTGGCCATTTTCGGCGCGCTCTCGTCGGTGCCGGTCCTTCTCTCCGTCGCGCTCGCCAACGAGTTGTTCATGGCGCCTTCCGAACCGCTGGCGCGGGCGGCCTGGTCGGCCTTCGTGGAGGCCGCCATTCCAGAGGAGTTCTTCAAACTGCTGGCCGTGCTGTGGGCGGTATACCGTCATCCCGCGTTCGACGAGCCCTTCGACGGCGTGGTGTATGGCGCCGTGGCCTCCCTGGGGTTCGCCACGCTGGAAAACGCCCTGTACGTGTCCGGCGGCGGCCAGGGCGTGGCCATTGCGCGCGCTCTCACGGCCGTGCCCATGCATGCCTTCTGCGGCGTGATCATGGGCTATTCCATCGGGCGCGCCCGCTTTTCGCGGGGGACCGTGGGACTGGGACATTGGGGGGCCGCCCTGTTCTGGCCCATCCTCTATCATGGCCTGTATGACTGGACCATCTTTTCGTTCAATTACACGGGCGACTATGTCTTTCTGCCGGCGACGTTCGCCGTGCTGGTTTGGACCATCGTCGTCGGCGTGCGGCGCCTGCGCCGGCTGGAGCACGACAACATCGCCCTGCTGGCGGCCTATCACGGAGTCCCCGAGGAAGAACTGCATGTGCTTCTGCCCAAGGGCGTGCTTTCCGAGGGGGTCCTGCCGCAGGTGAAGGAGTTTCTCTACGAAGCCTCTCCGCTGCACTATCCGCGCGCTCCCTTCGCTCCGGCCAGCGCTGCGGCGGCCGAAATGCCGGCCGTGCGCCGGGCGGCCTCGAGCGTGGCGATTCCGGCGCGGCGCTCCCGCGGCTTTCTGGGCGTGCTCATGGTGGTTTTCGGCATCCTCTTTTCTTCCGTGAGCGCATTCCTGCTGTTGTCCGTCTCCGTATATGCCGCTTCCGAAGCGCCTCTCTCGGACGAGGACACCCTGGGTGCGGTGGTCAGCGGGGTGCTGTTCTTCCTGGTGTTCCTCTGGGGCATCCGCCTGTTCGTGCGCGGCATTCGC
The DNA here is from genome assembly GCA_964516435.1 of uncultured Kofleriaceae bacterium. Taxonomy (GTDB): domain Bacteria; phylum Myxococcota_A; class Polyangia; order HGW-17; family HGW-17; genus HGW-17. The sequence continues at coordinate 18,167 of CAZEZP010000073.1, read as the reverse complement.
CGCAACCGCAGTTGACGTTCCGGATGGCGCCGGGGGCATGAACCCGTTGCGGGGGATTGCAATCTCGATTACAACTGCCGGGCAGCGCAGGCTGCTGCGACCGGGAAACCGGGGGAGAAAGATCATGCCGAAGGAAAAGGACCAGGAAAAAATCATCTATTCGATGGTGGGTGTCACGAAGGTGCACGGGCAGAAGACGATTCTCAAGGACATCTACCTGTCGTACTTCTACGGGGCCAAGATTGGCGTCGTGGGGCTCAACGGCAGCGGCAAGAGTTCGCTTCTGCGCATACTGGCCGGGGTGGACCGGGATTTCCAGGGGGAGACCGTGCTGGCCGAAGGCTACACGGTCGGGCTGCTGGAGCAGGAGCCGCTGGTCGATGAGACCCGCACGGTCATCGAGGTGGTGCGCGAGGGCGTGGCCGACGTGATGCGCCTCCTGGCCGAGTTCGACGAAATCAACATGAAGTTCGCCGAACCCATGGATGACGATGTGATGAATGCCCTGATCCAGCGCCAGGGCGAGGTGCAGGAGGAACTGGACCGGCTGGGGGCGTGGGATATCGATTCCCGCCTGGAGATGGCCATGGATGCCCTGCGCTGTGCGCCTCCGGATACGCCCGTGAGCCAGTTGTCGGGCGGGGAGCGCCGGCGCGTGGCCCTGTGCCGCCTGCTGCTGCAGAAGCCCGACATCCTGCTGCTCGACGAGCCCACCAACCACCTCGATGCCGAGACCGTGGCCTGGCTGGAGGCGCACCTGCAGCGCTACGAGGGGACGGTGATCGCCGTGACCCACGACCGCTTCTTCCTGGACAACGTGGCCGGCTGGATCCTCGAACTGCACCGGGGCGAGGGCATCCCGTGGAAAGGCAACTATTCCTCCTGGCTCGAGCAGAAACTGCTCAAGCTCCAGCACGGAAAGGCGCAGGATGCCATGTTTGTCCAGACGCTCTCGCGCGAACTGGAATGGCATCGCATGAACGCCTCCAGCCAGCATGAACTGGCCAAGCGCCGCATCGCGCAGTACGAGGCGCTCATGAACCAGGACAGCGCGCAGAAGTTCAACGAGATGGAGATCTTCATCCCGCCTGGCCCGCGTCTGGGACGCACCGTCATCGAAGCGCAGGGCGTGAGCAAGGCGTATGGGGACAAGGTGCTGTTCGAGAATCTCGACTTTTCCCTGCCGCCCGGCGGGATCGTGGGAGTCATCGGACCCAACGGCGCTGGCAAGACTACGCTGTTTCGCCTGATCACCGGGCAGGAAGCCCCGGATTCCGGAACGTTCAAAATCGGTGATACGGTAAAACTCGCCTATGTGGACCAGAACCGCGACAGCCTCGATCCCGATGCCACCATCTTCGAGGCCATCACCGGCGGCAAGGATACGATCCTGCTCGGTAACCGCGAGGTCAATGCCCGCGCGTACGTGTCGCGCTTCAATTTTTCCGGGCAGGACCAGCAGAAGCTGGTGCGCCTGTGTTCCGGCGGCGAGCGCAACCGCATCCACCTGGCCAACATGCTCAAGGAGGGGGCCAACGTCCTGCTGCTCGACGAGCCCACCAACGATCTCGACATCAACACCCTGCGCTCGCTCGAGGAGGCGCTGCAGTCCTTTGCCGGCTGCGTCGTGGTCATCACGCACGACCGCTGGTTCCTGGACCGCGTGGCCACGCACATCCTGGCGTTCGAGGGCGATTCCCGCGTGGTGTGGTTCGACGGCAACTACACCGAGTACGAGCGCGACCGCAAGAAGCGCCTGGGCAACGCCGCCCTGGTGCCCCAGCGCATCAAGTACCGCCAGTTGACCCGGTGACGTGCCGGGGAACCACCGTTTTTGTGCTTTTTTCTGGGGGCTACCCACTTTCCTTTCGTGATGTTTTGATGTAGAAGGGGTGCCCTTGAGGAGGTTTGGCTCCATGGAATGGGTATTGGCTGTCATTCAAGTTCTTTACGTCATCCTGTGCTTGTTGCTCATCGTAGTGATCCTTTTGCAGGCCGGAAAGGGCGGCGGCATGGGAGTCGCTTTCGGCGGCGCGGCGTCGCAGAGCATGTTCACGTCCACCGGGGCCGGAAACTTCCTGACGCGTCTCACGTCCATCCTGGCCATTTTCTTCATGATCTTTTCGCTCATCCTTTCGTGGTCTTCGTCCAAGACCGGTTCGGAGCGCCTGAAGAAGGCGTCCAAGGCCATTCCCACCGTCAACCAGATTCTCGATGAGACGCTGGGCGCAACGACGGGCGATGCCACCGAGCAGCCGGCCGCTCCGGCCGCGACGGGCGATGCCACGGCCCAGCCGGCCGCTCCGGCCCAACCCGTCGCTCCGGCTCCCCAGCCCCGTTAGCGATTGATTTTCCCTTCGAAATTCAAGGGCAGGGGCCCCGATATTCGAATCAGGAAGGCGCAAGCAGTTTTTGCGCCTGCGCAATGCCATCGGAAAAGCCGATTTTTTCCGAGAGGGAAAGGGCATCCTGCGCCCATGCAGACTGGTTGGCCGGATCCAGGAAAGACAGCCGAAGCAGGTTTTCCGCCTGGGCCTGCCGGTCTCCCAGAAAGCGCAGGGCCGCCAGCGCCGCCTGCAGTCTCGCGCGGGCTCCTGCGAAATCCTGGCGCGCCATGTGGCAGCGCACCAGTTCTTCATTGATTCGCGCCATGGCCCGCCAGTTTACGGCGCCCTCCATGGCCTTGAGGGTCTGTTCACCGACGGCCATGGCTTCTGCCGGCCTGCCCAGGCCCAGCAGGAAACGCATCCTGAAATGACTGCGCTCCCACTCGATTCTGAGTCCGAGTTTATGGTGGAGTCGTGAATTTTCCCATTGCTCCAGCCATTTCAGGCCAAGGGAAAACCATTCCTGCCTGTCTGCCAGGCGGGTCAACTCCATGGCTTTTTCCCAGGCATCCGTGCTGGCGGAGAGCAGCAGTCTCCTGAAAATCCGGTCTGCGGCCGCCTGCGAGCGCTCCCGTGAGAGGGATGCGGATGCAACGGCGGAAAGAATTTGGATACGGTCGCATTCGGCCTCCTGCTGGCAGCCCATCTGCCCTTCCTGCAGGACGCGGATGGCTTCTTCCGTGCGTCCTGCTTCATGAAGCAACTCGCCATAGGCCATGCAGATCTGGCGGAAGCGCTGCAGTTCCTGGCCCTGCCGGGCGGCGAATTCTGTGAGTTCGTAGGCTTTCCGGTAATGGGCCAGCGCGCCCGGAACGTCGTATTCGTCCCGGCAATAGGCGCCGGCGCGTTCGTAATAGGATGCGGCGATGTCACGGTTGCGCGCGTGCAGGGCATGAGGACACAGCAGCCGGGGATCATCGAAGTGCGTGCGAATCCGCTCGAACAGGGTCTGATGCAGGAAGGCCCGCACGGCTGCCGGCGTTTCCGCCAGCACCATCCGGGCGTACATGTCATGGGTCAGCGCCACGTCGTCGTTGGGCGTGGAGATGACGAATCCGTGCAGGATGCAGATGGTCAGGGCATCCCAGACATCCTTGTCGAAGAGTCCGGATTCCCGCACGAAGCGCATGGGAAGCCGGCCGCCGGCAGCTGCGAGCCATTGCAGGAAGCGGTGCGCCGGGCCTTGCATGTTGCGCACGCGCAACTGGATGATGTCGGGCAGGCGCATGTCCGCGTCGTTCATCCCCTCGTGCAGGAGCCGCATGCCTTCCACCAGGTGCAGAGGCAGGCCATCGGCGGCTTCCACCAGCCGGCTGACGGCGGAAGACTCGGCGCGGGTGCCGTTTCGGCCCAGGACTTCCTGGCAGAAGGCGCGCGCATCCTGGGCGGAGAACCGTTTCAGATGCAGGGCCTGGATCCGTGCGCCTGAAATGTCGCGCTGCCGCGTGAAGATCGGCGATGCGGTCGTGCAGAGCACATGGAATGGGGATGTCCGGGGCAGCCGCGTCATGCGCTCCAGGACTTCCCGAGAGGGCGCATCCAGCCGGTCGGCGTTGGAACACACGAGGATGGCGGGCTCGCGGCCCAGTACGGCCATCGCGAAACGGGCCACGGACGTGATCATCTCGCGCCGCCGGACGGCAGGCTCCAGGTCGTTTTCTTCCCGGAACCCGAACAGGGCGAGGATGTGTACAGTGTCTTCCGGGTCCATTCCCAGGCGCTTGCAGGCTTCTTTCACGGAATTCGCCCGGGGACGATCGGAAAGGCCGAGCTCCTGTCCCAGCAGTTGTTTCCATGGCTGCCAGGGTCTTTGCGCCCCCAGGTTGTCCGGGCACAGGGTGAAGGCGCGGTGCCCATGGTGCGCCAGGATGTACTGCAGGGCTTCCTGGACGAGCATCGTCCGTCCCACGCCCGGTTCGCCCGTCACTTCCAGGCAGAACCCATCCCGGGCGACGAAATCCTTCACCGTTTCCAGTTCCTCGTCGCGTCCCCAGAAGGGGACCGCGAAGGCCTGGGGAAGCGCGGCCGAACTGGGCGCAGTGGCTTCCGGGAGGGGTTTCGCCGGTGCGTCTTCCTCCTGCATGCGTCCGCAGTTGGGACAGAACTTCTCGTCGGAGTGCACGGGCTGCAGACAGGAGGGGCAAAGGCGCGTCGTGATGGAGGGTCCGGACTGCAGGGCTTCCAGAAATTCCCGCGCGCTGGCGAAGCGAAGGGCCAGGTCCCGTTCCAGGGACCGCTGGATGATGGTTTCCACGCGCACGGGAAGGGACGGAAGTTTCTTCCGGACGGGGATGGGGTTCCGGTTCAGGCGGGCCATGAGCGTTTCGATCATGGCGCCCCTGGGAAAAGGCAGTTCGCCCGTGAGCATCTCGTAGTAGATGAGTCCAACGGCATACAGGTCCGACTGGGGCAGGGCATCCTGCCCGCGGATGACTTCCGGCGCCATGAACTCCGGCGTGCCTACGATTTGCCCCTGCCGCGTGAGGCGCTGCTCGTCGGGCAGTTGGCGCAGTGCGATGCCGAAATCCACGATCTTGCAGAAATCGCCTCCCCCGCGCAGGGCCATGACCATGATGTTCTCGGGCTTGAGGTCGCGATGCACGACACCCTTGGCGTGGGCTTCCTCCAATCCTTCCAGAATCTGGCGCACGATGTCCGTGGCGCGCTTGAGGGGGAGTTTTTTTTCACGCGCGATGATTTCGGCCAGCGTATGGCCATGGATGTATTCGGCGACCATGTAATGGATGCCCGACGGCGTTTCCCCGGAGGCCATCACGGTCAGGATGTGCGGATGGGACAGGAGGGAGACGGAAGCGGCCTCCTTGCGGAAGCGCGCCAGGAGAGCCGGATCGCCGGCCACTGCGGGTTTGAGGATCTTGAGGGCCACCGAGGCGCCCACTTCCAGATGCGTTCCCCGATAGACCCAGGCCATGGTGCCCTGTCCCAAAAACTGCTCCAGCCGCCAGTGCCCGTCGATGACGGCCCCCTGCAGGCTCTCGCCGTCGCGCTGCGCTTCCTCCAGTTGGCCCCGGCAGTCTGGGCAGACGGCTTCGTGCTGGAACACGGGGAGGCGGCATTGGGCGCAGAGACGATACATGGTGGCAAAAACTATATAATAATTGCAATAACCATAAAATTTGATAAATTTATGGTTATTTGTATTTGTTTAAAATATTGCATTAATAATAAATAAAATATAATAATAACATTATTCATTCACCAAATCCCGAAATCGTGCAATTCGCTGTTCCCACTCGCCAAGGGACAGGGTCCACATTTCCAGCCGCCGGGTGTCCGGCATCCCGCCGGGAACGTGCATCAGGCGCACCAGCAGCGTATCAGGGCGCCAGGTGTCCATGAAGCGGTCCCACCATTCCACGGCGATCACGCCCGGGGATTGCAGCACATCGAAGAAGCCCATTTCCCACAGGGCGGCTTCGTCCGGCAGGCGGTAGAGATCCAGATGGTAGAACGTGCCTTCCCGGCAGGGGAACTGTGCCATCAGGGTGAACGTGGGGCTGGTGAGGTGGTATTCGGGCGGCACGCCCAGTCCAGCTGCCAGTCCGCGGGCCAGTTGGGTCTTTCCCGCTCCCAGCGGCCCCGTGAGGGCCAGCGAATCCCCCGAAACCAGCCGGCGGCCGATTTTCTCGCCGAATGCCATCGTCGCATCGGCATCGGTCAGCGTGGTGGTGAGGATGGGCACGGGCTGCACATTCATTTCGTCATTCCTTCCGCGGGGGCGCCATCGCCTTACGGCGGGCAGGAAACGGGGGCGCCGGGTTTTTTCCAGAAAATCCAGAGGGCCAGCGCCAGCATCAGCAGGCTGATCAGTTGCGACGTGGAAAGCCCCAGAACCGATCCCCGCGGGTCGGCGCGGAACATTTCCACCGTGAATCGTCCCACGCCGTAGGCGGCCAGGAAGGCGGCGAACACCTGTCCGTCGCGACGCTTGCGGGGGTACAGGCCGAAGTACAGGACGAGGAAAATCGCGAGCCCGATGAAGGCTTCATACAGTTGCGTGGGATGCACGTGCAGGCTGTGGGAAGCGCTTTTGGCGATCCATCCGGCCTTGACGTGTTCTTCCCACGGCCCCTGCCAGGCAGCGTAGCGCACGCCCCAGGGCATGCGCGTGGGCTGGCCGTAGCAGCACCCGTTGAGAAGGCAGCCTACGCGGCCCAGAAACAGCCCCAGGGGCAGGATGTAGCCGAAGACGTCCGCGATTTTCCAGAAGGGAAGGCGGTGGCGGCGGATGTACCAGAAGGCGAAGGCCGAGGCGAAGATGAAGCCGCCATAGAAGACGAGGCCGCCCTTCCATGGCTTGAAGACGGAGAGGCAGTCGCGTTCGGGATAACAGTGGTGGTTGTCGGGATTGCAGAGGAACCCCTCGCCGCAGGAAGCGTCCGTGGTGCAGTTTTCCGTAGCGGGGCCGCCGGGGCCGACGGGGACCGAGACCTGCTTCGGATCCGTGCACAGGTGCACGTAGTCCGTGAACTGGCCGTCGGCCAGCACGTGCAGGAAACGCGCGCCGAACAGGGCGAAGACCATGATCAGGATGCCCATGTCGTAGAGCTTGAGGGGGGTGATGTTCAGCCGCCTTCCCGCACGTTCGAGCATCCACAGCCCCACGAGGAAGGCTACGGTGAGCATGGTGAAATAGGCGGGGAACGTGATTTCGCCGAACGGCGGGAGGTGGAATTCGAAAAGGACGGGCTTCATCGGCAGACCCTTCGCACCGGCACAAGGTAGCATGAGCGCCGTCGCAGGCCAAGAATTCTCGCTGCGAAATTCCAGGGCGCGCACCGCGCGCCGCCATGGGAGGATGGTTCCGGCGCGCTGCGCTGTCCTTCGTGTCTCTGGAAGGGATGGAATCGCGGCTGCAGGGCCGGGCGGAGGGTCACCAGCCGGGAATGGGGTCGCAGGTGCCCGGATCCACGCAGACCCAGCATCCGCTGCGGACCACGGACACGGCATCAGACCCGCAGTCGGGACGCATCATGTCGCACAACGCTTCCGGTTCCGACGGGCAGCCGTGAGGGATGCACGCGGGCAGGCAGTCGTCGCAGACCGGACAGGAACTGGAGGCGCAGGCGTCGCAGCGCTCGAAGGCGCTGCAGCCGGAATCGCCCTCGCAGCCGCGCACGCCCCAGGGCAGGCAGGTGGTGGGATTCACGCAGACATAGCAGCCCTCCTGAACAGCCAGGAGTTCATGTTCCGCACAGACGACTTCCGCAAACGTCGCACAGGTGACCTCGCTTCCGTCGTCGCAGTGCTCGTCCCGCGCCAGCGGCTCGCAGGTGTCCAGGCTGCGGCACTCCCAGCAGCCGGCCGCGGTGACGACGGCCGCGTTGCCGGGGCCGCACTGCGGACGGGTGGCATAGCAGGCCAGCATGTGGCCTTCATCACAGGGATTGGGGGTGCAGGCGGCGATGGCCTGGGCGCATTCGGGGCAGGCGGTGGTGCCCCATGGATTGCAGTATTCGTCGGGCGCGCACATGTCGTCCATGAAGCATTCGGCCGTGCCCCAGGGCAGGCAGGTAGCAGGATTTACGCAGACATAGCAGCCATTCTGGATTGCCAGCATTTCGCCTTCCGCGCACCGGGGCTCGGCAAACGTCGCGCAGGTGACCTCGGTGCCGTCGTCGCACGAGGGATCGCGCCAGGGCAGGCATGTGCCGAGTTCCACGCAGGTCCAGCAGCCATTTTCTCCCACCACGGCCACCCCGCCTTCGCCGCATTCCGGCCGCACCTCATCGCAGGCGGGTTCGGGTTCGGTGGCGCATTCGTGGGGCCGGCAATCCGCGACGCAGTCGGTGCAGTTTTCGCAGGAAGCCGTTGCGCAGGGATCGCAGTACTCGGTCACGGGACAGTCCGTATCCCCTCTGCAGGAAGACGTATTGTTCGTATTGTTTGTGTTGTTTCCGTTATTATTATTATTATTACCGTTATTGCTTGCGTTGTTCGTATTGGTGTTATTGCTGGAAATCGATGGATGGTCGCAACTGACAAACATCCAGAGGGAAGCAAGAAGAAGGGTGATGAAATGGGAACGCATGGTTTGTCCTCCCCGCAAAGTGCGCAAATGGTATCCCACTTTTGGCGAAAAAATCAAATGGAGCTTGTTGCGCGATGCGGCTGGCGAAGCTGTCGTCGAGCGTGGATGTGGAATGTCTTCAGGCTTCGGGATCGGGAGGCGGGTCCAGCGGTTTGGGAAGGCGCACGATGTAGCGGCTGATGCGGTTGCCATCCTTTTCCTTCACGAGCACCGAGCAACTGCCCAGATCGATGAGTTCCTTTTCCGTGGGAATGCGGCCGATGCGGTCCAGCACGTACCCGGAAAAGGTATCGTATTCGCCGGATTCCGGAATCTCGAGCCGCAGGATTTCGTTCACCTCGTCCACGGAAGCCTTGCCCAGCACCATCCACTCTCCGGGCGCCAGCCGCTGCAGGTGCGGCTCCTCCTGGTCGGTCTCGTCGCGGATTTCCCCCACGAGTTCTTCCAGCGCGTCCTCGAGCGTGACGAGTCCCGAGACGCCGCCATGCTCGTCCACCACGATGGCCATGTGGTTCTTGCTCTTGCGGAACAGTTGCAGCAGTTCGTCCAGTTTCTTGTTTTCGGGGATGAACATGGGGGGGCGCATGATCCTGCGCACGTCTGGCGGCTGCCCCGTGGTCGTGGTGTGCGTGAAGATGTCCTTGATGAGCACGATGCCGATGATGTGATCGATGTCCTCCTGGAAGACCGGGATCCGCGTGAAACCCGATTCGGCGATGGCGCGCAGGTCCAGGGGCGCGTCGGCATCGATGACGAACATGTCCCGGCGCGGGGTCATGATTTCGGAGGCCTTCGTGTCATCGAACTCGAAGATGTTGTGGATGAGCTTCTTCTCTTCTTCCTTGATTTCCCCTTCCTCTTCCACGACTTCCACGAAGGTCATCAGTTCTTCTTCCGTGGCGGCCGGGGGATGCTGGATCTTGCCGGTGATGCGGGGAATGAAATTGAGAAGCCAGATGACGGGTGTGAACAGGACCATCATCCAGCGGATGAAGTGCACCGTGAGCCGGGCCACCAGGATGTTGTTGCGTGTGGCCAGGGACTTGGGCAGCACCTCGCCGAACACCAGGATCAAAAACGTCATGACGCCGGTGGCCACGCCGAACGCGTAGTTGGGAAACGCCTCGATCGCCAGCGTGGTGGCCAGCGTGGACGCTGCGATGTTCACGAGGTTGTTGCCGATGAGGATCGTGGAGAGCAGGCGGTGCGGATCTTCCTTGAGGCGGGCGATCAACTGATCGGTGCCCCGCTTTTCCTTGGCCAGATGGCGCGCGCGCGTCTTGCTGATGGAAAAGAGTGCGGTTTCGGAAGCCGAGAACAACGCCGAAAGAAACAGCAGAAAAATTAACAGAAGTAGATATACGTCCATGCGAAAGGGCAGCCGGGGGGAACACTCAGTTCATGACAATGAAGTAAACAAGCACAAGGCGGCATTCGAGTCAAGGAAATTGTTTTTTGTGCTCTTGATCTTCATTCGCGCCCATGGGACGGAAAGTCGCCGAACAGGTCCTTGAGCAGGCCGCGGGCGAAATCCGCATCGCGGGTTTCGGCGACCAGGATGCGGCCATCGGCGAACAGCGTGATGGCATGGCCGTCGCGGGTGATTTCCCAGATTTCCGGGCCGGGATGCGCTCCGCCCGCGGCCAGGATGGTCCGGGCGCGCGTCTCGAGCATGAGTTGGCCGTCGCGGGGCAGGAACATGACGGCATTGCGGGCCCACATGATGGTGGTTTCGGACGCCGCCTGGCCGAGAAACGGAAACTCGCGCCGGGCGCAGCAGGGACACGTGGCGCTGGCGGAAAGGGGAATGGTGCGCATGCTCCCCTGCCATACGTCGATGGTGCGCACGCCGGGCGCCCAGTCCCCGGCGCCGGCCAGGATTCCCAGCGCCAGCGTGACCTGCTCGGCGGCCGTGATCATGACGGTAGTGGAAAGCACGCCCACGTCCGCGATGGTGGGCAGTTTCGAGGAATCCGGCGGGTTTGGCATGAGGCAGCGAAAACACGGCGTTTTGCCGGGGACGACGGGCATGACCGTTCCTTGCACCCCCAGAACGCCGCCGTAGATCCAGGAGATGCCGGTCTTCACGCAGGCGTCGTTGATGAGATAGCGGGTTTCGAAGTTGTCGGTGGCGTCCATCACCAGGTCGGCATCCTCCACGAACGGCAGGATGTTTTCCGGGGTCAACTGGGTGACCACCGGCACGATTTCCACCTCGGAATTGACGCGTGCGAGCCGGGCCGAGGCCGCCAGTGCCTTGGGCCTGCGACTGCGCGCATCTTCCTCGTCGAAACAGATCTGGCGCTGCAGGTTGGAAAGTTCCACCACGTCGCGATCCACGATCGTCAGGCGGCCCACGCCGGCCCGCACGAGGAGTTCCGCCTGCACCGTGCCCAGCGCGCCGCAGCCCACCTGCAGGACGCGGGCGCCGCGGATGCGCGCCTGTCCTTTCTCGCCGATGTGGGAAACGGCCATCTGTCGGGCATAACGGGATGCATCAGGGGACATGGTTGCTCCTGGAAGAGGGAAGCGCGGGGCGTTCAGTCCTTTTCGATGCGCACGCACAGAGCCGTGATGTTGTCTTCTCCGCCGGCATCGTTGGCGGCCTTCACCAGTTTTTCCGCCATCTCGTCGAGGTCGTTTTCATTGGCCATGATTTCCTGGATGCGGGAATCCGGGATCATGTCGTTGAGCCCGTCGGAACACAGCAGAAACACGTCTCCCACGCGCGGGTAGATGATGGCGGCATCCACATACACGTCGGGGTTGGGGCCGATGACGCGGCTGACCACGTTGGTCTTGGTGCCGCTGGCGGCCGCCTCCTCGGGCGTGATGTGTTTGAGGCGCGCCATGTCGTTGACGAAGGAGTGATCTTCCATGAGCAATTCGAGCAGCCCGGGGCGGTAGCGGTAGATGCGGCTGTCTCCCACATGGGCGATGATGGCGTAGTTGTCCTCGAAGTAGATGGCCACCACGGTCGTGCCCATGTTCTTGCAGGCCGGATCCTTTTCGGCATGCTCCCGTACGCGGAGATTGGCCAGGGATATGGCGTTCTTCATGCGGTGCAGGTTGGCCTGCAGGGGATCGGGACGCAGGGGCCAGATGGAGACGGGGCCATGCACCGTGTCCTGGAAATACCTGGCCATGGTGTCCACGGTGATGCGGCTGGCCACTTCGCCCGAGGCATGGCCTCCCATGCCGTCGGCCACGATGCCCAGTGGAATCGATTCGGGCATGTAGAGCGTGTCCTCGTTGTGGTCGTGCGTCTGGCCGATGTCGGTTTCCCCGGCGAAACGGATGCGGATGCCGTTGAACGGAAATGAAGTACTCAAGGCGTTTCACCTCTTTCGCGGGTTCATGTTGCAATCATCCACGACGCTTTGTCAACCCCGATTCCATGCCCTCGCGCAAAAGGACCGCTTCACTGCCCCAGGCGATAGCGCGGCTGTTCCACCATCTGCAGGGGCGGTGGATTGGACGACACGACCATGGGATCGTCTTCACGGATTTGCGGGCGTTCATCCTTGCGGGGCCAGTTGTCCACGATCACGAGAATGGTCCAGACCAGAATCACGAGAATGGCCAGCGGCAACGGTTTCATGCTGCAGATCCTCCGCGTTCACGACTTGCATACTTTTGCACACATCTTTCTGGAACCGCAAAAATCCGGACAAATACGAAATTTCCGTTATATGATGAGGACTTTTTGACGCTCATTTCCTGTATTTCATTTTTTGGAAAAGGGAAATGGCGGCAGATCTCTTTCCCGTTGCCTGCGAGTTGGATCTTCAGGCGGGGGATGTCAGGACGATTCCCGCGCGGACCAAAAGGTCGCGCACGATGGCGCCGGCGGCCAGCATGCCGGCCGCGGGAGGAACGAAGGAAACCGTTCCGGGCGTCGATCGGCGGGGAGAGGGGGGCCGGCCGATGCATCCCGCGCAGTCGCAGGCCGGCGCATCGGGAGGCAGCGGACGCGGGACCAGCGGTGGTTCGCGGGAGGCCACCACCTTCACGTGCCGTACGCCCCGGCGGCGAAGTTCCTTGCGCAGGATTTTGGCCAGCGGGCAGACATCGGTTTTGGCCAGATCCGTGACTTCGAGGCGGCCGGGATCGAACTTGTTGGCCGTGCCCATGCAACTGAGGATGGGCACGCCGGCCGCCTGCGCGCGCAGGATCAGGTCGATCTTGGCCGTCACGTTGTCCATGGCGTCGAGAATGTAGTTCCATCCGGGGTCGAAGATTTCCGCCGCGTTTTCGGGGAGGTAGAACACGGGTAGCGCCCGTGCGGAAGCATCCGGGAAGATGGAGAGGATGCGCTCGCGCATGACCTCGGCCTTCAGACGACCGATGGTCGCTTCGGTGGCCAGGATCTGCCGGTTGAGATTGGTGCGGCAGATGCGGTCGTAATCCACGAGCGTCAGGTCGCGGATGCCTGCCCTGGCCAACGCCTCGGCGGCCCAGGAGCCCACGCCGCCCAGCCCGAAGACGGCCACGCGGGCGCTGGACAGGACGGCCAGTCCCTCGGGGCCCACCAGCAGTTCTGTGCGCGAGAGCGGATGCATGGCCGTCCTGTCAGAACGTCCAGCCCAGGGCCAGGCCGGCGGACTCGGGAGTGAGCCAGGGGGCTGCGGTCCAGGTTTTGCGCGCCGGAGCGGCGGACAACTGGGTCAGCCAGGTGGAAATGCCCACGGCCGTGATGGTCAGGCTCAGTCCCACGTAGGCCGATATCCGTAAGAACCGCGCCCGCTCCTGGTCATCGGCGACCGATTTCCAGGGAGTGTCTGGGGCGGCATCGTCCACGCGCTGCTGATAGTGCCACGACAGCACGCCGAAGCCTGCCGTCAGCACGCCGGCCGCCGCCCCGCCCAGCAGCAGGCCCCGGCTCCAGGCCGCATACGCCTGGCGGCGTCGCCTGTCCTCGCGTTCCATGCGGCGGCGGGTCTCCTCCAGGCGCCGCTGGGTCTCCAGCCTTCGCATCTCGGCTTCCCGGAACAGTTGGGACTGGCGGATGGATTCGGCCTCGGTCAGCAGGGTGACGGTGTGCTGCGTCTCCTTGCCGGGTTCCGTGAGCACCACGTCCAGATCCCTGCGCACGAAGCCGGGCTTGATCACCACCACGGAGTGGGGGCCCGGCCTGAGGGGCAGGGGTTCCTGAATCGGGCTCTTGCCCACGAATTCCCCGTCGACGTACACCTTGGCATCGTCCTGGCTCACTTGCAGGCGCAGCCAGCACAACTGCCGGTCGATGCGTTCCAGTTCGGCCCGGGCCGCATCCAGGAATTCCTGCTTGACGGGCGTCAGTCGCCATCTTCCGGCTTCGTCGATGAACCGCAGGTAATGGCGGCGGGCATGCACGAGGTCCACGAGTCCCTGATGCGTCTTCCCCAGCCAGTACAGGATATGGGGGGACGGGATGACGGAATGCGCCTTCTCCAGCAGGAAGCGGGCGTCCTGGTAGTCCTGCTCGTGGATCTTCTGGATGGCCACCTGCACGAGGCGCGCCGCGTACGTATAGTCCTGGACGGTCTTCCCCATCTCCCGCAGCGCCGGAAGAAAGTCGGGACCGAACTGTCGGGCCAGTTGCTCTTCCAACTGCGCCGTTTCCGCCGGGGGAACCTGGGCGCGCAGGGGAGAAGCCGCAATCGGCAGAAAGAAGAGGATTCCCGAGAGAAGAACGAGACGCAGCATCCGATGCCTCATGGATTCTCTGCTATAGGACATCCGGCACGTCCAGCATGCCGGGGGAGGAGGGCACCATCGGAGAAATGGCCATGGAAACGGCCGGCTGCCCGGAACGGGACTTGAGCAGCACCGGGATGTTCTGGCTGAAGGCGGGAATGACCCGGCGCTCCCACGGGAGGAAGCCGGGCGCTTCCACGCGGATGGCCACCGGCTTCTGCTCGTTCTTGGGCACCCGGAAGAAACTTTCCTTTTGCACGACGCCATCCACCGTGATGATGGCCGCCGCGCCCGGGGGTTCCACCTGGAGTTGCAGCAGTACGCTTTCCGATGGGGAAAGACCGGAAGGTTCCGCCATGCCGGCCGGCGCGTCGGGAAGGGGCAGTTGCGCGAACGTCAGGGGCGATGTGGCGAAGGGAACCCATACCAGCGGGGAGCGCAGGGTGAAATAGAGGAACACGCCGCCCCACGCGAGGACCAGCAGCGTCAGCACCGCCAGCAGGACCGTCTGGAAGATGCCGCCGCGGATGGCGTTCCTGCGCTTGGCTCTGAACGTCTCCAGTTCCGCCGGCGTGAGCACGTTGGATGGCGTGGAATGGGCCAGTATGGTGGGCGCTTTCTGCTTGCGCTCGAGGTCTTCGAGTAGCGGCAGCAACTGGTCCCGCAGTTCGCGCACTGATTGGGGGCGCAGTTCGGGACTCTTCTCCAGGCACCAGAGGATCAGTTGCTCGAGCCGGTCGGGAACGGTGGCCAGGTGCGACGGCGGGACGGGATCCTTCATGAAATGCGCCATCATGATCTGGGGGAACGTCCCGTCGAAGGGCACGCGGCCGGTAAACATCTGGTACAGAATCACGCCGAGGGAATAGATGTCGGAACGCGCGTCCACGTTGGAGCCGTTGCACTGCTCGGGACTCATGTACACGGGTGTTCCCAGTGGCAGGCCGGTGGTGGAGTTCACCGAGCGCAAGCCGTCCTCCGTGAACTTCGCGACGCCGAAATCCAGCAGCTTGACGAACACGTCGTCCGGATTCGTCCCCTTGCGGGTGACGAAGATGTTGTCGGGCTTGAGGTCGCGGTGCACGATGCCCTTTTGATGGGCCGCCTCCAGCGCGTCGAGGATTTCCTCCAGGATCTTGCGGGCCATTCCGTAGGAGAGCGTGCTGCCGCGGGTGGTCAGGAACTTCGACAGGGTCTCCCCTTCCATGTATTCCATCACCATGAACAGGGTTCCGTCGTCGAACTGGCCGAAGGTGAAGATGTCCACGATGTGGGGGTGGTTGATCTCGTTGACGGCCCGGGCTTCGGCCACGAAGCGCCGGGCGCTGTCGGCATTGGTCGTGAACTGGTTCTTGAGGATCTTGATGGCGACCTTCTTGCCGATGATGGGATGGATGCCTGCCATCACGGCCCCCATGCCGCCTTCGCCGATCCAGCCCGTGACCTCGTAGTCCCCGATCTTGGTGCCGATCAGGCGCTCATAGCCGCGCCTTCCCCAGCCGATGTCGGCATTCTCGATGAACTGGACCCAGGAAGAGAAGGCCAGTCTCGAGGAATCGCTGCCCGGCGGTGCAGCAACCGCCCCGCAATGCGGGCAACTGTTTTCCTCATCGAGTGGAGAGCCGCACGTGGCGCAGTTCATGAGGGGCTTTCCTCCGGCATCTTCCCATCCAGGGGCATTTGTACATCCGAAGGGGGTGCGTTGTCCATCGGTGCGGAAGTCCGGCGCATCATCTCCAGCGCGGCGCGGGCCGCATCCTGCTGGGCGCGCTTCTTCGAGTTCCCCCGCCCGATCGCGCGCAGGAAGTTCCCCACCCGCACCTCGTATACGAACTCCTGCAGATGCTCGGGACCCGTCCGCTCCACTTCCGCATATGCCGGCAGGCACCGGTATGCCGCCTGCGTCAGTTCCTGCAGGGCGCTCTTGAAGTCGCCCAGGGCTTCGGGGGAAGCGCTGCCGTTGCCGCAGTCGGAGCACAGTTCCTCCAGGAAGATCTCCTCCAGCAGCGACAGGACGAAATCGTGGCCGGCATCCAGGTAGAGGGCGCCCATGAGCGCCTCGAAGGCATCCGAGAGAAGCGACGGCTTGGCGCGCCCGTCGGAGCATTCCTCGCTCTTGCCCACGCGCAGGAAGCGGTCCAGTCCCAGTTGAACGGCCTTGGCGGCCAGTTGCGTCTGGTTCACCAGCGATGCCCTGCGCCGCGTGAGCACGCCTTCGGGCGCATCGGGGTGATGGCGCATGAGGAGCACGGCGATGGCCAGGTCGACCACCGCGTCGCCCAGGAATTCCAGCCGCTCGTTGTGGGCGGAATCCGCCCCTGCATCCCCGCAGAAGGATTTGTGGGTCAAAGCCTGTTCCAGCAGGCTGGAATCCCGGAAGCGATGGCGCAGACGCTCTTCCAGCCGGCCGGGATCCTCAGGAAAGGAAGGCGGCGGGGTCGTCATGCGTCCAACTCGTAGTAAGGGGCGATTTCGCCGACGTAGGGCTTGAGCATCATGGAGGAAATCCGGTCCATGTCGCGCGTCTGGCCCAGCACCCACATGAGTTTCACCAGCGTGGCCTCGGGTGTCATGTCCACGGACGGGATGGCCCCGGCCTCCAGGATGTCCTTGCCGACCCGGTAGAGTCCCAGATTGGTGGAGCCCAGTACGCACTGGGTGCCCACCACCACCGGAATTCCGGATGCCGTGGCCGCACGTACGGTTTCCCGCAGGCTGCGGGTGCCTTCCGTGGGAATGTTTCCCGTTCCGAAGCCTAAAAGCACCACGCCGTGGTGGGTGGACACGATATGTTCCAGCAGGGAGGGTTCCATCCCGGGATGCACCGTGACCATGGCCACGAGCGGGTCCAGCGTGGGCGTGAAGAGCAGGCGCTTCCCCGAACGGCGGGCGGCGCGCCGGGAGATGCGCATGGAGATGCCGATTTCGCCCAGCGGGTTTTCATTGATGCTCTCGAACGCTTCCATGGCGAATGCGGAGATCTTGCGCGCGCGCACACCGCGGATGATGCGGCTGCCGAACACCACCACCACCTCCGAGCAATCGGAAGCCGCCACGCGGAAGGCATTGACGAGATTGCGGGGACCGTCGGAGCCGAGCACGCCGATGGCCACCTGGGAACCCGTGAGCACTACCGGCTTGTCCAGTTCCTGCAGCATGAAGGCCAGCGCGCTGGCCGTGTAGGCCATGGTGTCGGTGCCGTGGGTGATGACGAATCCGTCGAATTCGGTATATTTTTTTGCTACGACCCTAGCCACCTCCAGCCAGTATTCCGGGCTGATGTTGGAGGAGTCCACTTCTGGCAGGGTGAACATGTGGACGTCGGCGATTTCCCGTACTTCGGGAACGGCCAGAAGCAGTTGCTCGGCGTTCTGGAAGGGCGCCATGGAGCCGTCGGGTGCCTTGGCCATGGCGATGGTGCCTCCGGTGGCGATATGCAGTATTTTTGGCCTTTCGGACATGTCGTGCCTCGTTGTCGCGGTTCATTCGGGGTCGGGCGGCAGGGCGCCGCCCATGGCGGGGGGCGTGGGAGCCGGCGTCACCGCGGGTTCCATGGCGGGAAGCATGGGATCGGGCGGAAGCGCCGGGATGAAGCGGTTCTGGAAGATGTCCGTGGCGGGGTCGGTGCTGGATTTCTCTGTCGTACCCATGACGGACATGGCGGGAACCGCCGGAACCTTTTCGGGAAGGGTGGCGGAGAACAGTACGCTCAGGGTCATGGGCGGCTGGTCCAGGGAGAGCGTGAGCCTGGCGTTCTTGCGGATGGGCGTGGCGAGATGCAATTCCAGCATGTCGGAAGCGGACGGTTCCAGGACGCGGCGCAGGACGCGGGTTTTTTCCTCCGTGACCTTCAGGGCGCCCAGATGCGTGCCTGGAATGAAGACGCGCAGCCGGCAGGGACCAGATCCGTCGCAGGCCAGTTCGATGTCCGCGGTTCGCCCCGCGCACACCTGCCGGATGGCGGCGTTCGCCAAAAACGTGAAATCACAGGAAACCACCGGGGCGGGAGCCGAGGGGACGGGCGTGGCATCAGCCGTCATCGCGGGGAC
>CAZEZP010000072.1:0-44954 GCA_964516435.1 uncultured Kofleriaceae bacterium | reverse complement strand
ATTATGACTGGGCGTGCCATAGAAGTACAAGAGGATGGACCGTCGGCTGCATGAGGTGTTTATTAGAGCCAGATTCTGTAATTATACAGTTTATTTGATGTGTGATAGAATATTAAAGGTAGGGACGGCTATTCCAGATCGCTTGCCTTGCAAGAACAGCTCGTGGTTTATAAGGGACGTCTCGCGGTTTATGAAGGACAGCTCGCGGTTTATAAGAGACAGCTCGGGGTGCCGGCGATTGCAGATCGCTCCCATTGCAGAGGCAGCTCGCGGTTTATGAGGGACAGCTCGCGGTTTATGAGGGGCAGCTCGGGGTGCCGGCGATTGCAGATCGCTCCCATTGCAGAGGCGGCTCGCGGTTTATGAGGGACAGCTCGGGGTGCCGGCGATTGCAGATCGCTCCCATTGCAGAGGCGGCTCGCGGTTTATGAACAGCAGGCGGGGAACCTGAAAAAACTGACGACGGAAAATCCTGGTTGACTTCATGTCAAGATGAAAGTAGCCTTCTATCCGTTCTTTATGAAGAAAGGAGAGAGTATCATGTTTCGCGTTTCCTGGTTCGCTTTTTTTTCTGTTTTGTTTCTTTTATCAACGCATACGGCCAATGCCCAGATGAGTCCTGCCGGACAGCGGGCCTTTCGCAATGCATCCACTGCAATGGATAACGTGCAGAAGACGGATCTGTTCGACGGCAAGCAACTGAAGCCGGGGGCCCGCCTGGATTCGTGCAAGAGTTATCTCCGCTCTTCGGGCGAAAATTTGGCGCGGGCCATCAATTCCTACAAGGCGATTCCGGAAAACGAGCGGAAACTGCCGGAAGTGGTCGCCCTGGGCCGGCGCATCGAGGAGATGCGCGTGTATCTGCTGGCCATGGATGCCGTCGTCAAGAGCCTCGAGCAGACTGTCAAGGGCGCCGATGACCAGTGCCGGGCCTTTCAGAAGGAAGTCATGGATACGCCTACGCGATTGACCATGGGGCAACTCGTGGGTGCCATGGAGCATCCGGGAAGCATGGAAATTTTCCGCCCGGAAGACGTGAAGCAGGTGCTGGAGACGGCGTCGAAGGTGAAGGCCGCATGCGAGAAGCCGGAATACAGGGATGTGGGCAAGACGGGGTGCTCCTGGCTCAAGATCGGGGGCAACGACCAGAACCCGGCCGCCTGGTGCGAAGCCGCTGGCAAGGCGCCCGAACTGGTCAAACAGGCTGTCCTGACGTTCGTAAAGAAGGATATCGAGCGGATGTCGGCGGCTCTCATTCCCACGCCCGAGCGATTCCAGAGCGATGAGGGATATCTGACCACGCCGCCGTTCGAAAAGGCCGTGACGTTCAAGAACCTGATGTTCGATGACGCGTTCAAGGGGCGCCTGGTGGAGCGCTACAAGCCCCTGTTCGAATCGGCCGGGATCGCTGGCGTAACGGATGATGCCTTGTACGCCCCGTACATCAAGGCGCTCGACGCCTTGCGCGCCGTAGTGGAAAAGACGGCGGACACATGGAAACTGCCGCCGCCGAAGTCCGGAATGTATGCCGTGGACATGGCCCAGAAGCAAATCGTGAAATGGTACCAGGAAGAGGTCAAGGTCGTCGTGGCGGTGAAAAAGGCCTTCATGATCCTGGATGAATGGACTATTGAAAAGAATGCTCTGGGTGTGCCGCTGCGCCGGTATCGCAGCGGGTTCGTCGTGTTCCAGGTCCCGGGGGAAAAATACTGCCAGGTGCGTTCGTTCACGGCTACCGAGGAGTACACGGGCGGGGGCAATTACCAGAAGGCTTCCGGCGTGCGCTTCGGGTTCCCCCGTTTCCAGAAATGCCCATGAGCGCAGTTACTGAAAATCTGGTCTTTCCTGCCGCATCTCTTCTGTAGATTTGGACCATCCGGGGGCACTTTTTTGGGGAATCTGCAATTTCGGGTTGAATCAAAGGCCGTTGTCGATAGTATGTAGGCATGGTCGTCCGGGGCTGGTTTCCTGGGCGGTTCGACGATTCCGAACGTCAGGGAGTTTTCGCATGCGCCGATGGCAGGTGATTTTGGTCGCGGGAGGGTTGCTCGCCGGGTTCGTCCTGCAGGCCGCCGCCCAGACGCTTTCGGCTTCTCCCTACTTCCCCGTGCGTCAGAACGGCCGGTTTGGCTTCATGAATGCCTCCGGGCAGATCGTGATTGCGCCGCAGTTCGATTTCGCCGACCGCTTCCAGGAGGGACTGGCGCCGGTCATCATCGGGCGCAAGTACGGCTTCGTGGACCGCACGGGGCATTTCGTCGTGAATCCGCAGTTCGATTTCGCGTGGCCCTTCGAGAATGGTGTGGCCCTGGTGATTCTGGACGGCCGGTATGGATACATCGACAGCAAGGGCAACACGCTGGTCAAGCCGCAGTTCGACCAGGCCGCGCGCGCGTTTTGCGACGGGCTGGCGCCGGTCAAGGTCGGCGGCCCCTTCGGCAAGTGGGGCTACGTCAATGTCCAGGGGCGTTTCGCCATCAATCCGCAGTTCCTGATGGCCACGGACTTCTTCCGGCAGGTGGCCGCGGTGAAGACGGAAAAGGGATGGGGACTCATCGATACTGCCGGCCGCTTCGTGGTGGAACCCAACTACGAGGAGATCCGGCCGGTTTCGGATGGCATGGCCGCCACGCGCTTCCGCGGCAAGTGGGGCTATCTCGATCTGGCCGGGCGCATGCAGGTGGCGTTCCAGTTCGAGGAGGCGCGGGATTTCCGGGACGGCATGGCCGCCGTGCGGATGCAGGGCAAGTGGGGCTATGTCGACCGGCGCGGCCGGCTGGTGGTCAATCCCCAGTTCGATGCCGTGTCCAACTTCTTTTCCGAATCCTTGGCCCAGGTGTACGTAGCTGCCAAACAGGCATGGGGTTACATCGATACGCGGGGAAACGAGGTGATCGCGCCCGCCTTCGAGCAGACCACCTCTTTTTCCGAGGGGCTTGCGGCCGTCAAGAGCGGCGGCAAGTGGGGTTACATCGACAGGACCGGCAAGTTCGTCGTCAATCCCATCTACAGCGATGCGGAACCCTTTTCGGGCGGCATCGCCGGGGTGGAGAAGGACGAGATGTGGGGATATATCGACAAGACGGGAAAAACCGTCTGGCCTTTGTCCAAGTGACGTCCACAAGAAGGAGGAGACATCATGAAACGTTCACTGTTCATCCTGGGCCTTATCGCTGTTTCATCGCTGAGCATGCTCGCTTCGGGCTGCGTCATCACCGCGCGTCCGGCCACGGTCACCGTGGAAGCCTCATATGGAGGGTGGAATACGTATTATTATAACGGTTATATTGTTTATGTGGATAGTTTGGGGCGGCCTTATTATTACTATAATGGGCGCATCATGTATGTTCCTTCTACATGGGTGCATTACAATGTCGTGGTGCATTCCTGGCGCACCAACCGGGTGGCGTACAACCGCTGGCATGCGCGCTATCATACGCCCACCTACCGCGCCCGCTATTATGGCGGCGGACCCCGCACCCGCACGCAGCCGGCCCCGGTGCGCCATCGCTACAAGCGCTGAGCGCGATTCCGCCTGAAGTTTCCTTCCATCTGTGAAGTTCCCCAGCGGTCCTCTGCCTGCAAAAACCGATTTCGGACATTGACAAAATCCACGGGGGCGGGTAGCAACGGATATTGGCCCGGCGCGTCATGGCGCCGCAATCATCCACTTTCGTTCCCGAAAAGGAGGTCCTCATGATTCACTGGTTGTCCGACACCGTCAAGGAATCCGTCATCAAGATCGTGCGCGACCTGGATGAACTGGCGGGCGCCGTCCTGGGTACGCTGCGCGACAGGGCGATCGCCACCATCCGCGACATCCGCAGCGTGGCCGACGAAATGGGACAGGCCACCTCGTCGGTCGCCTCCATGACCATCCACATGGTCCATGAACTGGGCGGGGACACCATCGCCAAGGCTTCGGACCTGGTGGGAAACACCATCAATACGGCGCACTCCACCACGCAGGGGGCGCTCAAGGCGCTGGGCGCGACGGTTTCCGGCGTCATTTCTGCCGTGGAGGAAGTCAAGGCCGATGTGGACAAGGCCATCGTGGGCGTCGTGCAAAGCGTGGTGCGCAACACGGTGGGCATTGGCGGAGACGTAGCCGCCGCCGTGTTCGAGACGGTGCGCAGTACGGTCACCGGCCTCACCGGAACGAGCGTGGAAATCAGCCGCAGCCTGGAAACCGCCATTTCCACGGCCATGAAGACGGCTTCCGAATCGGGAGCCGACGTGGCTTCCGTGGCGGTGGGAGCCGTCAATGGCGCGCTCAAGGCCGTGGAGACCGTGGGCGGCAGCATGACCCGCACGCTCACGACGGCCGTGAACATGGCCATGGACACGGCCACCGGCCTGGGCGCCGACACGGCCGCCAAGGTGCGCGAGGCGCTCATCCGCTCCGTGCACGGGGCGCAGGAAGTCATCGAGCGCCGTGAGCACCCGCAGACCTAGTTTTTCCGATTTTCCCATTCGCCCTTCTCCTTTTGGAAGGCTTTTCCCAAACACGAGGAAGCCATGACTGACAAGTTGTTTTCCTACATCGACGAGAACCGGGACCGCATGCTCGAGGATCTCAAGGCGTTTTTGCGGATTCCCAGCATCAGCGCCCAGTCCGAGCACCAGGCGGACGTGGATGCGGCCGCGGATTTCCTGTGCGCGGAACTGCGCGCCCTGGGGCTGCGCGTGGAAAAAATCACGTCGGAAGGCAATCCGCTGGTGTATGCCGAAACGGACATCGATCCGGTCCGCCCCACCATTCTCATCTATGGCCATTACGATGTGCAGCCGGTGGACCCGCTGGACCAGTGGCGCCATCCGCCGTTCGATCCCGTGGTGGAGAACGGCAATCTGCATGCGCGCGGCGCCAGCGACGACAAGGGGCAGGTCTATGCCCACGTGAAGGCCGTGGAAGCTTTCGTGCGCTCGGGCACGCCGCTGCCGGTGAACGTGAAGTTCATCATCGAGGGCGAGGAGGAAAAAGGGGGGGAGAGCGTGTACGTGTTCACGGAGAAGAATCCGGAAAAACTGGCATGCGACGCCGTGCTGGTCAGCGACACGACGCTCTATGACGAGCATACGCCGGCCATCACGTTTTCGCTGCGCGGCATGTGCTATGCCGAAATCCACGTGGAAGGCCCCGCGCAGGACCTGCATTCCGGCTCGTTCGGCGGTGCGGTGCGCAACCCGGCCAATGCCCTGTGCGCCATCATCGCGGGCCTGCACGACGAAAACGGCCGCATCACCATCCCCGGATTCTATGACGACATAGTGGAGATCGATGAAGCCGGCCGTGCGGAATTCGAGCGGCTGGGCTATGGCGAGGCCGAACTGGTGCGCGATACGGGCGTGCCGGGGGCCGCGGGCGAGGCCGGGCGCTCCATTCTGGAGCGGCTCTGGGTGCGTCCCACCTGCGATGTCAATGGCCTGCTCTCCGGCTACACGGGCGAGGGCGGCAAGACCATCATTCCCGCCAGGGCCATGGCCAAGGTGAGTTTCCGCCTGGTGCCGAACCAGGATCCGGAAAAGGTGGCCCGCGCGCTTTCGGAGCATGTCCGGAATCTGGCGCCCTCGGGCGTTCGGGTGCGCGTGGAAATCCTGCACACGGCCAAACCGGTGCTCGTTCCCCGGGATTCGGCCATGATGCAGGCCGGCCTTCGGGCCCTGGAGCGCGGCTTCGGACGCAAGGCCGTATTCATTGGCGAAGGCGGGTCCATCCCCATCACGGGCACGTTCCAGAAGGTGCTGCAGGTGCCTGTGGTGATGCTCGGCTATGGCTTGCCCACCGACAACATCCACAGTCCCAACGAAAAGTTTCCCGTGGCGCATTTCTACAATGGTATCCGCACCACCGTGGCCTTCTTCCAGGAAGCCGCCCGTCTTCGCAACGCGGTCCGCTGACGCGTTTTTTCGCTTTTCCGACATGACAGGCGGGGTCCGCCTTCGCGGGTCGCTGCGGGGGAATTTCAGGGGCGCAGGCGCGTGTTGGCGGACTCGCGCAGCAGTTGCGGCAGCAGCCGGGAGAAAGTGGCCGGATTGTAAAAATGGATGGGGCCGTAGCGGCGCAGGAGATCGTAGATGCCGGCGAGCCGTATGCGCGCTTCCAGTTCCAGCAGTTCCCGGCCATGGGGCCGTGCTCCCATTCCGTCGATGTCGAGGAACATCCAGAGAAAGGAGAATCCCCGGCGCTTCAGGTGGCGCAGGATGCCGGCCAATCCGTTCTCGTCCGGCGCGGGCTCGAAGGGCGAGAACACCACCAGTTGCGCGGGACGCTCGCGCAGGAGTCGTTGCAATTCTTCCACGAGGCCGCAGGTGTCGGGCGTGCGGGAAGGCATTTCCAGGCCGGTGGCAGCACAGAAGCGTTCCATCAGTTCGTCGGGGTCCGGCGAGGTCAAGTCTGGTTCCCGTCCCCTGGCGTAGGGCAGGCGGCGCAGGCTTCGGGCCAGAAACGCCGCCGCGGCTTCGGGGGCGCCGGGCAATTCTTCCGGAGGTGCCACCCCGTAGGTCCACAGGATCCAGTTCCGGATCCGGGCCCAGCGCTCCAGGCGCGGCAGGCGTGCAGACGACGGCGTGCGGGTGCGCAGGTCGGACAGTTTCATGACGGCTTCCACGGGACGCGAACCAGGCAGCACGAGGGATACGTCCTGCGAAAAAGCCCGGAATGCGGCCGGCGCCGCGCTCTGCCGCAGGGCGTGCACCCAGGGGGGCAGCACGGCGGCGGCGTGGTCGAACGGGGAAAATCCCGGAAGCCCGGAAAATGCGGCCGGCGAGACATCCATCAGGAACAGCCATTCCCGGCTGATTTCGGGATGCACCAGTTGCACCACGGGCTTGCGCCTGCGCAGGGAGGCCGAGGGCACCACGGCGCGGGGCGGGTCGCCGGGTACATAGGCGCGCAGATGGGAGAACTCCCCGTTCGTGCCCGCCTCGGCGCGCGTTTCCAGGCGCATGCCCACGCGCGGCTGGCGTCCCGCATCCTTTCCGCCGGCGGGCTGCGCGGTGAGCGCCATGGGCAGATGCAGCACGTATTCGCGCGCAAACAGCCCCATGGCGGCGCGCACCTGGACCCTGAATCCGTGAAAGAACACCGATCCGGGCCGCAGGGGAACCAGATGCATGTCGAAGGAGATTTCTGTGTGCGGCGCAATGTCGAAGGAGAAACTTCCCGCGCAGGAGAGCCCCGCGCACGTGCGGGTTTCCAGACGCACGAAGCCCAGGGGCAGCGGCAGGCGGTTGCGCAGGCGGCAGGTGACCGTCACAGGTTGTCCGGTCACGGCCGTCCTGCCGTGCGGATGCAGGGAGGCCTGCAGGGGTTCGCGCGAAAGGAGCGCGAAGAGGACGCGCTCGTGCAGCCAGGCGAAACCTGTCCAGACCAGCGGAACCAGGGCCATGGCCACGATGTCGGCGCGCAGGAAGACGGCGCCCGCCGCCAGCAGGAGAACGCCGCCCGCCATGGGCAGTGCCGGGTGGCCTGCGGGATTGGCCGCAAAGGTCCACCCGTCGCCCGGGGCATCCGGGGGCGGCGCGGGCGCAAGGGGTGAAGAGGCGGGGGAGGCGGAAGTCATGTCCCCACGAGCTCCAGTTCCGACACCAGCCGGGAAAGCACGGCATCCGGCGTGAGGCCGGCGTTCTCGGCCTCATAGGAGGCGCGCAGGCGGTGTCCCAGCACGGGGATGGCCAGGTCGCGCACGTCCTCCGGAAGGACGAAATCGCGTCCGCGCAGGACGGCCAGGGCCTTGGCCGTGCGCAGCAGCGCCAGGCCGGCGCGGGGGGATGCGCCCGTCTCCAGTTGGGGATGGCGGCGGGTGGCGCGCACCAGGCTCAAGGCATAGCGCATCAGCGGCTCGCTCATCTGCACCCGCTCCACCACCGACTGGGCTTCCAGGATCTGCGCGGCTGTGAACAAGGGCTGCGGCGGGGCCGGTGGCACGTGGTGCGCGGCGAGCATGCGCAGTTCGCTCTCCCGGTCGGGGTAGTCCAGCCGGATGCGGATGGCGAAGCGGTCCACCGCGGCGTCCGGCAGCTGGAATGTGCCCGCGCTCTCCTGGGGATTCTGGGTGGCCAGCACGAAGAACGGCTCGTACAACTGGTACGTGGTGCCGTCCACGGTGACGCGGTTCTCCTCCAGCGCCTCCAGCAGTGCGGCCTGCGTCTTGGCGGGGGCGCGGTTGATCTCGTCGGCCAGGAGCACCTGGGTGAACAGGGGGCCTGGCAGGAAGACCTGCGAGGAGAAATCGGCGCCCGGAAGGCGCAGTCCCGTGATGTCGGCGGGCATCAGGTCGGGCGTGAACTGGATGCGGCGCATGGAGAGTCCCAGCAGTGCGGCCGCCGTGCGCGCCAGCGTGGTCTTGGCCACCCCCGGAACGCCCTCCAGCAGCACGTGTCCGCGGGCGAGCAGGGCCACGGTGATGTGCTCGGCCACGTGCGGCGGCCCGAAATAGTACTGGTTCAGCATGGACTGCAGTTTCGAGAAGGTGGTCTGGATGAAGGACACGGGAGAGGAGGACAGCAACACGCACCTCACATGGAAGGGCATCATAGTGCAACCGGGCGAGGCTCGGCAACGGCGAAGTCCACGCGGCCGGCTCCTGCAGTCATACGTCTGCGGGAAACGGATCGATGGCATCCCGAGCGCTCTTGCACCGCGAATTCCGGCAAGGGCACGAATGCATGGGGAAAATCGCGCCGGCGGCAGTGCCAGCGGGGGGGCGCTTTCCGTTGACAGCCGCCGGCATTGGGTTATGGTCGGATGCCATGGATTCTTCCGCCGCGTCCGTCCCCGAAGCCTGCGATCTCCTCATCGTGTCCGATATCCACCTCGGGTGCGGCCTGCGCCCGGACGGGACCTACTCGCGCCACGAGGAATTCTTCTACGACCATGATTTTGCGGCCTTCCTGCAGCATTACAGGGAGCGCGCCCGGGAACACGGGCGCTTTCTGAAACTGGTACTCAACGGAGACATCCTGGATTTCCTGGCGGTGCGCGAGTTGCCGGCGCCGCAGGAACTGCCGGAGCAGGGCTTCCGGGTGAGCCGTGGCGAGATGAAGTACGGCCTGGGCTCTTCCGAGGCCAAGTCCGTCTGGAAGTTGCGCCGCATCCTGGAGGGGCACCGGGTCTTTTTCGATGCGCTGGTGGATTTCGTGGCCGCCGGCCATTTCCTGGTGTGGAACCGGGGCAATCACGACATCGAACTGTTCTGGCCATCCGTGCGTCGCGAACTGGAAGTCTTCTGGCGCGGGATTGCCGCTGCGCGCGGCGCCGATCCGGAGGCGACCTGGCAACGCGTCGCATTTGCGGACTGGTACTACTTCGAACCCGGGCGTATCTATGTCGAGCACGGGCACCAGTACGACCCCACCAACGCGCTGGAGGCCCAACTGGTGCCTCTGCTGCCCGCGGGCGCCTACGACTCCGAGGAGCGCCTGCTCGATTACCCCATTGGCAGCCTCTTCGCCCGCTACGTGTACTCGCAGGTGCGCGCGATCGACCCGTATCGGACGCATGTCATTACTTTTGCTCATTATCTTTCTGTAGTAAGAGGATATAATATTTTGGATTTCCTGCGCACATTGTATTTCAATTTTCCTTTTTTTGTGCGCGCCGTGCGCAACACGACCCAGTTTACGAGGGCGGATGTCGAAAAACTTCAGGAAGAACAGGCACGCGCCCGGGATGCGTATGCCCGTTCGACGGGCCTTTCGCCCGATGCCGCAAGGGACATCGACCAGTTGCGCAGCCGGCCCCTGGGCCATTCCTCCTACCAGATCTTCCGCGAGATGTTCCGCCCCTTCGTGCGGCAGGCGCTGATGTTCGCCGGCATCGGCCTGCTTTCGCTCTATGGATGGATCCTCATCTTCACGACGCTTTCCTCGGTGCTCTCCGAGAGCATCTTCGGGCGCGCCTCCCTGATGGCCGTGCTGGCGGTGCTTTCCGTGCTGGGCCTTTTCTTCGCGCTGACCCGGGTGGGCAAGGCCATCGACACCTACACGGACCCGCTCGTTCCCGGCACGCGTGAAAAGGCGCTCGAGGCCGCCCGCATCGCCGGCGTTCCGGTGGTGGTCATGGGGCACACGCACGTGGCCGAACTCGTGCGTTCCGCCGACGGCATCACCTACGTCAACAGCGGCACCTGGATCCCCGTACCGGGGCCATGGGACCACCTGCAGCCGCATGCCCGCCAGTTCACCTTCGTGGAAGTGATGGATGCGGCGCCCCGGCTCCTGCGCTGGAATACGGCGCTGGGAAAGCCGCTTCCTCCGCTGATTCTCGCCGACGAGCCCACGCCCGCCATGGACCGCGTCATGGGCGACGATTTCTTCCATCCGTGAGGATGCGGGCCGAACCGGCCTGTTTTTTTGGGGGCCGGCGGCTTCCATGCTAAAGATCCGGGCAGGCGCAAGGCGCCATTGCGAAAAACTCCGCGCGAGGCCATGCCGTTTCTGTTTCTTCTTCTCCTGATTCCCGGGGCGTTTCCGGATTCCTTCGAACATGCGCTTTCGGCCCGCTGCGTGAACCGCGCCCGGGTGTTCGGGGAACCCTCCCCGTCTGCAGCCGTCGTGGGCATCGTGGAAGCCGGCCACGATTTTCCCATCCATGCGGTGCTGCCCGAAAAACGCTGTGCGGGCGGATATTTCCTGCAGATTGCCGCCGACCATTTCGTGTGCTCGTCCCATTTCCGCCCCTGGGCCGGTTTTCCCGTGCGCCGGCCTCTCGTGCAGCCGGACCCCTTCGCGGGGGAGATCTGGCGATGGCGCAGGACCAAGCAGGAAACCGACGCCTTCTCGGTCGCGGATGGAGGATTCCAGCGGCTCTTCCGGCTGCCGGAAAACAGTTTGCTGCTGTTCCGGCGCAATGGCATTCGCGCTCCCGACGGGCGATGGATGATGCTCACGGGGCAGGGCTGGGCGATTGCCGCTGGCGACCTCGAACGGGCCGTCGTGTCGCGTTTCCACGGCCGCCGGCTCGCGGGCAGGGAGGATTATCGCTGGGCGCTGGCGGCCGGCGATAAGCGCATTCCCGTACGGGGGGGCGAGGTGGCCTGGGTTCCAGACCGAACCTGGGTGCGCCTGGCCGCCGTTTCCCTGGCTCCCGGCGACCCGCTTCCCGCGTGTTTTCCCCTGGCGGACGGCGGGTGCATCGATGCCCGCTACCTGTATGCGGTTTCCGTGGCGCCGCCGCCGCCGGGGACATCGGAAAACGAAAAATGGATCGAAGTGAACATCGCGGCCCAGACGCTGACGGCATACGAAGGGGCGCGCCCCGTATATTTCACAGTGGTGTCCACGGGGCGGCGAGGGACCGAAACCGTGCCGGGGGATTATAATATACATTACAAGCGGTCGTGGCAGAATATTGAAAAGAAAAAAGGAAATAAATATATTTATTATTATGAATCTATTCCCTATGTTCAATTTTATCGCGGTGTTTTCGCATTTCATCCTTCGCCCTGGCACGATGCATACGGCTCTGTGCACAGCCGCGGCTGCGTGGAGTTGTCCCTGGCGGATGCGGCCTTTCTCTATTTCTGGACGGATCCGGTCGTGGAGCCGGGCTATCTGGCCCTGGCCGCCACGGCGCGCCGTTTGGGCACGCGGGTGCGCATCGTGGACAATGTGCGCCGCCCGCGGGCGTTTGCGTCCGGGCCGTGATCGTGGGTGTTTTTCTTTTTATTCCTGCAATTTCAATTGATAGGCATCGAGGATGTCACCGGAGAGGGCCTGGATCTGGATCCAGGCCGTGTGGTAGTCGTAGACGGCCTTGATCATCGAGAGCCGGGCGGAATCGAGTTCGGCCATGCGCAGCAGCACCGAGTGGTTGGTGCCGCGCCCCAGGGCGAACAGTTTCTGCTCCTCGTCGAGATGCGCTTCGGCTGCCTGCACCGCCAGGCGGGCCAGGTCGATGCGCCGCTGCGCCGTCTGCATCATTTCCCGGGCCAGGATCGCGGCCTGGATGAGCGCATTGGCCAGGTTCTCCTTCTGCAGGCGAAGGTTCTGGGCGGTCGCATCCAGGATTTCGAGCGTGGCGCGCGCCTGTGTCTGCTCCACGGTCCAGGAGAACGAAAGGCCACCGGTGATCGTGAAGCCGGAAAACTTCACCAGGCTTTCCCATGCCGTAGCATAGTCGTTGGCGTTTCCCAGGGGACCGGCGCTGAGCGTGAGGTTGAGTTTCGGCAGAAGCCCCTGCCGCGCCGTCATTTCCTCCTGGCGCAGCATTTCGAGGTTCTTTTCCAGCACGGCCAGATCCCGCGAGCGTTTCAGCACGATGGAGACCAGCGCCGCCGGAAGCGTCCGGGGAACGTGGGGCAACTCCCGTTCCGCCGGGTGGAGCATCGCGCCATCCAGCGGCAGGTTCAACTGGTTCTGGATGGAGAGCGACGCCTGCAGGATCCGCAGCCGCGCCTGCAGGAGATCCCCTTCGCGCTGGGCGACGGCATTTTCCACCGCGAGCAGGTCCGATTCCTT
The DNA here is from genome assembly GCA_964516435.1 of uncultured Kofleriaceae bacterium. Lineage (GTDB taxonomy): Bacteria > Myxococcota_A > Polyangia > HGW-17 > HGW-17 > HGW-17. The sequence continues at coordinate 32,492 of CAZEZP010000072.1, read as the reverse complement.
CGCCCGGCCCGCCGCCAGGAGGGATTTGGTCAGTTCGAGTTGGCTTCTGGCCACCTTGAGGCTGATCTCGAGCAGTTCCTGCTCCTGCCAGTACATCCACAGGTTCCAGTACGAAATCACCAGATCGCGCACCAGCGCCTGCGCCCTGGCTTCGCGGGCGAGCCGGTCCGCATCCAGTTGCAGCCGGGCCTTTTGCGTGGGCGCCGTGGTGACGTCCTTTCCGAATCCGGCCAACAGCGGATGCGAAAATACGAAAGTGAATGCATTGGTGAAGGCCTTGCTTTCCATGTCCTGCGGGGGGCCACCCATGGCGAGCGTCATGGTCTGGTCCGTGCGCGAGGTGGAAAACTGCAGGGCGATCAGCCCGCCCGTGGGCAGAAGCCGTGCGATCTGGGCGTCGAACGAATATTTTTTCACACCGGTGACGGCAAAGACGTTGCCCGGGACGAATTCGCTCTCTTGCAGGACCACGTTCAGATTGGCCGACAGTTGCGTGTCGAACATGGCCGAGGTGGCGCGCACCGCGGCGCGGCTGGACTGGATTTTCAGTCCGGCTTCCTTCAATCCGCGGTTGTGGCCGATGGCCCGGGCCAGGATTTCCGCGAGCGTGATGGGTTTCACCCGGGGATCCTCCGCGGCTTCCTGCGGCGGCCGGGTGTCCGGAGAGGCATTCGCCGCCGGGGGAGCGGTTGCGTCCGCCGGCGGGGTGGCGGGCGTCTGCGTCAGCAGCCAAATGGAAATCATCAGGATGGACATGGGGTCACCTCCGGGGGAGGAATCGGATTTCGCGGTGAACGGGCATCGGGCTTCATGGCTTTTTCACGTGTGCCGCAGCACGGGGACAGTGATGGCCTTGATGCCCACGCCGGGCAGTTTTTCGCGCAGGTGGGACACCAGCGTGTACAGGTGGTTTTCGGTGGCGGCGTCCCCGAGGATGGCGAGCACGTGGTTGGTGCCGGGCCAGGTGTGCGAATCCATGCGGGGCTCGGAATGGCTTCCGCGGCCGAGCACGCCGGTCCAGAGCGTGTACTGCCGGATTTCCATGTCGTCGAGAAACTCCATCACGTCGGATTCGATGGTGGAGTCGTAAATCAGATAGGTCAGATTGCAGGGCGCATCACTCATGTTTTCCCTCCATGGCCAGGATGGCCTGACGCCGCTCTTCCATGCGCCGGGCCTTGCGCCGGTCGGCCCGCCGCTGTTTGGCCTGCTCGAAGAAGGTGTAGAGTACGGGAACGAAGAACAATGTGATGAACGTGGAGACGCTCAGACCGCCGATGACGACGGTGGCCATGGCCACCCACATCTCGGATCCTTCGCCGCGGCTCATGGCCAGCGGGATCATGCCGCAGATGGTGGTTACCGTGGTCATGAGCACGGGGCGCAGACGCGAGGAGCCGCCCTCTACCACGGCCTCGATGACCCCCAGCCCGCGCTCGCGCAGCAGGTTGGTGAAGTCCACGAGCACGATGCCGTTGTTCACCACGATGCCCACGAGCATGATCAGGCCCACGAAGGAGAGCATCGACAGGGTGTGTCCGGAAATGACGAAGCCCCAGAGCGCGCCGAGCATGGCGAAAGGTATTGTAAATAGGATGATGAACGGATCGCGCAGGGATTCGAACTGCGCCGCCATGACGAAATAGACGAGCAGCACGCCCATGATCAGCGCCAGGAACAGCAGTCCGAAACTCTCTTTCTGGTCCTCTCGCGAGCCGCCCAGGCGGATCTGGAAATCGTCGGGGGCCTTGATGCCCGACAGGAAGGCTTCCACCTCCTCGGAAACCGAACCCGCGTCGCGGCCCATGACGTCGGCTTCGACCTTGACGATCCGCTGCTGGCCCTTGCGTTCGATGGAAATCGGTCCCTGGGTCTGTTTCAGGGTGGCGATGTTGCCCAGTTCGACGAACTTGCCCGTGACCGTCGGGATGCGAAGGGAGAGCAGGGCCTTGAGATCGTGCCGGTCTTTCGGGTTCAGACGCAGGAAGATGTCGTACTCCTTGCCGTTCTCGCGGTAGCGCGAGACGGTTTGTCCATTGAATGCCGTGCGCACCGTGTTTCCGGCCGTGTACATGTTCACCCCCAGGAGACTGGCCTTCTCGCGGTCGAGGATCACGCCGATTTCGGGGTTGCCGTCCTTGCGGCTGATTTCGACGTTGGTGATGCCGGGGATGGTCTTCAGACCGGCTTCGATCGCATTGGCCAGCGATGTGGCTACCTGGTCGTTTTCTCCATAGATTTCCACGGAGATGGCCTTGGCCTGTCCGCCCATCATCTGGGCGGACTGATCCTGCATCTGGATCTTGATTCTGGCTCCCGGGAACAGGTTCGTCAGATGCTGCAGCGATTCGGCGATCTGGTCGGCCGTGCGCCTGCGGTCTTTCTTGTCCACGAGAGCCACGATGATCTGACCGTAGTTGTCGCCCTGCTGGGATCCGCTCATCATGGCGGTGTTCTTGTTCTGCCCCCACAGCGTCATCATGGTGCGGACTTCGGGCACCTCGGCCCGGATGCGGGCCGCCAGTTCCTTGACGTATTTTCCGGTGACCTCGGCCTTGGTTCCCGGGGGAAGTTCGATGTAGGCCTGGACGGCACCGCTGTCCATCTTGGGCATGTATTCGGTGCCGACATAGGGAATCAGCAGCAGCGAGGACAGGGAGACGGCGGCCACGATGGTGAAGGTGATGAGTTTGTTGTGCACCGCCAGATTCAGCAGCCAGCGGTAGCCGGATTCGATTGCCAGGAACGCCAGTTCGGATTTTTCGAACAGCCAGCCGAGGATGCCGCGGTGCTTCGTGTCGCGCAGCAAAAGGCCCGACAGCGTGGGCACCAGGGCCATGGCCACCAGCAGCGAGGCCAGCAGGGTGAGCGTGATGACGAAGGCCATCTGGGAAAACATGATCCCGACGATGCCGCCGACGAAGAGCACGGGAAAGAAGATGGCGATTGTGGTCAGCGTGGAGGCCGCGATCGCGCCGAGCACCTCCCCGGTTCCGGCTACCGCGGCTTCTTTCGGACGCTCGCCCCGCTGCAGGTGCTTGAAGGTGTTCTCGAGCACGACGATGCCGTTGTCCACCACCATGCCGATGGCGATCGACAGGGACGTCAGCGAGATCATGTTCAGGGTGTACCCCTTGAGATACATGAACAGGAAGGACACGATCATGGAAGTCGGAATCGTGAGCGCCATGATCAGGCTGCCCCGGAAATTGCGCAGGAAGAGCAGGATCACGAGAATGACCAGCACGCCGCCTGTGAGGACCGTGTCCCGGAGATTGTCGATGGTGCGGGTGATGTTCTTGGTGAAATCCATGATTTCGACGGCCTTGACATCGGGCGGCAGCGTTTTCGTGAGTTCGGCGAGCCGCTTCTTCACCGCGCGTCCCACGTCGACGGTGTTGGCCGAGGACTGTTTCTGCACCATCAGCATCAGGGCCGGGCCGTTCACGCCGACGGCGAAGAAGGACGGCTCCTCGGTGGTGTCCAGGATGCTCGCGACGTCCCGCAGGTGGACCGCGGCGCCCGTTTGCGGGTTCATCCCGACGACCAGCCCCTCGAGTTCTTTCGGATTGCCCAGTTCGCCCGGGACGCGCAGCAGGAAAGTGGTGTCGTTGACCGTGATGTCGCCGCCGGGCACGGACACGTTGGCCGAGGCGATCGCGCCCTTGACGGCGTCATAGGATACCCCCGTCTCCTCCAGTCGCCGGCGGTCCAGTTCCACGCGGATCTGGCGCATCAGTCCGCCGAACATCTGGACCTGGGCCACGCCGGGAACCTGCTGCAGCGGGTTGATGATGTGGTCCTCCACGAACCGGCGCAGGGAGGGATAGCGTTCGGGCGAACTCTGCACGGACACCATCATCACGGGAATCATGGACATGTCGAACTTGAACAGGTAGGGTTCCTCCACGTCGTCGGGCAGGTATCGCTTGGCCAGCCCGATACGGTCCCGGATGTCGTTGGAGGCTTCGGCCATGCTGGTGCCCCAGTCGAATTTCAGCGTGATGACGGAAATGTTTTCCTGCGACTTGGACACGATTTCCTTCACGCCGCTGATGGCCGCCAGTTGCTGCTCCAGGATTTTGGTGACGTTCTTCTCCACGTCTTCGGGACTGGCGCCGGAGTAGATGGTCACCACGGTGATGGCCGGGATTTCCATGTCCGGCATCAGATCCAGTTTCATGAACTTCAGGCTGACGAACCCCATCAGCGTGATGGCCAGAAAGAAGAGGAGCGTGGCTGTGGGACGGTGGACGAAGGTTTTCGTGAGGCTCATGGGTTCACCTTCCCCCAGGTCTGGTAATAGCGGAAGGGGTCCTCTTCCATCAGGCGCACGGGCTGTCCGTCGAAGAGCGCGCGCTGGCCCAGCACGACCACCTGTTCGCCCTCATTGAGTCCGGAGAGGACCTCGGCCAGGCCGTTTTCCTGGACGCCGACCTTGACCAGGCGCTGGAAGACCTTGCCGTCCTTGTGCACGAAGATGAAATCGTAGCCGTCGCGCTCGATGACGGCATCCATGGGAATGGCAATCACGCCGGCGCGCTTTTCGAGTTGCACCTGCACGCGGGCGAACATGCCCACTTTCAGGGGGTGTTCCACCTTGCGCCTGCCGTTCCCGTCCGGAATCTCGATCGCAGTGTTGGGAACCAGCACCGTCACCTTGAGGGTCTTGGTCACGGCGTCGAGCATCTGCGCCACCAGATCCACCTCGCCATCGAAGGGCTGCTCATAGGCATCCACCTTGATCCGGCATTTCTGGCCCTTGTGCAGATGCAGGGCATAGGTTTCCGGCACGTATACTTCGACCTTCATGACGTCGAGTTGCGCGATGACCAGCAGCGGCGAGGATTTCATGGCTTGGGAGGAGGTCATCAGGTCCCCCTGTTCCACGGCCTTCATGATGACGGTGCCGTCGATGGGAGCCGTAATGGTGGCATCGGACCAGGATGCGGAAGCCATGGACAGGGCGGCTTCGGCCATGCTCACCTGCTGCTCGGCCACCTTGAGGCCCAGTTCCATTTTTTCGAAATCGTTTTTGCTGATGGCCTTCTGCTCGTACAGTTGCTTGATGTCGCTGTAGTTGGCGCGGGTGTTCTCCAGATTCAGTTTCGCCTGCAGGAATGCGGCTCGCGCCTGCTGATAGGCCAGTTTGCTCTTTTCCGCGTCGAGCCGCGCCAGGACGTCGCCGGCCTTCACGACATCCCCTTCCTGCACCTTGAGCGCCTTGATGATGCCGGGGGCCATGGAGAATACGGTGGCCTGCGTCCTGGCCTGCAGGGTGCCGCTGGTTTCGAAACTGCGGTTCAGATCCGTCCGAACCGCGGGCGTGACGCCCACGATCAGGCGCCGGTCCATGGCGGCCAGTTGCTTCTGGCGTTCCAGTTGGGCCTTTTTTTCATTGATGCCCTTCTGGATGTTCCGGACGACCAGCAGTGAAAGTCCGCCCAGGACGGTGACGGCGACGAGTATGCTGAGAATTCGTTTGAACATGATGCCAGTTCCTCTGGATTGCGCGGGTCAATCCCGGTTGCGGTCTTCTTTTTCCCTGCGGCTGTTCCGCCGAACTTTCCATTCCTCGAAAGCCTGCTGCATCACCTGCTGGAAGAATGTGTGGAACTCCAGGATTTCCTCGATGTTTTCCCGGGCATGACCGGAAAGTTGTTCGAAATCCTCCTGGTGGGCGATCAGGAATTCGCGCAGGCCCCGGATGCCAGCAATCTTTTCTTCGATGAGCGGCATCAGGAAGTGGCGCCGCAGGCGATAACTGTAGCCCCGCCGGTTGCGGGAGGCGCATTTCTCGATGGGGCCCGCGCTGCCCAGAAAGCGCAGCATCTGGCTGATGGCGCCCTTGGAACCGCCGGTGAGCCGGATCAGGTCCTGCGTGCTCTTTTCCGGTGGGTCGGCGAACAAAAGCGCCGCCAGCAACTTGCCGGCCAGCCGGGGCATCCCGAACGGTTCCATCTGGATGGCGAATTCCTCGATCAGTCGTTCGACTCGGTTTTCATTCATTTCCTGGCTCATGGGCTACCTCCGCTGCCGGGAAGTTTTCTAGGTTTTGTAAATCCAAAACCAAGAAAACTTGTATCACTGGATTTTTTCCTGTCAAGTTGAAAATTTTCCAGCATCAGCGGATTTCTCCCGTTTTTCCATCGGACGGCGAGGCTTTCCGTTTCGGGAACCGGCCATCGCAGTTTTCCGAAAAATCAGGGGGGGTCCTGTATTTTCAATGGCGGAAACGATGGACCTGGTTCCAGGCGAAGGGAGATCCCCAGGAGGGAAACTGCACGGGCTTGTCGGCCGTGAGCTCGAACCAGGCCGAGGCGGGAGATGCGCGCAGGACGTGGAAATCCTGGGCTGGCGTGAACCCCTGGGCCGCCAGCGCCCATGTGCGCCCGGACGGGTCGCGGGCCACATCCAGAATGAGGATCGCGTGGCCGAGGACCTGGGGGGAAGGAGAGGGCTCCAGGAAGAAGTCGCCGGGTTCGAGTTTGTCGAAGGGCACCGCCGGGGCATCGGAGTAATGGACGGTGCCCGTCATGGCGAACACGAAGCGCAGATATTTCTCGAAACTCCTGCGGCCATCGGATGGCGCGGCTGTGGCCGCCAGTTCGTAGCCGCGGCCGGGAACCTGGCGGGGGCGCAGGCCGCGCCGCCAGTCGTCGAAGCCGAACGTGATGCGGCCCGCATAGGGAAAGCGCGCGGCTTCCGGGCGATTGCAGGACCAGTGGTATTCCGCCCGCAGGCGGATGAGGGAATCCATGCACTGCTGCAGATCTTCCCGGCCCACGTCGATGTCCGCCACGGCCGCGGCCAGGGACGTGGCCCAGGAGAGTTCCACGCCATCGTAGCGGCGTACGGGAGTGCCCGGGGGCATCAGGGGAAGGTGGCGCAGCCAGTGCGCCCAGGAGCCTTCGTCGGCCGCCACCCGGCGGGCGCCGGCGGGCGTGGGAAAACGCAGGCAGGCGCTTTCGTAGGTTGGATTCTGGCGGGGCCACGGATACATGCGGGCGGCTGCATTGGCATCCGGTGCGGGCAGGCAGGCCGGGTCCGGCGCGGGCGGCTGGACCGGCAGGCTGGGCGGCGCGTCTGGCGGCGGCGGGTTTTCCGGCGCGGCGAGCACGGGCAGGGTTTTTTCCATGTTCTTCGACTCTGGCTCTTCCGGCGCGACGCCTTGGGCGGCCGTTTCCATCGAGGATGCGTGCGTCGTTCGGGCGTGCGTCTGGCACCCCAGGGCGATCCACAAAATCAGGATGCCCGCCGCCTGCAGTTTTCGATTTGCAACCATGAAGACTCCTTACCGCCGTGAGGCGATGCGGTTCCAGAGTTCGCGGGCGGCCTTCGCCCATTCCGGTTCGCCGGCGTCAGGCGGATCTCCGAGTGCGGGAAGCACCGTGAACGCGAGGCGCGATTTCCCGGTAGCTTCCGTCCGGTGCGCCACCGGGAACACCCGCTCGCCGACGGCATGGGCCACAGGAATCCATGCCGGAGGCGACGCCTCGTCACCCAGGAGAGAATCGCGTTTCCAGGGCACGATGACGGCGCAATTCTTCTGTATCAGGACCTTCCGGTGGATGCGCACGATTTCCTCGAGGGCGCGTGCGCGGGCGCGGTCGAAGGCCAGGCGGGCGGCTTCCCGTCCGCCGAGCGCTTCGAAGAAAGCCTGGATCTGCGGCGCATTCAGGACGGTTTCATCCGCATCCTTTCCGGAAAGGGCGGCCATCGCCGCGCGAAGTTCCGCCCATGTCGGGGAACGCTGCAGGCGGGGCGTCATGAGCGCCGCGAGCTCATCCGCATCGTCGGAAATCCGCATGCCGTTGGCCAGCAGGGAAAAGGCCCACTCCCGGATCCCGGAGCGGTTTTGCGGCATCCAGAAGGCCGTGGCGCGGAATGGAACGGCCTGGGCCATGGCGTCCAGCAGAAAAAGAATCTCGTTTTCGGATTCCACCACGAGGAAATACGGGCGGTCCACCGGCAGTCTCTCCGTGTTTTCCATGTGCGGCCGGTGTTCGCCCGGGCGGATGCGGGCGCGAATGCGCAGCGCGGCCTGCGCCGGCGGCCGGTAGAACAGGGGTTCCCGAAGGTTCAACATCCTGCGAATCATGGAAAGCCTCATTTTTCACCTTCGTCGGGATCGGGGCGGATGGGAACGGGGACTTCCACCAGTTCGGCCTGGCACTCGCTGCGCTCGTTGCAGGTCACCCGGTAGGCAGCCTTGGCGCCGCAGCCATAGGCGGAGTAGAAGCCCGGAGTCTTGCGCTCGTGAATCCGGATGCGGTCCCGCTCGCACTGCAGATCCGCGGGCGCCCGCTCCAGGATGTATTGCCGGTGGCGCGGCGGCATGGTGGGCCCGCAGGCGGCAAGCGAGGCCAGCAGGGCCGAGAACAGCAGGAACGAACGCGTCGGCATGGCGGACCTCCTCCGAGTCAGCTTACTTTGGCACAGGACGTCCCTGCTTTCAACCGGCAGCCATGCCGAATTCCAGATTTGGGCGCACGGCGCCGCCCGCCGTTTTCGGCGTGAGTTGTCCACATGGAGTCGGGAAGGCGTTTTTGCAATTGCATCCCCCGGCACGGCGGGCATAGGATGCCGCCTGTGGGCCATTGGCGCCCGGGAAGAAGGTGAGAAAGTGAAAAAAAGTGGATTCGCCTGGATGCTGCTGGTTGTCGGGGTCTGGAGTTGCAGTCGGGAAGCAAAGAAGGACGAGGGCGTTTCTCCTCCGCTTGCCCCCGGGATGGCGGCCGGCCGGGAAACGGCTGGGAAACCGCAAGAAAAGCCACCGCAAATGGAACTCGCATCTGACGAAGGGATGTGGACCTTCGATAATTTTCCGTCGGAAGCCCTGAAGAAGCGGCACGGATTCGCCCCGGATGCGGCCTGGCTCGATGCCGTGCGGATGGCTTCCGTCCGGCTGGCGGGGGGATGCTCCGGCAGCCTGGTGTCCCCACACGGGCTGGTCATGACCAACCATCACTGCGTGCACCGATGCGTCCAGGAACTGTCCACGGCCCGGCAGAACTACATCGCCAACGGCTTCATGGCCGTCAGGCCGGAAGAGGAACTGCGCTGTCCGGGCATGGAAGTCAACCGGCTCATGGCCATCACCGACGTCACCGATCGAATCGCGGCCGCGGCGGCCGGCAAGACGCCGAAGGAGGCCGCCGAAGCCATGAAGGCCGAGCGCGCGCGCATCGAGAAGGAATGCGCGGTGTCGGATGCCGTTCGCTGCGACGTGGTGACCCTGTACCAGGGCGGGCGGCACCACCTGTACAGGTACGAGCGCCACTCGGATGTGCGGCTCGTGTTCGCGCCGGAACTGGACGTGGCCTTCTTCGGCGGAAATCCCGACAACTTCATGTTTCCCCGCTACGACCTGGATGCGGCGTTCCTGCGCATCTACAAAAATGGAAAGCCGGCCGGACTGGCTCCCTGGTTTTCCTGGTCGACGGAGGGAATCCGCGAAAACGATCTGGTGTTCGTCTCGGGGCATCCCGGGCGCACTTCCCGCCAGAACACGATGGCGCAACTGGTGTTCGACCGGGACGTGGAACTGCCCTGGCGGCTGATGACCCTGTTCGAACTGCGCGGGACGCTGGTGCAGTTTTCCCGCCAGGGCGCCGAGGCGCGCCGGGTCGCCGAACACCTGATTTTCGGCGTCGAGAACTCCATCAAGGCGTTGCGCGGCATGCACGAGGCGCTGGGGAATCCGCAACTGATGGCGGGCAAGCACAAGGCCGAGGACGAACTGCGCGCGCGCGTGGCGTCCGACCCGGAACTCGCAAAACTGGCTGGCGGCGCATGGGACGCGATCGATGGCGCGCTCGCGGAGTACCGGCAGTTTTTCCTGCGCTACCAGTTGCTGGAAAACGGCTGGCGGTCCAGCACGCTCATGCGGCATGCCATTGGCTTGCATCGCGCCCTGGTGGAGCGCAAGAAACCCGATGATAAGCGTTTGCCGGAATACACGGATGCGCGGTTTCCGACACTGCAGGCTTTTTTGCTTTCAGATGCACCCGTGTACGACGAACTGGAAACGGCCGTCTTGCAGTTGCTTTTCACCCGGCTGCGGGACGAACTGGGGCCCGACGACCCCGTGGTGCGCGAACTGTTTGCCGGGCGGGACCCCGCAGCCGTGGCCGCGGAGATCGTGAAGGCCACGCAGGTGAAGGATGCGGCCGTGCGGCGCAAATGGCTCGAAGGGACTCCCGATGCGCCGCCCGTGGAGGCCGATCCGCTGCTGCAGTGGGTTTCGAAGATGGATGTGGCGGCCCGCGCCGTGCGTGCCCGCTACGAGGAACGGGTGGATGCGATTTTGCAGTCCAGCGGCGAGGCCATCGCCCGGGCGCGGTTTTCCCTGTACGGTACGAGCATCTATCCCGATGCCACCTTCACGCTGCGGCTGTCGTTCGGCGTCGTGCGCGGATGGAAGGAAAAAGGCGAAGACGTGGCGCCGTTCACCACGTTCAAGGGCATGTTCGCCCGCCATACGGGGGCGGTGCCGTTTTCTTTGCCGGCGCGCTGGCTTTCGGCCCGGGAACGGTTGAATCTCGAGATGCCGCTGAATTTCTGCGCCACCAACGACATCATCGGCGGCAACTCGGGTTCCCCGGTCATCGATGCCCAGCGGCGTGTCGTGGGGCTGGTGTTCGACGGCAACATCCACAGCCTGGGCGGAGAGTACGCCTACATCCCCGATGACAACCGCATGGTGGCCGTGGACGCTCGCGCCATCGTGGAGGCGCTGCGCAATGTGTATGGCTTTTCCCGTCTTCTGGAGGAACTCGGCCAGAAGTGATTTTTTGCTGTTTTGCGCAGGGCGGGGAAACGGTCAGCGATTGAAGTCGAAAATGCGCAGAAACTGCTCGGTGGGCAGGCTCAGCGTCACATCGCCGGAAAGGGGGCCTTCCAGCGTTCCTTCCACCTGCCGTGTGGTCCAGAAATCCCGTCCCAGGCGAGCCACCGTGAGGGTCGAAGTCCCCGCCGTTCCGGGGATTTGCAGGCGGAGTACTGGTTCTCCGTGCGGCGTCAGAACGTGCAGGACGCCTTCGGCGGAGGCGGATTCCAAGTGGGATTCGATATCGCACGTCCCCTTCACCGCCAGCCGGCCCGGCGAGACCCAGGTCAGTTCCAGGTCCAGGTGCAACGGAAACATGCGCGCCAGGCGTTCGCCCGTGCGGGGCGTGAAGTGGCCATCGAAGAGCAGGTGGATTCTGGACTTTTCGCGCAGCGTGCGCGGCATTTCCTTCACGATTCCGGAAATCCGTTCCCAATTTTTTTGAAGAATCGTCATGACGCACCTCGCGGAACATCTTATGACGCATCTGATGCGGTGAGTCAATACCTTGCCTCGCAGGTGTCTTCCCCCTTGCATTCAAAAGTCGAAAAATTCTTTTTCCGTTCAAGGAAATTTTATATGTCAACGCAATTTCCCCGGGTTGTTCGGCCTGCTTTTTTCCCCTACAATGAAACCTGTGTCCGTTTTCCGGAGGTGTCCCATGAAGCCTGCGCGTTTTCGCTTCGCCGTCCTGCTGCTGGTTCTTTTCCTGTCAGCGCTTCCTTCGGTTTCGACAGCCGCCGATCCGGTGACGTTTCCGGCAGGATCCCTGATCGTCCCCATGGACACCACCTACCAGGATTACGGCATGCTCAAGGCGTTCGGCCTGGTGTACCGGCTGCTGCTCAACCACGTGCGCGTCCACTGGGTGATTCTTCCAATGAAGAACAAGGGGGACGCGGATTTCGTCACCTCGGCCGTGGATGTCCGGACGAATGCCGTCATCACGAATCACGGATATCGCGGGGGGCCGTTCGTGGTGCATGCTTCCGATGCCGCCGTGGCTTTGCCCCTGATCACCGCGTGGCAGGCCTCCAACACCACCACGGTGCACCGGTCTACGGCGCCGTTTACGGGCTACGTGGCCAAGACCATGGCAGTGGCACCCCGCTTCGCAATCTTTGCAGACGGCAATGAGGGAATCGCCTTTTCCTACCTCAATGCGGCGGGCATTCCCGATTCCTCCGGTGCTGCCTGGAGCACGTCTTCTCCGGACTTTCTGCAGCCGGCCGAGGTGGCGGGCAGCCTCACCAATCCGCACGACGGGGCGCTCTTCGACGCCAATGGCACGCCGCAGTTCTGCCAGTTGATGTCGATGCACTGGGATGTGAAGGCGGCCCAGCAGGCGCTGGCGGACGCCGTGGTCGCGGAGGTGCGCAGTTTCCTGGGATTCCGGACGCATTTCTTCGCCGAATGCAAGGCGGTCAACACGTTCGAGAACAATGTCAACGGGCGCTTCCTGACACGCAACGGCTTCATCATTTCGGGTGACCCGGCACCAGTGGCGTTCCTGAACCAGTGGTATCCCTTCGCGCAAATCGACGGCCCGTTCGCCACCGTGGGCGGTTCCGAGCGCTCCTACAGTCTGCCGGCCGGCGAAACCTACAAGGATGCGGATGTGGTCATGATTACGAAAAGCGGAACCACGCCGCTGGTTGGGGTGAGCGACCTGTGGATGACGGGCTATCTCGATGGCGCCTGCTCCATCAATCCCGTGGGCGGCGGTGATGTGTGCGCTTCGGGCGTTGGCAAGGTCAGTTACCTGGGCGGGCATGCGTATACCACGACCCTGCCCATTTCCAGCAATCCCACCACGCAGGGAACGCGCCTGTTCCTCAACAGCCTCTTCGAGGCGGATTGCGTGCTCGAGGAAAACCAGCCGGTGGTGTCGGTCACCAAGAGCGCGCCGGCGTTCGTCACGGAAAACGTGGTGACGTTTTCCATCGCCTGGGCCAACAACGGTGAAAGCGTGGCCTACAATGCGCTGCTGCAGGATCCACTTCCAGCGGGTACGACGTTCGTGTCGGCCACGGGCGGTGGGACGCTTTCCGGCGGTGTGGTGCGCTGGAACCTGGGCAATCTGGCCGCGCATTCCAGCGGTACCGTCACGCTGACGGTGCAGTTGGGGGCGCCTGGCACATACGCGAACAGGGCGGAGTTGCAGTATTACTCCGGCACGACGCCTCTGGTGGCGCAATCCAATCTCGTTTCGGTGCACTATGCCCTGGATTCCGACGGCGACGGTTGTTCCGACGAGGTGGAGGCCGCCATGGGAACGAATCCCAGCAATCCGGACACGGACGGTGATGGGGTGTGGGATTGCGAGGATACCTGCCCCCTGCAAGTCAATCCGCTGCAGGATCTCTCCACGGACGTGGAGCACTGCGGGGATTGCACCACGGTGTGCGTGCTGCCCCATGCCACGCCGGCGTGCATGCTGGGAGAATGTGTGATTTCTGTCTGTCTGCCGCCATGGGCAGACTGCAATGGAATTGCGGCGGACGGCTGCGAGGCGAATCTGCATGCGGACGTGGATCACTGCGGTGCGTGCGGGGAGATTTGCGCGCCGTTCCAGTCCACGCCCGCCTGCGTGGATGGCACGTGCACCATCGCCGCCTGCCGGCCGCCGTGGGGCGACTGCAACGGCGCCGTATCCGACGGTTGCGAAACGGATCTCACCTCGAGCCTCGAGCATTGCGGCGGTTGCGGCAGTCTTTGCGCGCCCCCGCATGCTGATGGCGTGTGCATCGACGGTAACTGCGCCATTGCGCTCTGTGATTTCGGCTATGCGGATTGCGACGGTTTGGCGGCCAACGGCTGCGAAGCGAATCTCCTGGAAGACGAGGCGCATTGCGGCGGCTGCGGTGCGTCCTGCTCCCCGGCCAATGCCCAGGGGCTTTGCGTCCTGGGGGTCTGCACCGTGGGCGCATGCCTGTCGGGCATGGGCGACTGCAACGGGCTGGCGGCGGACGGCTGCGAGACGGATCTCGCCGCGAGCCTCGAGCACTGCGGCGGCTGCGGTTCTTCCTGCGTGCTGCCCCACGCTTCCTCCCATTGCGATCTTGGCAACTGCCGGCTGGATTCCTGCGCCCTGGGCTTCATGGACTGCAATGGAATCGTGGCGGATGGATGCGAGGCGGATCTCACCGCGAGCCTCGAACACTGCGGCGGCTGCGGGCGCGTCTGCAATCCTGCGCATGCCCAGGGCGTGTGCGTGGACGGCGTTTGCGCCATTTCCTCCTGTAGCAGCACGTTCGCCGATTGCAACGGGTTGGCTCCCGACGGCTGCGAGGCCGACCTGGCCGCGAGCCTGGCCCACTGCGGCGCCTGCGGCAGTTCCTGCGCGCCAGAAAACGGGCAGGGGGCCTGCGTGGACGGGGTTTGCGAACTTCTGGCCTGCGATGCCGGTTTTGCCGATTGCGCTGGAACGGGCGAGGGTTGCGGTACCGACCTGCGTTCCGATCTCGCTCACTGCGGCGTCTGCGGGAACGATTGCGCCCTGCATGCGGGGGCCTATTCCGAAGCGGCCGCCTGCACGGCCGGCATCTGCGTGTACCGTTGCCTGCCGGGCCGTTCCGATCTGGATGGGGATCTGCAGTCTGGGGATGCCGGCAACGGCTGTGAATCGTTCTGTGTGCCTTCGGGCAGTGATGACAATTGCAATGGCGTCGATGACGATTGCAATGGAATTCCGGATGATGCCTATATTCCCTCCGCTTGCGGAACGGGGGCGTGCCAGGCATTCTCGGTTTGCGAGGGCGGCCAGGAATCCTGCACGCCGCTTCCGGCCGGGGTGGAATCCGGCGCCGCGGTCTGTTCCGATGGTGTAGACAACGACTGCGACGGCCGGGTGGATGCGGCCGATCCGGATTGCTCGGGCGCCGAATGCATTCTGGATGCGGATTGCGATGACGCCGACGCCTGTACGCTCGATGCCTGCGGTCCGGATGGACGCTGTTCCCATTCTCCCATCGAGGAGTGCGCTCCGGATGCCTCGGTTCCGGATGCGGAACCGGATGCGGATGGCTCGGATTCTCCGCGTTCGCGCGCCAAGAGCGGGTGCCATTGCTCGGCCGCGTCGTCGGGCGGCCATTTCCCGCAGGGCGCGTTCTTCCTCCTCGTTCTGGCGCCGCTGGCCCTTTTGCGCCTGCGGATTCAGAAGCGCCGATAATAACTGACGAACAGCATGTTGGATTGGTAGGAACTGCCCAGCACGGGCAGATCGGAATCCAGTTGAATCCAGATGTAATCCCCGTCGAAGAGGATGTTGCGGATGCTCATGCGCACCGTGTAGCGGTTGAAGATGCTGTCGGGATTGAACACGGAGAACTGGATTTTGAGATGGCCCAGGAGCCTGTGCCAGGTGAACTTGAATTCCACGCCCGACGTGGAGGACGCGCCGTGCGGCGCTTCTTCGCCCTGCGCCAATCCGGGAATGCGGTCGTTGATGAAGTTGCCCTGGACGGCCACGCCCGTGTACAGGTTGAGCAGCAATCCCACCTGGTGGGCGCGCGCCTGCAGGAACGTGCCGCCGATGGCCACCGTGCCGCGCACGTAGTTCATGTCGAAATTGGATTGCTGGCCCTCCACGTCGCGAAACAGCAGGGCGGCGTTCAGCGTGTCGGAAAGGCGCGTCTGCGCGTTGATGCGCAGCCGGTACAGGTTGTAGGTCATGCGTTCGCCCAGGGGACTGATGCCGGTGAACTTGTAGTACAGGAATTCGTAGTCGCCATCGATGAAGAAGGGCTCGTCGTCCAGGCGGCTCATCTTGTGCGCCCAGAATCCCGCATAGGTTTTCACGCCCGCGACGTCCGTGCCCTCGGGGAAGGTGACGAAGAAGCGCGAGGTATCCGAGCCCAGCCAGCGGTTGAAGAAGTTTTCCTTGGGATTGCGCAGTTCTTTCAGGTCGTTGAACATCTGCCCGAATCCCTTGCCGGGCAGGAGCACGCCCCGGTCGGCGGCACGAACCCGCCCGGCCGGCGCATGCAGGAGCGCCGCCAGCAGCAGGCAGCCAAGCATCGTCGGTAGGAATCCGGCTTTCACGGGGTGCTTTTTACCATGATTCTTCCGGACTGTCAGAATTCGCTGGGAGGCTCCTCGCCGCCGCCCGCATTTGCGAGCAGGGACTGGAGAAGGGCCATCTGCTCCGGGTTCAACTGGCCGCTGCGGGCGGCCGCGAGCAGGGTTTCGAGCATCCGGTCCACCGTCTGCGGCGGCGGTACCTCCACGGGAAATTCCACCACGCCTTTGGCGAGCGCCTTGCGCAGCACCGGATCGTACTTGTCCACGATTTCCACCAGGCCCAGAAAGCAGCGGAACAGTTGGCGCGAGGTCAGCGAGCTGTCCTCGATGGGGAATTCGATGATGGGGCGGATTTCGCCGTCGTTGCGGTCGTATTCGAACTGGATGAGCTTGGTCTGCCACTGGATTTCCATGCACGCCTGCAGGAAGGCGCCCACGTGCGGACCCTGGACGACATAAGCCATAGGTGAAAAAATCTTGAGGTATTCGCCATCCTCGGAGATCTCTACGATGATGGCAATCGCCTTGTCGCCATCCCGGTCGACGTAGTTCTTCGTCACGAACCAGAAGATGACGGCGTTGTCGGAGTAATCCCTGTACTTGACCTGTTCGTTTTCCAGAAAACGTTTCACTTCGGCGATCGATGTGGCCATGCAGCACCTTCCTTTCAGCAGAGAGGGAAAAGGGGGCACGTGGACGGGACAACGGAAGGCTAGCAGGCAAACGGGGAAAGGACAATCCGGAAAATCCGGAAAAATCGGGGATCAGGATTTCGCAGGCAGGATGCCGGCGTCCACGATGTCCCGGAATTCCAGGGATTCCCGCTCCAGCAGCAGGCGCGCCAGGCGTTCCAGTTGGCCGCGTCTTCCCCCGAGCAGATTGCATGTGTCCGCGGCGGCTTTCGAGAGCCAGTGCTCCACGGCTGGCAGGGCGCGCGCCCACACGGCCTGCTGGAAGGCCGGACTTCCGGCGGCATCGCACAGCGGCGGCAGATCCCCGCCCATGCCCCAGCGGGCCACGGCCATGAGCGCCAGGCGGTTGGCCCGCTCGATGTCGTCGGAGGCGCCCGCCGAGATGCCGCTGTCGCCATAGATCATCTGCTCGGCCGCCCGGCCGGCCAGTTTCACCTGGATTTCCCGGAAGACTTCCTCGCGGGTCAGATCGTGGCGGTCTTCCGGACGGTGGGCGGCCACGAATCCCAGCGCGCCGCTTTCGGACGGGACGATCGACACGTATTCGATCGTGCGCTCCGGGAAGAGGGCGGCCATGGCGATGGCATGCCCCGCCTCGTGCCAGGCCGTGCGCTCCAGTTCGTCCCGGTGGACTTCCATGTCTTCGCGGCTGGCGCCGAACACGACCAGCAGGACGGCTTCCTTCAGGTGCCGCTCCTGGATGCGCTTTTCCCCGTCGCGGGCCGCCAGGTAGGCGGCTTCCCGCACCACGCGGTCCAGTTGGGCCGGACTGCAGCCGGCCGTGCGCGCGACGATCCAGGAGAGATCCTCGATATCGGCGCGCATGGCCAGGAATTTCTGCAGGAATTCCCTGCGGGCGGCCGCATTCGGCAAATCGATGGGAATGATTTCATCGAAGCGTCCCGGCCGCCGCAGCGCCGGGTCCAGCACATCGGGGCGGTTGGTGGCGGCCAGCACGAAAATCGGCCGATGCGCCCGGGAGAATCCGTCCATGGAGGCGAGCAGTTGGTTGAGCACCCGTCCATGATGGAGACTTCCGGCCGTGTCGGAATCCGCTCGCTTCTGGGCGATTCCATCGATTTCGTCGATGAACACGATGGAGGGGGCGTATTCCCGGGCCTTGGCGAACAGTTGGCGGATTCGCTCCTCGGATTCCCCGACCCACTTGGATTCCAGTTCGCCCGCGGAAATGGCCAGAAACGGCAACTTCGCCTCGCCGGCCACCGCGCGCGCCAGCAGGGTCTTGCCCGTTCCCGGCGGCCCCGCCAGCAGGAATCCGCGCGGCGGCGTCACCGCGAATTCCTGCAGTCTGCGCGGATTCTTCATCCATTCGACCACGTCCGCCAGGCGTCGCTTGGCCCGGTTGAGTCCCACCACGGAATCGAAGGTTTCCGAGGGAATTCCGGAAAACTGGAAATGATCGTAGTGCGCGCTTACCCCGATATGGGTGCGCGTCGTGACAGGGCCCACCAGTCCCCGGATTTCCTTTGAATCCGCATCGAACGACCAGGCGATCCGGGTTTCCACGGAGACGTGCCGCTTGCGCAGTTCCAGGAAGGTCCGCGACAGATCGCAGCGCCAGAGATGGTGCATCACCCGGGCGGCGAAATCCGATTCCTGGAGTTCCTCCCCGCGCACGAGCGGAACGAATCCGCGGGCGCCCCCGGCCGCCACGATGCGCCCGATTTCCTGATCCAGGTTGTGGCGGTCCTGCGGATTCTCGCTGAACAGGATCACCGGGACTTCCGGGAGCGTGCGGCGCACGAGGTCCAGGATGTGCAGGGATTTTTCGACTCGGCTGCTGCCAGCGCCCTCTCCGATGCTGGCATCGAGCAGCACCATGTCGGGCGAGAAGCGCAGGGCTTCTTTCGCCGCATCCTGCCGGTCATCGATGCGTTTGAGCACGAAGGGAAGCCCGAAATGGACCTTTTCGAGCATGCCGGGAATGTAATCGTCGTCATCGATGACCAAAAGCCGCACGGGCTCCAGGTGCAGGCGTTCGCGCAGGAGGGCCGCCGCCGGCTCCTGCGCCTGCAGGCGCACCGTGTATCGTTCCGGATTCGCCCGCCGGATGGCGTCGCGGCAGGCTTCGAAGGATTCCTGCATCAGGCCGGTGACCCAGCGGGATGTCGCCGCCACCGTGCGCCGTGCGTCCACGTCGGGAAGAAGGCTCGCCAGGAAAAGGAATTTCACGTCGTCATCGATTTCGAAAGCCGGCAGATCCGCGCCGGTTCGGGTATTCGTCCGGGTCCAGTTGTGGACCAGGTCCATGTATTCTGTCACACCCAGCGGGGAGAAGACCACGCCGCCTCCCTTGGCCAGCCGCGATACGAATTCCGGGGGCAGGGCCTGGACGGAGGTTTCCGCGCCGCCGGTCGCAACGGCGGACTTGCGCGCATTCTGGAGGACGTCGAAGGCCAGCGTCATGCCGGCGCCGGAATCGAGGATGCCGGACGTATTGGCCTCGGCGAAGAATTCCTGGCCCAGATTGGACGTGAAGAAAATCCAGGACTGGGAAAAATCCACCGTTTCCCCCAACTGGTTGTCGTATGCGGAAGCCTTGTCCAGGACGGGGAGGAGCGCGGTGATGGTATTGTAATGCGCCTTTTCGATTTCATCGAACAGGATGACCGAGCGCGGATTCTTCTTCACGTGCAGCGTCAAGAGTCCCGGCGAACTGTTCTGGTACGCCTTGGCGAATCCGAACAGTTGCTCGTGGCTCTGGTGGGCGGAGTACCCGGACATGTCCAGTTTGAGCAGCGCATATTCCTGCCCCTCGATTTCTCCGAGCACGAGGGCGAAGGTCTCGGCCAGGAGCGTCTTGCCCACGCCGGGGGGGCCCATGAGCGTGAAGATGCCCTGCGGCATGCCGGGGAGCCGGAACACCGATGCCCGGAAAAACGCCGATGCCAGCATGTCGATGGCCGGGCGCTGCCCCAGCACGACCTCGTTGAGCCGGGTCTTCAGCGCCGCCGTTTTCCGGCTGACCGCGTCGAGTTTCGCGAAGATGCCGGTTTCCCCGGGGCCCTTGCGGTTCTTGGCGACGAAGTCCGCCACCCAGGCGTGCCGGGTTTCCAGCAGGCGCCGCACGAGGACGGGCGCATCCAGTTTTCCGCGCGTTTCCGCATGGACCACTTGCACGAGCGTGCGCAGTTCGGCGGAGAGCGGATATTTGACGGATTCCTCGATTTCCGGCTGTTTTTCGATTTCGGCATGCAGGCGGATCATTTCCGGCGGCCACTGCAGTTTCTGGGCATCCATCCCCTCCGCCAGCACCGCTGCCGGCAGCCGGCCGGCCCGGATTTCCGCGAGCACCCCCAGGAAGATGTCTTCCACGCCCAGTTCGGTTTTTTCCATGCAGCGGACGCTCTTCTTGGCCCACTGGATGATCCGTTGCGTATTCGCATCCATTTCCGTCGCCATGCGCGCCTCTCTTTTCGACTTTCCGCTTCCGGAAGTCCATTTCTGGAAATACGCTTTTCGGCCGTTTGCATGCAAGCTGAAACTTTGGTGGATTTTTCAAATTGACACGCCAGAAGAAACCTCGTAGTGAATCATCCGGATTCATTCAGGCAAGGAGAAGATACGGGAAATGCTTCGTACATCCTGTTTTCATGCATTTGGCCTTCTGCTCGCATTCACTGCATGCACCGGCCGGCCGGACCGGGCGGATGCGCCGGCGCGCGCGGCGGTTTCGATGGATTCGGTCCAGAAAGAAACACCGGCACCAGGCGGCGGAGGGGAATCCGGCGGGAATCGGGGGAAGGATGGGAATGAAATGGGAAATCGGGGAGAAACGCCGGCGTCGCCAGCGGATTCTTCAACGGTGTCATCCCGGGAAGCGGAGTGCCGGAAGATGCGGGAGGAATATATCGCCCGGCGCGATGCCGCATCCGGTGGCTGCAGCGTGGATTCCGAATGCGAGAACGTTCCCGGCGGCGTCGATGACTGCGGGCGCGTCATCGATGCGCAGACGGCACGGGCCATCGCGCCCCTCTACGAGGCATACGTGCGGACATGTGGCATTTCGCTCGACTGCGCGCCCCGCATCTCCATTCCCCGCTGCATCGAGGGGCGTTGCGTGAGTACGCGCAACTGAGGCGTTTTTCGGACGGGATCTGGTTTTTTTGGGGAGCTGTGTACCAAAAAATCAATGCCGGAGTTACGGCTTTTTCCTCTACTGCACGAAACGCACGGCGTGAATCCACTGGCGCAGGGAATCCGGAAGGGAATACGCCACCAGCGCAAGGCCGGAACCGTCGGAATCCGAAGAGAAGGTCCAGGGCAGGCCGCTGCCATCTGCGCGGCGCGCATCGCCGAAGAGGTACGCCGGCTCTCCGGCGGCGAATGTCGAAAGGTCGATCCGCACGAAACTGGCCTCGTTGTTGAAATCCACCTCGAAGAGCAGGGCGGCCGAATCCGATATGGGCGCCAGGGTCTTGCCGTTTCCGAAGTTCGTGCCCGGAATGTCGACGTGCGACCACGTCAGGCCCGCATCCAGGGTCCGGTGGATGCGCATTACGCTTTCGGCGGCGACATCCTGGACGAGGACCCAGTGTCCCGGCCGGCCCAGCACGGCCGCGACACCACGCGCATTCCAGGAGTCGGGGGCGGCCGGCGTGTCGGCGAAGGTCCAGGCGCCGGTGGATTCATCCACTTGGCCGCAGCGGGTGCGGCCGTTGGCGAACTGTCCCTCGCTCAGGCACACCACCGGGGAATGGCGCCAATCCGGAGAGACGACCGCCGCGAAGATTTCTTCCGTGCTTCCCATGCCGGCTGTCTGCACCAGGTCTACGGCTGGCCCCACCGGCCCCGAGGCATCGAAGCGGGCCGACCACAGGTTGTGGTCGTATCCGTTGCTGCCGCTGCAGGATGCGCCCGCTGTGAGGCGCACACCGTTGGGGGCATAGTGCAAATGGACGCCCGCGCCGTTGGACAAATCGAATCGGAACGGCTTGAAATTCAGTCTGCATCCCTGGGAATCCGGGGGAGGCGGCAGGGACATTTCGCCGATTTTCTGGATGATCTGCCCAGGAGCCTCCCGGCGCAGGACCACGATGGCCTGCGGTTTGGAGAGCGCCAGCCACAGGGCGCCGTCGTCGCCGTAGCGCATGGCGATCGTGGGAATCCCGTATTCGTCCTGGGTCGCGCCCTCGGGCACGAACACGGGGGCTGCCGGACTCCACGTCTGGCCGCCGTCGGTGCTTTCCGACAGGCGCAGCCCCTGGGAACTGGCGAAGGCCACCGTGACGCGCTCGCCCTGCACGGCGATGGCCGCCGGGGGCATCAGCCAGCAGTCCGAGGAGGGGACGAGGCCCGAAGTCCAGGTCTGGCCGGCATCCGTGGTGCGGGCGAAGCGCACCTTGGGTTCGTAGTCGCCGGCGAATATGCCGGAATCGTAGCCCACCACCAGGAACGCCGAATCCGCATGGGCGGCGAGGATGTCGCTTACGCCCACGCCCAGGGGCATGGTCGTGTCCGCCGGCAGTTCGATGCGGCATTGTGCGGAGCAGGAAAGCCATTCGCCAGGCGCCCCGGCATCGCATTCCTCGCCGGGTTCGAGGCGCTGGTTGCCGCAGCGCTCCACGTTTTGGCAGTCCGCCGAGCAGCCGTCGCCGTCATCGGTATTGCCGTCGTCGCAGGCTTCGCCTTCCTCCGGCACGCCGTTTCCGCACACGGCCCGCCAGCGCGTGCAGTATTTCCCGGCCGGCGCGCCATCCCAGTTCTCGGCCGCCCGTACGCAATCGAAGCCCTCCGGGCAGTCGTCCGGTCCTGCGCAGGGCCGGGTGCAGTAACTTTCCATCCAGTCGCCGGTGGAATCGAGCAGGCAGAAGCCATCGGCGCAGTCGAATTCGTTGCCGAAGGCACACAGAAGAGCCGAGCAGCCCACCGGGCCGCAGCCGTCTTCGCCCACGCCCACGCCGTCGGGAGCCGGGCCGGTGCGGGTGGCCCGGATGCGCACCTGCACGTCGCAGGTGTTGCCCAGATTGTCCGTGCCTTCCAGCCGGTCCGTCACATCGGCCGTCAGCACGTCGCCTGCCACGGTGACAGCCATCGTACGGGTGCGCCGGACCCCATTGACCCACCAGCCGTCGGGGCCATTTGCATTGAATGTGCAATTCTGCACGGAAGCGATTTTCCAGTCCGTGGAATCGAATTTCATCATCACCTGGGCTCCGGCCTGACGAATCCGGATGGATGGATCCACCATGGCGAGCGTACAGGCACCCGTCAGGATTTCGGAAGAATCGATGGTATAGGTGCCTGCAAACATGCAGTTCTGGGAATTGCTATTATTCGTATTATTTGCGGTGTTGTTTTTTTCTTTGTTTCCATCGTCGCATGCTGTTGTAATTGACGATAAAATAAAAATTGCAATGAAAAGGGCCGTGCACTTGTTTTGAATCCGCTTTCTTCGCATCGTTCATCTCCTCGTTTTTTTCAGCGCCGGCGGTCGATTTGGACATGATAGACAGAACTGCATCCGGGTTCTTCCATGGTGACGCCAATGATGCGTTCGACGGCTTCCATGGTGCGCCGGTTATGTGTAATGACGAGGAATTGCGTATTCCTGGACAACTCGCGCAACAGGGCATTGTATTTGTCCACGTTGCTTTCATCCAGTGGGGCATCCACCTCGTCGAGAACGCACAGGGGCGATGGACGGTACAGGAACATCGAGAAGACCAGGGCGATGGCTGTCATCGCTTTCTCACCGCCGGAAAGCAGTTCCATGACCTGCGTGCGCTTGCCGGGCAACTGCACGAGCACGTCCACGCCGGCTTCCAGGGGGTCGCCCTCGGAGAGGCGCAGGCTGGCCGAACCTCCGCCGAAGAGTTGGTGGAAGAGCATCGAGAACCGCTGGGAGATGCCCGCGAACGTTTCCAGCAGGCGCTGACGGGACAGTTCGGTGATGTGCGCGATGGCCTTGTCCAGATCGTTCACAGCTTTGGAAAGATCCGTCAACTGCAATTGCAATCCAGTAAGGCGTTCCTGCACTTCGTCATATTCATGAATGGCATTCGGATTGTAATCACTCCGAAGCGTTTCGAGTTCCTGCAGCATTTCTTCGCGCTGCCTGCGCTGGACGTCGCCGAAGGCTTCCGGAAACTCCTCGCCTTCCACCAGCCAATCCAGGCGTTCCATCGGAAAACGCTCGGAGAAATCCTTTTCCAGATAGCCCAGATTCCCTTCCATGCGGGCGATTTCGCTCTGCAGGTCGTTGCGCTTTCCGGAAAGGGGCGCGAGTTGGCGTTCCAGCCTGCGAATCCGTTCGTTGACGGATTCCCACCGGCGCGCGAGTTCCTCCATGCGCGTGCGCACCTCGTCGTGAATCTGGCGCTGCTCTACCAGCCGCTCGTCCAGGATGGCGATGGCGGATTCGTGCGCGGCGGCATCCTGCTCCAGTTGGGTCTTGTGGGCGATGGCGGATTCGATGCCGGCGGCGATCTCCTCCAGAGTGGCCTGCATGGCGGCGGCTTCCTCCTCCAGCCGGGCCTGCAGGCGTTTTTCGCTCTCCACTTTCTGGCTCCAGGATTCCACGGCCACCCGGGCGGATTGCATCTGTTCCGACAGGGAATCCACGCGCGCGGCGGTTTCCCGGTAACGGTCGAGTTCCCTCTTGAGTTCCTCCTGCTTCTGGTGAAGGGAATCCATCAGGTCGGCATCGGTTTCCACGACGGCCGCGGATTCCAGTTCCCGGACGATGGAATCCAGGGTGCGCCTGCGTTCCTGCTCCACCTGGCGCAGCGCGGCAGCCTGGGCGCGCAGCCGGTTTTCCTCCATTTCCAGGGATTGCACATCCTTGCGTACGGCGTTTTCGGCCTCCCGCTGCCGGCGCAGTCGCTCCTGCAGGTCCATGCGCCGGTTCGCCACGCTTTCGGATTCCTGCTCCAACTGGTTCATCCGCGTTCTGGCCTGCTCCAGTTCCTGCGCCAGCCGGTCCCGTTCGGCGCGCACCCGCAGCGAGGTCTGGGGGCCGGATTCGTGGATGCGCAGGACGCCGCCGGCATGAAGGGCGGTCCCATCCGGTGCGATGCAGCCGCCGCCGGGCGGGATCCGGTCGGCATGCGCCAGCGCGTCGGCCAGGGAAGGCACGCGGTACCATCCCTCGATCCGGTAGGCGAAACGGGCATCGAGGACGCGAACATGCTCGACCAGGGGAATCCACGCATCCGGAATCCCCGGTTTCGAATCTGGATTCCCACTGGATTCGGAACCGGATTCGCTCGGGGCGAAATCCCGGCCGGATTCGAGGGGAATCCGGGGCAGGGCCAGTTCCACGCCTCGGCAGGCCGCTGCCGCCAGGGTTGCCAGTTCCAGGGCGTCTTCCGGATTCTGGATGCGCGGGCTCTGCAACTGGCCGGCCAGTGCGATTTCCAGCGCATCCACGAATCCAGGGTCCGGCTCGAAGGCTTCGAAGAGGGGGCCCGCCAGGCGGCTGGCGAGCCCCTTTTCCTGCAGGAGCTCCCAGAACTGGCGGGTTTTCTCGTCTGCATCCATGTGGTGGCGCAGAAAGTCGTCCAGGTAATCGAACTTTCCCTGCAGGGAACTGATGTTCTGGCGGACTTTCAGGATTTCCGCCTCCAGTTCGCGGCCCTGCGCCTCCAGCGGAGCCAGGGCGTCTTCCTGCTGGCGCAGTTCCGCCTGGGCTTGGGCCAGCCGGTTTTTGGCCTCCTGCAGTTTCTGGCTGCCGTTCGCCATGGATTTCTCGTTTTCCTCGATCTTCGCCTGCACGTCGCGCCAATCGGCTTCCAGGGACTTCTGGCGGGCCACCAGGGATTCCCGTTTCCGGACGGCGTTTTCCGCAAGAGCCGCCTGGGCGGATACGGTCTTTTCCAGTTGGAGCAGTTCCGCGCGCTGCCGGGAAAGCGCTCCCTCCATGTCCTGGCGGACATTGCGCGCCGTGCGCAGTTGCTGCTCGAGGAGTTCCAGTTCCTCGCGCTTGACGCTCACCACGGATTCCAGGTGCCGGCGCTTTTCCTCGCTCTGCCGGACGAGATCCTGCACGCCTTCGAGTTTTTGCCGGGTCTGCCCGCGCCGTCCCTGGAAACCCTCGATCGTGCGGGCGGCCTGTTCTTTCTGGCTCTGGGAGACCTGCAATCCGGTGCGCGCCTGGGCCAGGCGCTTTTCCAGGTCGATCAAGGCGTCTACCGTGAGCCGGTAGGCGCTTTCGGCTTCCGTTTTCTGCAACTGGACGTCCTGCGCTTCGGTGCGGGCGGTCATCAGTTCGGTCTGCAGTTGGCCGAAACGCGTTTCCAGTGCATCCAGTTCGGCACGCGCCGTCCGGATGCGAAGGGACAGTTCCCGGCCCTGGTGCACGAAACGCCAGCGGTCCAGGTGACGCAGTTGCCGCTCGAGCTCGTCGTGGCGCAGCGCCACTTCCTTCTGTCGTTCCAGGCGGTGCAGGCGGTTTTCCAGTTCCCGCACGATGTCGCCGATGCGTTCCAGGTGGTGGCGGCTTTCTTCGAGGCGCTTTTCGCTCTCCCGGCGCCGCATGCGGTAGCGGCTGATCTGGGCGGCGTCCTCGAAGAGTTGGCGGCGTTCCTCCGGCCGGGCGGCAATCACGGAGGCGATCTTCCCCTGTTCGATGATGGCGTAGGAGCGGGATCCCAGTCCGGTACCGGCGAACACATCCACGATGTCCTTGAGCCGGCAGGGCTGGTTCATCAGTTTGTACTCGGATGTGCCGTCGCGGTGCAGGATGCGGGTGATGCGGATTTCGGGGAAGTTCAGCGAGGGAAGGGGCGGCGGCTGGCGTTCGTCGCGGGAGAAGACCAGCGTCACCTCGGCGAGCCCGGCGGGCGGGCGGTTCTGGGAACCGGCGAAAATCACGTCCTCCATGGTGCGCCCACGCAGGGATTTGGCCGATTGTTCGCCCATGACCCAGCGCAGCGCGTCCACGACGTTGCTCTTGCCGCTGCCGTTGGGGCCCACGATGGCGCACAGGTCCGAGGGGAAATCCAGTTGCACCCTCGTGCCGAAACTCTTGAATCCGGAAATTTCCAATCGTGACAGCCGCATGACCGCTTCCAGCTGGCGAAACATACCAGAAAGCGGGATCTTTTCCAACCGGGCGGAAAAATGCTATACCCCCCGGCGGCCCGCCTGCCGCAGTCTGGATGGCGGGCGTTTTTCCGGTGCGCGGGCGCTCTCGTGTCCCGCGGGGAGGGTTCCTCATGCGGCTGAACCTGGAACGCAAGAATGTCGTGGTGGTGGGGGCCGGCGCCTCCGGCGTCGCGGCGGCCCGCCTGGCGCATGCGGCGGGGGCGCGCGTATGTCTCAACGACATCGCCCGCCGGGACGTCTCCGGACTTCCGGACGGCGTGGAAACCGTCTGGGGCCATCATCCCGAATCCCTCTTCCGGGAAGCCGATCTGGTGGTCGTCAGCCCCGGCGTTCCGCCGCTTCCTCCCGTGGCCGCCGCCGAGGCCGCCGGCGTGGAGGTCATCGCCGAGGTGGAACTGGCGCTGCGGGGCATCGACGCGGCCATCGGCGCGGTGACGGGCACCAACGGCAAGTCTACGACCGTGGCCCTGCTGGGCGAGCTTCTGGCCGCCACGGGACGGCCCACGTTCGCCGGAGGCAATCTGGGCACGCCGCTTTCGGACGTGGTGGGCACGGATGCCGGCGGGCCCGATGGACTGATCGCCCTGGAACTGTCCAGTTTCCAACTGGAGCGGACTCCTTCGCTGCGGGCCCGGGTGGCCGCGCTCCTCAACATTTCCGAAGATCACCTGGATCGCTACGAATCCTTCGAGCACTACTGGCGAACGAAGATGAACATTTTTCGCAATCCGCCCGATTTCGTGGTGTACAACGCCGACGACCCGCTGGTGGCGCGGGAGACGGCGGCCGTCGATTCGAAGCGTTTCGGCTTCTCGGTGCATGATGCGCGTGCGCCGTTCCATCTGGCGGAGGGGCATCTGTGTTTTCCCGACTGGAGCCTGCGCTTCCCCGTGGCGGGCATGAAACTGGCCGGCCGTCACATGATGGCCAATGCGCTCGCCGCCGTGGGCTGCGCCCTGCTGATGGGGGTTCCCCCCGATGCGGCCGTCGCCGTGCTGGGGCGATTTCCCGGGCTGCCGCACCGCATGACGTTCTGCGGCGAGACCGCCGGCGTGCGTTTCTACGACGATTCCAAGGCCACCAACGTGGGGTCCGTCATCGGTTCCCTCTCCGGATGGGAAACCCCCTTCGTGCTCCTGCTGGGCGGCCGTCACAAGGGCGCCCCGTACACGCCGCTTCTGGACGTCCTGCGGGAAAGATGCCGCGCGGTGGTGGCCCTCGGCGAGAGCGCGCCGCTGATCCGGGCGGATCTCGAGGGGCGCATCCCCCTGCACATGGCGGATTCCTTCGAGGATGCGGTGCGCCGCGCCGCCCGGCTGGCGCATCCGGGCGATGCCGTCATCCTGTCTCCGGCCTGTTCGAGTTACGACATGTTCGAAAACTACAAGGAACGTGGCAAGCGCTTCGCAGAAATCGTGCGTTCCCTCACGCCCGGCGACGTCGGCACCGCACCCGGCGCCCGGGGCTGAAGCCGTTCCGTTTCGCCCGCATGCAAAAAACGGGATGAAAATCCGCCATTCTGGTTTATACATGTAAGGGCGGCCTGCTTTGGCCGCATAGATGGTTCGAAGTCTTTTCATGGAAGAAAGGAAGCCGACATGAGGATGCGCAGACTGTTTTCTCCACTTTTGATGATGGCTTTGCTCTCCCTGGCGTTTTTTTCCTGCGACAAGCTCAAGGGATTCGAGATCAAACTGACCGCCACGCCTTCCGAGATTCCGGCGGGCGGCTACGAGTACGCCGAGATTCAGGCCGTATTGAAAAAATCCAATAAGCCCTACAAGAACGGCACGATCGAATTCGAGACCACCGGCGGTTCGTTCTCCAACGTGGAGGATGTGACCCAGACCTCGGTGGCCACGGATGAAAACGGCATCGCCACGGTGCGCCTGTATTCGGCCCGCATCCAGGGAGCCGCGGTGGTCAAGGCTTCCTATTACAACGACCAGACCGGTGAAAGCGCCGAGGCCACGGTGAACATCACGTTCGGGCCGCCTTCGAACGCCTCGCTTCCGCTGGCGGGAAACTTCCAGTTGAACTGCGACTACGTCAACGTGGGCGGCTTCGTGAGCCCCAAGCCCGACGTGCGCATGAATTGCCAGGTGTCCGCCCGCAACCGCAACGGCGCTTCCATTCCGCCGGAGAGCCTGCCGCTGACCTTCCAGGCCGAGGCGGGCGATCTCTCGGCCGAGACGGATTCCTGGGGGACGTTCAAGGTCGTGTACAAGGTGCGTGGCGGCAATCCGGCGCCGGCCGATGTGGCGCCGCTTTCCGGTGAGCCCTCGCGCGCCTGCGGCGGGCTGACCTGCAATCCGCGCGACGGTCTGGTGACGCTTCTGGCCGTGACGCGCGGTGCGGAGCGATTCACGGATCGCAACGCCAACAACCAGTACGACGACGGCGAGCCCTTCGACGACCTGCCCGAACCTTTCCTCGACGTCAACGACAACGGCGTGCGCGACAACGAGGAGTGGTTTTTCGACTCCAATGGCGACGGGCAGTGGAATGATGCCAACGGCAATTACGACGACGACACGATGATCAGCGCGATGTTCAAACTGGTCTGGACCGGCATTCCGGAAGAGAACGAGACCGCGGCGTGGATCACCTACAGCCCCAACAACACAAGCCTGCCACAGGCCGGCTCGCTGACCGTGCGCGTGAAACTGGTGGACAAGAACCTCAATCCGGTGGCGGCTTTCTCGGCGGCCTCCTCGGCGCTCAACTTCCGCGAGTATTATTATGCGCTGGCGCCGACCCAGCCGTCTTCCTCGCCCGGAACGTTCAGCCTGGACAATTTCAATGCCATCGAAATGGATGCCAACTGGCGGTTCCTCTCCTACAACGAGAATGCGACGGAGTATTCCTGCGTGTTCGTGGATACGGCCCCGCAATCCACCGACAGTTCGCCGTGGCGCCTGAGCCTGGATGCCACGCTCTCCCCGGGTCCCGAAGGCGAGTACGCCCAGTTCAACACGTATGAATACGCGTTCTCGCAGCAGATTTCCGGCACCATCCAGTAAGTATCACGGTTTTTGCAATCCGTTTTGGGCAGACATCAGATCCGCATCTGCGGGCAGTTTCAGACGGGCCGTGTCACATTGATGACGCTCTCCTTTTGCCATGCAAGGGATGGCGTTTTCGCCCAACCAACGAGTGAAGGATTTGTGGATTCTGGCGCGCCTGGCAGGAATCGAACCTGCGACCAACGGCTTAGAAGGCCGCTGCTCTATCCCCTGAGCTACAGGCGCACGGGGTGATGGAGTCGGGGCGAGAGGATTTGAACCTCCGGCATCTTGCTCCCAAAGCAAGCGCGCTACCAGGCTGCGCTACGCCCCGGAAAAGTCAGGGTTATTTCAGGCAAAAACGGAGAAAAGTCAAGCTGGAATGCGGGATGCCGACTGCCGCCGGATGTGCGCGTCATTTCTTGACGTTGCTGCCCTTGGCGGGGCAGGAGATGCGTTTGCACTTGGGCTTTCCATTCCAGGCCTTCTTGAGTTGCAGCAGCACGACCTTGTCGCCGACAGCCGGCTCGAAATCGCAGCCGTCGTAGTCGAACATGACTTCGCCCAGTTGCGGGTGCAGGGCATAGCCGAATCCCTGCTCCTTCTTCCAGGAAATGACCTGTGCCCAGGGGTCGGTGATGCCGAATCCGCCATCGTCCTGCACGCGGATGGTGGTGTCGGTTTCCGCCACCGGCGTGACGGCCACGGGCTCGACGCTGGCCGATCCGGGCAGGGTGTCCACCGGATGCGACATTTCGCGGGTCTTGAGATGATACAGGCCGGATTTGGAACCGCGGGAATCCAGAATTCCCTGTTCGGACTCGGTGGTGGCCGGGGTGCCGGCCGCTTTGCGCACCATGTCCCACACATTCACGGTGGGCGCCTGCGAGGAGGAGGGCGCAACGTTTTGCGGCATCAGCGATTCCGCATGGCTTTTCATGGAATTCATGGCGTCTACCCAGGTCTGCAGCCCGGCATCGGCCGTTTCCGGGTCGGGGTGGTTGTGCTGCTCGATGAGGAAGGTCGTCCCGCCGGGCGTGGGCGACATGCGGAACACGATGGTGATGGGGGGTATGTCGATGGACAGGACCTGGTTCTCCTGCAGTTCCCGGAAGGTGCCGGCCATCACCACGGCATGTCCCGGCCGTTCGGCGTCCGGATTCCAGCCCAGCGCCCAGATGCCCCCCGGCCGCGCGTCCACCACGGCATTGCATTGCCACCATCTGGCCAGTTCGACGGGGGAGACGAGACACTTGTAGATGATTTCCGGGGTCGCCTTGATGAACATCGGGGCGGTCTGATTCATGGCTTGCGCCTCCTGTGGTCGTTCAGCATATTCGATTTTTCCCCGAAAGCAAAAATGTTTACCGGGGGCTGGTTCATGGATTCCCCTCGCCGGAGGCCGGCATGTCGGCCAGAAGCCGGGCCAGCGCCAGCGCCTCCTCGCGGCTGGCGATACGGTTTTCCAGTTGGGCGTTGAAGATTTCCTCCAGAATCCGGGCATATGCCGGTCCGGGGGGAATCCCCAGGGCCTTGAGATCGTGTCCGGAAATCAGGCGGGCGGGCTTTTCCGTACCGGTTGGCATGGCCAGCGCCCGCTGCCGGGCCTTTTCGTAATGGGAAAGATCGCCGTGGCTGGCCAGGCTGTCGAGGCGCTGCAGCCGTGTGAGCAGTTCGAAATAGCGGCGCTGCCCCGGTGTTTCGTCCGGCCATGAGCGCAGGCCCTTGCCCAGGAGACGCTTGAATGTGGAATCGCGCATCTCGTGCACATGCGTCAGGCGCATGTGGTCCTGGACCAGTTCGGCCACGTCTTCGATGAATGCGGCCGGCAGGCGCAGTCGCTCCAGAATCTGGGCAGCCAGGCGCGCGCCGGCGGCTTCGTGGCAGTAGAAGGTGATTTTGCCGTCTTCGCGCGTTTCCTGCGTCGCGGGCTTTCCCACATCGTGCAGCGCAACGGCCCATGCCAGCAGTTCCCGCCCTTCCTCGGGCAGATCCCGCGCGTGTTCGGGTAACCAGGAAAGCGCCAGCAGGGTATGGGTCCAGACGTCGCCTTCCGGATGGAATTCCGGGTTTTGCAAAACGCCCCGCTCGGCCGCCAGTTCAGGAAGGACGCGTTCGAGCAGGCCGGTTTTTTCGAGCAGATCGAAACCGGTTTCCGGGTGCGGTCCCGTCAGGATGCGGCCGATTTCATCGCGGATGCGTTCCATGGAGACGTCCAGAATGCGGGGAGCATACAGGCGGATGGCTTCCCATGTGCGTTCCTCGATTGTGAATCCGGTCCGGGCGGCGAAGCGGACCGCGCGCAGGATGCGCAGCCGGTCTTCCTCGAAGCGTTCGGGGGGATTTCCGATGCAGCGGATGCATTTTGCCTCGATGTCCGCAAGGCCGCCGACGAAATCCAGCACATGGCCGTCGGCGGGATCCGACAGCAGCCCGTTGATGGTGAAGTCCCGCCGCTGGACATCTTCCCGTGCCGTGGCGAAGCGGACCTCGCCGGGATGCCGTCCATCGGCGTATCCTGATTCGGCGCGGAAGGTCGCCACTTCTACGGGGATGTGATTCATCAGCACGAGTACGACGCCGAACTGGGCGCCGACGGGAACGGTGTGCGAAAAAATGCGGAGGATTTCTTCCGGGCGTGCGGATGTCGTGATGTCATAGTCGGAAGGAGGCACGCCCATCCAGGCGTCCCGGACGCAGCCGCCGACAAAATAGACTTCGTGTCCGTTACTACGCAGGGTCTCTGCAATGGCCATGGCGGCATCCCGTGCAGGCGAGGGGGGAAAGTGGACGATGGACCGCATTACAACTCCGGAATGGGCAATAGTTCGATGGGGACGCGAGCGGGGCCGGAAACGTCCGATGCATCGGGGG